>NZ_CAXBBX010000013.1:0-218195 GCF_963974365.1 uncultured Algoriphagus sp. | reverse complement strand
TAAGCCTCTTTTCTGGTAAGCTCCTGATAGAGACGGGGAAAAGTTTCCGCAAAATGAAAATGTACTATGGGACCTATATAAATGATAATTCTAAACCCAAAATTCCGCAGATATTCCATTTGCAGAGGTATTATTCTGCACACTATAAATTTCGCTTAATATCTGAATGTAGGTAGCGGAGGGTAATACTTTTTTCTAGGGTCTCGTGTGGAAAAAATGTACCTAACCGATACCTCATGAGCTCCGCCTGAAACTCGCTGCCCCAACTTTGAAATAGAATAGTCAAAGCTATATCCAAAGTCTAACCCTGACTCAAACTCAACTCCAATAAGCCCTATTAACGACTCATTATTCGGTAAATTATATTTGGAAGGAAGCCCCCTATACCAAAAACCAAGGATAAGAGGCTCAAAATAAAACTCTGTTCCAACATCTAACTGATCAAAAGCTCCCTGAGATTTGTAATTAAATGCAAGTGCCAATGACCTTTCTTGATCGGTATTATTGAAATAATCATTAATATTTCCAGGTGCCAGATTAAATCTAACTCCTCCATGGAGCGAGTATTTAACAGGAAGTTTATTAGAGTCTGTTTTTATATAGCTTATTTCAGGCTCCAGAAGATGAAAGGCAGAAACACCAAGCCAGAACTTTTCTTCATAATATAAAAGTCCAGCATTGAGGTCAGGCGCCCTGAAACGGCTATCTCCAGTAAAGCTCTCACCTGGGATCCCCACTATTACTCCTTTATCTATATCTATTTGAGTACCTAAAATCACTTGATCAAAAAGCACTTCTCGAGAAATAAAACTTCCTTGGGCTCCTACGTGAAGAAATCGTTTTTCCCCCAGTCGAAGTCGATAACTATACACTAAACCAATTTCACTGGTACTACTTTGGGTGAAGGATTCTCTTGCCCCCGAAATAATTACTCCCAATCCGGAATTATACTTTTTGGAAAAAAGATCCGCATAAGCAGTAAAAGCAACAAAACTTTGGTCCATTGCTGGCCATTGATTACGGAAATTAACACCAACTCTCGTCAGTTCAGTACTGCCTGCCAAAGCAGGGTTGAGATAAAAAGGATTAGCATAAAACTGGGAATATTGCACATCCTGTCCAGACACCAGAGCGGTAGAAATGAAAAAAAGAACGAATACCCACCAAACACGCATCACCTTATTAGTTTGAATTTTCCGTCCCTAGTCACTTTCTCTCCGTCTATTGCTACACCATTATATCTAAAAAAATAAAAACCTGCATTCAATAATTCTCCTTTCAATTTTCCATCCCAACCTTCGGTTTTTAAGTCATCTGTTCGAAAAATCAAATCTCCCCAAGTATTAAATATTAGGAGCTCTCCAGAAACTAGTCCTTTGGATTTTGGTAGGAAAAATTGATTCTTTTCACTTAATGGCGTAAAGCCTGTTGGAAACATCAGGCGATAGCTTCGTAAGATTGAGACTCTTTTAATCACTGTAGCTTCACAGCCCCACATATTAGTAATGGTAAGAATAACATCAAAGTCTCCTTTTTTACCATAAGTATGCGTAGGGTTTTTCTCAGTAGAAACTGAACCATCCCCAAAATCCCAACTCCAGCTTTCAGCACCATTTGGGGAGAGGTCTGTAAACTGGAACACATCGTCAGGAAAAAAACCTCCATCCTCTTCCCCCTTCACACCTGTTCCTTGAATTTCAAATTCAAAATCAGCAACTAGATCTTCTTCCAAAATCACTACCCTCACCTGCCCAGGAGAGGAAAAACAATCCAAATCAGCATGTTTTACTTTTAACTCATATTCTCCAGAAAAGAGAACCTCCTTCATTTCATCATCTCTATAGTTTTGCCCCAAACCAGTAAGCTCATAATCGTAAATAAAAGGATCATAATTGGCAATACTTGCTGTGACATCAACGGACTGCCCAGGGACACAACCCACAACGGGCGAAATGAAATCAAAGTCCGGAAATTCAGGGAAACTCACAAAAATCGAATTGGATACAGCTGGGCAGTTCTTACGATTATATGCTTTCACCAAATATTCACCAGCTGAGTTTGCTATAAGTTGATCTGATTGAGCGCCATCAATAAGAACGTCATCCTTATACCACTCGTAACGCTCGTAGATTTCTCCTCCTTGAGCAGTGAAAGTCACTGATTCTCCTCCACACAATCTTACTTCATCGATCAAATCTGCATTCCCTGCTTCAAAAACATTTATTGGCTCAGGTGATTCCTGAATTTTCAATGTCATCGCATTTCCTGCAGAGCTTTTCCCATAGGTATCTGTAATGGTGTAATAAACAGTGACACTTTGATCTGTAAATCCCTCATTCGGAAAAAAAGTAAAATCACCACCGCTCGTACCCGCTTTAAATGTCCCCTGTGGCAGCTCCAACACTCTATTTTCTTCACGGCATTTGCCTTGTGCGCAAATGTCATCGACTTCCTCTTCTATATCTTCTAGAGTAGCGTAGAATTGTAAGCACCTTATTTCACTATTTTCGTTAGGAAGAATAACTTCTTCATCGCTAATGTAATAGGTGTTTTCCTGACCTTCACAAGAGGCAAAATCTGAAAAATCAACTCCAGAAGGATTTTTCAGACCTTCTTCATTTGAAACTTCGACAACCAGATTTCTTATCTCATGAATATTAGTTTCTCCTCCTGTTGATGCAGCAAATCCAATTTTTAAGTTTTTCGGAGCCTCATAAGGAAATGGAATCCCAGGAAAAATAGTGATGGTCCTTGGCTCATTTGCAATGGTAGTAACTACCATTTCCAGTTTAAGCAGGTAGCCAACCCCATTTGGGTTTGGTTCTAACTCAAAAAACACTTTACGATAGCCTGGCAAAGCAGGATCAGTCACCCTGCTGGAGCCTTGTCCCCCAGAGCTGAGCGGAAATTGATAATCTACATCTAGTGACAATCCAAGCGGGCCAGTTGGAGGGTCCAAAGTCATTTTCCCAGCCACAAATTCATAGCCATTAAGACCTGACCCATTTTTTCTTAAAGAAATACTATTAGGATAAAGTCTATTTGATGGTCCTGGAAATCCCCCGATTTTACTTTCAGAGGAATTGCTGAAGTTCCCAAAACTATCAAAACCAATCCCTAAATAACCACCGGTCATACCTGGCGTGCTGTTTCTCTGGGCGTAGCCAAAAGATCCTCCGAATCCTCCGGGCTTAAAGTTTTGCACATCTGCGTCAAATAGAAATACAGTGAGACCATCAGCTCCAGTTCCACCATACATAAAGTATTCAAAAGATGATTTTATTCCATATGCTGGAGAAAAAGGGATATCTATATAGATGTATCCGGTTTGCTCTAGTTGTGCTTCTGTCAGCCGGAGCACTCCATCTACCAATTTTGCACTGCCTCCGAAAACAGTTTCTGCACCCAATGACTCCTGGTCTGCAAACGTTTCACAATAAGGGAATCCAACTTGCGAAAACGTTTTAACGGATAACAAGAGAAAGGCAACTAGAAAAAATGTAAGTCTCAATTCTAAGGCAGGTTTAATGGGTGAGCCAAAATACACTTTAAACGCATAGAAATAAAAAAGCCCTTGATTTAAATATCAAGGGCTTAGAATTTAATTTAGCTTGGACTAACGCATGATTGTCTGTGTACGGTCTGGACCTACGGATACCAGTTTGATCGGAACGTTCAATTCTGCTTCCAAATATTCTACGTATTCTTTCAATT
This sequence comes from uncultured Algoriphagus sp., assembly GCF_963974365.1. Lineage (GTDB taxonomy): Bacteria > Bacteroidota > Bacteroidia > Cytophagales > Cyclobacteriaceae > Algoriphagus. The sequence continues at coordinate 214,481 of NZ_CAXBBX010000013.1, read as the reverse complement.
CTGTAGGGAAGTTGTCATAAGAATGAATATTCTCTAAGGAGCGATTCCATCCTTTCATCGTTTTGTAAACTGGAGAAACTTCCTGCTCAGTGATTTCAAAGCTTAATTTATCGATTCGCTCTCCAGAAGGAAGTTCGTAATGCGTACAAACTTTGATTTGCTCAAAAATGTTCAACACGTCACCTTTCATCATAAACAATTGCGTGACGCCATTGATCATAATTGAATAGCGAAGTGCCGGCAAGTCTAGCCATCCGCATCTTCTTGGGCGGCCGGTCGTACTTCCAAATTCATTCCCTTCTTTTCTCATGTCCTCACCATCCTGATCAAACAGCTCGGTAGGGAATGGTCCACTTCCAACACGGGTACAGTATGCTTTGAAAATCCCAAAAACCTCTCCGATTTTGGATGGCGCAACTCCTAACCCTGTACAGGCACCGGCAGTCATTGTGCTGCTACTTGTGACAAATGGGTAGCTTCCAAAATCGACATCAAGCAATGAACCTTGAGCTCCTTCAGCCAGAATTCTCTTATTGGAATCCAGAGCTTCATTTACTACATATTCGCTATCGATTAGATTTAAAGTTTTGAAAAACTCAACTGCAGCGAAGAATTGCTCTTCCATTCCTGGTAATTCATCCAAAGGATGGCTGTAGAATGAAAGTGTAGTTTCGTGCTTAGCAACTAGAGCTTCGTATTTCTCTTTGAAATCTGGGCTAAGAATATCGCCAACACGAAGTGCGGTTCTTCCAATCTTATCCTGATAAGTTGGTCCAATCCCTTTAAGAGTAGATCCGATTTTCTTATCTCCTTTGGACTGCTCCAAAGCTGCATCCAGCAGTTTATGAGTAGGGATGATAATCGTAGCTTTCTTAGAGATAACTAGATTTTTCATGTAATCAATGGAGAATTTACCTAATCCATCAATCTCCCTTTTAAGGACAATTGGGTCTAGAACGACACCATTTCCTATAATATTAAGTATCTGTGAGCGAAAAATCCCTGATGGAATCTGATGCAAAACGTGCTTTATTCCGTCAAATTCTAAGGTGTGTCCCGCATTAGGACCTCCTTGGAAACGGGCTACAATTTCATATTCTGGCGCTAATACGTCTACTATTTTTCCTTTTCCTTCATCTCCCCACTGGAGACCTAGAAGTACATCCATCTTCATTTGATGTGCGGTCTTATCTGTTACACTTGACTTTTTGAAGCGTGAAATTTGCGATAAGCCTAAAGAAAACCAAGAGAATGATGGTAATTATTTGCTCCAGTTAAAAAGTGAAACAAATTTATCCCGACTAAAAAGTGGTCTAAAGTCCTATTTTAGATCGGCCTTTTTAAATTCATCTATTGAATCATAAACTGTAAAAATATTATTCAGTTTGGTGATTATCAGCAGTTTTTTCACATGATCAGATGGAGCTGTTAAGTAAACTTCCCCATCCTTATTCCTCATTTTGGTAAGCATGGTAATCAAAAGTCCGATCCCGCTGGAACTGATATAACGTACTTCACTCAGGTCGACCACAAACTTCTTGGCACCCTCTTCCACAGCGTCTGAAACTACCTCCACCAATTTTGGTCCCATCTCATCCCCTATCAAATCTCCCTGAATGAATAGGTAATGAGCAAGCTCATCTTTTTTTGTATTATATGTCAGTTTCATAGGATTATAATTTGTCTTTGAATAAAAAATCTTGCACTGTAAATGATCAACTCAGCGCAGGCCACTTGAGTAAAGCTACCGGCTGACTCAATTTCATGAAGTTTCTGTCTTTCTGTTTTCACAATTCTCTTTTGTACAATTACCATACAAAATTAGAGAGTGGTGAAGCACTTTGAAATTTAAAATTTCGCCTACCGTATTTTGAATGTTCTGGATTCTAGGGTCACAAAATTCAAGAACTTGATTGCAATCTGTACATATCAAATGATCATGCTGCTTGTAACCATAGGACTTTTCGAATTGCGCGAGATTTTGACCAAACTGATGCTTGGTAACCAGATCACATTCAACTAAAAGATCTAAGGTATTATAAACAGTAGCCCTACTTACTCGGTAATTTTTGTTTTTCATGCTGATGTATAATGACTCAACATCAAAATGTCCGGTTCGGGAGTAGATTTCTTCGAGGATAGCATATCGCTCAGGTGTCTTTCTGAGCTTTTTAGTTTCAAGATAAGCTGTAAATATTTTCTTTACCTCTTCGAAGTGGGTTGCATTCAAAGCCATTAGCTGGGTATTTTTTCAAATATAACTTTTGTAAGTAAGAAAAGATTCATTGGATCAATCAAACCTTGAAACCTTTAATATTCCATCGACGTCGACCAAATTTTCGATAAGCTTGTCTAAGTGCTCAGTACTATGCACATACAACTTAATCGTACCTTCAAAAATACCTGCATCTGAATCCACTGTAATGGAACGCATATTTACTTTCAATTCATTTGAAATCACTTTTGTCACATCATTGATCAAGCCAACTCGATCCGTACCAAGAATTCTCAAACCTGCCAAAAAAGCAATTTCCTTTTGGCTTGTCCACCTTGCTTTGATCACTCGGTTTCCATGATTTGAAAGTAGTTCGAGTGCATTGGGACAGGAAGTACGATGGATTTTGATTCCTTCATTTACTGTCACAAAACCAAAAACATCATCGCCAGGGATAGGATTACAGCATTTAGCCAAAATATAATCCACCACATCCATGTCTTCGCCTATCAACAGCTGATCATGATCTGGTCCTTTTAGACTTTTAATTTCTTTGGTAAAAGATGACTCGTCTCTTACTTTTTCCTGAGTAGACTTGTTTTGGAGTTTTTGGGTGGCCTTGAAATCCTTAAATGACTTAATCGATGTAGGATCAATAGCCCCTATTCCCACTCGAAAATAAAATTCATTTGCTGTCTTGAGCTCAAAAAAGGCTCTTAGTTTTTCGACAGATTCAGAATTGAATTCCATTTTCATTTGCTTCAGCTTTCGCTGTACAATTTCTCTTCCGTCAAGAATAGCTGACTTTTTATCCTCTCGCAGCGCATCCTTGATTTTTGCTTTAGCCCGGGAAGTTACAACGTTGTTGAGCCAGTCTTCCGTGGGCTTTTGTTTATTGGAAGTGAGAATCTCTACCTGGTCCCCATTTTTCAGTTTATGTGAAATAGGAACTAATCGTTGATTGACTTTTGCACCAATGCATTTCGCTCCAACTTCTGTATGAATTTCAAAAGCAAAATCCAGCGCCGTAGAACCAAATGGTAAAACCTTCAAATCACCTTTCGGGGTAAAAACAAAAACTTCATCATGGAACAGATTCCCTCGGAAATCATCCATGAATTCGATGGCATTTCCGTCATTGGACTCCAAGAGACCTCTCACTTGAGTAATCCAATCGTCAAGACCTGATGGCGCTTTGGAATTTTCTCTGTCTTTATATTTCCAATGAGCTGCATATCCACGCTCAGCTATCTCATCCATTCGCTCAGTCCGGATCTGCACTTCTACCCATTGTCCAGTTCCACTCATCACTGTAGTATGGAGAGATTCATAGCCATTGGATCGCGGTGTGCTGATCCAATCCCGAAGTCGGTCAGGGTTTGGTCTGTAAAAATCCGTCACAATAGAATACACCTGCCAGCAATCTGCCTTTTCACTGTCTAGGTCACTATCTAGAATAATTCGAATGGCAAATAGATCATACACTTCTTCAAAAGGTATCCCTTGCTTCTTCATCTTATTATAGATGGAGAAAACTGATTTCGGCCTTCCTTTGATCGTAAAATCCAACCCAGTCCTTTTCAGCTCTTCATCTATAGGTAAAATAAAGGAGCGAATGAATTTATTTCTATAGGACTTTGATTCATTGATTTTATAAACAATTTCTTTGTAGGTAGCTGTGTCTGTATACTTCAGATACAGATCTTCCAGCTCAGATTTGATAGCATAAAGACCAAGTCTATGGGCCAGAGGCGCATATAAGTACATTGTCTCCGATGCAATTTTCAGTTGCTTATGCCTTGGCATACTTGCCAGCGTCCGCATATTATTGAGTCGGTCAGCCAGTTTAATTAAGATAACCCGAACATCATCGGAAAGGGTAAGCAGCATCTTACGGAAATTCTCCGCCTGCTGGGAACTTCCAGACTCGAATACTCCGGCAATTTTGGTGAGACCATCTATAATAGTCATAACCTTATATCCAAACTCCCGCTCAATATCCTCCAACTCCCACTCAGTATCTTCTACCACGTCGTGAAGTAAAGCTGCTACAATTGACGTAGTACCCAACCCGATTTCTTCCACACAAACCAACGCAACTTCCAAGGGATGATAGATATAAGGCTCACCCGATTTACGGCGCATATCTTTGTGCGCTTCTAGGGAAACATTAAAAGCCCTTTTTATAAGTTTGGCATCGCCATCCTTTAAAACAGGCTTCGCGTGTCTCAAGAGCCTTCGATACCGTTTGAGTATTTCTTTTCTTTCTTCTTCTATGTCTACTTCAATCATACATGAGGAATTTAATACAAAAATGGGGTTCTTAGCCCATCCTGCATCAAATGTTGAATATTTTTTTTCTTATGCTATTGCATTTTATTTTATAGTACCTACATTTGCATCCACAATTGGATATGGAATGAATATTTCTATATTTTTTGTAAGTATTGCGGATGTGGCGAAATTGGTAGACGCACTAGACTTAGGATCTAGCGCCGCGAGGCATGGGGGTTCGAGTCCCTCTATCCGCACAAAATACCGAACCCTCAATCACTCAACTGTCTTCAACTACAGGAAAGGGATTGGGGGTTTTTAGTTAATCTTCATTATTAAATTTTGAGCTTTGGAAATCACACAAGACAAGCATTCAGCAAATCAAGCTTTAATTAAAATTAAATTAAACGAAGCAGATTACCAACCTAAGGTTGACGCAAAACTTAAGGACTTTGCCAAAAAATCTAACATCAAAGGATTCAGACCTGGAAAGGCTCCTATATCTATGGTGAAAAACATGTACGGCACTTCTGTACTGGTAGAAGAGATCAACTCCATCCTTAGTGAATCCCTGAATACTTATTTGAAAGAACAAACTTTCAAAATCTTGGGCGATCCTCTTCCTCAGGATCAAGGCACAATAGACTGGAAAACTCAAAAGGATTTCGAATTTGATTACAAAATCGGATTCGTTGAATCGGTAGAACTTACGCTTGATTCTAAAATCAAAGCAACAAAATACTCCATCAAAGTAGATGATAAGTTGATCAATGAAACCCTTGACAACCTAAAGTCTCAATACGGTAATAGCACCAACCCAGAGGTAAGCGAAGAAGGTGACCACATCTATGGTGACCTAAAAGCTACTGAAGGAACGTTTGAAAAAACTGTTTCTTTGGATTTGACTAAAATCACTAAAAAGCTTGCTGGTAAATTCATCGGTGTCAGTAAAGAAGCTGTAGTTGAATTTGAAGCTAAAGATGTAAAAAAAGGTCAGTGGGAAGAGGCATTCGGGTTAAGCGAAGAGGAGTCAGCTGAACTTGAAGGAGCGTTCACGTTGACTGTGAAAAACATCAATAGAAAAGAGACTGCTGAAATGAACCAAGAGTTCTTCGATAAGATCTTCGGTCCTGATCAAGTTTCTTCTGAAGAAGAGTTTATCACTAAAGTTCGTGAGACACTTCAGGCTAATTATGACAAAGAGTCCAAAGTATTTACTGAAGAGGAATTGAAAAAGGTGTTGACAGATGCTGCGAAAGTAGATTTGCCAGAGACTTTCCTGAAAGAATGGCTTTTGATCGCAAATGATGGCAAAGTAACCGAGGCAGATGTAGAGAAGGAATTCCCTATCTATGCAAAGCAACTAACTTGGTCTTTGATCTCTAATGAACTTGCTACGAAAAACGAAATCAAAGCTGAGCACGAAGAAGTGATCGAGAAAACCAAGCAGATGGTTCGTGAGCAATTCGCAGCTTCAGGCCTTGGCGCTCAAATGGAAGACAGCATGGATATGTTCGTAGACAATTACCTGAAAGGTGAAGAAGGTCAGAACTATATGAATATGCTTACTTCTATTCAGAATGAAAAAGTACTTGCTTTTGCCCTTGACAAAATAAGCGTAAAAGAAAAGGATATCACTATTGACGAGTTTAAGGAACTTTTAGATAAGTAATTCACTTAAATCATCATAAAAAAGCTCTTATTAAAGGGCTTTTTTTATTTTTGTTTACCACAACAAACTCGAAAGATGATCAACAAAGAAGAATTCCGAAAATACGCCATACACAATCAAGGCGTAAGTGGTACTGCATTTGACCAGTACACGCAACATATTGAAAACATGACCCGCTCTGTAATCGAAGAGCGTCCTCAGAATTTCAGAGAGATTGACGTGTTCTCTAGATTGATCATGGACCGCATCATCTTCCTGGGAACAGGCGTAGATGATCACATTGCAAATATCATTGTAGCACAGCTACTATTTCTAGAATCCGTGGATTCCAAAAAAGACGTATTGCTTTATGTCAATAGCCCAGGTGGATCAGTGACTGCTGGTCTCGGTATCTATGACACGATGCAATTTATCAATCCTGACGTAGCTACTATCTGCACTGGTATAGCCGCTTCCATGGGAGCAGTTTTACTTGCGGGTGGAGCAGCAGGAAAAAGATCAGCCCTAAAGCATTCAAGGGTAATGATACACCAGCCTTCAGGAGGAATGCAGGGCAAGTCTACAGATATGGAAATTTCCTTGAAACTTATTCTATCTATGCGTGAGGAATTGTATGGAATACTTTCCGAGCATACTGGTAAAACCCCAGAACAGATCGAAAAGGATTCGGAAAGAGATTATTGGATGAAAGCGCCAGAGGCAAAAGCATATGGCCTTATCGATGAAGTATTAGTTAAAAAACCAAAATAATGGCTCAAGTTACCTGCTCATTTTGCGGTAGAAATAAGAAAGATGTAGATCTAATGGTGTCAGGTATCTCTGCGCACATTTGTAATTTCTGTATTGATCAAGCTCACATGATTCTTGGCGAAGAAGATAAAGCCAAGAAACCTGACGGAGCAAAACCAAAAATCAAACTTAAAAAACCGAAAGAGCTAACTAGTTATCTGGACCAATATGTAATTGGTCAGGAAGATGCTAAGAAAGTACTGACGGTTGCTGTGTATAATCACTACAAGCGGCTTTTCCAGAAGGATGAACATGATGAAGTGAAGATTGAAAAATCTAATATCATCATGGTAGGTGATACTGGAACAGGTAAAACTTACCTCGCAAAAACACTTGCCAAAACCTTGGAAGTCCCTTTCTGTATTGCTGACGCGACGGTTTTGACTGAAGCAGGCTACGTGGGGGAAGATGTGGAAAGTATCTTGACTAGACTCCTTCAAGCTGCCGACTACAATGTAGAAGCTGCCGAACGAGGAATCGTATACATAGATGAGTTGGATAAAATCGCAAGAAAATCCGATAACCCATCGATCACAAGAGATGTGAGCGGTGAGGGTGTTCAGCAGGCAATGCTTAAGTTATTGGAAGGAACTATAGTGAACGTACCACCTCAAGGAGGACGAAAGCATCCTGATCAAAAAATGATCGCTGTAAATACGGAGAATATTCTCTTTATCTGCGGTGGAGCGTTCGATGGTATTGCGAGACATATTGGCAAAAGATTGAATACTCAGCCGATGGGTTTCAGCAAAGCTGCAGCAGATGCTCAAGCAGATCGAGAGAATTTACTACAATACGTGACTGCTCAGGATTTAAAAGCTTTTGGACTGATCCCAGAGCTGATTGGACGACTTCCTGTTTTGACTCATTTGGATCCACTTCACGCAGATGCTTTGAAAAGAATCCTGACCGAGCCAAAGAACGCCTTGGTTAAGCAATATGCAAAGCTGCTGAATTATGAAGGAGTAACAGTTACTTTCGAGGAAAGTGGATTGGATTTCATAGTTGAAAAAGCTGTTGAGTTCAACTTAGGAGCTAGAGGATTGCGATCAATTTGTGAAGCAATCATTACCGATGCGATGTATGACATTCCATCAGATGATTCCATCAAGGAATTGGTGATAGATGCTAAATATGCCCATGAGAAATTTGACAAGTCGAAGTTTAAGAGACTTCAAGTTGCATAAAATCAAAAACCCTGCTTCACTGAGGCAGGGTTTATTTTTATACCAAAGTTTTCATAATCAGACCTGCTGTAATATCTGAAGCACTTTGTTCCCCAAGTCTCTCTTTAATGAGATCATACCCCTGAAGCATATGCCCTCTGTAAACTTGATTTCCCAGAATCTGCTGTAACTCAGTTTTCAGATTAGGAATAGAAAAATCATTTTGAATAAGCTCCTTTACTACCTCTTTATCGGCAATTAGATTTACTAAAGAAATGTAAGGTACTCGTATTAAATTTTTCGCTATAGCATAAGAAATAGAGCTCGTTCGGTAAACAACAATCTGTGGCACTCTAAATAGTGCTGTTTCCAAAGTAGCAGTCCCTGACGTCACCACCGCCGCAATAGCATGAGACAGCAGGTCATACGTTTGATCAAAGATCACTCGAATACCTGCCTCAATCCCCCGCTGATAGCTAGCTGAACCTAGATCTCTCACACCGGCAATAACAAATTGCGCATTCGGAAATTCGTTGACTAGCTCTATCATGCGGTCAAGCATAGTATTGATCTCTTGAGCACGGCTTCCAGGTAATAAGGCTATAATTGGCTGATAGCTCAATTCATTTTTTTGAAAGAAAAACTCATGCTGAGAGAATTTAGAAATCTCATCCAACAAGGGATTCCCTACATAGTGAACCTTCAAATCGAATTTTTCAAAGAATGTAGGCTCAAAAGGTAAGATAGAATAGATATGATCTGTATTTGACTTTAGCTTTAATGCTCTCTTTTGGTTCCAAGCCCAGACTTTTGGTGGAATATAATAATGCACAGGAATACCGTGTTCTTTGGCAAATGACGCAATCTTCATATTGAAGCCTCCATAATCAACCAAAATGATAGCATCAGGTTTAAATGACAAAACATCACGTTTAACTAACTTGAGGTATTTCAAGACTTTGCGAAAACCTAAAACCACTTCCAAAAACCCCATCAACGCTACTTCGGAGTAATCTACAGCCAAGTCTACACCAGCCTCCTTAGAATAACTTCCCCCCATCCCACGTACAGTTACGTTTGGATTATGCTCAAAAAGAGACCGAGCCAAATTAGAGGCATGAAGATCTCCAGAGCGCTCACCAGAGATGATGTAGATTTTTTTAGTTCTAGTCAAATGTGAAGTTTGTAAGTCGTGAGCCGTAAGTGGTTAGTAGTGTGTTACAATTAATATTTTGTAAAGTATGTAGTTGGAGAAAAACAAAAGATCACTTCCTCCCTATCGTGCAGAACAAAGACGCTTTAGACATCATCGCATTTAGCTTTTGGTTAATGACCTCACAGGATTTAACAATTAATTCTCTTTCCTGACCATTGACAAGTTCACAATCAAATTCAACTTCAATCCAATGTTGAGTTTCGTACTGCTCTGCATCTGAATCGGTCAGCTTAGCTATAAAATGATTTATATATCTCCTTTTAGCCCAGCTTTCCGCAATTTGAGCACCTACCGATCTAGAAGATCTTCTTATCTGATCAGTCAAAGAAAACTTTTCCTCTACGGGAAAATGCTTGGATATCCTATAAACTTCCTTCGCTAATTGCCTTGACAATTTGTAAACATCAAGTTCAAAATAAAAATTTACGTAAGTCATAATTTATAAAGTTTAATGAAAACAATACAAAAATTGCAACTTACTACTTACAATTCACAAAATTGTCACTCTCCAAAGTACTCCACAAAATTCCTGGGAGTTTCATAAAGAGTAAGTTTATGCAGTCCCCCGTGTGACGTAATTTCTTTCACGGCTGGCTCAAGAATCTTCCAAAACTCCATGATAAGATTTTCACAACTAGCCAATTTACCTTGCATAAAATCGACGTCCACATTTAGATTTTTGTGATCAACTTTCTCAATTACCAAATTTCTAATAATGGTACTCAGTTTTTTTAGATCCACCACAAATCCCGTGTCCGGATCTGGCAAGCCCTTTACCATCACGATCAACTCAAAATTATGACCATGCCAGTTGACATTGGCGCAAGGGCCAAATACCTCCACATTCTTCTCATCCGACCATTTTGGATTCCAAAGCTTATGGGCTGCATTAAAGTGTTCTTTTCTACAAACGTAAATCATCTCTAATTGTAATAGGCCGCAAAGTTAGCCAAAAACAAACTAATATTAGAATGAAGGCTCTGAGCTAGTGCTATAAAAAAAGCCCAACTTACGCCAGGCTCTTAGTTTCTATCTAATTTAAGATTCATTCAGCTTCTGAAAGAATATGGTCAAATGATCCTCCCTACCTAGATCGAGTTTATTTTCTTTCACAATCTCTTTTGCTTTAGCTTGATCCTCTTCATGCAAAGCTTTTATGATACTATTCGTTTTACTTTTGACAGACTCCACATTTTCATCAGAGTCTATCAAGTAAAAATTCTCTTCAAAGACAAACATCCTTCCTGGAGTAGGAGAGTAACTATTCTTCGGTGGTGTTACTAGATCAGAGTAAAATTTTCTAATCAAAGTATATTTACTCCCCTCTCCTATAACATTCACAAGATCTTTAGGCTTGATGCCTGGCACAAAATCATAACCTTTCTTGAAAAGTAAACTGGTCAATAAGCCCACTTGCCCATTAGCAATCAATACAGAAGGACGATCCAATACCACGTATTCCAAATAGTCCTTATTCAGATAAATAGTATTTCCCGCCTCATTTACAACTTCTAATTCATTGTCATAAATATTGAACTTGTAGGCCACATTTTCCTTCAAGCCTGCATTAGTAGTCCCAATACTAGCCTCGCTCCACTCTGGAAATAAGTAAGGAGAACCATCTACTTCTGTATAGCTTGCAAGTCTGGCCGGTACGCCATTCATATTCAAATTAGCAATTTGCGCAAATGAGTACTGAGATAGCAGCAAAAGCGCTAGGATAAATAATTTTTTCATTAGTGTTTAATAACTTTTTTATGGAATGTTAAATTGTTGGTTTCTATCTGCAAAATGTAAACCCCAGCATTGCCTGTTAATTCAAGTTGAGCGTTTAGATCTCTCTCATTTTTATATGCTTTTTGTTGCATATTCACTTTCCCTTCCATACTAATAACTCTGAAAGTAACTGGACCAGTATACTCATTCGATATTCTAACGTTTAACAATAGATCTGTAGGATTAGGTCCTACAAAAATCCCAAATCGACTCAATTCGACTTCTTGGTCGGGAATTGCTGATATAACAACTGGCTCAGAGATCCGATTGCATGCATCATTAAAAATAGCTACTTGATACAAGCCGTCCCCAGTAGCTTCATAACTCCTTTGATTCGCACCTGTTATAGTTTGCCCATTCTGATACCACTGATATGAAGTTCCTGGCTGCTGGGATGTGAGCACATTGCCGTTGGCCACAATGACGGGTTGCTGAAGTCCATTATCGACTATTTCAATTTCTTGTTCATAATCAGTGAACCCTTGCTCATTGGATACTCGAAGATTCACTTTATATTTTCCAGGGGTGGAGAAAACGAAAAAAGGATCTTCTAAATCTGAAGTCCCCATACCTGAGAAATCCCATAGGTATGAAGAGATAGCTCCTTCGCTTAGATTTTCGAAAGTGACCGCTGCCCCTACGCAAGTATAGGAAGCGACAAAATTAGCAAACAGCACTTGATCACACAGCTGCTCCAACCAGCCTGAAGAATTAGAGACAGTTGCGTTTGTCCCTAAGCTAATAACCGCATCACCTTCCAGGTCAACATTAGAAATATTCAGATTATTAAAGCAGTATTTGAGGTAGATATCGTGGACTATTTTACCTTTTGTACCCGCTGTAATCAAAGCTTTTCCTGTTGCAGTAGCATTACTGACTATGGATTCTGAGACTATTAATTCCCCTCCAGATCCTAAGTTAAGGACTGAAGATGGCCCCAAAGTCAATTCACTTACTGTTAAACTTTCAATTCCCAATAATGCTTCTCCCTCAGAAACAGTCAAATTATTGTAGCCCCTGCTGGAAATTGACAATTTCCCAGACGATATTGTCAACTTGTTGAAATCGACGGGTCCACTGTTTGAGAAAGTTCCAGTTGTACCTTCAAATACAACACCAACATTCTCTTTCAGAGAAGTAACAGCAGCTATACTTAACTCATTTGTAAAGGAAATCTCATTTACAATTCCATCTACCTCTCCTGAATTCGAGACTGAGAAAGACTCAACCTGAAGCTTCTCTAGAGCTATCGACAATGAAGCATCGCCGACAACTACATTAGCCAAAGCATCGGCATCTATAATTTCCCAATTTCCTGAAGAAAAATTCAGTGTAAACTCTTCAAAATCTGCATTTCCAACCTCTACAATCTGCTCATTATCACCAGAATTAGTTAAAATTATGCTCCCACTTCGGAACGTTGTGGATTTATTACTCACCCTAAGACCATTGGAAAGTTGCAGCTGTTTAGAATTAAAATCAAATTCTACTGGTTGGCTTCCAAACAGATTCAGGCTAAAAGCACTTGCGTTTGAAGGCAAGGTAACACTGGTTTTCTGGTCAGATGTTCCGTCAAAAACTACACGAGTTGATGATCCAGGCACCTTGTTGGCAGTCGGGCCATTCGAAGAAAGAGACCAGTTTGCTCCTGTATTCCAGCTACCAGAGGCACCACCAATCCAGTAAAGCGTCTCAGCTGCACCATCTAAAACTCCAGCTTTGAAAACCAATGAATATTGCTGTACACCAAATTCCAAATCACCTTTATGTGATACTACAACTCTGTATTTTTTGGCTGCGGGACTACTGATCAGGACCTGTTCCACGTTATCCCTAAAATTGTCTTTTGTCTGCGTTGCTTTAGCAGCCACACCATTACTAGGATCCAATGACCAAGGGAAATAACTTTTACCATCCTCATCTATTACTCTTAGATCAAGATCATTAGTTAACATCAAATCTGTAGGGTCAAGACTTGGTGCAACGGGGTTTCCAGCAGGGTCCGTCCAAACTAGGGTGACTTTAATCGGAGTCACTCCATCGGAAAGGAAATCAAATTCTACAGTTTTTCCATTTTCTAATATATCCTCTTGGATTCGATTAGAAGCTCCATCTTCACCCAAAATAAGAGTTGCTGCATCTTCAACATTTAACAACCCCCAACCATACATATAATCGGGACCTATAGAGGGACCCGCTTCCCGACTAGTTTGTATTGCCAGTGCTTTCAAAGTAGATGAAAGCATATATTTCCCCACATTTCTTTGAGAATACAGCTGTTGCAGTAAAAACAATGATCCAGAAGCGTTTGGAGCTGCCATAGATGTGCCATTCAAAGACTGGTAGGAATCTGTACCGTTATTTACAGAACTACTGAATACACCTACACCCATTGCTACCAAATCAGGCTTGATTCTACCATCGTCAGGAGGGCCCCATGAAGAGAATGAGCTCATTTTAACATCCGATGCTACTGTATAATCTAACACACTTTCAACTGCTCCTATAGTAATATTGTTTTTAGCTACTCCTTCTGGCCCTATGGTATCCTCAGGCCCATCTGCATCCTTAGTACCATCACCTTTGTCACTTCGATCATTTCCTGCTGCCCAAATAACAGAATAATAAGGTCTGCTATATAATAACTCGTCGATCGCTTGACTTTTTGATGAGTAGAAGCCAAAGCGATAATCCTCATTTTCATCCACATTAGAATTTCCCGACCAAACCCAACCACTCGAATTCTGGGTCCACCCTAATACAATACCATAAGAATGATTTGAAAGAATCATTCCATCAGGTTTTGAAACTGGGTCATAAGAATTTGACAACATTTTTGAGATATCATTTTCCCAATTAAATGCCCAACCGGTTGCTTCATATGCCATTCCTTTTGCAGCTGGATTTATTCCTGCTGCGAGAACGGTACCCGTAACATGAGTAGCATGTGTACTGATTACTTCAGTTGAACCATCTTTTTGAGTCATGCGATTCCCAAATTCTATGTGATCTGGCTTGGGTCTAGTTTGGTCGATAATACCAACAGTCATACCTTTCCCTGTAAGATTTAAACCTAATCGCCCTCCAGGATTCAGTTGAGCCGCTCCTGTTGTAATCGCAGCTTTAGCATTAAAGGTAGTGTAGACAACGGGGAACCCCGTTTCATCAATATACTGAACTTCAGAAAAAGTACCGTCAGATAGCTGAAGCCTTCCATCAGAATTCAAAAAGTCGTAATTTTTAAATGATAAATTAGGGGTGTAAGAAAATTGACCAAGGTGGTTTTTTAATTTTCTTTCGACTTCTATCCTAGCCCTTATTAATTTATCAGAGGCTAAATCATCATTAGATTGCGCAAATAGTAAGTTGGCATATAAAAGCACCAATAAGGTGAAGAGTGATCTCATACATTATTTCGGTTATTCACCCAAACTGCATTGAGCGTCAGGTAATTATTACGTAAGCAACTATAAAAGGATAGTTAATTAATTCAAATTATTTGAAAATCAATTAATTATACGGAGTATTTAAAAAAATAAATAAAAAAAGGGAGGGTTTCCCCTCCCCTTATTCTAAGCTATTCTACTGTTTCACTAATGTAGTGGTTCCATTTATTTCGTTAGTAGGATCGCTCCAATACACAACCATAGTTTCCGTAGAGGCATCAAATGACCCCACAGTTGGATCCACAGTTGGAGCAGAAATACCAAACTCAGCCTGTCTCCTAGCCACGAATGACAAAGCACCACAATTGTCGGCATAGATAGCTTCTTGCGTAGTTGAGTAACCAAAACCAGCATAAAGGCCTGCAGATACATCAGAAATGACATACTGACCTGCCCCAAGTGGTGTTACTTTTACAGTGGCAGTAAAAGTGCCATATCCAGGCGCAACACAGGTAGCCATCCAAGTATCAGTGGCTACAGAAATATCAGATGGACATACTACCTGAATATTTATTTCCACTTCACTGTAATTAGTTGAAATTTCAGCACCTGTAGAAGATATCATTTTCAATTTCAAACTAGGCGCTTCTGATGGCTCAATGTTTCCTGTAAGAATTGTCACCGGGACAGTCGCTACAAATTCGTTAGCAGGTACGCTCACTGAATTGGAAGCTAGCGTATAATGAACACCACTTACTGCTGTAGAAGATGGGTCTACCTCAAAAGTGACTGAAATCTCATCGTTAGCAGAGGTAGAAACCCTGTTAACTTGTAGTTCTATTAAATCCGTTTGCTCAGAAGAAGCTCTTACCAAGGTAGCATTTACTCCATTTGGCAACCTTCCATCTTCAAATTCGACATAATCTCCGCTAAAGGTAGCGTCAGCTCCCTGATCGTCAAAACAAGCAGTCATAGACATTGATGTCATGAGCAATGCAAGGAATATATATAATTTATTGAATTTCATATTTTATCTGATTTTTAGTTATAACCAGGATTGTTTTCCAAAAGCTCATTAAGGATAATTTCATCCTGTGGTATAGGAGCAAGAATACGGTAATCTGAGTATGGTACAGGCTCAAAAGAACCTGCCTTTGAGATAGTCAGTCCATTTCTCTTCAAATCAAACCATCTATGACCTTCTAAAGCAAACTCAATTCTTCTTTCATTCATAATTGCACCGAACAGTGCATCAATGCTTAGTCCAGTCAAGGCTTCTACACCTCTTTTACTCCTTAACGCATTAAGATCTGCCAAAGCACCCGTAGCGTCCCCTGTTTTCTGTCTTGCCTCTGCTCTAATCAGATATAATTCGGAAGCTCTAAGAATTGGAAGATTCTCCAAGAAATCGCCTTTTGCACCTAACCATTTTTTAGACTCATAAACGACACCTTCAGCACCACTTCTTGTAGTTTCAGTCCACATTTCCCTTCTCACATCTCCCTCATCATATGACTCCAAAAGTTCATCTGTAGCAGTCACTATAAATTGAGCTCCTGTATAGACATCTGCAGTAAGTGAACTCATAGAGTTATTCACTCCATCTACTGAACTCCAATCTACTGATCTGATTTCAATTTCAAATACTGATTCAGGATTTGGGAATGTATTAAATGCCGCTTCATATTCAGTTGGCTCTAAAAGACCATCACCAGAAGATGTAAGCCCAAGTGTAGCCATAGCCTGACCAGCTGTTGAAGCGGCTTCGGCATTTTTGCCTTCATATAAGTAGACTCTAGCCAACAATAACTCTGCTGCGCCTTTAGATACACGATATACACCTGATGAGCCTATTGCCTGAGGCGCAAGACTAGCAACAGCACTAGTCAAATCAGACTCGATCTGATCATATATCTCTCTATTGGAGCTTCTAGCTCTAAAATCAGCATTAGAAAACCCTAAAGTAGGAGTCGTTCTCAAAATAACTGAAGAAGTATACCCATCTACTTCTTGTCCTGGCTCATAGCCATAAACTCTAGCAAGATCAAAATAGAATAAGGCGCGTAGAAAATATGCTTCTCCCTTTAGTTTAGTACGAAGCGCATCATCGCCTTCAGCCTCATCGATCTGAGTTAGAAGAATATTAGCTTCATTTATTGCTGAGTAAATACCACGAAAGTTATTAGTAGTTGAAAAATCCCAGAGATTAATATGAGATCTATCAGCATTAGCCTCTTGGCCAATATACCGCCCTGTATTGGCTATAATTCTCAAATTATCAGCCATTATTTCCGGAGCAATCATCATTGTTTGCCCGTAATAATTAAAGCTTCTCACTTTACCATATATAGAGAAAAGTAAGGATTGGTAGCTTTCCACATCTGTGAAAGCTGTTTCTGGCGTAAGGCTTTGCCTAGGTTCTGTTTCTAGTAGACTATCACAGGATCCTAGTGCAAGAACGCTTCCCAGTATAATTGTTTTTATAATATTTTTCATTCCTAGTCCAGATTAGAAGTTAAGATTGATACCGGCAGTGATTTGCTTTCCATTTGGATAAGATCCGTAGGTTGATGTTCCTACAGAGTTAACCTCTGGATCGATACCATTGTACTTAGTGAAAGTAGCTAGGTTCATTCCTTGAACAAAGACAGTTGCACTGCTCATCCCAATCTTTTGGGCCGCAGCATTCCCTAGGGTATACTTCAGCGTAACTTGCTTCAATCTAACGTAACCTCCATCACTAAGAAGTCTTGTGGAGAAGGTGCCAATATTGGATGTACCGGGAACCTGTCCACCTTCATAAGGCATTCCTATGGTAGTTATATCTCCTGGTTGTTTCCAATAATTAGCTTGATTTACCAATTGATTGTCTGTACCTGAACCCCACGATCCAAGATTATACAGATCCGAGTTTGTCACTAAGTTGCCAAATTGCCCTTGGAAAAACACCTCCAGGCTCACTGGTCCATAAGAAAAACTATTTGAAAGACCGCCATAGCTGCTAGGAAGAGCACTTCCTCTATATGCTAAAGTAGACTCACCTGTCAGATAGGTATATCCTCCTGTGCCTGAACCGTCATCGTACATTGCCAATCCATTCGCAGGATTTACACCTAGATACTCATTGGTATAAAAGAAATCAATAGGTTTTCCTACGATAAGGTCATTACCTACTCTATCTAATCCATCATACAGGGAAAGAAGCTCATTTTCCAATAAAGTAATATTGAATGCAGTACTCCATTGGAACTTTCCAATTACCACATTGGTCGTTTGCAGATCAATATCAATCCCCTGATTTCTCACTTCTCCAGCATTTCGGGTAATCTCACCAAATCCCGAATCAACCGGAAGAGGTGTATCTAAAAGAAGTTGATTGGAATTCTTTCTCCAGAAATCCACTGTAGCAATGATTCTACCATTGAACATAGTTCCATCTACACCAATGTTAAATGTCTCGGCTTCTTCCCAAGTGAGGAGATCATTCCCTAATTGGGTAATAGTCAAACCACCATTTCCAAGGTATTGTCCACTAGAACCAACTAATGTCCTTGAGGCAAAATTGTCGATATCCGAATTCCCTGTAATACCATAAGACGCTCTCACTCTTAGATTATCCAACCAAGTCACATCCTGTAAGAATGCTTCAGATGAAAGTCTCCAGCCCAACGAAACTGCTCCGAATGTACCCCATTTATATTCTTCTCCAAAACGGGAATTACCATCTCTTCTTAGTGTTACGTCAGCCGTATATCTATCATCATAATCATACTTAGCCTGCCCGAAGACACCAGCTCTTTTGAACTCTGTATAGTTACTATTCACAGCAAAAGGAGTTGCTGCATTTTGCAAGT
This sequence comes from uncultured Algoriphagus sp., assembly GCF_963974365.1. Classification (GTDB taxonomy): domain Bacteria; phylum Bacteroidota; class Bacteroidia; order Cytophagales; family Cyclobacteriaceae; genus Algoriphagus. The sequence goes on along the minus strand of NZ_CAXBBX010000013.1, from coordinate 196,133 downwards.
AAATCAATGTAGGGTTAGGAAATCCACGACCTGTAGCAGATTGTAGATCCTCATTGCCTACTTTATATTCAAATCCTAAAATACCAGAAACGGTATGCACATCATTGAATTTCTTATTGAAATTGAAGTTGTGGTTGGTGTTGAAGTTTGTTTTCCTTCTAGCTGTAAATGTAGAAGCTCCTCCGTAAGATGAGAATGCAGGAATTGTAGATGGCCTATTATTTACATCTGCATTATCAGAGAAATCAAGACCAAAATACGAAGTCCAGCTAATCCATGGGGCAAATTGGTAAGTAAGTGACAGGTTAGAAACCGTCTGAACGGACTTCCCATTTCTAGTTTCCTCATTTACGCCTTGCACGATATTATATCCAAAAAGGTGATTGGAAGGATAGGGAGCAAACGTCCCATCTTCATTATAAATCGGCACATTAGGTCTAGCAGAGTATCCTGCCACAAATGGACCATTTACGAAATTTCCGCGATCAATAGAACCATTTGTATTCTGGAAAGCTAGTGAAAGAGCAGCAGAAACGGTAAGCTTTTGATTTGGTCTATGAGTAAGGTTTAAACGGCCTGTTGCTCTTTGATAATCAGATTGGATAATCTGCGCTTCTTGCTTTGTATACGAGCCCGAAAGGAAAAACGTGGTTTTTTCATCACCTCCAGAAACTGATAAATCATATACACTGACTCTACCATCCTGATAAAGAGCATCCAGCCAATCGTAACTTTCTAAGTTTGGATCTTCTGGGTTGCCGTAAGTGGCAGCAGCATTTGCTGGATTAAGGCCTGCATTAATATAGGCATCTCTTTTAATGGCGGATAATTGCGAAGCATCCATCACATCATAAAGATTCAATGGCTTCACAATACCTTCCTGTACAGATAGCCTTACATTTGTTTTACCCTTCTTACCTCGCTTGGTATTGATTAGAACTACTCCATTGGCTGCTTGAGCACCATATATGGCTGCTGCTGCTGCATCTTTCAATACTTCGATTGATTCAATATCATTCGGATTGATTGATGCCAAAGCATTCTGAGAGCCTTGTCCCGATAGACCTCCATTTGCCACTTGTACACCATCTACGATATACAGAGGATCATTACCGGCGTTGATAGAACCCACACCACGTATACGTACTGTAAGTGCTCCACCAGGTTGTCCAGTGGAAGAGGTTACCTGTACACCAGCTATACGACCCTGCATCGCACGGTCAAATGACTGAACTGGTAGATCTTGGAATACCTCACCTTTCACCGCTGAAATGGCTCCAGTAATTTCTCTTCTTGATTGATCACCATATGAAGTAATCACAAATTCTGAAAGAGCTTGAACATCTGGTTCTAATGCTACATCAATTGTTGTCTTACTACCGATGTTAATCTCTTGTGGACTTAACCCGACAAAGGTAAAGACCAACACATTGCTTCCGGCCGGAACACTGATCGAATACTTACCATCAATATCTGTGGCAGTACCGATTGTTGTTCCTTTTACCAGAACAGTCGCTCCCGGCACCCCAAGATTATCTTCCGTAGAAGTAATCGTACCGGTGATTACACGACTCTGGGCAAATACAAACGCATTTGCCAAAAACAGCATAATCCCTAGGAGTAAAATTTTCTTCATAAGTTATATGGTTTGGTTTATATTATCCCCAATGATATTCTTTTGAGGCAATTTCGCAAAATAGCATGTTAATAATTTATTCGGCAGCTTGGGCTAAAAAATAAATACTGGCCACTTATTCGTAAAAAAACCAAATATAAATTTGAAAACGAGTAAAAATATACTTGTTTTCAAAATATTAATATTATTATTAGAATGTTAACAAAAGTTAATTTTTTGTTAAAAACCTGTAAGATCTTGTAAATCAAAATAATAAAACTATAAAAAACTTAAAATTTGTAATTTTGGCATTTAAACAAAATTTTAGCAATCTAAAAATTTAACTTTACCCATTTTATTGCCAATAATAGCGAATAATTAAAATTAAAATCTGAAGAGACTCTGAAATACATATATATAACAAATAAATTAGCTATATATTTAATATGATAGTTTCTCTTACAACATTTTCTCTTAATTATTTAATAACACTACAAGACTTTTATTGTAATCCTTCGATTTAGCGCTTGATTTTCAGGATTAGAATTGGGTACCATAGGTTCTTTATCACCCTTGCCTTCGACTAAGACTCGCCCCTCATGAAACCCATGTTCTATCAGGAAATCTTGGACACTTTTAGCACGCTGTAAACTTAAGTTTTGATTATACCCTGCACTTCCCACATTATCAGTATGTCCGATAATCAAAATATTTACGTTAGGATTCTCATTCAAAAATTTCACCAGCCTTTTTAGTGATGTGATAGACTCAGGTTTTAGATTAAATTGATCAAATTCAAAGAACACATTCTCAAATACAAATTCTTCTCCTGCTGCTACCGGGACCAATTCAACTTTCAAATCTTTTACATTCTTTATTTTATCTCGCTCTACATTATAAATTTTAGGAATAAACCCTTTTTTCTCTACATATAATCCTGATATAGCCCTGTCAGGATAAAGCATAGTAAACTGACCTGTTTTACCGTCTGCCTTGAACATATAAAGCGTACTATCATTAGTGAGCGACACAAGTGAAAGTGTCGCATCTATAGGTTCGCCAGTTTGTGAATTAAATACTTTGCCTTCTGTCACGGTAAGGTTTTCACCTAGTGAAATCTCCTCAGGAAATTTGAATCTATATAACAGAGACCTGTCATGTTCATTTTCTGAAGAAGTTAATTCCGTAAAGTACGCATAGTCCTTTTGAGCAGTAATAAATAAAGCAACCTGATCTAATTGATCATTTATTGGCCATCCTAAATTTTCAGGCTCGGTAAACTCTCCATCCACAACTTTAGACAGCTGAATATCCATTCCGCCAAAACCAGGATGACCATTAGATGAGAAAAAAAGAATCTCGTTATTAAAGAACATGAAAGGGGAAATTTCATCTTTTGGTGTATTTACCACATCCCCAAGATTTTTAGCTTCGGACCAGCTTGCGTCATTTTGCATCACACTATACCAAATATCATTTCCTCCAAATCCCCCCTTCCTATTTGATGAGAAAAACAAAATCCTACCATCTGCAGATAAGGATGGCTGAGAATCCCATGATCTCGAATTCACATTTTTTCCCATATTTTTGGGTCTTTGCCACATCCCATTGATCTTATATGCGATATATAGGTCACAGCTTCCTTCTGAATCTGGAGCATCACATGAAGTGTAGATCAGGATATTCCCGTCTGCAGTGACCGAGCAGGTCCCCTCGTTATATGGTGAATTAATCGATTGTGCTATACTCTGAGGCTTGGACCAATCTCCATCTGGAGAAACAAAAGCCATAAAAATATCCTCTTTATCATTATTCCCCGTTCCGTCCCGTTTTGTGAAAAGTATCTGTTCACCATCCGCTGTCAATACAGGAAAATACTGTAATCGAAACTCATTGAGAGGTTCCGGCAATTTCTCCTTTTCAATTTGCCGAAAGTTCTCCAACTGATCAGCAAGAAACTCCATTTGGCTTTTCATTTCCAGATAATTAGGCAAACGGCGAAATGATGCGTCAAATAATGGATCAGTGGCTGCAAATCCCTGATAAGCCTCCTTGAATCTACCTTGCTTCAAGTATACATGCGTCAGAACCCATCCCAAATCTGCCTTATGCTGAGTTGTGGCATTCTTACCGGATAGCCGTGATTTTCCAGCAATAACGGTCTTCTCCGCATTTTCTAATTCCCCCACCGTAATTTGAAGCTGGGCCAATTTTACATAGGCTTCTAAAAATGAAGCTTCTCTATTGATCGCATCCTGATATTTTTCAATAGCCGAATCGTATTGCCGAGAAAGGGTAAACTCTTCTGCCTCCCGATACAGCTTAATAGCCTTCCCATCAATGATCGAATAGCTTTGCGCATTTGCGAAAGATATTGTCAAAAAAAGAAGAATTCCGGCTAAAATTGGGCGCATGGACTTAGGGTATGTCCATAAATTTATGAGTTTGAAGCGAAATTTTCCATTTTGGATGATTTTTTGCAAAATCTATAATCACAGGAGTAAATTTTTCAGCCTTACTCCACTCTGGTTGTAAGCGCAATTCACAGCTGGAATTCACCTGCACAGCATGCTCTTCCGCAAAGGCAAAATCACTTTGATGAAATACTACAACCTTTAATTCATCTGCTACTGCGTAGATCGAAGGATGTGGCTTTTTGAACTTTTTGGGTGAAAAACAAACCCAATCAAAATCACCTGAAAAAGGATGTGCTCCGGAAGTCTCAATATTTGTAGTAAATCCCTTTTCCTTCAAAAGTGATGTCAAAGGTCCAAGATCATACAGTAGAGGCTCTCCACCTGTTATGACTACCAACCTACCTGGGTAAGCCAAGGCATCCTCCACAATCTTTTCTATCGAAAGAACCGGCCACTTACCAGAATCCCAAGACTCTTTTACATCACACCAAACACATCCTACATCACAGCCTCCAAGCCGGATAAAATAAGCAGGATGCCCGGTAAATCTACCTTCCCCTTGTATGGTATAAAATGCCTCCATTAAAGGAAGCTCCAATCCTTTCGCCACTAACTCCTTTGTGTTCATATTCATCTGAATTTTTGGTAAAGCGGGCAATTGAACCGCTGGTGAATTATGCCGCAAAGGTAAGGTTTATGATTGAAAAACGCGAAGATTACAAAATTGTAATATTCCAAACTCGATTTATCAGTCCTTTGAATTCTAGAAGCTCTTCCGCATCACTATTCTATAATCATCCTCTGACCCTTTTTTGATCATCCCCACAATCTTAAAACCTCTTCTTAACCCGAAATTGATCATGGCAGGAAACCTATTCCGTGTTTTGAAAAAAATCCGCGTAAATCCATTTTTCTTAGCCCATCGCTCTTGCTTGTCAGCCAAAGCACGTGCAACACCTGCTTTCCTGAAGTGAGGTATCACTCCTCCCACCCAGGAATAAAACATTTCTGGCTCGTTACTTTCATAACCAACTTTAAATCCAGCCAATTGGCCTCCGACTTCAGCTATCAAAACCAAATGCATCTTGAGCTTGAGTCGCTCTTCATAAAAGCCACTTCCAAGGTCCCCTGAAAACTCCGGAATTAGCCGATGGATAAAATAAACATCTTCAATACTTCCTTTTCGAATAATCACATTTCCCATATCACACTTTTCCGTAAACAAATAAATCTATTAAAAACCTTTCCGTTATGTAAAAATGATCCGTTAAATAAACAGCAAGTCTTTATGAATTACGAATTTGAATCACAAAGCCCATCAATTTTTCTATTTTTGCAGGCGTTCAGCTAAAAAACTAGAAAAAATACAATCATGGCGGAGTACACTTTTAAGGACATTGAGAAAAAATGGCAAGCATACTGGGAAGAGAACCAAACTTTCCTGGCCAATGTAAACCCTGACAAACCAAAGTTTTATTCTCTAGACATGTTCCCATATCCATCCGGAGCGGGACTTCATGTTGGTCATCCGCTGGGTTACATTGCTTCAGATATTGTCTCTAGATTCAAAAAGTTAAAAGGATTCAATGTTCTGCACCCGATGGGTTATGATAGTTTTGGTCTACCTGCTGAGCAATACGCCATCCAAACTGGACAGCATCCTGCGATCACTACCGAGCAAAACATCGCCAGATACACAGAGCAGTTGAAGAACATCGGCTTTGCATTCGACTGGAGTAAAGAAGTCAGAACTTCCAATTCTGACTACTACAAGTGGACACAATGGATCTTTATGCAGCTTTTCAAAAGCTACTATGATCTAGATGCCGACAAAGCACTTTCCATTGATTCATTGACCGAGCGATTTGAAAAAGAAGGGAATGCTTCCGTAAAAGCTGCCTGTGATGAGGATACGGAGAAGTTTACTGCGGCAGATTGGAATGCATACTCTGAAAAAGAGAAACTAGAAACACTTCTTAAATATAGACTGACTTTTCTAGCCGAAACTACCGTGAACTGGTGCGCAGCTTTAGGAACTGTACTTTCCAACGATGAAGTGAAAGAAGGCTTCTCCGAGCGTGGTGGGCATCCTGTGGAGCGAAAGAAAATGATGCAGTGGTCAATGAGAATTACCGCTTATGCAGATCGTTTACTTCAGGATTTGGAAAAATTAGATTGGTCAGAACCAATCAAAGAAATGCAGCGCAACTGGATTGGCAAATCCATCGGAGCTGACGTGGTATTTCAGGTGAAAGATTCCAATCAGAAGATCAAAGTATTCACCACTCGAGTGGATACTATATACGGTGTGACTTATTTGGCTTTGGCCCCGGAATCAGAGCTGGCAGCAGCTTTGATCACAGAAGATCAGCGTGAAAAAGCGGAAACATACATAGAAGTAGCCAAAAACCGCTCAGAGCGTGAGCGAATGAGCGATGTTAAAACCATATCAGGGGCTTTCACTGGCTCTTATGCAATCAATCCATTTAATGGAGAAGAAATCCAAGTTTGGGTAGCTGACTACGTATTGGCTGGATATGGAACTGGTGCAGTGATGGCCGTTCCTGCGCATGATGAGCGGGATTATAACTTTGCGAAGCACTTCGGACTTGAAATCAGACAAGTGATCGAAGGCTCTATGGAGGAGGGTTCTTTTCCTGGAAAAGGCGGCTTGATTATCAATTCCGGCTTCATTTCCAATTTGTACATGAAAGATGCCATGAACAAAGCCATTGAGTTTTTGGAAGAAAAAGGCATCGGAAAAGGCAAGATTCAATATAGAATGCGTGATGCGATTTTCACCCGTCAGCGTTATTGGGGTGAGCCACTTCCCGTATATTTCAAAGAAGGACTTCCCTATTTAATAGAAGAAAAAGACCTGCCTTTGGTTTTACCTGAGGTAGATAAATACTTGCCAACAGAAGACGGCGAGCCTCCACTTGCCCGAGCGTCGGACTGGAACTACAAAACCGCGGACGGGGAATTCCCGCTGGAAAGAAGCACCATGCCAGGCTGGGCAGGATCAAGTTGGTATTTCTTCAGATACACCGATCCTAAGAATGAAACTGAGTTAGCCGACAAAGCAAAAACTGATTATTGGGGCTCTGTAGATCTGTACATTGGCGGTTCCGAGCATGCGACAGGACACTTATTGTATTCCAGATTTTGGACAAAGTTCTTGTACGATCTTGGTATAGTAAGCGTGGATGAGCCATTCCAGAAGATGATCAACCAAGGGATGATCCAAGGTAGATCGAATTTTGTATATAGAGTAAAGGGCACGAACCAATTTGTCAGCTATGGCTTGAGAGACCAGTACGATACGTTTGCCATGCATGTGGACGTCAATATTGTCTACAACGACCAGCTAAACCTAGATAAATTCAAAGCATGGAGACCTGATTTGGCGGATGCAGAATTCATCTTGGAAGACGGCAAATACATGTGCGGGTCTGAGGTGGAGAAAATGTCCAAGTCTAAATACAACGTGGTAAATCCGGACGATATCATTGAGCGATACGGAGCTGACACTTTGAGATTGTACGAAATGTTCCTGGGTCCTTTGGAGCAATTCAAACCTTGGAATACAAACGGAATTGACGGAGTGTATAAATTTTTAAGAAAGCTTTGGAATCTATATCACACCAGCTCTGGGGAATTCCAAGTTTCTGATGCAGAACCTAGCAAAGAAGAATACAAAGCACTTCATAAAGCCATCAAAAAGATGGAAGATGACATGGCCAATTTCTCTTTCAATACCTCCGTCTCCAGCTTTATGATCTGCGTGAATGAGCTTACCGCACTGAAATCAAACAAACGTGGAATTCTGGAACCACTTGCGATTTTGGTTTCTCCTTATGCACCACATATTGCAGAGGAACTTTGGAATTTACTTGGACACGAAGGTTCTATAACTGATGCTACTTTCCCTATTTTCGACGAAAGTCATCTCGTTGAAAGTGCTTTCGAATATCCAGTAATGATCAATGGTAAAATGAGAACTAAACTCAGCCTGGACCTTTCATTAAGCAAGGATCAGATTCAGGAAGCTGCTTTATCTGATGAAATCGTCATGAAATGGCTGGAAGGAAAGGCGCCGAAAAAGATAATAATTGTTCCAGGAAAGATTGTGAATCTGGTGGTTTAATAGCCATAATAACATTATTGAAGGCTCAATCTAATAGGTTGAGCCTTTTTGATTTAATAAAGAAATAGAGCTATTTTAGTTATTAAATAGGCTGTTATAATATGTCTGATAAAATAGAGAATATCCAAGGAGTAATCGATTATTGGATGAGTTCATCTGATCAAAACAATCAGACGATGATGAACTTATTTAAATCAAAAGATTATGATTGGTGTCTTTTTATTGGACATTTGGTTTTGGAAAAATTATTGAAGGCACATTTTGTAAAATCAAATAAAAAGCATCCAATATTCATACATGACTTGCTTAGGTTAGCAATGAAAACCAAACTTCAAGCATCTGAAGAGCAAAAAGATTGGCTGGATGAAATCACTACATTTAACCTGAATGTTCGTTATGATAGTTACAAACAGGATTTTCACCAACTTTGCACTAAGGAGTTTGCAGAAATTTGGATTGAACGAATAGAAAAACTTAGGAAATGGCTGATCAGCGAATTATAAATATTCTTAATAAATACCTTGAATGCATCCCAGAAAAATTTGGGTTAAGAAGCGCTTTTCTATTTGGGTCTTATTCTAAGGGATCTCAGAAAGAAGAAAGTGACCTGGATATCGCCCTAGTTTTAGATCACATGGATGATTTTTTTTCCACCCAAAACGAACTTCGAAAATTAAGACGTTCAATAGATTTGAGGATTGAGCCGCATCCAATTAAAACTGAGGATTTCAACTCCAAAAACCCGTTTGCATTAGAAATTAAAAGTACAGGAATCAATTTGGTTACGGCTATTTGAGTCCAAAAAAACTAAATGAGCCGAAATAAAATCCTGTACATCACGCCATCCCTGCAGTCCTTTGTGAAAAGCGACCTCAGGATTTTGTCAAAATATTTTAACGTTCGGGTAATCAACCAACCTTGGGGCAATAAAAAGCTTGCGCCTCTAAATTTCTTAGCGCAGTTTTTCTCCATGCTTTTCAGCATTTTCGGAGCTGAGTTTATCCTTGTCAATTTTGGAGGATATTGGGCTTTTTGGGCTACAGTATTTGGGCAGGTCTTTGGAAAGAAAGTCTTCATAGTCACCCATGGTACTGATTGCGCTTCTATTCCTGAGATCAATTATGGCAGTTTAAGGATTGATCTTCTAAAGCAAATTTGCAACTTCAGTTACAGACGAGCCGATGGGATCTTCCCGGTGAGTGAATCTCTAATCGAAACTGAATTGCTTTTCGATCCAGCCATCAAGTCTCGAAAGCAAGGTCTGCTTTTTCACTTTCATGAATTACAGGCACCCATAAAAACAATCTACAATGGATTAGATGACACGCAATGGACACTACCTAAAAAGCCTAATAGAATCCCAAACAGCTTTTTGGCCGTCATGTCATCCAGTCAATTTGAGCTGAAAGGCGGAGATTTGATTTTAAAGATTGCTGAGAAATACCCAACCTGTAACTTCTATTTTGCAGGGATAAATGATTCAGAAATAAAGTTAGAAATACCCGCAAACGTTTATTTCTTAGGATTTCTATCTCCAGAAGAGTTGCTTGAGCGTTATCAGAAAACTGAGTTCTACTTTCAACTCTCCAGTTTTGAAGGATTTGGCTGCGCTTTATGTGAAGCCATGCTTTGCGGAGCTATTCCTATCGGATCGTTTACGAATCACATTCCTCAAATCGTTGGTGATTCAGGGTTTATCCTAGGTGAGAAATCCCTAGAAGCCGCAATACTAGTGGTGGATAAAGCCCTTGGATCTATCAATAAAGATTTACTTTCCATAAATTCACGACTTCATATTCAAGCCAACTACTCTCTTGCTCTCAGAGAACAAACGTTAATCGGGACTTTGGAGCAATTTACAGGCAAGTCATATACTCACTAATGGAACAAGTATTAAGTAAAATATCTAGGAATTTATATGTGATTCCAGGCGGTTTTTTTGTCACTAAATTGTTTCGAAAATTCTATGGTTCTTCTAAAAAAGAAGGGGATTGGAGGGTTTTTATCTTTCGAGGAGTAGCCATGAAAGTGGACATTGCAAAGCAAATGGGCAATGCAATCTACTGGCGTGGCGCGCATGATTGGGCACCGATTTTTGTATTGGAGAAATATCTGAAAACAGGTGACACCTTCATAGATGTCGGGGCAAATCAAGGAGAGTATTCCCTCTGGGCGGCTAGAAAAGTAGGCACAAATGGAAAGGTTGTTTCATTTGAACCTATGCCTCAGCTTTTCGATCAATTGACTGCAAACATCCGACTTAACGAATCCTTTCAAAAGACCATCTCTCCAGTGAAACTTGGGCTTTCGGATAAAAAAGGTGAGGTAACACTCTACGCAAGCGAAGATTCTAATGAGGGTACAAACACCATTTACAATACTGAAAAATTCAGCATAGAACTCGGGAAAATTCAGCTTGATACACTTGACGAACAAATAGAAGAGTTGAAAATCAACAAGGTTAACTTCTTAAAAATAGATGTAGAAGGAGCTGAGCTTCAGGTCCTAAAAGGAGCTCTCAACACACTAAAAAAGCACCTTCCAATTCTTCTTCTAGAAATCAATAAAGACGCATGCATCGCTGGCGGCTACCTACCAGAGGATATTTTAGAATTGTTGAAGCCATTCAATTATTCTTTTTCAAAAATAGGTCTGCGTGGATCTTTGAACAAGGTGGACACATTGCCTGATTTCTGCAATATCCTTGCTACTCCACTATAAACACTCTATTTAATAAGTAAAAAGCTACCAGAAAGGTTTTTTAAAGTCTTAGCATCACTTTCATTCCTATACTGAACCTTATACACATATGTTCCCGTTGGCGCTTCTTTTCCTTTGAAATTACCATCCCAGCCCTGAGCTTCTAAACTTTTGGAATAGAATACTATTTCACCCCATCGATTGAAAATCCAGATTTCCAGAGTTTGCAATTGATTGAAAACAGGGTAATAATAGTCATTTCGCCCATCTCCATTTGGCGTGAAAGCATCAGGCATTCGGATATACTGGACCCCAGTTACTTTTAACGATTTAGAAATCTCCTTTACGCAGCCTAAAAGATCCCTCACTTCCATGCTCACACTATAGTTTCCAGGGATACTATACTGATGAATTGGGTCCTTCTCAGAACTTGTATTCCCATCTCCAAAATCCCAGGAATAAGACAAGCTTGAATTGCCTTGAGAAAGATTCTCAAAGCTGATCGGATAGTTGAAATTCAAAAGCCCTTCGTTAACAAGCGACTCACTACTATAGTCAAAATCAGCCTTTAAAAAATTAAGATCTTCCTCTTCAATTTCGAAGGATTCAACCTGGCTACAGCCTTCCCGATTTTCAATCTCGACAGTATAAACCCCGGGTAAAAGCTCATCATACGCATACATCCCTTCCGTTAATTCTAAGTCTATCAATTCAATACTCTCACCCGACAACAGTTCTCCAGAAATCGTAACCTTATACTTACTAGGTGAATCAGAGTTGATGACTAGCTGGATGTTAAACTCAGATTGATCTGGACACGATTCGATTGATGAGTTCTTGCTGACCTCCACAGTGAAAAGTTTTGCCTCAGGAACGATAAACTCCTTTCTAGCTGCACAACCAGTCTGATCTATCACAGATATACGATGTAATCCAGGTAATATAGCTCTTTCAGTTTCTGTAGTAGGCGTGCCTCCCTCTTCCCAAATAATAGAATATGGCGGAACACCTTTACTGATTGATAAACTCACATTTCTTTCTAAAGTAGATTGCGCACAGGCTCCTTCATCAATCTCTACTTCTACCTCCACCTCACTCACAGCAAAGCCAAAACCGATTGGGCAACTTCTATCAGGTATCACGGCATAATAAATGGCTTCGTAATCAAGTGGGAAATTTATTCCACCACCGTATTCTTTTGTCGTACTAGTAAGTGGGAATTCATTGTAATACCTGGTGCCCGCTGGAAAAAAGTCTGGCAAATAAAAAGATGGAATGATCTCTGTATCTCCTTGACCTATGCAGATGATAATCTTTGATTCACCAGATTCATAGCCACAGTTTTTATTTAGAAATTCATCGGCATCTACCTGTAAGTCTATAGGCCCGAAAATCGGAGAATTAAAGCATTGAGAATCCTCACTGAATCCTACTAGTAATGGGGTAGTTGGAATTGGTTTTCCAGAATTCCCATTAATGCCTTGGAGTTGTCCGTCCAAAACAAAATTAGCACTGCAGGTATCAATTAATATCTCACACGTTTCAGTCACACGAACGGTATAGGTAAGTTTTGCCATTAGATCATCTGGATTACCTGGCAAGGGAATTTCCCCTAATGCCCATACTACCTGATCCGATTTTAATGAAGGTTGTTTCCCTGAATTATTGGCAAAAAAATACTCCCCAACCGAAGACACATATTCTAATCCTTCAGGCAAATTTATTTCCAAAAGCAACTCTTCAAGATCAACCCCACCAGTATTTTTCACTTCCACTACTATCTCTAGTTCATCGCCAGGAACAATGCTTTTTGATTCTTCAAAAGCCTGGCTATTAATTGTATTTACATAATGGTATCCTTGAACTTCGGGCTCATTGGCATCCACAGCCATGATGATATTATAGATAACATAGGCGTCTCCATCCGTCCCATATCGGAATCGTGTACTCGTCTGCCCATTGGCTATGATATTATTTGCGGCATTTGGGACATCAAATACAGAAATATCCATTCCTGTATTATTCTTCAAATTCGGATTTCTCGGATTTCCTCCGGTATATATGCTGGAGTTAAAAAAATTATCAGGCGAATTTCCGGCATGAGAAAGCCTGACGAAATCATTGGTATTCACCCCCCGTTCTATTTCGAAATAATCTCCTAAAGCGGCCACATCTCCCTCTCCTGCAGCTATTCCCAGCTTCATATTAACCGGCCCGGCATCTACAGCGGAAAATCCTGATATTGGAATAGTGAAGTCAGCAACCACGCTGCCCCTCACAAATGCATAGCCATCAAAGACTGTAATACTCCTGTTCTCCATAACTGGATTTTCATAGACAACTACCATTGACCAACCCCCATAATGGTAGTTCGTCCCTTCAAGCGCTCCCAGGTCAGCTACGGTATACTCCCCCTCTCCATACTGCCTTACGTAATCTGTAACTTCCACAAAACCTACATATAAGCCCAAGTCATTATCTAAATCAAGACCGTAGGTATATCGGATATCATTCTCTCCAGCCCTGAATTTACCACCTACGGGATCATTCGGACCAAACAATTTCACTTCCATCCGATCTAACTTTTTCGGAAATCCATTTTGATCGTTCACGTAAAACTCATCTTCGGTAGGACCTCGACCCGACCAATACAATCCGGCAAATAAAACATTTGTGCAGCTTGCATCAGCGCCGTTTTCTTCGGGGAAATTAAGTACAGCTGAGGAAGAGTTTATAGTATTTGGATGATCATCTACATCTTCGAACAACAATAAATTATCATTCATTAGGTCATCTGCGTAATTGGCAAGACTCAAATTTGTATTCCCAATTAATTGAAAATCACCTTTAATATTAAAAGTTTTTCTGCTTGGATTAGAAGAAGAAGCCCTTTCTTGAAACGGGACCCTTACCTGTCCAGAAACTGTGAGCTGTGAGTAAATCCAAAAGATTACTGCAAGGCAGAAAATTGTTCTAACAAATTGTTTAGGCGCTGGCACTGTAAATAAGAGATAAGGTAAAGCTGGACACAAGTAGTAAATATCTATCCTTCTCAATTAGTGCGCGTAACTACATACTCCAATTGATTCGAGTCGCAATTTTCATCTTTTTAACCTAATTCTAAAAACTTAATTATAAATAATTTTAATGCCACTGGAGTTTTTCTAAATCACTAATAGATCTCCATTAAAAATCATGACTAGCCAAACATAAACCTGATTATCTGCAGTCATACCTTTAGCCAATCACTTACAGATATGTAAATAAAAATGATTGCCATAGGTTAATAGATTCATGATTTATATTCCTTGCACACCTAGAACTCCAGTAAATCCCAACCATTGGATGGTTTTAGTTAACATTCGCAACAAAGAATCCAATAACTTACTGAGCTAAAGGCCTTTAATCAAAATAACGAATTAAAACACCTCACAATTAATGATAATAGTTTTTTGGCCTTTGTAGATTCTGATACTTAATGAAAAAATAACCTGCCTTTTTTGCCTAAATCCATAAAAAACCCAGTTCAGTATTTTAATCCTCCAAATAACACATTTCGAAATTTTAGAAAGGACTTTTTCAATTATGCCAAATTTTCAATTCTAAAGAACCAATTCAAAATCCCCCACTCAAAGAAACCAGTTTTTCGAATCTGAACATAAATTTGATCTAAATCAAAGATTTTTTAAACCACCTTTTCAACTTTAAACAAAATGTCAAAATATATAGACATAAAAAAAGGGAGCTTTTTAGAAAAAGCCCCCAAGAGTGGGTCTATTGTCAATCATCTAAAACCAAATATACTTTTGTAATCCTTGCTGTGTATTTGTTTTTTTGATCTTTATATTTTGATAAACATAATGAAAATGTTTTAAAGCGCCCAAAAACAAATAATTATTTTTTTCACATTTAATCCTCCACACAGCCACGCATCTTCCCTGAAAATAAAAAATCAAATGAAATCTATACCCTATCTCTGTTCAAAAGCATTTATCAGAGGATAGACCATTTTTCATTATCTTCAATGATCTTATCTTTTGCTATGAAGAAATTAATAATCGCACTTGGAATTTTAGCCCTTATATATTTTGCTGCAACCCGTATAGTCCCACCCTATATAGAATCTCAAAGAAATCCCGTCAAGTCTACTCCACCCTATTCTGTTTCATCGGACGCACAGGCTTTGTATGACCGCTTGGACTTTATATCAGATTTACATTGCGACGCCTTGCTCTGGGGAAGAGATTTGACCCAGAGAGGAAGTCGTGGGCAAGTTGATTTCCCAAGAATGAGAGAAGCCAATGTCGCTTTGGAGATGTTTACCATTGTTTCAAAATCCCCAGCCGGACAAAATATGCAGAGTAATAGTTCGGATGCATTCGACAATATCACTCCGCTGACCATAGCAAAAGGGGAATCTCCGTCAAACTGGTTTAGCTTAATAAACCGTACTCTTTCACAATCCCAAAACTTAGCAGATTTCATACAGGATGAAGATGGCAACGCGATCTTCGTTAAAAACAAAGCGGATCTAAACAAACTCATTTCTGCTAGAAAAAATGATAAATCTATTATCGGCGGGATGTTAGGAATCGAAGGTGCACATGCAATCGAAGGAGATATAGAAAATCTAAATCGAGTTTATGAAGCTGGCGTTCGCATGATAGGATTGACGCATTTTTTTGACAATGAACTTGGTGGATCAGCGCATGGACAAAGTCAAGCGGGCCTTACAGAATTTGGGAAATCAGTAGTTCAGAGAATGAATGAGCTCGGTATTTTTGTGGATTTGGCTCACTGCTCTCCTGCAATAGTAGATGATGTGCTAGAGATGACTACTATGCCCGTGATGGTATCACATACTGGGGTGAGGGCTGTTTTGGACTCACAGAGAAATCTGAGTGATCTCCAAATCCAGAAAATCGCAGAGAATGGAGGCATCATAGGCATCGCATTTTTTGATGAAGCAGTAGGAGTTCCTGAATTGCCCAATATCATTGCTTCGATAAAGCATGTGAGAGACTTAGTGGGTATAGAATATGTCGCACTTGGGTCAGATTACGATGGATCGGTCGCAGTTCCTTTTGATATCACAGGATTTCCTCTTTTGGTAGAGGGAATGATGAATGCCGGATTTAGTGAAGCGGAGATCAAAGCTGTAATGGGCGAAAATGTGAAAAGATTTTTCCTAACAAATCTGAGATAAATGAACGAAGCTCACCTGCATCAAGAGAGTAAATACTTCCAGAAACTTCAGGAATATCTTCGAGAGTTTGTGTACGGAGGAATTGATGGTGCTGTCACGACATTTGCAGTAGTTGCCGGTGGATTTGGCGCAGACCTGGATGCTGGGATCATTATAATTCTTGGTTTTGCAAATCTCTTTGCCGATGGATTTTCGATGTCTGTGGGTGCCTATTTGTCCTCAAAGAGTGATAAAGAAAACTACAAAAAACACCAGGAAATTGAATATTGGGAAGTAGAAAATCTTCCGGAAGTAGAACGTGAAGAAATCCGAGACATTTACAAAGCTAAAGGATTTGAGGGGGAACTCTTGGAGAAAGTTGTAGATCAAATCACTTCCAACAAAGACATCTGGGTTGCAGAAATGATGAAAGACGAGTTAAACCTAATGGAAGAAACTAAAAGTCCCTTTAAGATTGGGGTCGCCACATTTGCATCATTCCTAATTGTCGGATTCATTCCACTGCTAGTTTATCTCTGGACATTTTTCTATCCCTCAGACATTAATACTTTCTTTTGGACCAGCATACTTACAGGCCTGGCATTCGTATTAATCGGAGCTTTAAAATCCTTAGTAAATCAAACTTCGCCAATAAAAAGCATAGCGGAAACCGTTGCCTTAGGCTTGCTGGCAGCCATTGTTGCATATTATGTAGGTGATATTCTAGAGAACTTTTTTATTAAACAATGACATGAAGACCATAGATGAAGTACTGGTGCGAATGGATCAAATCGTAGCTGAATGTAAAAATGATCAATCACGGATTGGCTATTTTGCCATTCTCTACAGGCAGGTGACTCGTAGAATTCGTGACGGAATCCTAGCTAGAGAATTCGAAGACAATCCAAGAATGGAAAAGCTAGATATTCTCTTTGCGGGCAGATTTATCAATGCATATAACACATGGAAAATCGCTCAAGCCCCTACTAATAGCTGGATGCTTGCATTTGAAGCAAGCAAAGACAGCAAGCACCTAGTTCTTCAGCATTTGTTTCTAGGCATCAACGCACATATTAATCTTGACCTGGGCATCTCAGCTGCAGACACCATGGGCTCAGAACCTATTGCAGGCATTCAAAATGATTTCAATAAAATCAATGCTGTCCTGGCAGAATTGGTAGATGGAGTCAAGTCCAATATTAGCATGGTTTCTCCGATTTTTGGCTGGCTGATCCCATTAGCAAAAGGCCGCGATGAAATGCTGCTGAATTTCTCTATCCAACTTGCCCGAGATGGAGCTTGGAAATACGCCGGTGAATACTATGGTTGCGAAGACCGAAATGCATCAATAGTAGAGCGAGATAGAAACATTTCCAAGTTGGCAAACAAGCTGATCAACCCAGGTAAGTTTCTATCATTTATGGTGAAAATAGTTGGATTCGCTGAATGGAAATCAGTGAGTCGCACGATGGATCAGCTGGACGTAGTGGTCCAAAAAGCTCAAAAGGATTAGGAGAATTGAGTTTCAGATATCCTGATTAAACCCTTTTTCAAACTCCATAATTTCTGCGTCAGTCTGGGCTTTATTTTTCTTGTTAGTCTTTTCCTTGTTAAGATCCATAGCATAGAAGTGAGTGTCTTGGAAGTAGCCAACCCTTGCCTCGGATTCGCCTTTGGCAAAAGTCCACTTCTCTCCTTTGAACAATCTGACTTTGTCCTCATGTAGCTCTAAATACTCATCGTACGGTCCACGTGGAGAAATTAACTTCACGAAAATTGGCGCTGTTTCAATAGCAATAAAAAGCAACATGATAAAGGTGTTTGCTAAAGCCATTGCTGAGCTTTCCTTGGTTAAAGCATCCAATGCTTCCATTCGAGCAGCCAACCCATCAAAGCCTTCGATTCCTGGCTGTTGCTTTTCAAATTCCAGTTGTCGCAAAGCAACAAATTTACGAATCTGCGCTTCCAGCGTATCCACACGGACCTGATTCCGAATTCTAAGCTCATTCAATGTGACTTGAGCCGCATCTAGCTGCTCTTCTTTCTTCTTAGCATTTGTTCCCAATCCAACAATTCCACTTGTGCTAGTTGTTTTCTCCCCAAAACGCTCTGCATCATATTCATCCTGCAGCTGATTTCTGTATTGTTCGAAATCCAAAACTTCTGCCTTCAACGTGTCAATTTTAGCCTCTAACTCTTGAATCTCAGGGAAACCCTTTGCTAGATTTTGCTTTGATTCTGCTATAAACACAGTTCTCTTCTCATCGATTTTCCGATCAATTTCCCGCTCAAACATTTTCAATTCCAGCGGCTTTGATATCACTAAGGCAAGTAAGACAGCTAATACTAATCGAGGAATCGCCAACTTCCACTCACCCCAAGCATTTTCTTTTTTCCGCATACTGGAAACGATAAATCGATCCAGATTGAATATCATCAATCCCCAAAGCAGGCCAAAAAAGATCGCAGGCCAAATTGATTGGAACACGGTGAACAAAGCATATCCAGCTGCCAATGCTGCAAGTATTCCCGTGAAGAAAACGGTAGCACCGATCCCGAGGTATTTGTTTGACTCAGTAGGAGATCTTTTTAATAATGAGAAGTTTGCGCCGCTACAAAACCAGAAAAAACGAGTGATGCTATTCATATAAGGTAAATGGTTGACCTAAATACACAACGCTAAAACTTCACCAAAAAGGCAGAATTTGATTTTTCAAAATTGAATTGTGACGAATTCAAAGAAAAAGGCTTATTCTGATCAATCAAGGGGCAATTCAAGTGATAAAAATGTCATTTACTAAATCGAGGACATTCTTCATTTTTGTACGCAGTGTTCGAAAATGCTCGCCATATGATCGGTTTTGTTCAGGTTACTAAAATCAGAAAGCAATTTGAAAACACTTTGCATGGAATTTACTCAGTAGGTTAAGTATATTTAGGATATGAAGAAGTTACTCTCTGCACTCGCTTTACTATTTCTGGTACAATTCTCATTTGCGCAAGAACTCCCATTTCAAGAGGAAGTAAATAAGCGCGCAAAAGAAATCGATAATGCCGGCTGGAAAAAAGGCAGCGTAGTTTTTACAGGTAGTTCGAGCGTAAGGATGTGGAAAAACCTTCAGGAGCAATTTCCTAATGTAGCTATCATCAATTCTGCTTTTGGTGGCTCTACGGCAGATCAGCTATTGATGCATTTGGACAAAACTGTACTTCGTTTTGAACCCTCAAAAGTATTCATCTATGAAGGTGACAACGACATCAATGCGGACCAAGAGATATCAGCTATAATGGACAACCTAGATGAATTAGTTACGCAGATTCATACAAAATATCCAAATACCACGGTTAACCTGATCGCTGCAAAACCTAGCCCTTCGCGGTGGGATAAAAAAGTTTCCTACGTTGCATTAAATGATCTGATTAGGCAATATGCGACCACCCATGAAAACGTACATATAGTGAATGTATGGGACATCATGCTGGATGATACTGGCAAACCTAGAGCTGATATTTTCATAGAAGACAATCTTCATATGAATGAAAAAGGCTATGAGCTTTGGAAGGAGATTTTTACTCCTTTTTTGAAGTAAGGAAAGTCTGATTAGAACTGATACGAAAGTCCCAAAATCACTTGCTCTGACCTGAAATCATCTTTCCTTTTGATAACCTGATCCAAATTTAATTTTTGGTCATTCAGTACGCGTTCGTATCGCAAGTCTAATCCCACCGGTCCAAAATTTAGCCCCAAGCCAAACTGGTATCCAAAAAGCAAGTCTTTTTCAGAGGGAGTTTCAAAAAAATCATCGTAGTTGTCATTCAATAGGTAGTGGAAAGAAGGCCCGCCTACTACTGTGAATAGTTTAAATAGATGCATTCCTACCATCACTGGCGCATCCAATCGGTTGGTCTTGACTTCACCTAAGCCTGATTCAAACTGGGAATGTGTATAGAGCAATTCCGGTCGCAGGAAAATATCATAAGACGCCAATTTATAAAAAGCTCCAACTTGGTAACCCGCGGAACTACCTGGACTTTTCCAGATTGACCCAGCATCTTTGAAATACTTTCCTGAAGTGCTATAGCTCAAGCCTCCCTTAACCCCAAAACCCGAACCTTTGTGCTGTGCTTTTGCTTGTATACAAACCAGCGAACACAAAACAAAAAAGAATAGTAGTAGCTTTTTCATGAGATTCAGGCTTAGTGAAATTTGGTAAAATGTAAGCTGCAAGACAAACCGAGTTTGATCTCAACTCGTATTTCAATGCATT
The DNA here is from genome assembly GCF_963974365.1 of uncultured Algoriphagus sp. Classification (GTDB taxonomy): domain Bacteria; phylum Bacteroidota; class Bacteroidia; order Cytophagales; family Cyclobacteriaceae; genus Algoriphagus. The sequence continues at coordinate 175,801 of NZ_CAXBBX010000013.1, read as the reverse complement.
GGAACCATAATAGTAAATAAACTCTCAAACAGAATCACGTAAATTGAGTTTAGATTAAAATGTTTTCTATATCATCCAAAACAAAAAAAGAACCAAAAACATGTTTAGTTCAAATAAACTTACTACACCCATGCTATCTCTCATCCTAGCGCTGATGTTTGCCTGCGGTAACACTGCGGTGCAAAGTCAAGAATCAACTGCAGACACAGACAAACTTGCTAACTATAATGGAAACACCGAGCTAGCTACATTTGCTGGCGGATGTTTCTGGTGTGTAGAAGCTCCATTTGAGGGAATAGACGGCGTAATTACGGTAATTTCGGGCTATGCCGGAGGCAAAGAAAAAAACCCTACATACGGTGAAGTATCCAGCGGAAAGACTTCTCACAGAGAGTCAGTTCAAATCACATTTGACCCAGAAGTAATCAGTTATTCTGAATTGGTAGACATATTCTGGCAGACTTTTGATCCGACAGACGTAGGAGGTTCCTTCTATGACAGAGGATCTCAATATGAATCAGCCATTTTCTTTCATGACTCTGAGCAAAAGAAAGTAGCCGAAGAATCCAAAAAGCTACTTGATAAATCCGGTAAATTCGACAAGCCTATTGCGACTCCTTTGATCAAATATACCAACTTCTATCCTGCAGAAGAGTATCACCAAGATTATTATAAAAAAAGCCCTCAGGATTACTATTCGTATAGAAATGGATCTGGTCGTGATAAATTCATCAAGGCACATTGGCCGGAACTTAGTGAGAAAGAATATAAGGCTCCGCCAAAATCCGAGTTGAAAAAGACCTTGACTGATTTGCAGTATGAAGTAACGCAAGAAGATGCTACTGAAATGTCTTTTCAGAATGAATACAACGGAAATCACGACAAAGGAATTTATGTCGATATCGTATCAGGCGCTCCGCTTTTCAGCTCCAAAGACAAATACGAATCAGGATCAGGCTGGCCAAGCTTCACCAAGCCTATTGATGCTAGAGTTTTAGAAAAACCAACTGACGACGATCTGGGCATGCTCCGAGTAGAAGTCCGAAGTAAGTTTGGAGACAGTCATTTAGGTCATGTTTTCTATGACGGTCCAGAACCAACTAGCCTTAGGTATTGCATGAATTCAGCTGCGATGAAATTTATACCAAAGGAAGAAATGGAAGCTGAGGGTTATGGCGATTATCTCTGGCTAGTTGATTAATATAACAAATAAAGGCTGCCTTTGAGCAGCCTTTATTTGTTATTTAGGATAAGTGATAGATTAATTTTAAGTAATTTTTTAAATTAAAATCATCTCGATATCTATCTTTAAGCCAAACTTATTCTCTCTATGAAAAAATTTGCTTGGATTGCCGGAATCGTAATAATCGGATTATTAGCTGGTATTTTTTGGTATAAATTCTATTTCGTGTTCGGTGAGGGGGTAAAAGCCGGAAGTTTAAATTACTTCGTGAAAAAAGGAGTAGTGTTCAAAACCTACGAAGGTCGCGTTGTTCAGGAAGGGTTTCAGAGCCCAACTGCTGGCGGATTGCAAAGTAATGAGTTTCGGTTCAGTGTAGTAGACTCAGAGATCGCAGAGCAGCTAGAAAGAGCTTCAGGCAAGTTTGTAGAACTTCGCTACAAAGAATATAATGGAATGCTCCCTTGGAGAGGGACCAGCAACTTCGTAGTGACCGAAGTGCTCACAGTCAATAATGCGGGCAAAACTGACGGATCAGCCTTGCCCTTTGATCAATAATTAAGGACGAGTCCAGTAATCAACTACGGTTACTTTATCCAAATGAGGACCTAGAATAGCGCCGAAAGCCGCATGAGCTGGATGTGGCAAATATGCGTCTCTAGCTTCCTCAGAATAAAAAGTCAAGGTGAAAGCATGTGTCAGGCCTTGATTCAATTCTTCCGGACTAGAGTTAACGCCCCATTCAAAATCTTCGATTCCGTCAATTTCATTTTTAAGATTTCGGAAAGCATCTACTACTGTTTGAATATCCTCAGGAGTTGAAGTTTCTTTAAAACTGAAATAAACATTGTGTCGTAGGACGGAATCTGGTTTTGCTGGCATAACTACTTCTTGGATTTCTTTAATTTCTGTTTCGACTTGTTTCTCTCCTTTTTCTGCGCAGGAAAGCGCTAAGACTAAAGGAAGAAAATAGAGTAATTTTTTCATAGGTTATAGATTTTTGACCAATCTAAGGAGATTCACCAAAATATTCTAAACCTAAAACTCTTTATAAACCCAACTTCCAAGTAATCGAAAGGTTAAAATGTTTTCTATATATTTAACGAAAATTTAGTAGATCTACGAAACTCAAACAAATGAAACAGCCGTATTATTCCATATTAGTACTCAGCCTGATAATCCTTTCGATAACATCAGGATGCAATTCCAATTCAAGAGACACTTCTACAAGTGAAGCGGAGAATTATGAATTGGTCAAAATTGATTCTTTCCAAGTTGATAATTTCACCCGGGTAAATATTTTAGACTACAATCCAAATGAAAAAATATTCTTGGGATATTCTATCAATGAAGATGACCTAGTGGAGATCTCCGAAAGTGGTGAGATTCTGAATCGTGCCCATAGAAAAGGTGATGGGCCATCAAATTATGGAAACTGGAATCCAATTGGTTTAGGATTTGGACCTGAAGGGCAGCGAATAGTCGAATTGCCTTTCGAGCTAATCAGCTATGATAAAAACTACGAGATTGTAAAAAGACTTAGAATTCCTTCTCCTCTTCCCGTTCGGGCGAATACACCATTTGGAAGCCCTCCATACTTCCAACATAATGATACCACCTTTCTCTTGGTGGGACCAAGCAATTACTTCACCGCTACCTACCTTATTCACAATCAAGAGGGAAAGGATACACTTCAGAATTTTTATCAATTGAATTTACAAACTGGAGCCATCAAAACGGTGGTTCCTTATGAAGCCAATTCAATCTATAATGTTACAGAAAACATCTACCCAGAATTGATGGGGAAATCATTTTTCATAGACCATGACAACAATGAATTGGTGCTTGTGCAAAATCTGGATACCGAACTATTGGTTTATGATTTACCTGGCATGACATTAAAAAAATCAATCCCAATAACTCATTCCGAATTCCTAACATATTCACCAGTCCCTGTAGAAACTGCCTTTTCGGATGAAAGAGCAATTGCCTTGGGAAGACTTTCCGCAAGAAATCAGAAGCTTTTCAACTTGGGAGATCACACCTACCTTCTCCAATATTTCACAGGAATATCCCAATCAGAATACGATAGTAGAACTACGGAAGAGGTTCCGTATCTAGGTCGATTTGACAAAAATGAACAGCGGATAGTGATTTTCAAAAATGGTGAACAAGTCACAATGGAGCTTTTAGGAATAAATGGAAGTGTTGTTCTTTCATTACCAGACCAGAAATTATTAGTGCAAGAGCCAGAAAATTCGGAGATTGAAGAAGAGTTTACCCGCTTCTCTATCTATCAACTAAAATCCAACTGACCATGAGAGTGGCATTTTTCAGCACCAAATCCTACGACAAAGAAAGTTTCAATCATTATCTGCCCGATCATTCTCACGAGTTCACCTATTTCGAACCAAAACTAGACAGCAATACCATCGCTTTAGCTGAAGGGTATGATGCCATATGCTCGTTTGTAAATGATCATTTAGATGAAAAAACTCTGATTAAACTTGATGAATTGGGTGTAAAAAACATTGTCCTAAGATGCGCTGGATACAATCAGGTCAATCTGGAAAAAGCTGCGGAACTAGGATTCAAACTGTGTAGAGTGCCAGCGTATAGTCCAGAAGCTGTGGCCGAGCATGCACTTGCACTATTAATGACCCTGAGCCGTAAAACTCACAAAGCCTATAACCGCGTCAGAGAAAATAACTATTCCATCGAAGGACTTACTGGGTTCAATATACACGGTAAAACTGTAGGAGTAATAGGGACAGGTGCTATTGGAAAAGCCTTTTGTGAAATCATGCTAGGAATAGGCTGCAAACTGCTTGCACATGACATTTATGAAAATGAGGAGCTTAAAAAGCTTGGTGTTACTTACCTGACTTTAGACGAGCTATTTGCTCAAAGTGATATCATTTCACTTCATTGCCCTTTGACACCTGATACTTTTCATTTGATAAACTCTACCACGCTGAGCAAGATGAAAAATGGAGTTGTCATCCTCAACACAAGCAGAGGAGCATTGATTGAAACAAAATCGGTAATCAAGGCATTGAAAACCCGCAAAGTAGGCAATTTAGGAATCGATGTATATGAGCAGGAAGAAAACCTATTTTTTCAGAACCTATCAGAAACCATCGTGCTGGATGAGCAAATCGCACGGCTGATGACTTTCCCCAACGTGCTAATCACAGGGCACCAAGCGTTTCTTACTCAGGAGGCTTTAGCACAAATCGCGAAAATCACGCTTCAAAACTTAGATGAACTAGCAGCCGGAGGAGATCTGAGTAATGAAATCAAGTGGAAAAGTGAGTGACGTATTGAGATTGAAATTCAAATTATAAGAAATAAGCTATCAAACATCAATTCCAAAAAGCACAAAAAAATGCCTGCAAATCAGAGATCTGCAGGCATTAAACTTTGTATTTCTAATTGGGCAAGCCCGATAGGAATTACTTAGCTACTTTCACGTTCACAGCGTTAACGCCTTTTTTACCTTGAACTACGTCATAAGTAACGTGATCGTTCTCACGGATTTCGTGTACTAGACCTGAGTGGTGTACAAATACATCTTCACTGTTGTCTGCTGGTGTAATAAAACCAAAACCTTTGGTTGTGTTAAAGAATTTTACTGTTCCTTCATTCATGATTACTAACTTTTTAAATTGGTGTTTCTATTATTTTGTTGTTGTGCATTGTTCGGATAATCTCTACGAGGAGGATTCTCTTTCCTTTGCGGGTTTTCTTTTTTCGGTGGTTCTGGTTCTGGCGGAGTGTCTGAGATGTTACCAAACTCATCCACGTACGCAATCATATCGTCCAGATCTCCGCTTTTCGGCTGATCTTTACGAGCAGCCATCTTCTCTTGCTTTTCTCTCTTTTTTCTTTTCTTAAGTTCTGCTTTTTGCTTTTTAATGAATGTGTTCTGGTTTTTTGACATATCGCGATTTTAATTGACAAATGTTATGGCCTTACCGGTTTTTCCGGCCCGACCTGTCCGGCCTATTCTGTGGATATAACTATCCATAGACATGGGAAGCTGAAAGTTGATCACATGGGATACATCAGCTACGTCTATACCTCTGGCAGCTACATCGGTTGCTACCAGTACTCGAGTCATTCCAGTTTTGAACTCATCGATCGTTCTATTTCTGAAATTCTGAGATTTGTTTCCATGAATCAACCCAGATTTTATTCCGGACTGATTTAATTGCTTGCTTAACTTATCTGCGAGTCTTTTGGTTTCAGTGAAAATAATCACCTTCTCCAACTCATTTCCTTTAAATAAATCAGCAAGTATATCAAACTTATTCTTGCCTTCCGGCACACGAATAATTTCTTGATCTACATTTTCACTGGTTGTTCCCCCAGTATTTACTTTGATCTCTACTGGATTGTTAAGCAACCCATCGATCAGTGCTTTTTGACTTGGTTCTAAAGTCGCAGAGAAGAGCATTGTCTGACTTCTCTTCGTCATCAAATTTACGAGTTTTTTCACATCATGAACAAAACCCATATCCAGCATCCTATCAAACTCATCCAACACAAGAGTATTTACTCGATTGAGATGCAATAGTTTACGGTTTGAAAGATCCAACAATCTACCAGGAGTACCTACGATTACGTGAAGCTTTCTGCTCAAAGCCTTGAAGTCTGAATTGATATTCGTTCCACCTATAAATGTGTTGGAATACAAATTCATTCCTTTGCTCAGGCTTTTGAATTCTTCTTCGATCTGCAGTGCCAACTCACGAGTAGGTGTTACGATCAAAGCAGTGAAATTCTGGGGATCTAGCTTTGCATGCTCAATAATAGGAATCAAAAAAGCTCCAGTCTTACCCGAACCTGTATTTGAAATCCCAAGCAAATCTCTTCTTTCCATCAGGGACGGAATAGCTTGCTCTTGAATATTGGTCATGCTTTCATAACCTTTTGCCTCAAGATTTCTCAACAACGAAGCATTGAGCTTGACACTTTTAAATGGAGTCTCCGAACGAAATCCCTGCTGTCCGCTAGGCTGTGCCTTTTTGACAAACAAGTTAGGATCAAGCTTGGATTCCTTCTTTTTATTTTGACCTGGTCTTCCCGCAGGACGTGCATTACGTCTTTGGTTAGCTGCTGGTCTTGTATTACTATTTCTATTGTTATTCATAATTAATTAGGCTTTAACTGGCTCTACTTCGGGAGAATTCCCCAATACATAGAGCATTTTAAAATGATCCAATACAGCCAATAAAAAATGTGGTTTTGAATAGTAAGGCACATTAAATTCTTCCGCGGTAGCCTTTACTATAGGTGCAATTTCCCTATAATGCACATGGCAAATGTCAGGAAATAAATGATGCTCAACTTGATAATTCAATCCTCCAACAAACCAGAATAAAACCTTATTATTTGGAGCAAAATTACAAGTGGTAGCCAATTGATGTAAAATTCTCTCGCCTTCTACTACTCCGTCGGTATCAGCCTTAGGAAAATCTACATCCTCTACTATATGCGCAATTTGGAACACCATCGTAATGACTAGTCCTGTCACAAAGTGCATCATAATAAATGCAAGAATGATCATTCCAATAGAGAATGGCGAAAATATAATCGGCAACCCCAATACGACAGAGAAGTAGGCTAGTTTAAGGAATATCAATTTAATAATCCCCTTTCTATACGCTTTCTCACCGCCTTTTACTAAGCCTCTGTTATAATATCTCGTAAATCTGATGAAGTCTTTTGCAGTCACCCAGGAAAGTGTAGATAGAGAGTAGAAGAACCAAGCATACAAATGTTGGTATTTGTGCATAGGAGTCACCGGCACATCAGGGGTAAACCTCAAAAAGAAGGGTGCATTGATGTCGTCATCATGCTCGTGAATATTTGTATAGCTATGATGAAGTACATTGTGCTGCAAGTGCCATACCATTGAACTAGCGCCCACCATATCCAGCGTATAGCCAACCCACGTATTTACACTTTTATGCTTTGAATAAGATCCATGAACAGCGTCATGCATCACTCCCATTCCTACTCCTGCCATACCGATCGCCGATATGAAAAAGCATCCAAACAACTGAGGTGTGGTAGAAGCAACACCGGTAATCACTAAAATAAGAGGCACGACAAACAAGGAAATCAAGATGATTGACTTGATGACCATCTGAGTATTTCCATACTTAGATTTGTTTGTGGACTTGAAATGTCCATAAACTCTCTGTCTTAGTGTTTGGGAGAATTCAGATAATTCTGATTCTGAGAACCTTACTGTCTTAATGGCACTGAAATTAAATTATAAATACTAATGTTTCCCGTGGGATTTTCTCTGCAGATTTTAATTCCAAGATTGGATTTGACCAGTTCTTTTGAATTAAAAAAGTAGGAAGATGAAGAATTAAAACCTTGCGAGGGGAAACTCTTGAATTTGCTACTTAAGCAGGTTGATAATCAACGCATACTCTATTTCAAGTAAAAAGGTTATCCGAAGACATCGCCTTTATGCGTACAAAGGTGAGGAGAAGATTTCGTATATCCTAATTACGCCTCAATACTACCTCATCTCTTCACTCTAAATAAATAATTAGACTTCAAAAAACCAAGAAGTTGCATACTTCACTGGTCAATAAAAGCACCTAATATCATTTACAAATCACTATGCCAGAATTTAAATAGTCGTATCGAACCTTTTCCAGAATCAATTCCATCTCCAATTCACAATCCCATTAACGTGAATCATACCCACCTTATTATAAATTTGATTTGGGTTTAAACGTTGGTTGCCTATACTTTCCTTATTCATGACCAACAACTGAAAATCGAGCTTCCGGATTGATTTGGGAGCATATTTCACTCCCAAGTTTATTTGCCGATAGGATGGCATGTTGTATTTATTTTCCGAAGGAGCATTCAAAGGAGGCAGCCAGTGAAAACCAAAATGAGCAAATGCACTTAATGCTGTATTAGGAAAAGTATACTCTGCAAAAGCAACGAGCGCATCCAAGTAGCTAAAGCCTTCATTTCTTTCCCTGGGAATAAAAGTATACCAAGCATCTTTCCCCCACTCTCTAGGACTGAGCCAAATCCCTCGCCCTCCTGTTTTGGTATAATTCAAATGTAAATCCCAAGCAGACTTTTTATAGCCAAATCTGGTAGAAAAAGCCCAATTTCTGTCTTCAGGGTTCTTGTATTGAAAAATAGGATCAGAATTCCCGCCAGCTCCCAAACCTGACTGAAATCCAGCTTGAACTCCCCAAAGCCAAGTAATTCCGGCTTGCTCGTTCTTCCATCTTTTTTCTCCTTGTGCCCAAAGTGTGTTTGAAATGTTTTGAACTAGCGTATTCGAAGCACTCAAATTAAATCCTTCCCAATCTTTGGCGACTTCTGCAATCCCAATCCAGTCACTTTCTGTCTTTCCAGCGTATTGGGAAGCTTCTCCATCTGGATCTCTCCCGACGGGAAAAACACCAATGCTTTCTCCAACTGACAGCCATTCACTCGTTCCTCGTACGCTCACCTTTCCAATCCCCCAAACAGAAAACTTCCATTTACTATCCGTGACTAACCAGGCATTTGCGCCTTCTATTCCAGTAGGTGAAAGCCTCCCATCTTGCGCATTAATCCAATCTTCATTGATAGCTATTCTTCCTGCGGAAATCCCCCAGCTTTCTTTTGAGTAGGTTAATGATAGGTTTTCCAATTTACCAAAAAACCTGTCGTCTTGATCTAACAAATCAAACAAACCAACTTCGTACCTATTCTCTCCACCACTTACAGGATCCGGAGCCGTCAGATCGCTACTCCACAGATTTGCAAATATCCTGTAGCCAACACGAAACTTCCAATGTTCAGAATAGGTGAGTGTTGTACCTAAGTTTAAACTTGTACCTAAAGCATAATCATCCTTATAGGGATCAGAGTAGCTTGTACTCATCCAAAACATCCGGAAATGGACATCAGGTGAGACTTTAAGCTTTTTCTCAATTTGCTGCGAAAAAGATAGAAACGGGATAAAAATGAGTAATCCAAATAAGAATTTTCTCATTTGCTTACAGCTTCTTTGATCGCCTGAAACGGGCCAAACTTATGCTGTTCCTCTGAAAATTCATCTGAATACGGCCCAAAAGGATGATCCATCGGTTTTTTGGAAATATCTGGCCAGTCATCAGGAAAATGTTTTTTCGGCCTATCCAAACTATTTACATAAGCCGCTACATCCCAAGACTCTTCATCTGAGAGCATTGGATTGTCATAGGTTGCCCCGAAAGGCATATTCGCTTTTACGTACCCAGCAAACCTAGACAATCTAAAAAGTCCCGCTCCCTGATTATAGCTATGTTCTCCCCAAAGCGGCGGATAGGTATAACCACTTCCATCTGATTTCTCCACCCCTTGTCCATCAATCATGTGGCAGGCTACACATAGCCTTTCATAAATCGTTTTACCCTTAATCGGATCAGCAGCTCTATCGAGCAAAGGAACCTCATACAGTCCAGCACCTTTTGGCTTTTCCCCATTTGGAACATCTTGCCCTAGCCAATTCATATAGGCGACCATGGCTATCATTTCCTTACTATCATTTGCCAATACCTCACCGTTGAGACTTCTTTGAAAGCAACCATTGATTCTCAATTGAATATCTTCTGATTTCCCCGATCTACCGCGCACTTTTGGATAGGTGCTCTTGGCTGCAGAATAGTTATTACCCAAAGGCACTGTCCCGGCCTGCAAGTGGCAATTTTGACAATTCAACCCATTCGAAATCTTCCTTACTTTTCCTTTTGGCCCAAGGTATTCTGAAGTATTTGCGATCAATTCTTTTCCATACTTTATATCCTCAGCATTTGGTTCGGAATCTACTTTGCTCCAATCTGGTGCAATCCACATCCCGACAGGGTCCATTAAAGTAGTTGACTTTTGAGGGAGGCCTGTTTCAGCCACATCAGCCAAAGCCTCAGTTGGTAATTTCAAACCGACTTGATCAAAATATAAAATACCACCAACTAAGGTTGCTAAAATAACCACCGTCATGATTAGCCCAGCGATCAGCGGAAACAATTTCAATAAAGGATTAGATGTCTGATTCATAGTTCTACAATGAAGCTACAAAAATGAAATTAATGATCCTTAATGCATGTGATGAAGATCACGTTGCAATTCAAAAAAGCGAGTTATTACTTAATTATCTGGTAATTATTTAGCCTCAGCCAAAAACACCTGCTTATCACCCACAATTCCCTCAACCATAAAACGGCCTTGATCTTGGTACAAATGAATATCCAAAACATCACCCATGACACATTCTGCCAGATAATTAATCAAAAATGGAAGCGTGTGACAGTTATTCTCTCTAAGGATATTTTCCACCCAGCATACATAGCTGGTATTGTTAACATGATTATTCAAGTCCAAATCAGAATGCCTCACTTTCAATTTCTCACTAGTTATAAGCGCTCCCTTGAGCCTGATCTTTTCTGGCTGCCAAGCAGGTTTTTCTTCAGGATCAAAAAGTTCTGGTGGCAATGCATTTTCTGGTCTAAAAATCCTTTTTGTAACGACATTCATCAAAACCCATGAACTCATCCCTCGGGCTAAAACGTCTCCTTCAGGATTGGTGATTAAAAATTCACGAAATGCAAAAAGCTTATCAACACCCCTTCCTGCAGTATAAACCTTGATCGAATCTCCCCATGAAGGCAAGTTCTCACATTTAATCTCTATTCGGGAAAGAATCCAAGAGAGATTCTGCTCTTGTAGGTTCCTTCCAAAATCAGCCGAATCAGCATGTCGCCAAGCGATTTCCTGAAACAAATTTGACAATGCCGTCAAGCTCAACTTCCCATCTGGATCGACCTGATAGGAACGAACTTCAAAATCTTTTTGAAACTGAAAGGAAGGATTCAAACTCATTTAGTTCGGTTAGGTGAAGGCTTGACCGGAATAAGAAAAACAGCTTTTCTGACACTTGAAAGCAAGGTGATTCCCAATCCAGCTACTGCAATTAGTGCAAAAGACACTTTTAAATTAAATAATTCTGCAATAAATCCGATCATAGGCGGGCCAAGCAAAAACCCAAAAAATGAAATCGTAGAAACCAACGCCAATGCGACACTTGGCGAATACAACTTGGATCTACCTGCGATGCTGTAGGATAACGGAATTATTGAAGCCACTCCTAGACCAACCAGTAAAAATCCAGCTGTAGCAATAAGTACAGTAGGGAACACCACAGCTAAACTCAGTCCAATAAAGATCAAAACACCACTCACTTGGATCACTTCAACTTTTGTATACCTAGCAGCAACTTTATCCGTAATAAATCTCCCCGCTGCCATGGTTCCCATGAATGCGACATAGCCCAAAGCGATTAATGAAGGATCTGATTGAATTACTTTTTTGAAATAAACTCCAGACCAATCAAACATACAACCCTCGGCCATCATCCCGAGAAAAGCTATCAAGCTGATTCTCATCAGTAGTGCATCTGGTTTTTTCAACACTAAACCTCCGCCACCTTCAGAGACTTTCTTATCCTTAATAATATAGCGCTGTGCAGAAAGTATAATTGTAATCGAAATCGCCATTACCACGAAGTAATGCTGCGCAGGTGAAAAGCCAATGAATATCATCAAAGCACCCAGACCAGCTCCAGAAAACCCCGCCAAACTCCACAAGCCATGAAAGGAAGCCAGGATGCTTTTCCCCATCTCATCTTCCAATCCTAATGCCTGCGTATTCAGCGAGATATTCATCACATTCCCGAGCATCCCATAAAGAATCAGAACAGGAATTAAAAACCAAGTAGTAGGCGCCAAACCTATTAAAGGCAAAGTCATGGCATAAGCAAAAGCTCCGAACATAACTACCGTACGGCTTCCAAATTGGTGCACCGCCCAGCCTGCAATAGGCAAACCTATGACAGATCCCAACGGCAAAAACAACAACAAAGTCCCCAATTGACCTTCTGAGAGATCAAACTTGGCTTGAATGTCCGGAATTCGTGCTGCCCAAGAAGCGAAGCAAAGTCCGACGAAAAAGAAAAAAGCCCCTAGGGCAACTCGTCTTTTGGAAAGTGTGTTCATGTAAATAGGTGGTTTAAGAGGCCCACAAAAGTACGGAACATTCGTTCAAAATCACGTGAGATCGAGAACATTGCCTCTAAAAACTAGTTACCTTAGTCTCACTAACCTTATCTAACACACATGGAATTGGTCATAGCAGGAGCCGTAATCGTTACCGCCATATTTATTGTTCGCTTTATTATTAAAAAAGTTTTTGATTAATCCCACCATTCCCCCCCCCCCATTAGCCGATCGAATACTAAAAATGCACTTTATACTATTTAATTGAACTTTAGGTTTCGTTCAACATATTTTTAAGTGAACATTTAACCATTATAAACATAAGAAAACACTTAATTAAAATAACCGGTGGGCTGTTTCTCTTCAGCTTAGTAGCGTTACTTCCTACAATCAGTGAAGCACAAGCAACCTGGTGTAATTGGATTCCTGAAACTGAAATGTGTGGTAAGAGCCCAGGAAATCCGTATTGTGCCGTTCCTGCACCTGATTGTGAAGTACCTGTTGTAGAATAATGCATGAATAAATAGTCCGGGAGTTCCCGGACTATTTCATATTTAAAATTAAAATGAAGCGACTCCTTTTACTATTTAGTACTACAATCATTTATTTTTCATGTCAACAAAACTCTGAAAAAAGTTCTTTCGGAACATTGGTGTTATCTGATAGCACAACATTATATATCAATGAAGAGATAGCACCTGTAACACATTCTATGCAATATAGTGATGGCTTTATTTACTGGTGGAATCAGAACAGAGGATCAATTACTCGATTGGATTTGAAAGATCTATCACAAATTAATTTTTTAAACTATGATTATGAAGGCCCCAATGGCGTGGGAACAGCAATGGGTTTTCACATCTTTAATGAAGACTCCATTCTTATACCCAAAGCGGGGAATCACCTTATTTATTTAATCAATATGAAGGGAGAAATTTTAAATCAATACGACTACTATACTGATTCAATAGATCTTTCACCAGCAATCTCCTTCTCAACTTTCGGTGTTAATTTTAAATCTTTTGGAAAAAAAATAATCGCGCTCAATCAAAGTTACCGTCCTGAGTTTTCCTCAATATCAGAAGCCAGGTTAAAAGAATACTATCCCTTTATTGAAATTGATCTTCAAAATAGCGAATCAAGAATATTACCATTTCAACTTTCAAATTCAATCCTTCAAGAAAATCAAGTACAGTTTGGCACTGCTTTCTGGATAAGAGACAAATTCATTTATGCAAAGCATTACGATAGCAGGATACTTTATGAGTTTAATCTTGAAAATTACTCTACTAAAGAATATGTCCTAGAGAGCAATTTGTTAAAAAACTACACGAACGATCATCTAGCTGGAGCTTCTATGATGGATCTAGATACATTTCAGAGAAAATACTATCAATCAGCCAAAACATTCGCATTTGCATACGACTCGCATCAAGGAATTTATTATGAGTTTGGGTGGCCTGGAGATGAAATACCAAGTGACAAACCCTTAACTAACATAGCTAGGTATTTACCATATTATGTGATTAACATATACAATGATGAATTCAAATTGATAGGAGAATATAAAACTCCAAGAAACACCTACTTACCTCATCTTTTTTTTATTGATGAAAATGGTTTAAATCTTTTTGCAAATCACCCTGATCGACCTAACGCACAAGAAGATGTGTTTGAAATCCATTCATTTAAATATATTGATTAAAGATGATTTTCCTGCAGGCTCAATTTGGGAGCTTATCCGAAAACTTACCGTAAACCCAAGTTCCTGCGATGGCAGAAAGTAGCGTAATAATCACCACAGTAAAACCAGATCCGATCTGAGCAAACAAGGGTCCTGGACAAGCTCCTGTAATCGCCCAGCCAAGTCCAAAGATAAATCCTCCGTAAATCTGCCCCTTGCGAAATTCTTTAGTTGGAATCTTGATTTCCTCTCCAGCAATGGATTTGATTTTCAACCGCTTGATCAATTGAATGGAAATAATCCCAACAACTATCGCCGAACCGATCACTCCATACATATGGAAAGAGTCCAAACGGAACATTTCCTGTATTCTAAACCAAGAAATAATCTCAGCTTTCACAAACACAATCCCGAATAAAATCCCCAGAATCAAATACTTCACTAAGGCAAAACCTCTCTCACCAGTCTCCTGGGAATTAGGAACATCACAAACCGCGTCCTGTATATTTCTATCTTCTACTTTCATTTTCTGTTGATTAAAATCCTACCAATTTCATTAAAGGAGCCAAAAACACCTGAGTCATCAGAAAGCCACCGACCATAAAAAAAATAGTGGCAACTAATGAAGGCCACTGCAAAGAACTGATCCCCATAATCGCATGACCTGATGTACATCCCCCTGCGTATCTAGTACCAAAACCAACCAGAAATCCTCCCAAAACAAAGAATACCAATCCTTTTGCCGTGAATAGATTTTCCCATGAGAAAATATCAGAAGGCATCAAGCCAGAGAAATCAGTGATCCCCAAGGCAGCCAAGTCAGCTTGCGTTTTGCTTGCAATGACGATTTCATCTGGATTGGACATAAAAGTAGTCGCTACAAAACCGCCGACTAAAACGCCTAGAACAAATATTAGATTCCAAGTCTCTTTTCTCCAGTTGTATTGAAAGAAAGGGATTTTGGCAGGAATACATATCGCGCAGACATGTCGAAGGGATGATGATATCCCAAAACTTTTATTCCCTAGAATAAGAAGTGCCGGAACAGTGAGCCCTATCAGCGGCCCAGCGACATACCACGGCCAGGGCTGGGAAATCCAGTCAATAAATTGATTCATAAGTTTTGTATTCGGGTGATTTACTTGAGTATTTACTCTTTTTGATCTCTGCAATCTCTTCCTCTTTGCTTATCAGGTCAGATGACCGGTGACCGAAGTAGCCTAAATGCTATAGAGATGCCTTTACATTTAAAATGACAAAGCAAGTGGTCTGTGATGACACAGACCACGGTTCTACTATTATTCTATATCCTAATGTCTTGAATCTAATGTCTTAAGTCTTGGTACTAATTACGTGCTACTCAAAGCAACGTAGTTGGACAAACAAATTCTGTAATCTTAAAATCTCCAGATTCCTTAAGGTCTTTGAATCCACCTTTGACATCGATAAGATTATCATAGCCTCTCGCTCTCAAGATAGAATTGAAAACCATAGATCTATAGCCACCCGCACAATGCACGTAGTAGGTTTTATCCTTGTCTATCTTCGCCATGCTTTCATTGATATAATCAAGTGGTGCGTTTTCTGCATCTTGCACATGCTCAGACTGGAATTCACTTTCTTTCCTCACATCCAAAATGGAAATATCAGGATTTGATTTTTGAATGTCGGAAAGCTCATCTGCACCAATGGACTTGATCTGATCTATCTCTTCACCTGATTTCTCCCAAGCTTCAAATCCACCTTTCAAGTAGCCAATAGCATAGTCATAGCCCACTCGCGCTAATCTGGTAACTACTTCTTCCTCTCTTCCCTCTTCTGCTACCACCAAAATTTGCTGCTTCAAATCTGGGATCATCGCTCCTACCCACACAGCAAAGCTTCCGTCGATTCCTATATTGATTGAGTTTGGCACAAAGCCTTTGGCAAAAACCTGCGGAGCTCTTGTATCCAAAATCAACGCACCCGTTTCATTTGCTGCAGCTTCAAATTCTTTTGGACTTAGCGGTTTCACTCCTCTTTCCAACACATCATCAATGCTGTCATATCCTTCGATATTCATCATGACGTTTTGGGGAAAATAAGCCGGTGGTGGAGTCAAACCTGTGATCAACTGCTTAGTGAATTCTTTCTTACTCATCTCTTGCAATGCATAGTTCGTTTTCTTTTGGTTACCCAAAGAATCCGAAGTCTCCTTACTCATGTTTTTGCCGCATGCAGATCCTGCTCCATGCGCTGGATAGACGATTAGGTCATCTGGAAGTGGCATTATTTTATTTCGAAGGGAATCGTATAGATACCCTGCAAGCATTTCTTGCGTTAGATCTTTGACTACTTTCTGAGCCAAATCTGGCCTTCCTACATCACCAATAAATAAGGTATCACCTGTGAAAATAGCCTCAGGATTTCCTTCTTCATTGAAAAGCAAATAACAAGAACTTTCCATAGTATGGCCAGGTGTATGAATCAATTTGATTTTCGCTTTTCCGACCTGAAATTCTTCACCATCCTTAGCGATATGCGCCGCAAAACCCAGCTTCATATCAGTCGGGCCATAAACTATTTCAGCACCAGTTTTCTCAGCGAGGTCAATATGGCCCGATACGAAGTCAGCATGAAAGTGGGTCTCAAACACGTACTTGATCTTAGCGTTTCTTCGCTCAGCTTTCTCAATGTAAGGCTGCACTTCCCTTAGCGGATCAATTACCACTGCTTCTCCATCTGACTCAATGTAATAAGCTCCTTGGGCTAAACATCCTGTATATATCTGTTCGATTTTCATATCTATGTTATCTTATTTGCTTTTAATCTCTCCCCAAAAGTAGGGATTTGAGTTTTAGCGCTGAATGACTTTTGTCACACAAGACTCATTCATTCTATACAATATTCGAATTAAGTGTATTGACCAATTGGTGTACTGGTACAACCCCTGATTCTCTCCATAGGATTTTTCCTTTTTGGAAAAGTATCAGAGTCGGCACACCACGAACCTGGAATTTGCTGGCAGCCAATTGGTTTTTGTCGACATCGACTTTCAAAATCTTCACCTTATCACCGAGCTGCTTGGCTGTATCTTCCAAAATCGGCTGCATCATTTTACATGGACCGCACCATGTAGCAAAGAAATCCACCAATACGGCTTGGTCACCATCTATCAATTCTTGGAATGTTTTAGGTTTTGCGCTCATGATTTCTGCTTTTTTTGTCACAACAAAAGTAGGAGCAAAATCAGTTCAACACCGTAATTAATATCACATAGCCGTAGAGATCAAGATGCCTCAAGTTTTAAAATACCTAAAATCGCCCTATTTGGCATTTATTTTTTTTATTTTCGCCAGTCAAATTCCACTTATTAAATGCTCAATTACAAGCAAATCAATAATCTGACCGGTTGGGTCGTTTTTGCGGTAGCTACTTTGGTTTACGTTCTTACTGTCGAACAAACTGCTAGCTTCTGGGATCCAGGAGAATTCATAGCCGTAGCCTACAAGTTACAAGTACCTCACCCTCCAGGAGCTCCATTCTTCCTTTTGGTATATCGCATGTTCAGTTTCTTCGCTTTCGGAGATCCATTGCAGGTGGCTTATTGGATGAATATCGGAAGTGCACTATTCTCAGGCTTCTCTATTTTATTCCTTTTTTGGTCGATCACTCTATTTGGAAAGAAGCTTTTCAAAGTTATAGAAGGGCAAGAAAGCAAAGGCGAAACAATCACCTTGATGGGTGCCGGGATCGTCGGCGCATTGGTTTACACCTTCTCAGATAGTTTCTGGTATTCGGCTGTAGAGTCAGAAGTTTACGCGATGTCTTCCTTCTTTACAGCGATCGTGATTTGGGCATTCTTGAAGTGGGATGTGATCAAAGACCCACGCGAAGAAAACAAATGGATGATTTTCATCGCCTATTTGGTCGGACTTTCTATTGGTGTTCACTTGCTGAACTTGGTGACTCTGCCAGCTTTGGCACTCATTTACTATTTCAAAAAATACGAGAATCCTACGCTGAAAGGTGGTTTTCTTGCCATGTTCCTAGGCGGAGTTGCGCTGATCATTATTAACAACCTGATCATTCCTGGACTACCAAGCATAGCTGGATCGATGGAGATATTCTTTGTGAATAGTATTGGCTTACCGTTTGGGTCAGGAATTATAGTGTTCATGCTGCTGTTTTTCGCAGCAGTATTCTTTGCATATAAGTACTCTCGTAAAAAGGGAAATGCTATTCTTAATACAGCTCTTTTATCCTTCATCTTCATCTTGATCGGCTACGCGAGTTATGCCTTGATCGTGGTGCGAGCAAATCAAGATCCGATTATCAATGAAAATGCACCAAAGGATATTGTCAGCTACGTCTCATACCTAAAGCGTGAGCAATACGGTTACAGACCTTTGCTTCATGGGCAGTATTTCACTGCGCAATTGGTGGCTCAAGAAGAAGGCGCACCAGTTTATATGAAGGGAAAAGATAAGTACGAGATCGTAGATTATTCTTTGGTCAACACCTACGATCCTACAAAGACTACAATTCTTCCTAGAATCTATTCAACACAGGAAAATCATAAAAGGCTTTACCGACAGAAACTTGGCCTGAGAGAAGGGCAAGACCCAACTTTTGGTGACAATATCTATTTCATGTTCTCGCATCAGTTAGGAAAAATGTACTGGAGGTATTTTATGTGGAATTTCTCCGGAAAAGAGTCAGATTTCAGCGATGCACCTTGGGTAGGAATTACGGATGCATTCAAAGATTATCCTGATTACATCACGGAAAACAAAGGACACAATAACTACCTCATGCTTCCGCTGTTGCTGGGAATTATAGGGTTATTCTTCCAAGCTAAAGCAGATCCAAAGTCTTTCTATGTGAATCTAATGCTGTTCCTAATGATGGGCGTGGTACTGGTTCTTTATCTGAATTCCCCTCCTGTTGAACCAAGAGAGCGGGACTACATCTATGTGGGTAGTTTCTATGCTTTTGCCATCTGGGTTGGGCTCGGAGTAATGGCCATCGCACACATGATCGGTCGGGCCACGAAGAATATGGCAACTGCCGGAATAATTGCGACGCTACTTACTTTGCCGGTAGCCGGCTTGATGGGCGCTCAGAACTGGAATGATCACAACAGAAAAGGAAGATATTTCTCGGTGGATTCTGCTAGAAACTTCCTGGCCTCTTGTGCCCCAAACGCGATCTTATTTACTGGTGGAGATAACGACACTTTCCCACTTTGGTATGTACAAGAAGTGGAGGGTTTCCGTACGGATGTCCGAGTAATTGTCTTGAGTTACTTCGATACGGATTGGTATGTGGAGCAAATGACTCGACCAGTCAATGAATCCGAGGCACTGCCATTTAGTTTAGATGCTAATCGATATCAGAAAGGCACAAATGATGTACTTTACGTGATGGAGAGAGAGGGAATGAATGCTATCTCCGTGAAAGAATATCTGAAATTGCTTAACTCAGGTTCTGATCTTCTGAAGATGGAAACTGGCGGTAAATCTGTTGCCAACATGGTTCCTTCTCGAAACTTGATTTTGGAAGTGGACAGTTCTGCCGTGGCGAATAAGAACATCATTCCTGAAGAATTCGCTCCTTTGTTCTCCCCTCAAATGAATCTTCAGGTAACTGGAAACTATGTAACCAAAGGCACTTTGATGCTGATAGACCTAATCGCTTCCAACAATTGGGATAGACCGATTTACTTCAACAATACATCTCTTGCCACCATTGGAATCAACGTCCAAGATCACGTGGTGATGGAGGGTTTGACTTATCGCTTGCTTCCAGTGAGAAAGCCTGAATACATTCGTGAAGAGCTGGTCAATGCTGATTTGGCTTATGAGAACTACATGACGAAGTTTTCTTTCCGAGGAATGGATAATCCCGACGCTTATTTGGATGAAGAATATAGAAGATTTGCTTCCAATCACAGAAGTGCGCTGAACAGCATTGTGATTGCTTTGTTAGACGAAGGTGATATGGAAAAAGCAGCAACTCTTCTAAACTACGGATTGGAAACCATGCCAAATGAAGCAATTCCTTATGATCTCTCCAGCGGACAATCTGTGCCACTTTTCTTTGAAGTAGGGGAGGATGAAAAAGCACTGGACATCATCGATAAGGTCTCCAAAAAGTCTTTGGACATGATTGAATTCTACACCAGCGAGAAAAGGGAATATGATCGTGAGATGATGATCTCTGTGGAAATGATCAAATATTTTATTCCTCTTCTGGAAGAAAGAGGCTATCAGGAAAAAGCTCAGGAGCTCAAGCTTAGAATGGAGCAATTCCTAGGGCCTCAGCAAAGTGGTGGAAGTGCTTTGGATAGAAGGTAAAAGCAGATAGTTTTTTAAAAAAGGGATTCGAAGTTGATTCGAATCCCTTTTTTTGTGAGTTTTTTCTAGCCACATAAAGCACGAAGGTTAGGTGAAATTGAAAAAAAAGCCCCTAAAAGATGTTTGCACCGCAATATTCATTTAGATGTTTTCACCACATAGTAACATAGATTAACCTAGGGAAAATCTTCGTGGACGGCTAATTCTCATGTTGAACCTTATGTCCTTTTTCCCTTTTGTGGTTCAAAAATATTCTACCACTTAAGGCATAAAGAGTCCTTTTTTTAAAACTATGAGAGCGATGTATCTATGTGGGCCTATAAAAGTATTGCTTTATCGGTAAAACATTTTCCACCTTATTTTGATCTATTAATAAAGCAATATGATCAAACTTACTTTTCAAGTGGTGAGAAAAAAGTGCATTAGAATTATTATTAGCTAGAAATATCGGCATTCTGAATACTCTGTTTTTTTGGTCCAAATGACGAGACTTAACTACTAAAAGTTGCGCTATCTGCGAGTCTTGATAGCTATCGGGACTTCGGGTACCATGCGTTTAGACTCCTATATAAACCGTTTCACAATCCAAAAAATGATAGCCAGAAGAAATACAACGATCGAAATCTTATTGATTCCGTGCATCATTCGCAGGTTATAATTGGACTTCTGGCTGGGATCTGGCTTTTGGAAAACCCGTACAAAATAGTTTCCAAAATCACCTATCTTAAAAAATCCTTTTACTTTATTGTTATCGGACATGGTTTGAATTTTTAATGGTTAACAGATTGAACTGGTAAATGGCTAACTATATCCTTTGAGGTGCAACGCTTCGAGGTTTTTAAAACCTCGAAGGGTTCTATTAAAATTAGATAATCTCAGGTTCGTTCCACATGCCGTCTTCTTTGATGATTTCTATCAATTTATCCACAGCCTTTTCAGAAGGAACAGAACGTTTCATCACTTCCTTGCCTTTGTAAAGTGTAATTTTCCCTTTGCCTGATCCTACATACCCATAATCAGCATCAGCCATTTCTCCTGGGCCATTCACGATACAACCCATTATTCCGATCTTAACACCTTTGAGGTGATCAGTTCTCTTGCGGATCATCGCGGTAGTTTCTTGCAGGTCAAAGAGCGTTCTACCACACGATGGGCAGGAAATGTATTCGGTTTTGGACATTCGGGTTCTCGCTGCTTGCAAAACTCCAAATCCCACAGAATTATGAAGTTTGATCTGTGCTAACACTTCCTCGCGCGAATGTTCTTTCTCCTTTTCTAAGGAAATGAAGATTCCATCGCCCAAACCATCTATCAACAAACCTCCAACATCAGTTGCAGAATAAAGCATAGTTTCATCCTCAGACTGATCTGGATAACTGACTTTCACGATCACCGGGATCTCAGACTTTGCTTGAAGTAGACTCACAAAACCTCTTCTCAAGGCAGGCATCGCGTGTTTATTTTCTGTTTTAAGAATCAACACAGTATTTTTTCTTTGCTCAGCTAGCACGATCGCTTCAGCAATTTCCGTATCAAAAACTTCAAGGAAATTCAATTCTTTATGAAATTTCTCAGCAACTGAAAAACTCACTAAATCGAAAAGCGGAAATTTATTTTGCTGGTCAGAACCGATAGTCCAAATCGTCGCATCCTGAATTTCTTTCATTCCATTTGGTAGCATAAAAGGAATCGGATTCGCACCGGAATAAACAAAATCACATCCTTGATCATTCATCTTCCACTTGTCCAATTCTGGCAAATAGAAATGACCAACCGACTTCATTTCCTTTTCTGTGATATTTTCGATCTTAGAAATATCCGTGATTACTCGAGGCACATTATGACCTCCAAAGTTGTAAATCTCCGCAGAGTGACGTTTGAAATGCTCATACGGATTGACTGGATAATTTTCAATAGCCTTTATCTCAGCATGTCCCGAACGATGAGCATAGCGGTCAATCAATGCCTTAGCAACTGGCGCTTCAAACTCAGGATTTTCGGTCAAGGATACACGAACGGTATCTCCCAAGCCATCTTCCAGCAAAGTTCCGATCCCAACAGCCGATTTGATTCTACCATCTTCCGCTTCCCCAGCTTCTGTCACTCCAAGGTGCAAAGGATAAGGTTTGAAACCGCCTTGATCTAATTTCTCCACCAACAAGCGGTATGCCTGCACCATCACCTGAGTATTGGAAGATTTCATCGAAATCACGATATCAAAGTAATTCTCATCTTCACAGATTCTCAAAAATTCCAATGCTGACTCCACCATTCCTAGCGGAGTATCTCCATACCTACTCATGATCCGATCAGAAAGAGAACCGTGATTGGTTCCAATTCTCATCGCTGTTCCATGTTCCTTGCATATTTTCACCAAAGGCAAAAAGCGCTCACGAATACGATCAAGCTCTTCCTGATATGTTGAATCTGTATATTCGATTACTTCAAATTTCTTTTTGTCCGCATAGTTCCCCGGATTCACCCGCACTTTCTCCACTATCCTTGCAGCTACTTCAGCGGCATTTGGAGTAAAGTGAATATCAGCAACCAACGGAGTATTGTATCCTCTTTTGCGAAGCCCATCTTTAATATGCTGTAAGTTTTCCGCTTCTTTGATACTTGGAGCGGTGATTCTCACCAACTCGCAACCAGCTTCAATCATGCGGATACTTTGCTCGATAGAGCCTTCTGTATCCATTGTATCGACCGTCGTCATGGATTGCACCACGATAGGATTATCTCCGCCGATGATTACATCACCGATCTTCACCGGAATCGTTTTTCTCCTCGAATAACTCGTCAAGCTATCGCAATAAAGCGGATCTACTGATTTGATAATTTGCTCCATATTGGGTTATATATCTCCTAATTGAGGTCGGATTACTAGTTCTTCAACAACAGACTGAGGTGAAAGGTTATAGGCTGCCCACACACTTTCGGCCACATCCTCGGATTTCATAAATCTTTCTATCGGTAAATCAACTCCTTCCCAGCTCGATGTATAGGTTGCGCCGGCAAGAATGGATGTTACTTTGATCTGATGTGGTTTTAATTCTTCACGCAGACACTTGGTCATCCCAAGCATGGCCCATTTGGAAACGGCATATGTTCCTCCATTTGGATAGGCTGTCAATCCAGCGACTGATCCCATGGTGAAAATATGTCCTGATTTTTTCTCAATCATTTCGTTGACAAAACCCCGGGTCAGGTAATAAGCGGAATACAAGTTGGTTTGCATCATCAGCTCAAAATTCCCCTCTGGTTCATTGTGAATAGCTCCAGGTAAAAACACTCCAGTGTTATTTACCAAAACATTAGGAATCGAAACTGCTTTGATCGCTTCCACGAACTTGGTCACCTCTTCCTTTTTGGAAAGATCAGCCTGAATCGCCAGAACGTTGATCAAAGGATATTTGCTTTCCAAAGAAGTCTTCAGTTTAGCCAAATCAGTTTCATTTCGCGCACAGGTGAAGACATCAAAGCCTTCCGCTGCAAAGCGCTCAATGATCGCTCTTCCTATTCCTTTGGTGCCTCCAGTGACGAGGATACTTTTGCTCATTTGATTCGCAGTTTAATAGTTAGTGTGACAACTATTCTCCTCCGGCAAAGTTACATGTTTTTATCAAAATAGAGCGGAAACTTGCATTCTCCCAACATGGACAATCCGATCCAAACCCTGGGAATTTCGACCTTCATACACCAAGTTTAATTGTAATCCTTCTCCTATTTTCTGTAACCAATTCACATTCCATGTGACATTCGTACCTGGAGTCAACGCTTGGAGCATTTCATAGCCCACAGCTGAATTTGCAATGCCATTGTAATCGATCTGAATCAGGTTAAGTGTTGAGGTTATGGTGGTTTTTACCGCTCTGGAAAGACGAAAATCCAGCCCTATTTGATTGAGTCGAGCTTTTTCATCAAACTCTAGATTGGCGGTGTTGACTTTTCCTGTATAAGTATAAGTCGCTGTAGTTCTAAAATATGGTGTGGGTTGCCAAGAAAACTCTGGACCGATTTGATTTTGGGAAATTGTATAATTCCGATTATCTAAGTAATCTGAGTTAGATTGACGATTACCCGTCCCCGCCAAAATCCTTAAAGTCGTCTGCCCTGTAAAGTTATATCTGGCATTTAATTTCCAGTCTTTTTGAATCAAATCCTCAAAACCTCCGGAAAGCAATTGCTTGAATTGGGAATCAAAATAGGTCAAATCAAACCCATATTTGGCTGAAGCTCGATTGAAAAAAAAGCTGGAGCGAATCACCTGCCTCAGTGATAAAACATCCTCTCTATCCACTCCACCAACAAAAGGATTGATCCGATCCACGAAGTCATCTGAAGTCACTTTCTTCTCCACGCTCAAACTGGTCGTGTTGGAAAAACGATGCAGAAATGATCTCAGACCACCTTCAGTCTTCCAGTTTTCTGGAAATCTGGCTTGAATTCTATAATTCAAAATACTCGTGTACGCTTGAATGTAAGTATCCGTTGGCACAAATATCTTGATATACTGCTTCTCTTCTGGGTTGATAGCCAGATAAAACTCATTTAATTGCTGGACCCCATCACCATTATCATCTCGCCAAGTGTGCGTCCCATCGCCATTAGGAGCTGGCAAAAAGACAAATTCCCGTTGCAATTCGCGTCCATTTCCAATTGCATAGGAAATTTCATTTCGAATGAGATTTTTACCCAAACTTCCCTGATAGTCAAGCTTTCCCATCACTGTAAGTTCAGATTGCAAATCGCGCTGCACATACTCGATCTCGCGATAGGTAAATGTGCTTCCCAAACTATGCTGTGTCCATTGCTTTTTAAAAGTAAAATTGGACGTAAACGCTCTCGTGTCTTTCTGCAATTCACCGGCGAACGGCGCCTTATCTTCCCGCCAAGCAGCGTCGACAAGAAAGGAATAACTCAGTGTATCATTGCTCCGGAGATAAACCAAATGCTGTTGGAAATTCATCGCCGTACTCACTACCGAATCAGTTTCTGCATTTCTCAAGGCATTCTGGTCAAGAGAAAACTGATAACCTGGAACAATGAATTTGGAATTGTAACTCACATCGCCCAAATAGCGCGTCCACTCAGAAGTTAGTGAATCCTGTTTGGAATTCAAGCGGAAAAATTCTTGTCTAAGTCGGATTTTGGATCCCAATTGAAGGTTCCAATTGGCGACATGCTGTGTGCCGTTCAGTACATTTTGTCTGTTTCTCAGGTAAAAAAGGTAATCAAAGCGATTAAGCGCATCTTTTTCAAAACCGAATCCAGCTCGGAAAAATTGCTCTGAAGCAGCGTTTTCCAAAGCTTGCTGGCTGAGCCCCCAATCTCGATCAAACTCGATATATCTGAATCGATCAATAAAATTGAAATTGGTGGAATTGTACTCGTATTCTGTCTGCCCTTTCATGATGTAGCCTTTGAAAAGTGACGATTCCCTACCCTCTGATTGCAAGCCTACTTTCATACCTAGCCCATGATTATTATCATCTCCAAACTCCGAAAACAAATTCTCATCCACAGACGAAAGCGCTACTTCAGTATAAACTTTCTCATGTTCATTCAGCTTAATTCTAGTTCCAGCTGTGACCATTCGCTTACTATCAGGAAGTGGCAATTGGGACAAAATTGAATAATCTCCCTGCGGAAGTCCATTCAAGCGCGGCACATATTCATAGACTGTTCCGTTGGACAATTGATTGGATCGGCGGTAATCCCCTTGGCCAGCTCCGACCTGCGAAAACCCCAGTTCATAATGAGCGATGGCTGGATCCGTAGAATAATGATAGAAAACTAATGAATCTCCGAATTGATCGATCTCAGTGATTTTCGCATATAAAATTCGATTTTGGTCAAAGGCTACGCTATCGATTCTTGGAATAGTTGCCAATTCTGGATTGTCTCCGACGGAGGAAAGTAATCTCAATTCCTGCTGGGAAAAATCCGTGAACAATGGTCTATTTCGATTGTCCTTTTCTTGATAATAATTCATGTAAAAGTCGACCGTACCATTCGTCTGGCTATGATTTGCACCGATGATAGATCGGGAATAATTCCGTTCAGAATATTCAAAATCTACCCGAACTCGGGAATATTGGGTAATCAGAACTTTCGGGGTAAAAGTGATTTCCGCCTGATTGTAATCAATCACATAATCCTCGTTAAATCCACGTTTGAGCTGTTTCCCATCCAAAAATACACGTTCGGAATTTGCCATGATGATCACAAATCGTTCATTGTTTGGCCCACTGACTCGATACGGACCAAGTACGCCTTCCAAAATCGGTAATTGGATGGAAGCGAATTTCCCTTTGGCAATGGAAGCAAAAGCCTGAGAACTTGCAGTCCATTGATCACTCACTTTATACTTGGACGTAAACTGAAGTCCCTGCACATTTTTGTAATAGCGTAGAAACTCAGATTGCCTTTGCTGCAAAACTACATCTCCCGCAGCCAAGCTAAAATCCTGGTTATACAGCTCAATTAACACATTGTCAAAGTCCTGGATTTGCTGTGTATTTCCCTCTGGCTGAAAAGGCACATTCTGATCAGTAATGCTTGCACGGATTTTTAGATTTTCGGAAATATCGCCTTCTAGCTGAAGATTAAGTGCAGAGTTCACAAATACATTTTGTGTGTTTCCGAAGGAGATCCCCCGAGTAAGACTTCCGGATTTGTAAAGATTCGTTGTAGGAAAAAGCTCCTCTCGAAAGTCGAAAGTAGGAAGTTCCGCCATGCGATTATCTTTGAATTGGGCAGTTGAATCGTAATCCGCAAATAAAGTCCTGCGGGCAATCGGCTGATCCAACCGTAGTGAGAACGTTTGGTAGCAAAGCAAAAGTGAATCAGGCTTTGTTTGGTTTGCAAAAAGTATCTGAAGTTTATTGGTGCTTAATTCGTACTTAAAACTGTATTCCTCCCCATTCTTATCAGTAATTCTGATCGTTTCTTCCAATAGTGAAAGTGAATCTGGAACTGAAGGATTAACAAAGACATCTGAATCTACCCATCGGCATTTCTCCTGAGCTTTTACCGAAGTAAAGCAGCCAAGTACTAAAACCCAGAAAAGTAGCCATACACGCATGCTTACTTCGAAATGCCTTTTGATTTTGAAGGTACTAAAAAGATGAATTAACCTATCAATGGAAATGTGAGATAGAAGGTTGTGCCTTTCCCCAACTCGGTTTCAAACCAAATCTTGCCTCCCGCTGTTTCTACGCCACTTTTTGCGATAGCCAATCCTAATCCTGACCCTGTGGACTTAGTCGAGAAATTAGGTATGAAAATCTTATCCTTCAGCTCATCGGTGATGCCTTTTCCATTGTCTGTGATTTCCAAGAAAACGGCTTGGTCCGTCATCCAAAGCCAAACTTTTATCACTGGCTTCACTCCTGGCTCTACAGCCTGAACCCCGTTGATGATCAGATTGGAAATCACACGCCCAAAAAGCTTATCATCACCCATAATCGGAATATCATTGGTGAAAGAATCATCCTGAAAAAGCAATTCGACTTGTTGATCTCCACTAAAAAGTTCTAAAACTTTGTTCAGGACAGATTTGAAGTTCATCCGTTCATTATTCGGTAGTGGCATTTTGGCAAACGTGGAAAAAGAAGAAGCAATCCCACTTAATGCGTCTACCTGATGAATCAGGGTTTCCAGCGATCTTTTTAGCTTTTCTGCATCGTCCAATCTTCCAGCATCTTGTAGTCTAATCAGATGCTGCAATGTAAGCTTCATCGGAGTCAGCGGATTTTTGATCTCGTGAGCAACTTGTTTGGCCATCTCACGCCAAGCAGATTCCTTCTCAGTGGAAGCGAGCACTTTTTTCGAATTCTCCAGCTTGAAAAGCATGTTATTATACTCATTGACCAGCAAGCCAATCTCATCTTTTGAACCCCAATACATAGGTTCGTTATCTTCCAAATTGGTAGCTTTTAGCTTTTGTGTCAGCAATTTGAATGGAAAAGTAAGGTTGGTCGACACAAAATACGAAACAACCAAAAAGAGGATGAAAATCACCACAAAGGCATTGAAGATATTGCTCAACACATCTGCTATCAGTGTGTTCAGCTCCTCTTCAGATTCAAAGAAAGGCACAGCCAAAATCCCCAAATTCGCCTGACCAGTAGTAGCTGGAATAGAAAGGTACACCGCTTTGTATCTGAGTTTACCGATTTGCTCGTCCGCGAGGTATTGACTTTGCCCCATCTCTTCGATCTCCGCAATAGCTTTTGGATTGATCAACGGTGCCAGAATCTTCTTATCGAAGATATTGGGACGATTGGTTGATTCAAGTTTGCCTCGCACACTGTATACGTGAATATCACTTGCAGTTGTATTCGCCAGTTCGTTTACCTCCTCATTGAGTTCATCGCTATCTACATTTTCAGGTTTCTGATTATTCAAAAAGCTTCCGAGGTTCCCACGAATCAAAGCTGCCTTTTGAATATACTGTCGATCCAAATCTTCGCGGTAGCTGTTTGCTAACAGCCCAACAGTGATTATACTGATGATGATGATTGGAAAGAAAAAGGCGAAATTCAGGTAAAGCTGAAGCTTGGTGGAATAATTGAACTCGAAATTCTTGACTCCTGTGACCAGTGTATTGATCAGGATAGTCAAGAAAGTCATGATCACAAACAAGACGAAAAACAGAGAAATATTTCCGAAGAAATGAGCTAAGGAGATATTTCTGGAAGACACAATGATCAATTCATTCCCATTTTTTATTCCATAATGATGATAGCCAGACTGATGAACTCCTTCCGTCAATAAAGCATTGCGCGTCAACACTCGCTCAAAACCCTTGCTCAGGTAATTATACGATCCAGAGTTGCGTATAAATTCATTGTCTTTGAAAATAGCATAATCATACAGCACTGGATCAAGCTTGTCATTGTACTTTTTGTCCAACAAAAGCTTCGGATAGACACTTGTTGGTTGAACTCGTAACTGCCGGAGTTCTAGAAAAACCGTCCCTAGGAAGGCCTCATCCTTATTCACTGGCACAAAAGCAATAAAACGGTTACCAGTATTTGACTCATTTCCTCGAATAAAATACAAGTCTTTTACACTGGTCACATAATCACTTTTGATAAATTCCAGCTGAATATCCTTGAGATTTTCAGAATCTGAAGTACCAAGAATCTGCTGTCCTGAGGATGAGAAAATCCGGACTTGGACCTCAAACTGATCGAAGTAGTTATCTAAGTAAATTCTCCTGATTTTGGTTTCTATAGGCTCCTTGGAGAAAAGCGGGTCTGCTATTCTGTTTTGGATAAATAAATCACTTTTAATCCGAGTGAATATTTCACCCAAGAAAAACTCAGTCATCACATCATTCTCGATGAGATTTTGATTTGCAAAACGAGTTTTGGATTGGATCAACTCACTTTTCTCCGTCTGGAAAGTACTTATCCCTCCGATAATGGCCGTCACAAGACAGGCGAAGAAAAAGGTGAGAAACGTATCTAACCCAAGCTTAAAGGCATTTTTAAAAAGCTCAAGCCGTATGATGGTGACTAAAAACAGCAAATGAATCAACCAAACCACACCACCCCAAATAGAAAATACAAACAGTAGCCCTGCGATAGGAAAACCAATCAAGGCAATCCATTTGTAATAGAATTTTTTGCGACCATTGATCTCCAAAAGTAGACTAAACAAAGTCAGTGAAACCAGCACGTAAACGGCACCCCAAAGGAAAAGCATAAAAAAGCTGATTCCTTTGAACCAATCGAAAGAAGGGATAGAACTCACATCTAGCGCCCACTGCGAATTCGTCATCAAGTCCCTAGGAAGAGACCAAACCATATACATGCCGACAGAACTGACGAAAAGTGCGAAAAAAAAGAATACCCAGATTTCGGTAGGAGATTTCAACACTTTGATCTTTTCATGCATGGTTTTGGAAGCCAGCTGGTAAACCACCATTGCCAAAACTATGACCGCACAAAGGGTATTGATCAGGAAATCACCAAGACTTGGATTGAACCAAGATGAAGCATAATTCGCAGAATCAAACAACGTCAAATTGAGATAATTGCCTGGAAAATCCAGTAAGAGCATCATAATTCTAAATGCTCCAAGCACAAAAATAGCATAACCAATAGCCTCCCATCTTCGTCCTGATTTCCACTTATTCAGGACAAAATCGGAACTCAAAAGAAAATAGAGTAGAAAAACTGAAGTAAAGAATATTAAAATGGCGGGATTTACTACCCTTCCTGCAGGACTGTAGCCGAAGAGAAAATTGACTCCAAAAAGAGGGATTCCGGCAGGATTCTCAACCACGGTAGATGCTTCCTCAGGATTAGTAAACAGCTCAAATCGTCCATTTCCAAATATCTCAGGGTTAGCTCCTGTGATCAGGTAATTGTTTTCAATGTTTCCAGGCCACAGCAAACGTAATACATGAAGCATAACATAATCAGCTCCGTTCCTTTTGACATTTCGTATTTTCAGTAATAGCGTCCCATACGGGTCTTCTAGGAGTTGGTACTCTCGAGTAAGATCAACCTGCGAAAAATCCAGTGTCAAGGTAAAATCAGACCAATACAACAGGTCTTTTTCTGGACTTAGAATAAAAAAAGGATGCTTGTGAACTGGCGTACTAATTTGACCAAAGCTTAAGGTATCGTCTGGCCGCACATCCATTAGAATCTGGATAAAATCCTCATCAAATTCTTCATCAACAGCCTGAATTCGATCTTGCAAAGCTTGCAAATAGGTATCCTGATCGTTTTTCTGGAAGAAAAAGAAATTCAGGATAAGTACAGCAAGAAGAGAGAAAATACTGACCAAGATGATCAGGCGACGGGAATCATGCTTCATTTAGATGTAAAATAAAAAAAGCAAAGTCCTTGATCAAACTTTGCTCTTCTATTCATTTAGTGTAAGGCTATTTTTGCCTTTCTTTTTTTAGCATTTCGGTACCAAAAGTAGCCTATTACCACAGCGATGAGATAAGGCATTACAAAAAGGTACATGATTCCAAGGTTCAACCCAGCAGCCACACTTGTATCGCCATTACTCACGTTGTTTTCCACTGAAGCGCGACACATGGCGCACTGCGCAAAACTAGCTGTCTGAAACAGAAAAGTTACCAATGTAAAGAGTGCTATTTTAAGTGCTTTCTTCATAGTAAGTCCTACGCTTATTTAATACGCAGGTTTATTAATGAACGTAATAAGGACTGATCATCAAGTAGACTATCACTCCAGTCACCGTCACATACAGCCAGATTGGATAGGCAAATTTAACAACTTTTCTGTGCTTCACACGCTGGTCTGTGTATCCGTAATAATAAGCAAAGAGGATAGGGAAAAGTGCCACTGCAGCGAGAATAATATGGGTAATTAAAAGAAAATAGTAAATACTCCGAATTGATCCTTCGCCCCCAAAGGAAGTGCTCTCAGCGGCTGCGTGATAAATCACATAAGAAACTAGGAATATAGCTCCTAATACAAATGCTGTGGTCATGGAGGCGCGGTGATAAGGGATATTCCCATTTTTAATAAAAACCAATCCTGCTATCAAGGCTACTGTAGCGGCGGTATTCATCACAGCATTAAGGTGCGGCAGGAAATAAACCCATTCAGAACCCAAATCAATTTTAGTAGGCATGAATATGAGCACGGCAACTGCCACAGGAATAATTACCGAAATGGCGATAATCCATCCTTTAACTTTCCCTTCATTCTCCAACAAACTATTTTCCTTCGCTTGCATGTAATAAAACTTTAGTCTCCAACATTAATAAATCCACATCTTCCCGAGAGGTTCCACTGTAATACCCTCTTATTCTTCCCTGTTCATCAACCAGTACAAATTTGTCACTATGAACAAAATCATCAGGCACACCTAACCCATCTACACTAGGAATGATAAAACCACATTTTGCCAAATCATAGGTTTCCTGAACTCCACCCGTTAGGAAGTCCCACTTTCCGGCTTCAGCATGATGTTCATCTGCATATTTCTTTAAGACCTCCGGACTGTCATAAGTGGGGTCAATGCTAATAGACATGATTCGAACGTTGTCATAGTCTCTAAACATGTCATTGACACGCTCCATCTCTGCAGACATTTTAGGACAGATACTTGGACAGGATGTAAAGAAAAAGTCAACAATTGTCACTTTACCTTCCATATCAGCTCTTCCTACTTGTTCCCCATCTTGATTTGTAAAGGTAAACTCAGGAATATAATGCTGGGTAGTATCAGCAATCGGACATTCCTGAAATGGATTATCAACTCCTTTTTCAAAAAAAACAGGAATATCATAGCTATTACTTCCAAAACCCTTAAGAAACAGGAAAATTAAAACAGGCACCAAGAGTATGCATACTAGCACCATCCCTTGCAATATTCTCAAACTTCTCATACTAGTGGTTTAACAAAAAAGAAGGTTAAAGTTCCTCACTTCAACCTTCTTTTTTGAATTTATTTTGAAACTCTGATTAGAACCAACGCATGTTGAATATATCTGAGCCTTCTTTGATCAGAACTATTATCAGCCAGAACAGAAATGCGATCGGAATCAGAATAGAGTAGATCAATGGCTTAACCTCGTCACCAAGGTGCATGAATTCCATCATAATGTACTTGGCTTTCCATATTGTCAATGCCATGAACAATACATAAAGTATTATTCCTCTAGGCATAGTAAAAGCCATTATAAATTCTGCGCCAGTAATAAGCGCAAGAATTAGGGCAGTCTTACCGATCTTTTTTATCTTTTCCTTATTTCTAGGAACAACAGTAAGCGTTGATTTATTTTCTTGAATATCCATAATTCTAATTTTTACAGGTTAGATCAGGTAGAATAAAGTAAATACAAAGACCCAAACAAGATCTACAAAGTGCCAGTACAAACCGATTTTTTCAACCATCTCATAATGACCTCTTCTATCATAAACGCCTACAGCTGCTTGGTAGAAAACCATAAATAGAAGGATAACACCTATCGTTACGTGGAAACCGTGGAATCCTGTGATGAAGAAGAATAGGTTTGCAAAGGAAGCAGGCCCATATTCATTTACCAGCAGGTTTGCACCAAATACAGTTTCTGTTACATTTTGGCTAATTCCATTGATATAATTTAAGACAGCACCGCTTTCAGATCCGTGAATGAAGTGACTCCACTCCCATGCCTGACAGCTTAGGAAAGTAATACCTCCTACTAGCGTCCATAGCATCCATTTTACTACATCATTTCTATCGTTACGGTGACCAGCTTCTACAGCCAATACCATTGTCACAGAACTAGCGATCAAGATGAAGGTCATCAAACCTACGAATACAAGTGGTGCATGAACTCCATGTACAAATGGAATAGCATCAAATACCAATTCAGGAATTGGCCAATACTCATTAGAACCTACAAATTCAGTAGCAGGTCCGGCATAGGCAGGATAGCTGACACGAATCGCAAGGTAGGTAATCAAAAAAGCGGCGAAAGTAAAGATATCCGAAAGAAGGAAAAACCACATCATGAGTTTTCCATAACTGGCTTTGAGAGGTTCGTTACCACCTCCCCAAACGCCTCTTTTCGGGCTTACTCCTATAGCAGTAGAATGCGCAGACATAAGATATTGATTTGTACTAGGTTAATTTTAATGATTCAAAAGCAAAAACATAAATAGATATAGCCACAATGCAGCAAGAAAATGCCAGAACGTAGTCGCCATTTCAAGTGTGTCCATAGACTTGGAATGCACTTTATATCTATAAGTCGAAATTAATACAATAATCAGAAATATCACACCGCTGATTAAGTGAACAGCATGTAATCCTGTGAATACGTAGAGAAATGAGCCTGAAGGATTACCGACAAAAAACACATTTTCGTCAACTAATGCCACCCAGCTATACCACTGACCAACAAGGAACGCTATACCAAAAAGAACCGCCAAGCTAAGACCTGCTCTAAGTCCAACAAGATTGTCTTTTTTAGCAGCAGAATAAGCATATTGAAGGCAAGCACTACTGATTATTACTATTCCTGAAGTGTACCAGAAAATAGTCGGCAGATCATACTCAAGCCAATTACCCTCTGATTGTCTTACGATATAAGCGCTGGTAAGTGCAGCGAAGATCATTACGATAGTCACTAAGAACAGCCATAATGCAAACTTCTTTGGATGCATTGCGATAGGCTGATCTACCATATCCACGTATTTAAGTTCCTTTTCCATGCTTAAGGCAGTTTATCTAATAGGTAAGCGATCTGCACAATAGGCAAATACAAAAAGGAACCAAACATTATTCGCAAAGCTGATTTGCGAGAGCAATCTTTCATCAAAGAGAAAGTTTGAGCGAGGAACAATACTCCACATACAGTAGCCACAATGCCTGAAGTCATACCTGTAAGTCCAAAATAGCTTGGAAGTAATCCTAGTGGCAAAAGGAATAAAGTATAGATCATTATTTGAATTGCAGTATTCAGATCCTTACCGCCACCGCTAGGTAACAGTTTAAATCCAGCTGCTTTGTAATCCTCATCACCTACCCATGCAATCGCCCAAAAGTGCGGGAACTGCCAGATAAACTGAATACCAAAGATAATTAGCGCCTCATGAGTAATAGAACCAGTGGCAGCAGTCCATCCCAAAAGAGGGGGCAAAGCACCTGGAATGGCACCAACAAACACTGCAATGGGCCCAACTCTTTTTAGCGGAGTATAGACAAATACATACAGCACCATACTCAAAACTCCCAACCAAGTGGTCAAAGGATTAGTAAAGTACCAAAGCAAGCCTACACCTAATACTGCTACCAGCGAGGTAACCCAAAGAGCTTCTTGTAAGGAAATAAGTTTTAATGGAAGGGGACGATTTTGAGTACGCTTCATTAGCTTATCCAGATCACGCTCTAAAATCTCGTTGGCAGCACAAGATGCGCCACTGATTAAGAAACCTCCAAGGGCCAAGCCTAGAAAGCCAGACCATCCGAAACTAACACCACGATCGCCAAGTATATAACCAAATACAGCAGAGAAGGTAACCAAAGCTGAAAGCCTCAATTTAATCAACTCAGCGTAAGCTTTAAACTTGCTTATCACTAAACTACTAATATGGTCAGTCACTGCAACTGTCCTCATGATCAATTTGTATTTATTAGAAACTGAATGTTTTCTCTGATTTCCAGAAGCAAGATGACTTGCACACCGATAATCAAAGAACCTAATAAGAGATGGATAGGCTGTAGAAATGCAGGAATACCAAAGTATGCCATTCCCATTCCTGTTGCTATTTCCAGTATAATCAGAATCATCAAGACCTGAGACCAAAGATTCACTTGAGACTTTCTAAGGGTGTATTTAAACGCCCAAAAGAAGTATAAAACATGGATTCCTAGCAGAACTATAGAAAAGGATCTATGAATAAGGAAATCTAACCCTATTCGACCTACCCACTCATCTCTTAGCATATTACCAAGAGAAGAGGAGATGATATCTATCTGCTCCCTTACTTGAGTACCTAAGACTATTTGAATAAGCATCAAGATAGTTCCTATCAATAATACCAACTCAATCCTTCTTGGAACATCCATTTTCACTCCTTTGCCTAAGACCAACTTACCTGATCTATGATAAACATAGATCAGTAAGGAGACTAGAAGCAAAGCTAGCATCATGTGAAAGGTGATCATCCAGTGCAGCAGATTTGTAGATACTACTATAGAGCCTATCCAACCAATGAAAATGACAAGAATAAGATTGAAAATGGACAAAATCGGTATCCATTTATCCATCTTACCAAGTGGAAAAGACTTCCAAACAGTAAGAATTATCAATAGACCGATCGCCACACCAGCTAAGCGATTCAAGTATTCTATCCATGTTTTCACAGGATTAAATTCCTCCTCTACATGAATAGATTTATCGTTAGCTATTTCCTTAGCTTTTTCTGCGAATCCTAATTTTTCAAGTGTTGCCACGAACCTTTCGTTCTTGGCTAATCTTTTATTGAGATAAATCTCCTGATAATTTGAAGGTAATTGATCTACGTTCGTAGGGGGAATCACACTTCCAAAACACTTCGGCCAATCAGGACAGCCCATTCCGGAACCGGAACTTCTTACTATCCCACCGATCAGAATCAGGATATAAACAGCTATCACCGTGATTAAATTTACACGACGAAAGCTGCTTATTGATTTTTTAGTGAGTTGTTTCATTTGAAGCCAAAACTTCCTCTTCTTCTTTCATAATCTCCAATTCAACCTTAACCAACTCTTGCTCATGTGGTAGGTTTGATTCAGGTGTAGCAGAAAGAGGAACTGTCTGAGGTATGAAATCCTCTTCAGCACCTGGCTTAGAGTAATCATATGGCCATCTATATACTGCTGGAATTTCACCTGGCCAGTTACCATGTCCTGGTTCGACTGGTGTAGTCCACTCAAGCGTATTAGATCTCCAAGGGTTCAAAGTAGCTTTTCTGCCTTTGAACATAGAGTAGAAGAAATTGAATAGGAAGATGAACTGAGCAGCAAAGGTGATAATTGCGGCAACGGACACAAACATATTCAAATCGGTATACATATTTGCAAACTCAAAGTTTGTCCAGCTGTAATATCTTCTTGGGAAGCCTGCAATACCTATGTAGTGCATTGGGAAGAACACCATGTAAACTCCTACGAACGTGATCCAGAAGTGTACATATCCCAATTTAGCATCCATCATTCTTCCAAACATTTTAGGGAACCAATGATAAACACCAGCGATCATACCGAAGAAGGATGCAGACCCCATCACCAAGTGGAAGTGAGCCACTACGAAATAAGTATCATGCAGTTGAATATCAATCGCAGAGTTACCAAGGAAAATACCTGTCAAACCACCAGAGATAAAGAAAGACACAAGTCCTATTGAGAACAACATCGCTGGAGTGAAAATTAAGTTACCTCTCCAAAGTGTAGTCAAGTAGTTAAATACTTTTACAGCTGAAGGTACCGCAATGATCAAGGTCAAGAACATGAAGATCGATCCAAGGAATGGATTCATACCTGATACGAACATATGGTGAGCCCAAACCACGAAGGAAAGAACAGTGATACCAAGCAAAGAGATAATCATCGCTTTGTAACCGAAGATTGGCTTTCTAGAATTAGTAGCAATTACTTCAGAAGTAATACCCAAAGCAGGAAGCAATACGATGTAAACTTCAGGATGACCTAGGAACCAGAATAAATGCTGGTATAATACTGGGCTACCACCTGTGTTTGGAAGTGCTTCCCCACCGATATAGATATCCGAAAGGTAGAATGATGTACCAAAGCTTCTATCAAATACAAGTAACAATGCCGCTGCAAACAAAACTGGGAAGGACAATAGACCGATAACGGCTGTCAGGAAGAAAGCCCAGATAGTCAAAGGAAGCTTAGAGAAAGACATTCCTTTTGTTCTCAAGTTAATTACTGTAGTGATGTAGTTGATACCTCCCATTAGAGAAGAAGCGATAAAGAAAGTCATCGCCACCAACCAAAGAGTCATCCCCAAACCTGAACCTGGAATAGCTTGCTCCAAAGCAGAAAGCGGAGGATAAACTACCCATCCACCAGAAGCTGGACCAGTTTTTAGGAAAAGGGAGATAAACATGATCACACCGGAAAGGAAAAACAACCAGTAAGAAAGCATGTTCATAAATCCAGAAGCCATATCTCTTGCACCAATCTGCAATGGAATCAGGAAGTTGGAGAATGTACCACTCAAGCCCGCAGTCAATACAAAGAATACCATGATGGTACCGTGCATAGTGACTAGAGCTAAGTAGAATGTAGGGTCAAGCCTTCCAGTTTCATCTATCCATCCACCGAGAATTGGACGAAGGAAAGACATATCCATCTCTGGAAACCCTAATTGTAATCTAAATAGTACAGAAAGAAATCCGCCAAGAAGAGCCCAAAACATACCTGTTACCAAGTATTGCTTTGCGATCATTTTGTGATCTTGGGAGAAAATATATTTCGTTACAAAATTATCATGGTGCTCGTGATCACCGTGATCGTGTGCTGCGTCATGATTTGCGACAGATGCTGTTGACATAATCTATAATTTTGTTTGTTACTTTTCGCTTATTTGAACTTCTGCAACCTCTTTAACCTCAGTTTGAGCTCCTGAAGCTAATGCAGGATTCATCTGAATAAAAGATCTTTGCTCTGCATACCACTTCTGATACGCTTCTGGCTCTACTACTTCGATTACCTTTCTCATAGAAAAGTGTCCTTTACCACAAATTTCAGTACAAGCGATCTCGTAGTTAAAATCAGGATTACCTGTCTCTTCTCTCATTTCTGCAGTAGTCTTAGTAGGTACAAACCAAAAACGAGTTGGCATACCTGGAACGGCATCCATTTTCAATCTCATGTGTGGAGCGAAAACTGAGTGAAGTACATCTCTTGCTCTGATTTTGAAAAGAACCGGTTCTCCTTTAGGAATTACCACAACTGGAGATGGGAAATCATCAATTGAGTTCTTATCTGTAAAATCAATACCATGTGAATTTGTGGCTGTGATCAATCGATAATCATAATCCCCTAACACATTGTCTTTACCTGGATATCTTACTTCCCATGCAAACTGGTATCCCATGATTTCAACTGTGTGCGCATTTTCTGGTGCTGGTGCAGTAATATCTGACCAAGCAACCCAACCTGAAATCACCAAACCGGCAAGAACAATAGCTGGAACAATAGTCCAGATAACCTCAAGTTTGTTATTGTCAGGGTAGAAAGAAGCTTTACGCTTCTCGCTGTACTGATATTTATAAGGGAAAATGAATAGCAGGATATGAGTAATCAAGAATACTATTCCTGTGATGCCCATAGACCACCAAAACAACGAATCAGTAATTACACCGTGCTCAGAAGCAACTGGCAACTGATAATTGTCAAATTCT
The DNA here is from genome assembly GCF_963974365.1 of uncultured Algoriphagus sp. Taxonomy (GTDB): domain Bacteria; phylum Bacteroidota; class Bacteroidia; order Cytophagales; family Cyclobacteriaceae; genus Algoriphagus. The sequence goes on along the minus strand of NZ_CAXBBX010000013.1, from coordinate 136,622 downwards.
TTGATAGAATACCAGAACATCAAAATTCCGCCACCTAACAAGAAAACTATAAATAAAATAGCGTTAACCTTATTACTCCCTGATGCGATCTTTTTATCAGATCCTTTTACAACAGAGACTAACGTTTGGATTCGATATACCATCCATATTATGGAAAATATCAAAAGAACCCCTACTCCAATCAGAAATCCGTACATACCTTAATTATTTCGGCTGTTATTAAATGTGATGATTATAGCTTTCTTCAAGCATTGGATGGTTTTTAGGAACTAGATTCCCTTTTGCCAATCCAGAAAGAACTACGAATGTGAAGGCGGCTCCATAAACCAAGAACATACCCACTTCCATAAATCCAACGCCACCATTATGTCCTAATGTGCCTGGCTGTACCATTAGGAAGAAATCTACCCAGTGACCAGCTATGATAAGAGCACAAACTAACTTCAAGAATACTCCATGTCTCTTCGCGTCTCTTGTCATTAATAACAAGAAAGGAAGGACAAAGTTTAAGGCTAAGTTCACAAATATGAATGGGCCATAAATGTCACTTGACAGTCTTTCGATGAAGTAAACAGTTTCTTCAGGAATGTTGGCATAATAGATCAACAAAAACTGAGAGAACCATAAGTATGTCCAGAAGATTGTAAATCCAAAGATAAATTTACCTAAGTCATGGACGTGATTTTCATTCACCATCTCTAGCAAGCCTTGGCTCTTTAGGAAAATGGTAATTAAAGTAATTGCTGATAAGCCAGCAACGAACCAAGACGCAAATACATACCATCCAAATAGCGTAGAGAACCAGTGTGTGTCAATTGACATCACCCAATCCCAAGCTGCTATAGAAGAAGATACTGCGAAGAAAATCAAGAAAAATGCAGACCAGCTTCTGATTTTGTACCAAGAAGAGGTACCACCTATTATATCTTCATTGTAAGTGAACTGTTGGAATTTCTTGAAAAAGAACACCCAAAATCCAAAGAACAGAACCATTCTGAAGATATATAGTACAGGGAATGTTCCTTTAGCCATTGGCCAGTAGAAGAAAGCACCTTTACCGTCAATGATTTTATCATAATCCGGAGAAGTCTTATCAAATAAATAGGCATGAGTCCAGTGGAACAAATCATGATTTGCGATGAAGAAGGTTACAATCATCAAGACACCTGCAATTGGCAACCAGTTACCCAAAGAAAGCATTACTCTAATGATGGCTGTAGACCAACCTGCCTGAGCAGCATACTGTATAGCAAAGAAGAAAACGCCTATGATAGCAATACCTGTAAAGTACACGTTATTGATCCAAAGGTTAGCATATAGACGCTCGTACCAATGAAATGCATGGCCTTCGGCTTCTGCTGCCTCGTGGTGTCCCCCACCAAACATCGCCATTACGATACCAAGTACTAGCAAAGCTGCGCCGATACCTAAAACCGTGAAAACGGCTTTCTTTGTCGCTGCGGTGAAATCAAACTTTTGATCCAGATTATAGTGTTGTACGTGATGAGCCATAATTAATTAGCTGGAGTTTCTACTTGTGTAACTTCTTCTACGTCTTCTGCCACTACTGCTACTGCATTATCAGCATTCTGACCGCCTTGGAGTTCTTGCTTCACATAGTGAACAATCTTCCATCTGTTTTCTGGAGTGATCTGAGAACCGTGAGCTCCCATTCTTCCTTTTCCTTTAGTGATCACATGGAAAATATGACCTTCAGAAAGACCTACATAAGCTCCTCCTGTCAAGTTAGCCACACCCCCGATGATTTCACCTACTTTACCGTCACCCATTCCACCTGATCCGTGACATGGTGTACAATACAACTGAAATAGCCTTTTGCCTTCAGTCAAAACCTCATCATTCAATTTGATAGGATTTTTCATTGTGGCGCTAGCTTCTTCTATTTCAAAAGCTTTATAGCGATATGGTAAATAGCCTTGCTTATTTCGAGGAACAGTATTAGCAGCCGGCTCACGCATATTCATACTGTGAGGGTTGTTAATATTACTGTTGAAATATTCTCCCTTGCCATCTTCACGGGTAGAGATAAGGTTACCCTTAGTTTCCGAATCCATTACTTGAGTCAAAGGCTCATAAGCTACCGAGTGATACATCTGAGGCGCATATTCCAAGCCTTGATTATCTCCTCCGACACAGCTTGCAAGAGAAATCCCTGCAACTGCAATCCCTAAAATACTTAGTGTCTTAGCAATCTTCATTTTTCCAGATTTACTATTCAAAACTTTTTTTATTAACCTCTGATGCTCCTGAAGATTTCAATATCTCTTCAATCTTCGCCAGTTCAATAGCAGAGTTATTAGCAATATCGATTGCCATGACGTGCTTATCATCAGTGATTCTCAAATCAAAAATTCTAGGCTGAGCCCAAGGCTTAAGATTCGTGCTTACCATAAACACCCCTACCATTCCGAAAGAAGCCAGTAAAACAGTCAATTCGAACGTAACAGGAATGAAATCAGGGAAAGCTGCGTAGTCCTTACCACCGATAATCATTGGCCAGTCAAATCGCATCATGTAGAACTGCATAGTCAAAGCCAAGCTAGTTCCTAACAATCCGAATAAGAAAGCTGCGATTGGCAACTTGCTTCTCTTATAGCCGAGGTAATCATCTATTCCGTGAACCGGATATGGTGAATAAACCTCATGAATTTTAATACCTGAAGATCTTACTTGGCTGATTGCCTCTAGCAATACATCCTCATCTTCATAAACTCCAGTAACAAAATGTGTATCTCTTTCCATGATTATTTATTCACTTTATCAGATGAAGACTTCAATACAGATTTCACTTCTGCCATGTTGATTACCGGGAAGAATTTGGCAAACAAGAAGAACAAAGTGAAGAACAAGCCAAACGTAAATAGATATACTCCCACATCCGTGATAGATGGATAGAACATCGCCCAAGAAGATGGCAGATAATCTCTATGTAGAGAAGTAACGATAATCACAAATCTCTCAAACCACATCCCGATGTTCACTACAATAGACAGAGCGAATGTAGCAGCAATCGAAGTTCTAATTTTCTTGAACCAGAAAAGCTGCGGAGAAATCACGTTACATGTCATCATAGATGCATATGCCCACCAATAAGGTCCAAACGCACGGTTCATAAAAGCATATTGCTCTGCTTCTACTCCTGAATACCAAGCGATGAAAAACTCGGTGATGTAAGCTATACCTACGATAGAACCAGTAATGATAATTACAATGTTCATCAACTCGATGTGGCCCATGGTGATGTAATCTTCTAATTTGTAAACCTTACGAGTCACAATCATCAGCGTCAATACCATCGCAAAGCCTGAGAAAATCGCCCCTGCCACAAAGTATGGAGGGAAGATTGTCGTATGCCAGCCTGGAATTACTGAAGTTGCAAAGTCAAAGGATACAATCGTGTGTACAGAAAGTACAAGTGGTGTAGCCAAACCTGCAAGGATCAAGGATACTGATTCGTATCTGCTCCAAGATTTTGCGGCGCCATCCCAACCAAATGAAAGTGCTCCGTAAATAATCTTTCTTAATCCAGTAGCTCTATCTCTAATAGTTGCGAAATCAGGAATCAAACCAATGTACCAGAAAACTAGTGATACAGAGAAGTAAGTCGAGATCGCAAACACATCCCAAAGAAGCGGGGAGTTAAAGTTTACCCAAAGGGATCCAAATACGTTTGGAAGAGGAAGTGCCCAATAAGCTCCTAACCATGGACGTCCCATGTGAAGTACCGGAAACATCGCCGCACAAATAACCGCGAAAATGGTCATCGCTTCTGCAGCTCTGTTAATTGAAGTTCTCCACTTTTGTCTGAAAAGTAATAATACAGCTGAAATAAGAGTACCAGCGTGACCAATACCAACCCACCAAACGAAGTTGGTGATATCCCAAGCCCAGCCTACGGTTTTGTTAAGACCCCACATACCGATGCCTTCCCAAACGGTGGCAACAACAGCAATAGATCCTATCCCCAAGACACCAACGGAAGTAAGGAAAGCTAGAAACCACCTGATATTTGGTTTTGCTTCCACATGGCGTGACACATCATGTGTCACATCATGGTAGGTTTTACCCCCGGTAACTAACGGCTCGCGTACGGATGAAGTAACCTGCATAGTTTATAAAATTTTGATTACGCTTCGTTTAAGTCTTTATTTCTGATTTTGGTAAAGTACCAAACGTTTGGACTCACGTTGATCTCTTCCAATACATGGTATGCTCTTTCCTCATTCACTTCCTTCAATGCAGAAGTAGTGTCTTCCTTAATTTTAAGAAGCTGAGAAACCTTAGAATTCGTATCGTTCATATCTCCGAACACCAACGCATCAGTAGGACAAGCAACAGCACAAGCTACATTGATGTCACCATCTTTCACTTTACGCTTTTCACGCTTAGCCTCTAGCTTACCAGCTTGAATTCTCTGCACACACATGGAGCATTTTTCCATCACACCACGTGCACGTACTGTTACATCTGGATTCAAGACCATTTTACCCAAATCATCGTTTTGAGCTACATTGACTCCTGCGAAGTCTTTGTTATCGTGGTATTTGAACCAGTTGAATCGACGTACTTTATACGGACAGTTGTTAGCACAATATCTTGTACCAATACATCTGTTGTAAGTCATTTGATTAAGTCCCTCTGAAGAGTGGGTAGTTGCAGCTACAGGACAAACAGTCTCACAAGGAGCGTTGTTACACTGCTGACACATCATCGGCTGGAAAGTAACCTCAGGATTTTCAGCCGCTATTTCCATAGCGCTCAAATCATCCGCTGGAGCGTCAGAGGAATAATAGCGATCGATTCTGATCCATGCCATCTCTCTTCTGTTCAATACTTCCTGCTTACCCACTACTGCCACGTTGTTTTCAACCTGACAAGCAACAGAACATGCCGAGCAACCGATACAAGAGTTCATATCGATAGCCAATCCCCAGTGATGCTGAGAATACTGGTGTCCTGACCAAAGAGATATTTTAGATGGTTTTACAAATTCACCATCCTTGTAGATCTGAGGATGAGATCTTCCAGCAGAAGCATCTTTCTTGTACTCGCTCAAAACAGACTCTTGAATGACGTTCTCACGTCCCATGAAGGTCTGGTGAGTTTGAGTACGGGCAATTCTATAAGCATCTCCAGTAGCAGATACTTCTACTCCAGAAGTAATATCGAAATTGACAAAGCCTTTGGAAGCATCAAGCAATTCGTAAGCGTTTACACCTACTCCATTTGCTACACGTCCAGCTTTGGTTCTACCATATCCTAGTGCCAAACCGAAAGTACCTTCTGCCTGACCTGGCTGAATCATGATTGGAACGATCAGAGACTTGCCATTTACAGAAATAGAAGCTTTGCTAGTTTCTCCCTCATTCATGGTCACTCCGTTTTCGGAAGCCCATTTCTGAGAAACTGTCAGGTAGTTATCCCAAGTTGCCTTAGAGATAGGATCTGATAATTCTTGAAGCCAAGGAATATTTGCATACGTACCGTTACCGATACCTACTTTAGTATAAATCACCAATTCAGCAGAAGCATTGCCAGCAGAATATGATTTGCTAACTGCGGAAGCAGCAGCACTTACATCACCTACTGGAGCCAAAGCTGCAGAAGGAGCGCTGATCGCTAGTACACCATTATAAAGTGTTTGATCCCAGAATTCCTGGAAAGTCCCACCAGTTTCAACCTGAGTGAATACATCACCCTGCCAGTTGTTCTGAAGAAAATCATAATAAGTAGTAGAATCACCAGCCCAAACCAAGAATGACTCTTGTGCTTGTCTTGTATCAAAAAGTGGAGTGATGGTAGGCTGTGCCAAAGAGAAGTGACCTTTCTTTGGTTCGAAGTCATTCCAAGACTCTAGGAAGTGATGATCAGGAGCTACAATTTGTACCAATGAGGAAGTTTCATCCAACGTACCGTTTGTAGAAACTGTCACTTTTGCTTTTGCAAGACCCGCTGCAATTTCAGCTCCTCTCGCAAAATCATACACTGGGTTACAGTTGTAGAAAATAACTCCGCCAACTCTTCCAGCATTCAAATCAGTGACAAACTGATTCATTTTGGCATCGTCACCTTTTCTGTAGTACGCAGGATTTGCGAAATCTACTGTAGTGCCGTTGCTTCCAAGTAGTTCATTGATCGCATTGATGACAATTTGAACATTTGGATCATTTGATCCAGAAACTACAAGAGAAGCGCTTTTGCTAGCCCAAAGGTCAGCGGCAGCTTTCTCCAAATGAGCAATTTCAACTGCTGGTGCAGAAACTGTAGCAGCTCCGGCTTTTTTAGCAATTGCATTGTATAGCGCTAATACTGCCAATCCGCTTTGTGAAGCTCTGATTGGAGTTCGGTAATCAGCATTGGCACCAGCAAGTGACAACGTAGATTCAAACTGATAATGTCTTGACATTTCAGGCTTCTCTTTGCTGATTTTTCTTGTCTGAGCATATTGACGGGCAAATTCAATAGGAGAAATCCATGATCCTAAGAAGTCAGCTCCGAAGGATACAATTGTTTTTGCTTGGTCAAAAGAATAAGAAGGTAGAACTGCTGAACCGTAATACGTCTCAGCTGCTTTAGTGATACCGTAGTTAGAAAGTGGATCATACATGATCACTTCCACGTTTCCATTTGCGTCAGCAAACTGCTGAATAGCCTGTAACGTAGAAGGAGAAATAATCGTATTTGCCACGATCTTCACAGAACCAGCAGAAGCCAATGCAGTCTTAGCCTGCGCATCCACTGTTTTCCAGTCAGAAGGTTGTCCACCACTGTAAGGTCCTGCTAGTCTTTCTTTATCATATAGAGAAAGGACAGAAGCTTCGACGATAGCATTTACTTTTCCTTTATTAATAGGAGAAAGCTCGTTTCCGTCAATTTTGATCGGGCGACCTTCTCTTGTTTTCACTACGATAGAAGCGTAATCGCCACCAGTAGAGTAAGTAGAAGCATAATAATTAGGAACAGATGGGTTGATGTCAACCGGCTTGTTCACATAAGGGATCATCTTTCTTACAGGCGCCTCACATGCCGCCAAAGAGGCTGCTGCTAAACTGAATCCCATTACTTTCAGAAAATCTCTTCTGGAAGCACTACCCTCTTCGTTGAGTGTAGAAGGAAGCTCAGGGAATTCCCTGTCAGCGTTCTTTACAAACTCTGGATCGTTGTTGAGCTGCTCAAGCCCTTTCCAGTACGTTTTTTTATTTTCCTTCATTTTATGATATAAGAATGAATTTGCGAAAAGAATAATGAATTAATAGTGGCATTTAGCACACTCCAAACCTCCGATGTCTTTCACCTTCAAGGCATCTTTAGAATCAGAGTGAATCTGAACCAACTTATCGTAGTAAGCATTGCCATCAGTAGTGATCTCAGTCTGTCTGTGACAGTCGATACACCAGCCCATAGTAAGTGCACTATGCTGACCTACTACTTCCATTTCCTGAATAGGACCATGACAAGTCTGACACTCAATCTCACCAACAACAACGTGCTGAGAGTGATTGAAATAAGCCAAATCAGGAAGGTTATGAACTCTTACCCACTCGATTGGCTGGCTATTATCTACAGCATCGTAGATTTTCTGAATTTCTGGAGAAACCCCTTCTTTACCTTGTACATTCTGAACGTGCGTGTGACAGTTCATACAAATGTTAGCAGAAGGGATATTTGCAGATCTTCCTAGCTCAACACCAGTATGACAATACTGACATTCAATCTCTAGAGTACCCGCGTGAAGTGCGTGTGAATATGCTATAGGCTGAGTAGGTGCATAACCTTGCTGAACACCAACGGAATACAAGCCATCCAATGCTGTTTTGGCTACCAAGGCAACAACTAGCGCAGTGACAATCACGACAAACATGTCGCTCTTGAATACTTTACTTAGATTAGTCTTCTGGTTTACAAACTCTTTGTCATCTTCATCAAGATCCTGTTTTGTAAGGTATTTGGTCAATACAGAAATTATTAATCCCAATACCACCAAAATCAAAAGAAGCACTACTACTAATACTCCCAAAATTACGGTTAGGTATTCGTTTGGAATCCCTCCTCCTTCAGCTACCACTCCACCTTCAGCTCCCACTCCCGCTGCTGCTGCCGCAGGATCTACTTTGTCACCATGCTCTATATAAGCTAGGAGATTATTAAGATCAGCATCAGTTAGGAACTCATGAGAGACCATTGGTGTATTATTGAACTCCTTAAAAAGAGCAGAGTAATACGCGTCACCTGATGCGATAACCGCCTGAGAGTTTTTGATAAAACTTTTCACCTTGTCAATAGGTGCTCTATCTGTAGCTCCCCTCAACGCTGGACCGATCAGCTTTTGATCTAATTTGTGACAGGTTTTACAGTTTGCATTGAATACAGCCTTCCCTGCTGCTACTGCTTCATCGCTACTATCCACTGCCGGGTCAGCGGCAAATGCCTGCGTACCGATCAGAATGAAAAACAGCACTGCCAGTGTGTGGAAATTCAATCGAACCCCTACTAACGAGCGTTTAGATAACATATTATAGCTAATTAAATAGTTTAAGCGGCTTTTTATAACCCTTGCAAAGGTACTACCCGAAGCCAATTTTTCAAACTTGCCCTAAAGTAAGATTGTACATATACATCACCTCCTTTTGATTTCCTATAGCATTGTAATCCAGTTATTTAAGCTTATTATTTTAATTTGATTTTAATTTAGAACCTTTATAAATAGAATGTATTTTGCAAGCATTTTAAACTTAAATTAAAAACTCACGATACAAGGCACTGAATTCTTGAATTCAAATTAAAGTTGAAGCCCTTTTGACCTCAAAGATTTAAAAAAATTAATGCCTTTATTGCAAGGGAAAAGATAATACCTACATTTGCATTCCAATTCTGATTGGTCGAGTGGCCGAGTGGCTAGGCAGAGGTCTGCAAAACCTTCTACAGCGGTTCGAATCCGCTCTCGACCTCAACAAAAAGCATCCGCCGTGGCGGATGCTTTTTTCGTTTTCAGTTATTTTTTCCTGCCATCTATTTACGTCCAGTGACTTAATTATTTTCTCACATTGCATTTCCGGTAGACATTCCTTAGTTTAATTTTCAAACTACTGATAATCATGCCACAAGACATTACCCTACGTGTCAACGGGAAAACCAAAACCATATCCGCTGATCCAGAAGAACCCCTTTTATATATTCTCAGAGATGAATTTGGGTTAAAAGGTGCCAAATATGGCTGTGGTCTTTTGCAGTGTGGGGCATGTACAGTCATTGCAGATGCTCAAGCAGAGACTACTTGCGTGAGACCTTGTTCCAGTTTTGAAAATGCTGAAATCACCACGTTAGAAGGTTTGAGGCAGAACGGTGAGCTTCATCCAGTGCAAAAAGCGTTCATCGAAACCCAAGCTGCCCAATGTGGCTATTGCGTGAACGGGATGATTATGAGTACAGTAGCACTTTTAGAAAAAAATCCCAAACCAAGTGAATTAGAAATCAGGGAAGTTCTAAATCCAGTAATCTGCCGCTGTGGCACTCATTCCAGATTTATCAAAGCTGTAAAGTTGGCATCAGAAAACACAAAGGCTTAATCATGGAAGATCTAAAGCAATTCAACCCAACCCGTCGTTCATTTCTCAAAAGTACTGGACACCTATTAATAGGGTTCAATCTTTTGCCACTTACTTTTTGCCAAACTAAGGGAGCGCCAAATGAAATTCCTCCTTACGCAGGAGTGCCGCTTCGGCCTTCGATTGATAATAAATTAATTGATTCTTGGATTCGGCTAGATGCCAAAGGGCACTTGACCGTCCTCTCAGGAAAGCAAGAACTCGGTCAAGGAATCAAAATTGCCTTGATTCAAATTGCAGCAGAGGAATTGGATATCAATCCTGATCGCTGCCATATTATCAATTCAGATACAGGCCAAACTGCAAATGAAGGATTCACCGCTGGCAGCAATTCCGTAGAAGGTAGCGGAAGTGCTATCCGCCAGGCAGCAGCTGAGGCAAGATACCATTTACTAAAAATGGCTGGGCAAAAATTGAATGTAAATCCTGACGTTCTTCGCGTAGATGACGGAGTTATTATAGCTAACACTGGCGAAAAAGTGAGTTATTGGGAGCTTCTGCAAGGAAAATACATAGAGGAGAAAATCTCTGGAGATATTAAACCAAAAAAACCAGAAAACTACAAATATGTAGGACAACCCTTGCATAGGGATGATATCCGGAAATTGGTAACTGGCGAATCTCATTTTGTCCATGACCTACAAATGCCAGGGATGGTCCATGCACGAGTGCTTCATCCACCTTCCTACGACGCCACCTTACAATCCATAGACCTAACCCAAGTAAAAGCTTTGCATGGAGTTCTCAAAGTGATCAGAAACGGGAGCTTTTTAGCAGTTATTGCAGAACGGGAATACCAGGCAGTAAAAGCAAGGGAAATGCTAAAAGAACTAGCAGTCTGGACTAAGTCACCAATCAATACACTTCCAGACCAGCTAAGGGATGACTTGCTAACTACTTCAGGAAAACCAGAGGAAGTAGAAATCTCACCAGGAATTGCAGAGATTATTTCAAATTCAGCCATACATCATCAAGCGGATTATTTCCGCCCCTATCACATGCATGCCTCCATGGGACCATCTTGTGCAGTCGCACTTTGGGAACCAAATCTGCTGACCGTTTGGTCAGCTACGCAAGGAGTATATCCCGTCAGAAACTCAATAGCAGATCTGCTTACTTTGGATAAAGAGAAAGTCCGATGTATAGGCGTTCCTGGTTCCGGGTGCTACGGACACAATGGCGCAGATGATGTGTCGGGAGAAGTTGCCATCATAGCCAAAGAATTCCCGGGTAAACATGTACGACTTCAATGGATGCGTGAAGACGAACACAAGTAGGAACCATACGGCACAACTATGGCTTTTCGCCTTTCGGCAGGAATGGATTCAGCTGGAAAGCTCCTAGGCTGGAACAGCATTGTCTGGTCAGATTCCCATAGTACCCGTCCCAATGGAAGTGGCGGAAGCTTCATCGCAGCGAGATCTTTGGATCCTCCTGTAGAATTTAGAAAGGGAGGCTGGTCAGGTGGATCGTACCGAAATGGAATTCCAGAGTACAGTTTCGGAGCCAAGCAACTTCGCCTTTTCGACTACGATGGCCCGCTACGAACCTCTTCACTCCGTGGTTTGGGTGCCTATGCAAATACCTTTGCCATGGAAGCATTTATAGATGAGCTGATATACAAAGCTGGAAAAGATCCGATTGATTTTAGGATAAAAAACTTAGAAGATCCGCGCGCCAGAGCCGTTTTGGAAGAGCTCGCTCAAAAAACCAACTGGAAAAACAGATCTAAATCAGCTAATAACGGATTCGGGGTCGCCTACGCGAGGTATAAGAATGCCACCTCCTATTTTGCTGTATTTGCAGAAGTGGAAATAGATAAGGCAGCCAAAAACTACAAACTCAAAAAACTCACTGGCGTAATCGACTCTGGGTTAACGATAAACCCGGACGGGTTAAAAAACCAGACAGAAGGCGGAATGATCCAATCTGCCAGCTGGACCATGATGGAAGAAGTGCACTTTGATCAAGATGGAATCACGAGTGTAGATTGGAATACTTATCCTATTCTACGGATGAAGGATGTACCGGAAGTAGAAGTCCATATTATAGACCGACCAGAAGAAAAGCCTATGGGAGCAGGCGAAGCAGCTATGGGACCTGTCGCGGCGGCAATTTCAAATGCTGTGTTTGATGCAACCGGAAGTCGGGTTCGGAATCTACCGATTAAAGCGGAGAAGATAGACTGGGAATCGGTCAGCTAATTAATCTTTTTGAAAATATATGAGCACCCCTCAATACACATGTAGGGAGCACGAGGAGCAAGAACCAAATCGCCTTCTTCCTGCCTCATTAAGTATTCATGATTAGGAATTTCTTCTTCACAGTCAAAAAGAACTATTAGGATTCGATCAGCTACTTGATATATCCCATCTGTACACTCAAAATATTCAAAAGAGCTTAGCTTCCCATCAGCGAGAAATGTAATAGTACTACCAGAAGGCTCATAGGGCGTTCGATAATCATCCGCACCTGTATTTCCTTGATATTGATAGAGCTCCCATGTACCAACCAAGCCTTCAGAAGTCAACTCAAATGGCAGATTCTCATCTTTATCACAGGATGTAAAAGAAAGTAGCGCTATAATTCCAATCCAAAAGTAGTTCATAGTCAGTAGTTTGAAAGTAGAATTAGGACGAAAGTGCTCATCGATTCGCTACAATTCTACAATAATGAAGACACGTCAATACTCAAAAATCTAGAATCACCTGAGCCAGTTAGAATATTAACATACAATTTCATCCCACTCCAGCTCAAACTTGCTATTCCGATATTGATATTTTCACTTTCCTGGAAATCTGTAACTTGGATCAACTGCTGGGTGGTAACATTCTTAATCCAAACTTGATTTGCTCCAGATCTGTCGGAAACAAAAGCAAGCAGATCTGAATTTGAAGGAGAAAAAGAAGGATTGCTATCGTTCCAATCAGAGACTACCCAATTTCTCAAAGTAGTTGGACTACTCAAAGCAAAACCAACAACATCATAAGAAAAGCCAATTGGGATGTCCTTTGGAACAGTAATTCCATAGGCTACACTTTTCTCTTCAATAGAATAATTCATTCCAAGCATAGGAGCATAGTCATTCTCAATATCTTCCACATCTCGAAGAATCGCCTTAGGATTAGTGGCAAATGGTGAAAGATTATAGGAAATGACGCTTTGATCTCCTCCATCCAAGCTATCCAGGAAATAGATCAAGGTCGTATCCCCAGAGCCAAAAACAGGAAAGTAGCTTAGGAAAGAATCACTGACAATTTCCTCAACCTCACGTGAAACAACCGAATATACTTTGATAGCTGAGGTGCTTTGCCCTCCACTCACGAAAACCGCCTTCTCGCCACTTGCAGACCAAGATGGATATTGGCCATTTTCAAAAATTAACTTTTCAGACTTACTATTGAGATCAAAAACAAAAACCTGCTGGGCCTGGACACTAGATCCCGCTTCTGAAATGGTATAGATCACTTTAGTCCCAGCAGGAGAAACTTGTGGATGAGTGATATAATCGAAGCTGACTTTTTCAAGAATTGTTTGAGAAGCAGGAAGTTCATTCGGCACGACCATCACACGGTTCGTTCTATTGCTTACGTTTGCTCTTTTGGCAATCACGAAAAACTCCTGTCTCACGCCAGGCTCCAATCCCTCAACCAGATAAGACATCTGGCCAGCTGGGATTTCTACAAGTTTATAATTGGTACTGGAAGTAAGCGACTTTGTCCACACTTCGTAGAAAGATGCCGGAACGATGGAAGGGCAGTTGATAGTACAAATCTGTGCTGAAGACCAAGTGAGCTCCACACTAGTTCCATCAACGAGTCTGGTACTAAGTGTAGGTGTTTCCAAAAAACTCCCATCCGGTATAGGATCATCGAAGTTTTGACAGGAGGAAAAAGCAAGGATCAGGACAAAGAGTAAAGCAATATTCTTCATAATTTATTTAGTTAAATCCTGTACGGATTTAAATGGGGTAGAGGTTTAGGCTAATTTTAGAATTGATATCCTACGCCAAGTTGAACCCCAAATTCCTGCAAGATTTGCTTGTAGTTCCCTTCTTTTTCAAAAGGAATCACGTTGTGCCTTTTGTAGTTGGGAAAAATAGAAAATGAAAACTTCTCTGTATCCAACTTTGCACCAATACCAGCCAAATAGCCAACTCCACTTTGGTCAGAGAAATTATTCCCTTCGGAAAGCTGGAAATCTACTACAGGACCAGCTGCAGCATAAAAAATCTTACCTAAGGCATATTCTGCATATACTGGAATAGAAAGAATTCTGAAATCAGGATTATGAGAATAGCCATACAAGCAATTTATACATGGAGGGAAATTAGGGCTGTATTTAATTTGCGCAAATGAATAATTCAGTCCTCCACTCAGCGAAAACCTATCACTTATACTTTTCGAAAATAAAACACCGACCTCCACTAAGTTTTCAATATCCACAGAGCTAGCTCCATCCAAATTTGCGTTCCAGTTGGCCATAGCTCCCGAAGCTCCAAAATAGCCTTTCACTTCTAACCTAGATTGTGCAGTCACCGAAATACTAATTAAAAGGATAAAGAATAGTAAAAGGGCATTTTTCATAAGATCGAAATTAATGATAAAAATAGTTTACCCAAGACGAAAGAAGTAGCACGTGTGCTACAAATTAATTTCATAAAGTATCTATTTTTCTTGAAGCAAGACCAGCTTCTGGAGAAGCAGGATAACCAATAAAACTGCGCTCTTTGCGCTTTCTCTGTGATCTATGCGGTTCAAAATTTTTCATAAAAAAAACGCCGACTTTTCAGCCGGCGTTTTCCATATATTAAGTAAGTCTTGATTCTAATGTCTAGAATCTAACGTCTTACTTTTTACCTTCCATTTGCTCTTTCAATTGAGTCAAAGCGTCCAAGTCACCAAGAGTTGACTTCTCAGCTGGAGCAGAAGTAGTAGAAGCAGAACCTGAATCAGATTTCTTCTTAGCTTCTTTCTTAGCTGGCTTCGCTTCTTCTCTGAACATTGCAGTGTGAGAAAGAACGATTCTCTTATCATCTTTAGAGAATTCAGTTACTTTGAAATCCAAAGACTCACCAACCTCTACTTGAGATCCGTCTTCTTTTTCCAAGTTTTTCACTGTAGCGAATCCTTCAAGACCGTAAGGCAATTCAAGAACTGCACCTTTGTCATTCTTAGAAACTACAGTACACTTATGCTCAGATCCGATAGGGAATACGCCTTCGAAAGTATCCCATGGATTTTCTTCCAATTGCTTGTGACCAAGAGCCAATCTTCTGTTGTCTACGTCAAGCTCAAGAACAGCTACTTCTAGCTCGTCTCCTACTTTCACAAACTCAGATGGATGCTTGATTTTCTTAGTCCAAGAAAGGTCAGATACGTGAACCAAACCGTCGATACCTTCTTCCAACTCAAGGAATAGGCCGAAGTTAGTCAAGTTTCTTACCACACCTTTGTGCTTAGAACCTACAGCGTACTTAGTACCCATGTCGTTCTTAGTCCAAGGATCTTCAGTCAATTGCTTGATACCAAGAGACATTTTTCTGTCGTCTTTGTCAAGAGTCAATACTACAGCTTCGATTTCGTCACCAACTTTCACAAAGTCAGCAGGATTTCTCAAATGCTGAGACCAGCTCATTTCAGACACGTGGATCAAACCTTCAACACCTGGAGCAAGCTCAAGGAACGCACCGTAGTCAGCTACGTTTACGATCTTACCTTTCACTCTAGATCCTATTTCAAGGCTAGACGCCAAAGAATCCCAAGGATGAGCAGTAAGCTGCTTCATACCCAAAGAAATTCTCTTCTTATCATCATCAAAGTCAAGAACCACAATCTGAACTTTCTGATCAAGTTGCAATACTTCTTCTGGATGATTGATACGTCCCCAAGAGATATCTGTAATGTGAAGAAGACCATCTACACCACCTAGATCGATGAATACACCGAAGTTGGTCATGTTCTTGATCACACCTTCCAATACTTGACCTTTCTCAAGGTTGTTTAGGATCTCAGCTTTTTGCTTCTCAAGATCTTTCTCGATCAACACTTTGTGAGATACTACTACGTTATCATTTGCGTGGTTGATTTTCACCACTTTTACTTCCATTTTCTTACCTACATAGATATCGAAATCTCTGATAGGCTTCACGTCGATCTGAGAACCTGGCAAGAATGCTTCTACACCGTAGATATCTACGATCAAACCACCTTTAGTTCTTCTTTTCACCAAACCTTCGATCACGTTGTCATGCTCAAGCGCATCTTCGATGTCTTGCCATGCACGTACGATCTTAGCTTTCTTACGGGAAAGGATCAACTGTCCAAGTGCGTTTTCTTGCTCTTCGATGAATACCTCTACAGTATCACCTGGCTTGATGCCATCAAGATCACGGAATTCAGAAAGAGGAACCAATCCATCAGATTTGAAACCGATGTTGATGATTACATCCTTATCATTTACACCTACTACAGTGCCTTTGATAACTTCTTTCTCAGTGATCTCGCCCAATGTATTCTCATACATTGCAGCCATTTGCTCACGCTCTGCTTTGGAATAACCTTCTCCAAAACCTTTGGTTTCGAAGTTGTCCCAGTTAAAATCTTCTTGTTTTGACATAATGTACTAACCCTGATTAGCAATAGTCCCCGGGTCAAAGAACTATCGTTTTTAGTTGTAAATCAATGCGTTAAACAAACCCAACACACTCCATTCACTCGAACGGACTGCAAAGGTATGGAATTATTGATAAATGAGGAATTTCTGGGGAAAATTTGGACGGAGTTATTCCGAAGGAAAAAATAATTTCTTTACGGGCACTTCATTCTCTACAACAATTCAAATCCTTTTCTCATCGCAAAGCTCTCCCTGATCCAGCCTGCAAGTCTGGCACCTTGGGAATGATCAAACAGTATTATTGTCTATAAGCGGTATCCCGAACTTCTGATAAATTAATTTTTGCTCGTCAGGTGTAAGCAGACCACTTTCTATTTTCATTTTTTCCTTCTTTATCCATCTTGAAAGAGTTTTAGAAGAAATTCCATATTCTTCGGCGATCTGCTGCCTCGTTTTGGCTCCGTGTTTCATAATAAAGTCAGTTGAGTAGAGACCATATCCATTAGAACTAAAATATTGAAAAACAGACATTATTAAAACCTAACAATCAAATAGTTCCGAACTTTAGCCATTCAAAAGAAATTTGTCCTGTTTTGTCCTGTTTTGTCCTGTTTTGTCCTGTTTTGTCTTGTTTTGTCCTGTTTTAAATAAAAAGTATATTTTAGATTTGACAATCCTTTAATTTTAATAAAATATCACATGGATAACTTTAACAAAAAAAGAATCACGAGGTCAATTTCCCTTGCTATTTTGCTAATGATAGTGAATTTTGGATTGGGTTTCAATTAATCCCAAGTTACTGCTCGGGCTGTTTTAGGAGAGAACTTTGTTTGGGGCTATCAACTTATGTGGGAACCTTGTTCCCAATGGTGGGACATAGATCATAGAATTTGCAGAGAAAGTAGCGGTGG
Organism: uncultured Algoriphagus sp.; assembly: GCF_963974365.1. Lineage (GTDB taxonomy): Bacteria > Bacteroidota > Bacteroidia > Cytophagales > Cyclobacteriaceae > Algoriphagus. The sequence continues at coordinate 119,470 of NZ_CAXBBX010000013.1, read as the reverse complement.
ATTTTGTCAGGCTAGTGCTCAAACTACTTGCCCCGGGCCTCCCTACATGGCATAACCACAAATAAATGAGACTAAGCCGACTCTCCCTTTATTGCATTATTTTTTCCTTACTGTCTTGCAAATCAGACATCAAAAAAGAGATTGATAGTAATTTAAAGCAAGCAGGGCCCCTAGTTGATATTCCAATAAACTTAGAGGATTTTAATGAGCTTTACTTTACCTCAATCTTTGACAGCCTGCATTATATCTTATTAGATTCCAATGACTCATTACCACTAGTGGGTAATATGAAAACTATAATTGAAGGAAACAATATTTATATTGAGGATAATGAGCTTAATAATCTTCATCAATTTGACCTGAAAGGAAAAATAAAATCAATTTTCAAATCCAGTGGAGAAGGCCCAGGACAATTTCTTCAAATTGAGGATTTTATAGTAAAAAATGACACAGTGATAATTTACGATCGGAGACTTGGTAAACTCATCTATTTTGACACTTCTGCAAGCTACATAAAAGAGAAATCAGAAAAAGCGGGGGCTACTAATTTCAATATTAGCGATGAATATACATTGTTCTTTTTTAGTGGGTACGCAAACTCTAGTGGAAACATCTTTCTCAGAAAATCAAAGAAAAACGCTAGCAGTTCATTTTATCCGCTTCCCGCAAATAGTAATAGGGGAGCAGTTAGATTACTTCATGGATTTGTTGAAAACAAAAAAACAAAAGAGATTTCAATCACAATTCCATATACCTATGATGTTGCCATATTGGACTCTCTAGGTAACTTAACTGATACGAGAAGATTTTCTTTTCTAAACATCCCTCCTGAAGATCCAGAAAATTCTTCTTCCCAGCCGAGCAAAGTAAATGTGTATTTCCCTATTCAAAATCAAGTTTGGATTTCTCAATTCTTTAATCGTAAGGGCTATCACTTTCTATTGAATGGTAAAAATAAAATCAGCTACCAATCAAACAACTTAAGAAATGATATAGATGGAGTCAATTTCTTTTTTTATCCAGTTGCAAAAACTGATAACTGCTTAGTTTTCTATACTCATTCGACAATCCTATTTAACCTTTACCAAAATTCACAGGATGAAATCAAAGAAAAATTCCCAAATGCTGGTATTCATCAATTTGTCAAAGATCATCGAATTGAACTAACTGACGACAGGCATGTATTGATATTTTTAAAATTCAAGGATTCATTAAAGCCGCTATTATAGAAAGCATTTTAGAGTCGAACAACAAACCTTCTGCTTCCACGAACAAAAAGACCTCTTTTACTTTTTCCACCCGTAGAAATGCTTACAAATAAATATTGCTCTTCTACAGTAGTTGAACAACATCGATTATTACTAATTTCTCTACAACAAATCAAATCCCTTCCTCATCGCGAAACTCTCTCTGATCCAGCTTGCGAGTCTTGCACTTTGAGCAAAATCCAAGGTCTGCTGACCATCGGAGTAAGCTTTCTCAGGAACTTCATGAGATTCATAGATTATTCCGTCAGCTCCGGACATCACTCCCGCCAATGCCATCTGAGGCACATAGGCACGAATACCTATTCCGTGCGAAGGATCTACAATCACAGGCAAATGTGATTTAGCTTTCAAAATCGGAATAGCATTTAGGTCCAAAGTATTTCTTGAAGCTCTTTCATAGGTTCTGATCCCTCGTTCACATAGAATCAGCTTCTCATTTCCACCGGAAAAAACATACTCAGCGGATTGCAACAGCTCTTCGATCGTACCTGAAATCCCACGCTTGATCATCACTGCCTTATCTACTTTCCCAAGTTCATCGAGAAGGTTGAAATTCTGAGAATTTCTAGCGCCAACCTGATATACATCTACATAGGGGTACATTTCTTCGATCTGGGAAGTCTGCATCACTTCGGTGACTATCTTAATACCTGCTTCACTTGCGATTTGATGCCATAACTTCAATCCTTCCAATCCCAAACCTCGAAATGCATAAGGGCTGCTTCTAGGTTTGAAGACCCCGCCACGCATCATCTTAATGTCATTTTCCACGCAGTGCGCCACTACGGCACGGATTTGCTCTTCCGTCTCGATGGAGCAAGGCCCAGTGATCACAGCCATTTCCCCTTCTTTGATGAAAACACCATCACCCAAATCAACAGAAGTTGGCTTAGCTTTCCACTTTTTGGACACCAACTTATACTCGTCAGAGACGATATGAATGTCGATGATTCCGTCCATCTGGCCGATTTTACGGATATCAAATTCCTTTTTACCAATACCTATTAGGTAGTCTCCTAATTGTGTTTTGACTTCTGTGGTTTTATAGCCAATTCCATTGACCACATTGATCAATTTATCTTTTTGGCTATCGGAAATATCGGGTTGAAGTTGGATAATCATTATTAAGTACGATTTATGAAATACGATTTACGAGGCTCTCGTAGGTTTTGAAGATAAATTGCAAATTGATGGTTAAGGCATGGAAATTTTTAATTTTCCAATCTTACAATATTTCAATTAATGACTGATTGAATGTAACTCTGGATATCCTCACTCAGATTTTTCGAATCTTTTATTGTCTTGATGAAAGCCGAACCTATAATGGCTCCATTACTATAATTGGAAGCGGTGGTAAATGTTTCCGAATCTGAAATGCCAAAACCAATCAGTCTGGGGTTCTTAAGATTCATTGCTTTTACCCGCTCGAAATACGCAATCTGCTCCTCGGTTATTCCAGCCTTCGCACCTGTGATGCTATGTGAAGAAACCATATAGATAAAGCCAGAGGTATTTTCGTCTATCTCTCTAATTCGCTTTTCGCTGGTTTGAGGTGAAATAAGGAAGGTATTGACCAAGCCATACTGCTCAAACAACTCCTTATAATCATCCAAATATTGCTGCATAGGTAAGTCAGGCAAAATCAAACCATCCACTCCGACTTCTTTGCACTTTTGGCAGAAAGCCTCCATTCCGTACTGCATAATTGGATTGAGATAGCCCATCATCACTACAGGAATATGGATTTTCGCGCGAAAACCTCTCAGTTGCTCAAAGATCTTTCTCAATGAAATCCCGTTTTCCAGCGCAATCATATTGCTGTCCTGAATAGTTGGTCCATCCGCCACTGGGTCTGAATACGGCACGCCAATCTCAATAATATCAGCTCCTCCAGCCTGGGCAGCCTCCATGATCGGCATCGTATCTTCCAATGCCGGAAAACCCGCCGTGAAGTAGATTGAGAGGACGCGCTCCTTTTTGGTTTCAAAGAGTTTATGTATTCGGTTCATTTGCATTTTCGATTTAGGATATTGGATTTACGAGCGCCTCTTTAAAATTGAGACTTTTTCCCATTCCAGCATCAACTATTTTAGTTCAACCCTTTCAGGGTTGGTATTCAATTTTAAAATTTCTTTCTCATGGGTTGCCCCCATGGCTAATCATGGTTAACCCCTTTTAAGGTTTATAGTGAAAGGTTCGTCTCAGGTTTCGGTCACTTCATTATTCAGCCTTCAACATTCTTCATTCACTATTGTTTTGTTTAGGAAAAGCATGAATTCTACGATGACGATTGAAGTTCAAAATGCCTTCGTAAATCCGATATCATATATCCCAAATCAATACTGACCCCACTTAATATAAGTATCCAAATCCTTATCGCCTCTTCCTGACAAGTTGATCACAATCACATCATCTTTGGAATATTCAATCAAGTTTAATGCATGTATCGCATGAGCAGATTCGATTGCCGGGATTATCCCTTCCAATCTACTTAACTCAATTCCTGCAGCCATTGCATCTTTATCCTCCACTGCTACGAATTCACCTCTTCCCACATCAAATAAATGAGCATGAACAGGACCTATTCCAGGATAATCCAATCCAGCAGAAATAGAATGTGGCTCTACAACTTGTCCATCCTCTGTCTGCATCAAAATCGTCTTTGATCCATGCAAAACACCTGGAGTTCCAAGGACAGTAGTTGCGGCTGATTTCCCAGACAAAACGCCCAGACCAGCAGCTTCCGCAGCAACTAAGCGAACTTGCGGGGTATTATAATAGTGGTAAAAAGCACCAGCAGCATTTGATCCTCCACCCACACAGGCAATCACTATATCCGGATTTTCTGTTCCTTCTTTCTCCTTAAGTTGCCATTTGATTTCCTCCGAAATCACGGATTGAAATCTAGCCACCATCTCTGGATAAGGGTGCGGTCCTACTACCGATCCTATGATGTAATGTGTATCCACAGGATTATTAATCCAAGCTCGCATGGCTTCGTTAGTCGCATCTTTAAGTGTTTTCGAACCCGAAGTAGCAGGCACTACTGTAGCTCCCAAAATCTTCATCCGCTCCACGTTTGGATGCTGACGTGCGATATCAATTTCGCCCATGTATATGGTACACTCCATCCCCATAAGCGCACAAACTGTCGCTGTTGCCACACCATGTTGACCCGCTCCGGTTTCTGCGATGATTCGCTTTTTCCCAAGCTTCTTTGCCAATATGATCTGGCCTATGGTATTGTTGACTTTATGAGCTCCGGTGTGACAAAGGTCTTCTCGCTTTAAATATACTTTTGCCCCATACTTTTCTGAAAGTCTAGAAGCAAAATACAAAGGAGTAGGCCTGCCTACATAGTCTTTCAGTAATCCTCTGAATTCATCCTGAAACTCCTGCGAAGCCATGATTGACTCGTAGTTTTCTTTCAGCTCTTCCACGTTTGGGTGCAACATTTCGGGGATATAAGCTCCGCCGAATTTGCCGTAAAAACCCTTTTCATCTACTTTGATCATAATTCTATAGTTGATGGCTGATAGACCATGGACCATGGACTACCAACTATGGTTTAATTTTATTCTTAAAAGTCTTTAACTTTTCAATATTCTTTACTGCTGGAGCATCTTCAAATTTCGAATTCAAATCAACCCCTGCCAAATGAGGCATTTTTGTGCTTAATGCAATTATCTCAGAAGCAGATTCCTCGTCCAGTCCTCCACTGAGAATAAATTCCTTTTCAAAAGGATATTTCTCCAACACCTGCCAATTGAACCTCTTTCCCGAACCACCATGCGCTTTGGTGGCCGTATCAAAGAGAAAGTATTCAATTAACCCGACGTATTCTCTCAATGTTTCCCAATCAATTGTTTCTCCTACAGAAACAACCTTCCAAAGCTTCTTGCTAGTTTTCAATTTGAGTTGCCTTACAAATTCCGGACTTTCATTTCCATGCAGTTGAACTGCTGACAACTTGAATTCATCGATTTTGGCAAGAATAAACTCAATGGACTCATTTACGAAAACTCCAACTTTATCCACCTCAAAGGATTGGACAGCACCTGCCAAATCAGAAGAAACATATCGTGGTGATTTGGAATAGAAAATCAAACCCATCCAATCAGGCTTAACCTCTTGAATCAGGTTTTTGATATTCTCAGGATCCCGCATCCCACAGACTTTGATTCTCATCAGATACTTACTGTTGATTCTTTAGCCAAAAGTTTCTTGTATTCTTTGATGAAATTGTAAGCTGCCTGCTCTGGACGGCTGGATTTCATAAAGTTTTCTCCTATAAGAAATCCATCAAAACCAGCTTTTTTCAAAGTGATCAAAGTAGCTGGATCAGAAATACCGCTTTCAGAAATCTTTACGAAATCACTTGGTATTTTATCAACCAAATCTAAGGAGGTTTGTAATGACACATCAAATGTTTTCAGATTCCTGTTATTCACACCTACCAAGTCTAATTCATCACAAAGGCTTCTTTCCAGTTCTTCACCATCATGCACTTCCATTAGAATTTCAAGTCCCAAACTTTTTGCGAAAGCTGCTAATTCTTTCAATCTAGCAGGCTCCAAAGCCGCTGCGATTAGCAAAATGCAATCTGCTCCGATAGACTTTGCTTCTAGAATCTGATATTCATCCACCACAAAATCCTTTCGAAGAATCGGGCAGAAATTGAATTTACGGGCTTCCTTAAGATCGGCATTACTGCCACCAAAGAAGTCAGTATCCGTCAAAATCGATAAAGCCGAGGCCCCTGCCTGCATGTATCCTATACTTACTGCTTCTACTGAAGCAGAGCCATTGATCAAACCTTTGGAAGGTGACTTTCTTTTGAATTCAGAAATGATTCCAGACTTCTCAGGATCGCACACATACTTTTTCATTGATACCACTTGCCCGTCAAAAAAGACACTTTTTTCAAGCATTTTTGCAGGCACCAAACTTTTCTTTTCTGCTACTTCTATGTGTTTTTGAGCAATAATTTTATCTAAAATATTCATACAATTTTAAGCTAAAGAAATTGAGGTTTTTGGATTGACAAGGCCTTCAAACACTGCTAATGCTTTTCCGGAAAGTAGAACTTCCTCCGCTTTTGCGACAGCATCCGTGAAAGAAAGGCCTTCTTGCGCTGTGACTAATGCTGCCGCAGAATTTGCCAATACCACTGCATTTTGACTTTTTGTGCCTTTCCCCTTCAGGATAGACTCAAAGATTTTGGCCGATTCTTGAATGGTATCTCCTCCTTTGATTGATTCGGCACTCAATCGTTGAAGACCAATGTTTTCAGGTTTTAAAACTTTCTCCCCATCATTGGAAATCATTTTGAAATCACCTGTTAATGAAATCTCATCATATCCATCCAAGGCGTGTAGGATCGAAAATCGTCCTTGCATTTCCTGATAGAGGTACCCATAAAGCCTTGCCAGCTCTAGACTAAATACACCAACCAATTGTTTTTTAGGAAAACTCGGGTTCACCATTGGGCCAAGCATATTGAAGAAGGTTTTTACACCAAGATCCTTTCTGATTGGCCCTACATGTTTCATAGCTGGGTGGAAAAGCGGAGCATGCAAAAAGCAAATCCCGACTTCGTCTAAGCTCTGACGGATCTTGTCTAAATCACTTGTGAATTCATAGCCAAAGTAGGCAAGTAAGTTTGAAGATCCACAGATGGATGACACGCCAGTATTACCATGCTTGGCTACATTCTGACCAGCTCCAGCGACTATGAAAGAAGATAAAGTAGAAATATTAAATGTATCCTTCCCGTCACCGCCAGTACCACAAAGATCCATTGCGTCATATTCAGCGATTTCGACAGGAATGCAACGCTCTAGCATAGCTTGTCTAAATCCCGAAAGTTCCTCCACAGTGATACTTCTCATCATATATACGGTCATAAAGGCCGCGATTTGACTCTGGTTATAAGTGCCGGATGTAATATTTTTTAGAACTTCAAGCGCATCTTCTCGAGTGAGCGTTCTATGTTCGATGAGATGATTTAATATTTCTTTCATAATATTTAGGAAGTAGGTGGGTGGTTTGATTCTTAATTCTCCAACCAGTTTTTGAGAATCTGCACTCCGTTTTCAGTAAGAATACTCTCTGGATGAAATTGTACGCCCCGGACATCAAACTTCTTGTGCCTCAAAGCCATGATTTGATTGTCGGGTGTACGGGCAATCACTTCCAAGTCTGATGAAAGGGTGATTTCATTAACGACCCAGGAGTGATACCTACCAATACTAAATGTATCGGGAACGTCCTTGAAAAGCAAGTCATCCTCCACTTTTACAATAGAAGCCACCCCATGAAGAACTTCTGATAAGTTAATTAAATCTCCACCAAAGGCTTCCCCGATCGCCTGATGACCAAGACAAACTCCCAATATTGACTTAGTAGAAGCATATTTCTTCAAAAGCTCAGGCATTATTCCAGCATCTTCCGGTACTCCAGGTCCAGGAGAGAGAATTATTTTATCGTATTGAGAGACATCCTCCAAGCTGATTTTATCATTTCGGAACACATCCATATCTGCCCCATAACCAAGCTGGCGGACGATATATACCAAGTTGTAGGTGAAGGAATCGTAGTTATCTAGGACGAGAATTCGCATATAATTTTATCGTTTTAATAGGTAATTCAGGTTGAAAGGTGGCAAAGTCGAAAAGTGGTAAAGTTCACTTATCCCCAACCCTTGCAATCCATTCCGTTTTACTCTATTCTTTCTTATTTTTCAAATAGGTCATTAAAGCTTTAATCTGCCTTGACAAGACAATTAACTCTTCTTTTAATTTTAAATATGTCTCTTCCGAAACTCTGTTTACTTTAACTAATAGTGCTAATTGACTTCTTAATTCACCTGCTGATCCCTTCGCATAGCCTAGAAATCTAATGAACTGAAGCTTATTGTTGTATTCAAATCCTTCGGCTATATTGTTCGAAATCGATATTGCACACCCAATTAATTGATCTCTAGATTTGTAGTCGCTTTTGAGAGGTACTTGATCAGAAAGAGAATAGATCTCTACTCCAATCTCAATTGCTTTTTGCCAAATGAGTAATTCTTCAAAACTGTTAGCCTTCATATTCAAAGATTTATATCAAATATTTTCAAGAATACTCATTATACCACTTTACAACCTTCCTACTTTAAAACCTTCCAACTCAAATATTCTCCGCCGCTCTTAAAGCCACCCTAAGCGCTTCCAGTTTATTTGCGACTTCTTGCAATTCAGATGGGATAGTTGATTTGGCGACTACACCCGCACCTGCTTGGAATCTGAGTTGATTGTTTTCAGAAACAAATGATCTGATCAAAATCGCGTGATTGAAGTCACCATTGAACCCTAAGTAGCCAATCGCTCCACCATAGAACGTTCTAGAAACATTCTCCAACTCGTCTATCAGCTCCATAGCTCTATATTTAGGAGCTCCGGAAAGTGTACCTGCAGGAAAGGTATCAGCTACCAACTGAAGTGGATTTGTTCCTTCTGGTAATTCTCCCGTCACTTTAGATACTAAGTGAATCACATGTGAATAGTATTGAATCTCTTTAAAGACATCCACGGTAACTTTCTCAGAGGATCTACTGAGGTCATTTCTCGCCAAATCCACAAGCATCACATGTTCTGAATTCTCTTTTGGATCATCATAAAGTTTGCGCGCCAAAACTGCATCTTCCTGATCATTTCCTGTACGACGGAATGTACCCGCTATTGGATAAATGGTAGCCCGTTTATCTTTCACTACGATTTGAGCTTCTGGAGAACTTCCAAAAACCTTGAAAGAACCGTAATCAAAATAAAATAAATAAGGTGAAGGATTGACAGATCTAAGGGCACGATATACATTGAATTCGTCACCTTTGAAGGCAGTGGAAAACCTTCTGGAAAGTACAATCTGGAACACATCACCTTTAAAGCAATGCTCTCTTCCTTGATTCAGAATTTTGAGAAATTCCTCATCGGTGTAGTTTGAGCTTTCTTCTCCTACTCTCTTAAACGAGTAGCTTGGAATATTTTTATTTGAAAGCAACCTTTCGATCTCATCCGTTAATTCCGGATTCTCCGCACCTGCAACCCTATGCTCTAATAAATGAAGCTCATTTTTATAATGATCTACCACAATGATATTTTGATACACCGAATATTGCATCATCGGCACCTCAGATGCCTTTGTATTCTGCAGATTGATATCTTCGAAATAGGCTACTGAATCGTATTGGATGTATCCAAAAAGTCCATTCGAGCTAAATTTAAAATTATCCTGACCCGTATCAAACTTGTTCCCAAAAGCTCTAAGGCTCTCCATCAGCTTCTGATCCGAACTCACTTTATAAGATACAGAATGCCCCAATGGTAAGGTTTCTTTCACTTCTCCAGCATTGAAACTGAAAGTTGCCAATGGATTGAAACAGATATAGGAATAACTATTCTCCTGACCATGATAATCTGAACTCTCGAGCAGAATAGGATTTGCAAAACGATCCCGAATCTGCAGATAAATACTCACAGGGGTGATCGTGTCCGCTAGGCGCTTTCTGTAAGTAGTTAAAATAGGTAGTTTAATATGAGTCATTTCGTATTTATTTATTCATATGATTATAATTTGGCTTTTAACTGCCATATGGAATCTCGCAGCGATTATAATCATGTTAGTGTGTGACTTTTTAGTGTACCTCGATTTCATGAAAAAAGGCTTACCGGAAATCCAGTAAGCCTTTTATACTATGTCGTAACGCAAAATTAAATGCAGGGGCTTTCTAAACTTCCTTTTGGAAAGAGTAAGAATGCCACCACCAGTATTTGTTTGCGATTGTTTTCATAAGAATGACAGCAAATTTAGAAAGGGATTGTTAAGGACAAAGCATCTGCACATCTTTTTTATCAAAAATTTACAGATACTAATTCAAAAACTTAAGCAAATGGGATTCATAGTGGCTAGAATCTGAAACTAAAACAATCTTAAAACGTTGACGACTAGGGAATAACCGCTACTAAAATGAAAAACATCCTATTCATCCTAATTCTTGTTTTTGTGATTCAGGGAATTGCGAAGGCACAAAACGCAGCAGAATGGACAGCTCCCATGCATCAAGTAAATTTTAAAGCTGATTCAGGAGAAGAAGCTAAAATGGAAATTGATAGGGGTTATCGCTACGCTGACCTTGATTTTGAAGGAAGAACATTCCATTTGTTTTTCAACCACGACGATAATAAAATAAAGAAAGCGCGAATTGTAGAACCTAAAACCAATCTACAAATTGCCAGAGGAAAGGGAAGTTACTTCTGGGGTAGTGCCCGATTTGAATTTGTAGATGGAGAAGTCTACAAAGTAAAAAGGAAGCGACATACAAACGGATATGAGATAATAGGCCCAAACGGCATACTTTTCAAAGTAGAAAACCACGCAATCAGCCCAGTAAAGCCTTTAAATGAAAAAGATTTTTTGGCTCAGGCATTTTATGTTTTTGAAAGGATAAAAATAACCCAAAGCAATCCCTCAGATGTGATGATATATTACTCAAGTTATTACCCAATTGGACCGAATGAGTAATTTCGCGAAACAAACGCTCTAACATTATGGCAAAAGCATTTCCACAGTATTTCAAGCGAGTTTTTGACGATTACCAAGTTTTGGTACAAGTTGAACCTGAGACGTTCACAGGGATTGAACTAATAGTGCATCCAGATGGAAAAATAGAAAAGACAGAAATGACCTTTGATGAAGAGATTTTTGAAGACCTAGCAGAGGACGAATTTATCCACTGCAATGTGTTGGAATTCCAGATGCACTTCGCTAAGACGAAGTAATTTCAAATCTCAAATCTATACTTTGAAATTAATCCCCCTCATAGTCAGTGCCAAAAGCCGTTAATTAGGCAATCCTGATTAGGATCATTGTAAAAAATGAATTTCTCCTTACCTTTGCGCCGGCGGCACGACCAGCTCCTGCTGAATCCCCCAGGTCCGGAAGGAAGCAAGGGTAGGTGGTTGAGCGGTGCGATGCCGCTTCTTTTTTGCCCTATTTTTTCTTGGGCACCTCCAATCAAGTTCCAAATCTTGATTAATCTTCTAACTTTGTTTCTTACAATCAAATCCATTTGGAATCATCCTTCTACATGGCTTTTACCCTGTTTTTTATTTAAGACAAGAATAACAAAGCTTAAGAAGAGAGGTTTCAAAACCTATTAAACAATTTAAACATGAAATTCTTTATTGACACAGCCAATCTTAGTGACATTCGCGAAGCTTATGACCTAGGTGTTTTAGATGGCGTAACTACCAACCCTTCATTGATGGCCAAAGAAGGCATCAGCGGAGATGAAAAAGTAAGAGCTCACTACAAAGCGATCTGTGATATCGTAGATGATAAAGTTAGTGCTGAGGTAATCTCCACCGATTTCGAAGGCATGGTAAAAGAAGGAAAAGAGCTTGCTAAGATCGATGACAAAATCGTGGTAAAAATCCCAATGATCAAGGATGGCTTAAAAGCACTAAAATATTTCCAAAGTGAAGGAATCCGTACTAACTGTACGCTGATTTTCTCTGCTGGCCAGGCACTTTTGGCTGCAAAAGCAGGGGCTTCTTATGTATCTCCATTTATTGGTAGATTAGATGATATTGCATTCGACGGCATGGATCTTATCGCTCAAATTGTACACATTTATGGCAATTATGGTTTCGAAACTGAGGTTCTTGCAGCTTCAGTAAGACATACTATGCACCTATTGAAATGTGCAGAAGTAGGCGCAGATGTTGTTACCTGTCCATTGAAAGTAATCACTGGCTTACTCAATCATCCTTTGACTGACTCTGGTTTGGCAACGTTTTTGGCAGATCATGCCAAAGCAGCTGGCAAATAAATAAGTAAAAGGCCGGCATTTGCCGGTCTTTTTTTCAATTTCCCCTATGTATATTATCAAAGTAAAAGGCAAAGCGAAAATCCCTGACTATATACAAATCAGAGATGAGAACTTTGTATTAGTAGCCTATTTCAGGGCAGATAGGCCATTGAAAAAAATGGAGAAATTTGGCTTAGAAGGAAAGGAAGATGAATTAGAAGCGTTAATAAAAGAACTTCCTTTTGGAAAACTGCAAAAATTAGAACTATAAGAATGGATTTCAGTACTCAGCCTGTACTTCAGGTAAAACAAGCAACAATCTTTCAAGGCTTAGATCCAATCCTAGCCGATGTTAATTTCTCGGTAGAGCAACACGAATTTGTATTTCTAATCGGCAGAACTGGGAGCGGAAAAAGCTCCTTGCTTAAAACACTTTACGCAGATTTGGAGTTGAGAAGTGGAAGTGCGGAAGTGGCAGGATTTAATTTGGAAAATATTAAAACCAAGGAAATCCCCTTTCTGAGAAGAAAAATCGGAATTATTTTCCAGGATTTCCAACTCTTCAATGATAGATCTGTAGCAGAAAATCTAGCTTTTGTGATGAGAGCTACTGGATGGACAGATAAATCAAAAATCAATTCAAGAATGGCTGAGGTCCTACTTTTGGTAGGTCTGAATAATGCATCTAGTAAAATGCCGCATCAGCTTTCTGGGGGAGAGCAACAGCGTGTGGTAATCGCTAGAGCTTTACTTAACGAACCTTCAATACTACTTGCAGATGAACCTACCGGAAACCTCGACCCGGATGTTGCCGATGGGATCTTCAAGCTTTTCCAGGAAATCAACAAAAAGGGCACAGCGATATTGATGGCAACCCATAATTATGATTTACTTCGTAAGTACCCATATAGAGTACTGAAATGCGAAAATGGAGAACTCAAGGATAGTCAGACACACGACGTTTCCTATGGTTCGACATTCTAAAATCGAATAATAATCAACCGTAATAAAATTATTGCGTTTGTAAATATCCAAATCACCCAAATATGAAGGCTACCCTTTTCTCAAGAATTTTCTTCTTAGCAATCCTCAGTGGACTGCTTTGGAGCTGTAAAGATGATGACAAAGATCCTGTCGTAGATTCTGAGTTAACGCTTGAAGAAGAAATCAACAATTGGATATTTGATGTGATGGATGAGGTGTATTATTGGAGGCTCAATATGAAGACTCCAATTGCGGAGACTTCTGATCCTACAAATTATTTCAACTCCCTTCTTTATACGCCTACAGATCGCTTTTCTGTAATCTATCCTGATTACCAAGAATTGATCAATTCCCTACAAGGGATTTCGCTGGATCCAGGCTACGAATTCAAATTGTACAGAATGCCTGATTCGGATAATGTATATGCTGAGGTAATCTATGTGAAAAAAAATAGTCCCGCTGCTGCAAAAGATCTAATGCGAGGTGATGCGATAGTGGCAATCAATGGTACCCAAATCAACATTAATAACTATAGAGAGCTCCTTCAGCAGACAGAAACGACTCATACAATTACTCCACTCAGATTCATCGATGATGCAGGAGCCTATATCGAAATGGATGATATTTCCATTACTCCAGTACAATTTTCGGAAGACCCGAATTTTCTAGACTCTATTTACACCGTAAATAATCAAAAAATCGGATATGTGATTTACAATTTCTTTGCCCCTGGCACTACGGCAGACGCTACTAAGTATGACAAGGAAATGGATGCTGTTTTTGCTAAAATGAAAGCAGAGAATATCAATAGCTTGATATTAGACTTAAGGTATAATGGAGGAGGTTATGTATCATCTGCTGTAAACTTAGCCAGTTTGATTGGCCCTGGTGTCACCAACGCTGATATTTTCTCTAAAACTAAATACAATGCATTCCTTACTGAGAATGTTGAAGCGTTAAGAAATGTCCAAACAAAATTTCTAAATAAATCCCAAAACCTAGGCAACACATTATCCGGAAATCGTATGTATGTGTTAACCTCCGCTGGAACGGCCTCAGCTTCAGAACTCATCATCAATGGGCTAAAACCTTACATGGATGTTTTCTTGATAGGTGATGTGACCTATGGTAAAAATGTAGGGTCGATTCCAATTGAGGATGAGGACAATCCAGACAATCTTTATGGATTACTTCCAATCGTCACCCAAAGCTTTAACAGTTTGGATCAGTCTGATTACAGCACTGGCTTCACCCCGAATATAGCTGTGAATGAAAATACTGAACGATTGAAAGAGCTGGGAGATGTAAATGAGATAATGCTCAGAACAGCAATTGAGCAAATCACTGGAGTGCCATCATCAGCCAGAGTTACAAAACTGGATAGAGTAGAACTTGCAAATACCTTAGAAAGCAAAAACAGGATGGGTAAAATGATAGAATCCCCAATCAAAAAATAAGTACTTAGCCCCGATAATCCGGGGCTTTTTTTTGCCTTTACCTGCGCATCCAGAATTGGTTAATTCATATAATTTCCAGACATTATATGTATAAACTGCTCTAAACACTTAACAAAGAGTTAGTTCTAAAAACAAATTAACCACTCTACTTTATGATCAACCAACAAAAACTTTGGAAAAAACCTGCCCTATATGCAGGAATCCTTATCGGAACCCTTGCCTTCTCCTGCCAGCAAGAGGCAGAATCTCCAATCACAGGAAATTCGATTGAATTTGTGAAATACCAGTCAGGTGACGTTATTCCTGGAAAGTACATCGTTACATTAATACCTACAGGAATTAATTTCAGAAAAGACATGTCCTACGTAGCCATCCAGGCAGCCATGAGAAAAACCGGGTCTGAACTTTTAGCAAAATATCGAATATCTGAAGAAAATCTTGGTTTCGTATATGGAAGCAGTATTGAAGGATTTGCAGTGTCATTGACAGAAGAGCAACTCCAAGCAATCTCTAAAGACCCTTCAATCAAGGCTATTGAGCAAGATCGGGTGATCGCATTAGGACCACCTCCTGGTAAAGGTCCAGGAGGCGGAGGTGGTGGAGGTGGATCAACTTCACAACAGACTCCTTATGGAATTTCAAGGGTAGGTGGAGGAATCACCTATACAGGAAACAAGAAAGCGTATATAATTGACTCAGGAATAGACTCTTCACATCCAGACTTGAATGTGAATGCTGGCATCGGATTCAATGCCTTTTCCAAAGGGAAAGACTCTGACATCGGCAGTGATGGAAACGGACACGGGACACACGTTTCAGGGACTGTAGGAGCGATTGATAATAATATTGGCGTAATCGGGGTAGCCCCAGGAGTTACTCTTATTCCAGTAAAAGTGTTGGATTCTAGAGGTTCAGGATCGTATTCTGGAGTAATTGCAGGCGTTGATTACGTTACGGACCACGCAAACGCTGGAGATGTAGCCAATATGAGTCTCGGAGGTCCAACATCGGCTGCTCTTGATGCTGCAGTATCCGCGTTAGGGAATGCCGGAATTAAAGTAGCTCTCGCTGCCGGTAATGAAAGTACCAATGCTAATAATTCATCTCCTGCTAGAGTAAACGGCAGTAACATTTTTACCGTTTCTGCCATTGACATAAACAACAGATTTGCCTCTTTCTCAAATTATGGCAATCCTCCTGTTGATTTTGCTGCTCCAGGAGTAGGCATATTATCTACCGTTCCTGGAGGATATGCCAGCTACAATGGAACCTCCATGGCATCTCCACATGTGTGCGGATTGTTGCTATATGGCACTCCTAATAATGGAGGCTCAGTAATAGGAGATCCTGACGGAAAAGCTGATGTAATAGCTGTTAAATAGAATTCTGATAAAACATAAGAGGTGATTTATTCGAATAAATCACCTCTTTTTTGTTCATTATCAAATTGTTAAGTTTCTCTTTTTCAAAAGCATTGGTTTGAATTGCTGTTAAATTTGGAGTTCAAATTAACAATCATGGAAATCGCAGCAAGTTTCACCCTTATACTATCAATCTACTTTCTAGGGTGCTTAGCACTAATTCAAGAAGTTGTAAGGCCAAACCGGCAGCTGATAGTAGAAGGAAACACTAAAAAAGGTCAATGGGTAACAAATTATTCGAAGATCCTATTGATGAGTTTTGGGATTTCATTGCTGACGACCTTTCTCGCTTACTACCTATTCCTTTAACACTGAGGTTCATCACTAAATACAGTTGAAAAAGGCTACCAATTAATATTTGGTAGCCTTTTTTATATGCTAAACCGTTGTTATTCGAACAAATCGAACTTCAAACCAAAGTTCAATCGCACATTATAATACTCAGCCTGCATCGTTCTCGATTTGATTCCCTGATAATATCTCAATGGCTGATTAGTCAGATTATTTCCTTCGAAAAAGACTCTCCATTTAGGGGTAATCGCGTAAGAGGCATTAACATCCAAGAAAGCTTGCTTATCATAATAGCGATCTTCAAAACTCTCTCCTCCCAATTCATCCAAATAATCAGAAGCGTAATTTACGGATACGCGTGCCACGAATCGCCTATTTTCAAAAGAAAGAGAAGCATTGAACATGTTATCAGCAGTCCCTGGCAATTCTATATCATCAGTGTCTCTTCCCTCAATCCCAGTAGTTGAAGAGTTGGTATACGTATAGTTCAGATATACGCCTATTCCCTTCCATAACTGACGCTGTATAGATGCTTCAAGGCCATAGATTTTTGCTGTGCCCCCATTTTCTGGACGGGAATATTGAAGATCGGATCCAAACTGTGGATCGCTGTACCCCTGAGAAGTGATCGTATAGACGAAATCGTCAATATCTTTATAAAACCCTCCCAGCGAGATCAACCCAACATTATCAAAATACTTTTCTCCCATCAAATCAAAGTTCATGGCAGTAGCTGGCTTCAGATTCGGATTCCCACGGGACAATTCCTCATCTTCAGGACTAAACTCAGCATAAGGAACCAAGTCAAAATAATTTGGCCTTGCAATGGTATTAGTCCAGGCAAATCTTAAGACAGAGTTTGAATTCATATTGTATTTCAAATGTACCCCAGGCATGAAATTCGTGTAGCTTTGCTCGCCTTCTGCTGGTGAAATTTCTTCGTTATCTATATCAAAGATATTTCCAACATAATCAATAGAAGTGTGTTCTATCCTCACCCCAAAAATCGCTGAGAATTTTTCTGAGAACTGATGATCTGCCATTACATACCCACCTGTAATAGTTTCCTTGGCGCTGTAATTACCTGGCGCATATTCCTCAGGAATATCGCTTTCTTCAAATAAACCTGAGTTTTTGAAATCCAAACCACCCAAATAATCAGGAGTCATAAATGTACCTACTTGGTATTGTGAGCCTACTAGGAAATTTGGATCTGAGTAGTTCTCATGGGGCACTTCTCCAATGGTTTCTCCGAACGCTTCTTCATCCAAAGGCTCGTATTCATAAAAATTATTCTCCCGCTCCTTATTTTTTCCTCTGTACCTCAAACCAAACTGAAGAATACCTTTAGGGCTATATGGGAGTTTAAAATCCAATTTCGCATTTAAGTCGCGGTCAGATGTATACCCATATTGCTCTGAAAGTCCGTTGAACCCAATTCCAAGATTATCTGCAGGATCAGTTAGGTATGCGTAAGGCTTATTTGGATTAGAAACATCTACAGTGACATTTTGCCCCGAAGATCTATAGGAAGTATAGCGCTCAAAAGGTCTTTCTTCGGATGCCTTCGCATAAGTTGCTGACCAATCCATTTTCAATTTGTTGAATAAATGACTACCGCCGAGTGTAGTATTATACACTCGCTGATCTTCCAGTCTAGCCGCTTTATTTCTATCGCTATCCAAACCACCTTTGGTCTCATATTCTACGCGGCCTTTCGTGAGGTAATTCCCAGAACTAACCTCAGTAAAATCTCCCTCATCAAATGAATCGTCCAACTGGCTAACTCTCATTCTGAATCTGTTCTCCCAGTCATCCCGATGATTGTACATTCCGGAAAGGAAAAGTGTATGATTGTCATTGATCTCATAGTCAAAAGCAACACTTGCTGAACGACGCACACGCTGCACTCTATACTCTCTGATATCAAACTCTTCCAAAGCGACCCCATTATCGTACTCTTTCCATACTGCTTCGATATTGTCTGAGCCAAAGCGATGATTATTGTAAGAACCTGAAAAAATGGCTCCCAATTTATCATTAAAGAATCTGTTGCCTATAATCAAACCGCCAGTCCAGATGGGCTTATTAGACAGTAAATTGACACCAGATGCTGCAGTCCCAGATATACGAAGTGAATTTGGCGCTTGACGAGTCACAAGGTTAACCGAGCCTCCGATTGCATCTGCGTCCATACTTGGAAGGACAGCCTTGTTCACTTCAATGGTCTGGATCATGTCTGATGGAATCAAATCCATTTGTACATTTCTGTTATCCCCTTCTGCAGATGGCAATCTTTCCCCGTTCAAAGTCACAGAATTAAGCTGAGGCGCAAGACCTCGGATAATGATATTCCTTGCTTCACCCTGATCATTTTGCATGGTGATACCAGGAATTCTTTTCAGGGCATCTCCAATATTGGCATCAGGAAACCGACCAATTTGATCAGAGGATACCACATTGGTGATATTGGCATTATTCTTCTGCTGATTGAGCGCTTTAGCTTGCCCCTTAAGCCGATCTCCCATCACCACAAATTCCAGACTTTCTATCGTAGTTTCATCCAGTTTGAAGTTCAGAATAGTGGTTTGACCATTTTCTACCTCCGTATCATGGAGTAAAGACCCATAGCCCAAGTATGAAACTTCTACTTCATAAGTTCCAGCCGGAAGATCAACAATAGAAAAATCTCCAGTTTGATTGGTAATAGTACCGATTGTAGTGCCCTTCAAAATAACATTTGCACCTGGCATAGATAGGTTCTGTGCATCGATAACCCTTCCTCTTAAAACACCTTGGGCTAGCATCTGATGGCTCAGGCAAAAAGCCGCGATCAAGGTAATTGCTCTTAGTAATTGATTTTTCATAACTATGAGGTTGAATGATTAATTTTTTGATTTTAGAATGTCACCAGCCAAATCTTCCCAGCGATAGATCTGGAAGGTTTTATCATCAGACATGGCTACAAAAAGTCCATGAGGAAAATCAGGTCCCAAAGCCAAACTGATGGATTCAGATCCATCACTGGATATTGTACTTGTGGCGATTTTGGTGATTAAACTGTGCTCATGTGAATTGGAAGCAGATCCTTCTCTTGGGAAAACGTGGAAAAGATTTGAACCCTGATCTGAAACTAAAATATACCCGGTGGCATCATCCAGTTTGTAAATGGAGATTCCTTCGTGGTCGTCAGAAAATCCTTCTTGCGCAAAAAATGCCAGTTCTTCATTCCCCTTCTCAGGGTCAGCATAGTACTTTTTCACGCCAACTCCTTCGTCGGAATAATAGATATAGCCTAATTCAGCATCAACTGCTATGGCTTCGATTTCTTTTTTACCAGAGTATGAGCCAAACTTCCGAACAAGATTTAGGGTGATTTGACCATCCTTTCCGAGAACCTCATATTGCCACAAATAAGTCCCATCTGTAGGCCCATTTTTTCTACCAGCGATCACATAATTCTTACCGGTAGTTTTGTCTTGAAAAAGAGCGACGCCCATCAGATCTCTGAAATCAGGGCCGGATTCCCCTTCATATACTTCTATTCCTCCGACATTTATTTCCTTCATATCTGGAAGGCTGAAAAATCTTAATTTGGAAGTCATTCGCTCTCCAGTAACTGCAAAGTCAACCGTTCGATCTCCTAGATCCAATCCGTAACCCACATCCACATTGTTTGGACGCTGAATATCTCGGACAATCAGGGAATCTATTGTATTTCCTTTCAAATCGAATACATACAAAGCTCCCTCGGCATCTTTATCTGTTCCGATGATTAGGCTTTTGCTTGGATCGGAAGGATTCACCCAAATGGCTGGATCATCGGTATCATGAATTACCGAGTCAGTCACATAGATTGGCTTCACCAAGGTTTGCTCTACTGCTACTGTTTCCTCTTGTTGCTGAACTGGTTTACTGCAGGAAGTCACGAGAATTCCCAGTGTGGACAGTCCATAAATTAGTCTACTTGTTGACATAAGATTTAGTATGGTTTTGATGCTACAATGTTAGCTCGGACTGTACCTGCAGACTAGAAATGACTGTTATCAATTGGGCAACAATGAGGAAAGTGACCGTTAACAAAACCTAAACAGAATTTCAAAAATCAATCATAACAAATTGAAAAATAGAAGATTACACTATGTTAAAAACAGATTAACAAATTGTAAATCATATACAAAGAAGAAATTGCTGTAAACTATCGTCCTTTTGTAGGTTCAATTTTTTTCGAAGTCGGTAGCGTGAAATACGAAGGCTATCCATGGAAATCCCTAATGAGGAGGCGATTTCTTTGGAGTTTAAATTCAGCCGCATCAGGCTTGCAAGTTTCATTTCGGCTGGAGTCAAACCTCCAGATCTCGCTTGTATGTTTTTGAAAAAATCCTGGTGTACACGTTCGAAAGTCTGCTTGAAATCATCCCAATCTGTATCGTGCGAAAAGTTAAAATCAATCTGCTTGATCAAATTCCGGATCCTTTTCTTTTGCTCTTTTGGGTCTTCTTCCAAGATGCTTTTCAGCTTAGCCTGAATATCTTCGAGCATTTGATTTTTATCTATGACATGAAGAGTTTGGGCTGTAAGGGATTTGGAATGTGCTCTATCTTCGGCCTCCATTTTTAACTCAAGCAATTTCAGATTTTCTTTCTCTGTATTGATCAATTGCTCCTTTACCAGCAAAATCTCTTCTTGTCGCTGCAACAATTCCCTATTGCTCTTAATTTTTAGCTTTTGTCTATTTAAAATGACCCAACCTAAAACAGACAATAGAATCACTAAAAACAGGAGCAACCATTTCACTTTTGTATCAAAATCTCTCATTTGCTCCAGCTGATTGATCTGTTGATTTTTGGCAAACAGGCTGTTATGTGCTTCCTGAATCGCAAATTGCCTAGCCGATTCCTCCGAATAAACCAAGTCACTTAGTTGCCTGCTTTGCTCCAAATATTTATAAGCATTCTCATAATCCCGCATCTCTGCATAAGCCTTTGATATATCAACCACCGCACTTTTCTGCTGATATAAAGAGCCAAGTCTCCCGCTCATCTCAGCAGCTTTTACTGAATAAAGCAATCCTTGCTCTGGCTCTCGGGTTTTGCGAAGCACATCTCCGAGATTATTTAAATTACCAATCATTCGAAGACTATCTCCAAGAGCAGTATTTAACACATATGCTTTCCGGAAATTGGAATATGCAGAATCATATTGTCCTAGATCTTCATAAATACTCCCAATATTCTCTCTTACGAATGCCAATTGACTACTGAGATGAAGCTCCTCAAAGATCTTGAGCGCTACTCGCTGATGTTCAAGCGCTTTTGGATATGAACCCATTTTCTCATACATACCACCGATGAAACTTATTGTCTCTGCCTCCCCTTCTTCGTTTCGTAGCTTTTGATAAATATTCAATGCCGCCTCGTGACGGAGCAGTGCATCTTCGGCCGTTTTTATTTTATAATAGACCTGCCCCAATCCATTATTCACTTGGGCCAAAAGTGAAGGCAATTCATACTGTTGAAAAATATGTTCCGCCTCATAGAATGCCTCAGCTGCAGGCTGAAACAAACCGAACTGCAAGAGAATTTTACCGCGGACCAACTGGGCTTTTCCTATTAGAGAATCCAGCAAAGTCTGCTTGCTTTCTTCTAAAACTTCCGTCGCAAGTAGAAACCCTTGGTCAGGCTTACTCTTCGCTAACTGATATGCTGAATCCAACTTAGAATTGATTAGTCGGGCATTTTGAGCCAAAGAGAATGTTGAGGTATATACCGAGATAATGGCGTTTGTGAATAAAAATAAAATCAGTCGCTTCATAACCAGCGAAGTTCAGTCTATCAAGATTAAAAAGTGTTACCAGAAAGTTGCCATTCAATTAAACTTCTGGTTCGTAATTCTCAAAAAAGCTATTCTCGTATAGACATAAAAAAACCGACCCATTGGGCCGGTTTCTATATTAGTCATCGATTAGATCAATTAGTCTTAGCAAGGTTTTCCTTTGCCAAATCGAATGCTGGATCTAGCGAAACTGCCTCTTCAAAAGCTGCTTTCGCCTCTACCTTCGAGCCTTGATCCAAGTAGATCATTCCTTTCAGGTTCAACGCCGCTGCTTTCATACTAACTTCCTGCGTTTCTGTCTGTGATTTCGGGAAACCTACCTTATCCTCAGGCTTGGAGTTTTTCACCAACATATTCATAGAGTTCAGCGCTTCCGGATATTTCTTCAAACTGTATTGGATAAAACCAGACTTGTAAAGGCTAAAATTATCTCCGGTCAGCAAGTAAAGACTCTCAAAATAAGGAAGAGATTTCTCCAATGCACCTACCTGCTCCAGAGAATAGGCCGCAATTTCCAAAGAGGTCACACTTTTGTCGTTTACCTTCAATACATCCATTGAAACAAGGGCTGCTGACATCGCTTGACCAGCTTCAAAATAGACTGAAGCGAGCATTTCTACATACCTCATGTCCTCAGGATTTCTGACGATCAGATGGTATAGAGAGTTCTTCGCAGAAGCTACGTCGTTATACCTCATCGCTAATTGGTATGCGGCTTGATCAGAGGCATTCAATGTTTTCTTAAGTTTTGGATCGAGTCTGGCAACAGAATCTGCTGTCTGGGCAATAGTAGTGCTGGCACAAAAGGCCATAAGCAGCATGATTAATACGCGCTTCATTTGAATAGAATTTTAATTAATTTATGATTTTGGGCGATTTAATAGTGGAGTCAATCCTTTGGATTTAGCTATCTTTAGCATCAATTCACGTGCCTGTACAGGATTATTGTGAATTTTGCCCTCCAATATAGCTTCTTTAATTTCTTCTTTAATATCTCCGACAATTTTAGAAGGTTTCAAATCAAAAATTTCCATAATTTCTTCTCCAGAAATTGGAGGTTGGAAGTTTCTAACCTGGTCTTTCTCCTCTACTTCAATCAACTTTTGAGCTACTTTATCGAAATTCTCCAAGTAGCGTTTTACTTTCTTATTATTCTTTGACGTGACATCTGCACGGCAAAGTTTCATTAAATCATCGATATCATCTCCGGCTTCAAAAAGTAATCTTCTCAAGGCCGAGTCCGTCACTTCATCTTTGACTAATGCTATCGGACGAAGGTGGAGTTTGACTAGCTTCTGTACATACTTCATCCGGTCATCCATTGGCAGTTTTAGCCTTCTGAAAATCCCAGGAGTCATTCGCGCACCTTTATCTTCATGTCCATGAAATGTCCAGCCCACTTTCTTATTAAATCGCTTTGTAGCTGGCTTGGCAATATCATGTAAGATCGCAGCCCAGCGCAGCCAGAGATCATCGCTCATCGTACAGACATTATCCAGCACCTGCAGGGTATGGTAGAAATTATCCTTGTGCGATTTGTCATCCACGGAATCGACTCCTTGCAAATCCACCATTTCAGGAAAAAACTCATGAAGTAACTTGCCTGCAAACAGCAATTTAAAACCGTAGGAAGGTTTTTTTACTTCTATGATTTTGTTCAATTCTACCGCTACTCGCTCGCCAGAGATGATTTGTAGACGATGAGCATTTTCACTTAATGCATAAAAAGTGTCCCCATCTATATCAAAATCCAATTGCGCAGCAAAGCGCACTGCTCTAAGCATCCGTAGAGGATCATCCGAGAAGGTGACATTAGGCTCAAGTGGCGTACGAATCAATTTCTTTTTGATATCAGAAAGCCCATCAAAAGGATCCAAGAGCTCACCATAATCTGCGGCATTTAGAGAAATTGCCATCGCATTGATGGTAAAATCCCTACGCTCCAAATCTTCTTGGAGTGTTCCAGTTTCCACGATTGGTTTCCGGGATTCTGAGCGGTAGGATTCCTTTCGCGCACCCACAAACTCGAGTTCCCAGTCTTCCAATTTCAGCATCGCAGTGCCAAAATTCTTGAAAACAGAGAGTGGGACATGTCCTTCAAATTGTTTTGCGACTTCCTTAGCAAGCTCTATCCCACTTCCTACACAGGTAAAATCAATATCCTTCTGGCCGCTTTTCTCTCGTTTCAAAATCAAATCTCTCACATAACCCCCCACCACATAGGTCTCTAAACCTAAAATGGCAGCAGCTTTTGCTACTTTTCCAAAGACTTCGAATTCATCAAGATGCGATTTGAAATTCATCCTTTAATAATTTTTACATCCCCATCTGGCCCCAAAAACATCTCCTTAGTACTTGGACTTAATAGTGGAAACAAGATGGGAGTTTGAAATGCAGTTTCTTCCTTTGTGTCTATTTTGACGATCACAGGCTGAGAAATCTGAAATAATAGTTTATTCCAATTAGGCTCAAGTATCAAACTAAACTTCAGAACGCCTGCTACTACGGGCCCATTCTTTATGATTTTATTTGCTGGGCTATGATATACCGTAGGCTTGTTTGCGTACTCAACTATATCTAGAGATACTTCAGAAAAAGGCTCACAAATGGTTCGAATTTGGAACAAATCAAAAAGTAGATAGGTCCAATCTTCACCCATCTCTGAATTCCAAAGTTCAGGTTTCATGAGTGTGATTACTTTTCCGTTTCCTTCCTTAAGGTGTAAAACTCCTTTTTCCCTAAAAGCAGCTAATAATTGTGAGTGATCCAAGATGAATTAGTTTTTCACAAAAATAATCAGAAAAATGAGAGCATGGGGCAAAACCCCATAAACCAAAAAAACCTCTCCTATTTCAGGGGAGGTTTTCAGCATCCATCTGGCAAGATATCAGCCTTCTTTCTCAGCAAGCTTTCTATTCAGGAAGAAACTAACCATCAAGCCTATTCCACCAAAGATGAAAACTGAAGAAGTGAAAGCTACTCCTTCTTCTAACCCGCCTTGATGAAACAACGCTCCCACCAATACACCTACGCCTATACCAATAGCAAGCAATGCTATATTGAGTATTACTTGGCCAAAGCTGTATTTTTTGCCGGAGTTGAAGAGTTTTGCATCAGCACCATTTTCTATGAGTGCGAGCCTTTCCTTATTTCTTGTAGTCAAAAAGGTGAAAATGACTCCGAAAATACAGGAGAAAATAATTAGAACAACTAAGATAGTAACAGCCATGATTTGTGTGTTTTTTCTTCTTTGATGTAGACTGTTGAGGAAAAGGTTACAACTCTATGAAAAAAAATGTAACTTTTTTTCAGGTACTTGCATCCAATGTGAAAATGCGATTCCAGGAAGACCAACATTATATAAAGAAAACGCTAGAGGGTAACTTGAATGCTTACGGACAATTGATTCAAAAGCATGAAAAGTACGTCTACACTCTTGCACTGCGTATTCTGAAAAACAGAGAAGAAGCCGAAGAAGCTGCACAAGACGCATTTATGAAAGCCTTCCATGCCTTGAAAAATTTTGAAGGAAATTCTAAGTTTACGACATGGCTATATAAGATAGTATATAATGAAGCGTTAGGTAGGCTGAGAAAATCAAAAAACTACACTATAAAGCTGGATGAAGTGGAAGTATTAGATAGTGACTCTATAGATTATTTGGATGGATTAAAATCTCTTCAGTTGATCGAAAGAAAGGAACTGATCAAACAAGGCTTAGATGCACTGAAGCCAGCAGAGTCTGCAGTACTCACCCTATTTTATTTAGAAGAACAAAGTATAAAAGAAATAGAGGAGATAATGAGTTTAACAAGTTCACATGTTAAAATCCTGTTGCATCGTGGAAGAAAAAGTTTGTTGGAATCGTTGCGAGCTATTACAAAAAGTGAATTAATTCATCTACTATGAAAAATCAAGGTAAGGAAGACGAATATATCCGCCAGATCATCACTGAGCTAGGAACTGATGAGCCCTCATCCAACTTCCGTAGATCTATATTAGATAAACTCAACCAAAAGAATTCTGTATCTATCTATAAACCAGTTATTTCTTCTTTTACCTGGAAATTAATAGGTGGTTCGATTGCCGCAATTGTAGTGATAGTATTACTATTCGTGCCTTTTTCAGAAAATGCACCTCCACAACTATACCAACTATCAGATTATGCTATACCTAAGTTTTCCATTTCATTTCCAAAGATCTCACTTCCTACACTAACGCTACCAGACTTAGTTGGGCAATCAATAATAGCCTTTTGCGTATTAGCACTACTTACTGTAGTTAGTAGCCTTAAGAGATGGAAAATATCATAAGTAATTAGAAACAAAAAAGGCAGCCTAGGCTGCCTTTTTTGTTTCTAATCGGTGAGAGATTATCCTCTCAACCAATTAATGAATGTCTGATAACCGACACCAATCTCTCTAGCGAATGCAGCTTTTGTCTTCTTACCTGCAGCTTCCACTTTCTTCCACTCTTCTACGATTTTGCTTTTCTCAGCATCAGAGAATGTTCTTCTCTTAGAAGTTTTAGCAGCAGCTCCACTTCCAGTAACAAGCGAAATTAGCTCATTCAATTCATTTAGGAATCTACCGTCATTCAAATGAAGACCTGCAGCTTCCAATTTCTTTATTACTTGGTCTTTTGGATTAACCGGTGTAACAGCGATACCCTTTGTAGCTGCTTCGTGTAAATCTATCTTACTTCCATCTGAAGTTACATAGATAAATCCATCACCTTTTTTAAGATCAGCAATTGCCTCTTTGATTAAATCTCTCATGTTTATCCTTGTATGTTAATAATTATTTTTATAAACCAATGGCAATATATATAATTATTAAACTTAGCATCAAATAAACGTATTAAAAAAACTTATTTTAACATTAAAAGACAACTAAGTAGTACTGTTTTTAATTCTCAGAGAAAGTTAACATCCACTGTTGGACTAAATTATACGAATGAAAATTCTGATTAAAAGCATTATAGTATTGTTTTTCTATTGAACTATTAGAAAAATTAGCTTTAAATTCCACAAGATCAATTTCCTGACCAAGAGAATCCAACAACTCACTTATACTTGAAAAATGTATTGCTTGATCCATTTCTTTTTGCCCCATAGAGACCTCCTACTACCATCAACTCAAACGAAGAAAGTTGAGGTTTAAGGTATGAATAGCTAATCATTTCAATTCCTTTAATACTAAAAATCAATATACTTTCGTTGCCTCTTTTTAAAGTGGCTATTTCCTCTATAGCCTCATTTAAACTAACATCTTCACAAACTGACTGAACTATAAATAGAATTAAAGATTTCCATATTTTTTCAAATTCAGGTAGCATTTTGACCTCATTCAAAAAACGGGGCAATGTATCCTCAATGACAATTTCTATTCTCGCGGCACGACAATACTCAACTAGTTTAATTATAGTTTCATCCATCAAGGGAGCACTAGGCCAATTACATATAAGTTGTTTACGAGCAATTACAAACTCGTCGAACAGCATGGAATATATCGCGTTAAGCACCTCTACATCTTCCTCAAATTTAGTCCTATCCAGCAATGTAAACAATGACAAGGGACTAATCACAAAAGACTCGTTATCATTATGTTGCGCAGAATCAATAGTAACAGATCTCTTATAATCAATTTGATTTATGAGTACAATTTCCCGGCGATTAGTATTCATTTCGTGTAAGGATTAGCATTTTGAACTAGTATAAATTAGGCCATGATCGCATACAAATTTGATCTATAGCACATAATAAAAGCACTCCGCAACAGTATCTCCTCAAAACAATTGTCACGTATTGTCACGGATAACTTTTGCACTAGACGTGAAGAAATTCGAGAAAAGTCAGCTAATAAAAGTTCAAAAGGCCATTAATCGGGAAATTTTCCATAATTTTGAGCCCCATAAGAATCCAATTAAATATCCATCCTCCCCCATTCTTATGGCTTCAAGCACCAAATACATCTTTATTACCGGAGGAGTTACTTCCTCTCTCGGCAAAGGCATCATCGCAGCTTCCCTAGGCAAGTTGCTCCAAGCCAGAGGCTTCAAAGTAACCATCCAAAAATTCGATCCCTACCTAAACATCGATCCAGGAACTCTAAATCCTTATGAACACGGCGAATGCTATGTGACTGATGACGGAGCAGAGACCG
Organism: uncultured Algoriphagus sp.; assembly: GCF_963974365.1. Classification (GTDB taxonomy): domain Bacteria; phylum Bacteroidota; class Bacteroidia; order Cytophagales; family Cyclobacteriaceae; genus Algoriphagus. The sequence goes on along the minus strand of NZ_CAXBBX010000013.1, from coordinate 91,198 downwards.
ATTTGGATTTGGGGCACTACGAGCGCTTTCTGAATATCACCACCTCACAGGACAATAACATTACCACTGGAAGGATCTACAATAATGTGATCACCAAGGAACGTAAAGGCGAATTCCTTGGAAAAACAGTGCAAGTCATCCCGCATATTACAGACGAAATCAAAGCAAATTTCTACAAGCTGGGTGAAGACGGAAAATACGATGTGATTATCACAGAAATCGGAGGTTGCGTAGGTGACATAGAATCACTTCCGTTCATTGAGGCAGTTCGTCAAGCCAAATGGGATCTTGGTGCAAATAATTTTTTGGTAATTCACCTCACCTTAATCCCTTACTTAAGTGCCGCTAAAGAGCTAAAAACTAAGCCTACTCAGCACTCGGTAAAGCAATTGCTAGAAGCAGGTATTCAGCCAGACATACTTGTTTGCCGTACTGAATATCACCTACCTTCTGATGTAAAGAAAAAGCTAGCGCTTTTCTGCAACGTTCAGCTGAATAGTGTAATAGAAGCAATGGATGCTGACTCGATCTATGATGTTCCTTTACTTATGAAAAAGGAGAAACTGGATGAGCGGGTAATGACCAAGCTAAAGCTTACTTCAAAGGAAAACACTGACTTAGAAAACTGGAAAGATTTCTTAGGAAAGCTTAAAAACCCTACACAGGAAGTCACTATAGGATTGGTAGGAAAATATGTTTCACTTCCAGATTCATATAAATCAATCATCGAATCATTCACGCATGCAGGCGCTTCGATCGAATGTGACGTGAATCTTCGTTTGATTTCATCCGAAGAAATCAACCCTGATAATATTGTTCAAAAGCTCACCGATCTTGATGGCATCGTAGTCGCTCCTGGATTTGGAGAAAGAGGATTTGAGGGAAAAATAGAAACAGTGAGGTATGCGCGTGAAAACAACATCCCGTTCCTTGGTATTTGCCTTGGCATGCAGGTAGCTGTAATCGAATACGCCAGAAATGTATTGAACCTAAAAGATGCCAATAGTACCGAAATGGACCCAGCAACCAAAAATCCGGTGATCGGGCTAATGGAAGAACAAAAGAATATTGACCAAATGGGCGGGACTATGCGCTTAGGTTCGTATGATTGTGACCTCAAAAAGGGAAGTAAGGCCTATCAAGCCTACGGTAAAGCTAAGATCCAAGAAAGACACCGTCACAGATACGAGTTTAACAACGACTATTTGAAGGACATGGAAGAAAGCGGAATGGTAGCAACCGGCAAAAACCCTGAGACTGGTTTAGTAGAAATCGTTGAAATCAAAAACCACTCTTGGTTCGTGGGAGTACAATTCCACCCAGAATATAAAAGCACAGTATTAACCCCTCAGCCGCTATTCGTGAAATTCATCCAAGCTGCTGTGGACAAAAAAATTAAATAAAACTCCCCGATGCCTTATTCTCGGGTTTACGATTAATCTTTATGGACAGAAATCAAGCAACTGGTTTGATTCTTTTTGCTGCAGTCATCCTTGTTTATTCGCTTTTCTTTGCGAGTTCACCTGAGATCCCTGAAGTGGAGACAGCATCCACTACGCAAACTGAGTCGATTCAATCAAATGCACCAAGTCAAACAGCAATGCCAGAAAGTATTGCTGAGAATGATAGTACGCTAGATGTAGCGAGAGTTGCAAAATATGGCGCTCTAGCAAGTATTACAGTAGGAGAAGAACAAACTCTTACACTTGAAAACGACCTAATACAAGTAGAGATTTCCTCAAAAGGAGCTCAGGTCAAAAAGGTAATACTAAAAGAATACAAAAGCTGGAAAATGGAACCTCTGGAGCTTTTCAATGAGGAAAGTTCTAAAATGGATTTCATCATTGAAAGCAATAAAGGACCTTTAGCGCTGAATGACCTTTATTTCACATCAGCTGTTACAAGCAGTGAAAACGAGGAGGGAGTAAAAAACCAAACTCTTACGCTAACAGCAGGAACTGAAAGTGGGTCAATCATTCAATCGTTCTCTTTGGCAGACGGAAGCTATCAGGTAAAGAAATCATTCGAAGTAGATCGTTATCAAGGAGTAGTTACCGGGAATTCTTTATCAGTAAACTGGGAAGATCAGGTAATCGCTCAAGAAATGAACTTGGCCGAATCAAGAAGACAAGCAAGACTTAACTACTATACAAGTTCCGGGTCTTTTGACAACCTCGGTGCTGGAAATGATTTAGAGCAAGAGTTGATTGAGGAGCCTGTCAAATGGGTAAGCTTTAGCCAGCGCTTCTTCACTGCGGCGATGATTGCGGATACTGACTTCCAAAATGTATCCATCACCCAAAGTACACCTGCTGACAGCGCTATCGTCCGCTCGATGGCTACCACCTTATCTATCCCACTTCAGGATGGCAAAGCTGGGTTTACTTACTATTTCGGCCCAGACAAATACAAAACCCTAAAGCGGGTTACTGATGGTTTTGAGGACAATGTGGACATGGGTTACTTCTTTGTAAGCTGGGTTAACAAATACATCATCGTTAATCTATTTGCATTCCTTGAGAAGTTTTTCACCAACTACGGTGTCATCATCGTCATTATCGTATTCCTGATCAAACTTGCGCTTTTCCCACTGACATACAAATCATACATCGGGATGGCTAAGATGCGAGTGATCAAGCCAGAGATAGATGAACTGAAGGAAAAATATGGAGATGACGCTACGAAGATGCAGCAGGAGCAAATGAAGCTTTTCTCCAAATTAGGCGTAAGTCCAATTTCAGGATGTCTCCCTATGGTGCTTCAAATGCCATTCTTGTTTGCGATGTTCTTTTTCTTTCCTAATGCAATTGAGCTTCGCCAGGAATCGTTTCTCTGGGCGACGGATCTTTCTACCTATGATGTTTTCTTCAAACTACCGTTTACCATCCCTTTCTATGGATCCCACGTTAGTTTGTTCACTTTGTTGATGACTGTGTCACAAATCATTTACACGCACTTCAACAATCAACTCACTACGGCAACTGGACCAATGAAAAATTTGGGTTATATCATGCCGGTCATGTTCATGTTTATTTTGAACTCTTATCCAGCAGGTTTGAGCTTCTACTATTTCGTATCAAACATGGTGACTTTCGGTCAGCAAGCATTGATCAAATTATTTGTGGATGATGATAAAATCAGAGCAAAAGTGGAAGAAAGCAAAGTGAAAAACGTAAACAAGAAGAAATCAAAATTCCAGCAAAAATTGGAAGATGCGATGAAAGCCTCAGATAACAGTCGCAAAAAATAATTAAAAAAGGAGTCCAATCGGGCTCCTTTTTTAATGCTTATCTATGAGAGATTAGAATATAGAAACTGGTAGAATCACTCGCAAGAATAGCTAGTGTAGTCATTTCTAAAAACAGACCAGATCTTGCCATCCTCATCACGATAGGTGATCGCCAATGTTTTCTTATCCATCTCGATATTGCCATTTGTGACTACAGTAGTGCCATCGGTCAAGACAATGGTGCATGGCCCATCGATATCCTTGATGTCTACTAATTTGGTATCCTCGAAAAGATTGCACCCAGATAGAAGCAAAATAAGAAAAGGAAGATACTTTTTCATTCAAAGATTGGCAGGGTGATTTCATTGGCTAAAATGAGTAAAAATAACTTCTAAAAAAAAGTACTGTAAAAAGAATCTAAGTGTTCGAAACAAATGCAGCAAAGAAATCTATGCTTGATTTCATGTAGAACTTGTCACGATTCTTAGCAGTTTCCTGCAGCAGATTAAACGGGTGATCTACAAGATTATCCTATTGACTCATTAAACAACTGGAAGTCTGGCGTTTGAGTCACAAAAAAAAAAGCCCAACTATTAACTAGCTGGGCTTTGTGACCTCGTCAAGATTCAAACTTGAAACCTCCTGAGCCGTAATCAGGTGCTCTATTCAGTTGAGCTACGAAGCCGAATTGGAATGCAAAGGTATCTAAAATTAGATTTTATCCAAATATTGATTGACAAGAATTTTATAATTTCTTGACCAGACCTACGTTCATCCTTAAGAATAATTAAGATCAAAAACGGGGTAAATCCTCTGGGATTTCCTATTTTTGCCCGCATTGAGTGCATTTTAAGTAAACCAATTTGATGAAAAAAATATACACCTTCCTACTAGCCTTTGCTTTGATTCAAACCGCTTTCGCTCAGGATACGCTGCAAATCGCTAAAAAACCAAAAACTCCCATTGGTGGAAGACCCAACATTCCAAGTGATTTGAAATTTGAATTTGGCTTCAATCAACTAAACAACAGATCAGAGGATCTAGGGATTCATTTCTTCGCATCCCGTACTTTTAATGTTTACTATCAGTACCCTGTGTCAATTTTTGGAGAATCATCTGGATTCACCATGGACATCGGTATCGGCATAGGAACTGACAAGTATGCATTCAAGGATGACAAGACTTTGTACAACAATCCCGATTTAGGTCCTGAGTCAAGTGAGCTGAAGGAGATTACGGATGTACTGGGAGACAATATTAACATTAAGAAGAATGTTGTGGCGGCAAACTACTTTGATATCCCTCTGGATTTCACTTACCACTTCAACAAAAACAACTACAGCAAAGGCTTTAAGGTCAGTGTAGGCGGTAAATTTGGATACTTGTATGAGTCACACACAAAAGTGAGATATGAGGATTCTGACGGACTGAAAAGACAAATCAAAGACTCACAGAACTACGGTTTTGAAAAATTCAGATATGGTATCACTGTGAAAGCTGGATCTCCGGGATTCTATGCTTGGAGTTACTTTGGCTTGAATCAAGTGTTTCAAAAAGGACTTGGCCCTAGTGGAACTGAAGCTACCCAAATCAACTTTGGTATCGCAGTCAACGTTTTCTAACAAGATCACCTTGATAACTAATTTAGAACCGGGCAGTTGCTCGGTTTTTTTTATGCCCAAATCCAGCTAAACCCAACGAAGCACAACCCAAATCCAAAGAGCAAACCAACATAAATCTCGATTGGCCTATGAGCCTCTAAATACAACCTTACCGTACCAACCAAACCAGTCAAGGCCAAAGACCCAATTAGCGGATAAAGCGGCTGAAAGGTAGGAAACTTAAGCCCTAATACAACCACGCAGGCTATCAGTCCACCCATTCCCGTCATATGTGCAGACATTTTCCAAAAAAAAGTAACAAGGGTTAAGATGACTATTGCCAAAGTTATAATGCCCAGCACCTCCCACAGAATTGGATCAAGCTCTTCCTTTTGAAACAAAAAATAAACAGTAAGCACGTAATAGATACTCGTCACCGAAAAAGGAATAGCTCTATCTTTCAAATCAGCCATATGGATACTCTTCAGCGTTCCGCTTAGCCTCAACCCGAAAATAGTCACCATAGGAATAGCCAAAGTAGATATAGCAACCAAATAAAAAATTCGATGCTTAAATACTTCAGGGATACTAGTTGATTCTGGGACTACGAAAAGCACCAAACCAAAAACTAAACTTGGAATAACCAAAGGCTGTAAGACAACTGAAATAATTAACGAAAAAATCCTCTGCACTATAATTCTTTTCTTAATCTAGCTACAGGGATTTGCAATTGCTCACGATATTTCGCCACGGTACGTCGGGCAATATTGTAGCCTTTACCGTTTAGCATCTTCACTAATTTATCATCTGAAAGTGGCTTCTTTTTATCCTCAGCATCTACCATTCCCTGAAGGACAGATTTCACCTCTCGATTACTTACATCTTCGCCACTGTCAGTTGCTATGCCTTCAGAGAAGAAATACTTCAGAGGATAAACACCAAACTCGGTCTGAATCGCTTTACTATTTGCCACTCTGGAAACGGTAGAGATATCCATATCGATTTTCTCTGCAATATCTTTCAGAATCATCGGACGGAGATTGGTCTCGTCCCCATCAATGAAAAACTCTTTTTGGTATTGAAGAATTGCCTCCATGGTGCGCAAAAGGGTATTTTGACGCTGTTTGATTGCATCAATAAACCATTTGGCAGCATCAAGCTTTTGCTTTACAAAAGTGACCGTGTCTTTTAGCTTTTTATCTTTCTTATCACTTTTATCGTATGCATCAAACATCTCAGAATACGACCGTGAGATCCTCAGTTCCGGTGCATTCTTTGAGTTTAGGCTGATCTCAAATTTGCCGGCAGTATTGGTAAGCATGAAATCAGGAATGATATATTGCGTCCGCACTAAGCCGTCTGCAACTCCTCCTGGTTTAGGATTCAGCTTGGTAATCAAATTAACCGCTTCTTTGGTCTCCTCATCACTCAGGTCACATTTCTTCTGAATCTTCGAATAATGCTTTTTGGTGAATTCATCAAAGCATTCCTGCATGATTCTCAGCGCATTCTGAACAGTAGGATCATCTGGATGTTCTTTTCGCTCTAGCTGAATAGTAAGACATTCCTGCAAATTCCTCGACGCTATTCCAGCTGGATCAAAGTCCTGAATTTTTCTCAGAATCTCCTCCAGCTCATCAATATCAGTTTCTATGTTTTGGCTAAAAGCCAAGTCATTAATAATCGCTTCTAAATCTCTGCGGATATAGCCATCATTTTCAATACTACCGATCAGCTGCTCACCAATAATCTTCTTTCTGCTGTCAAGTCTGAGAAAGCTCAACTGTGAAACAAGCTGCTCATGTAGGGACGATTGGCTGGAAATAGGAATTTCCCGATCCTCCTCATCTGCATTGTAATTGCCATCGCCTTGCATTTTGTACCCGCCATACTCATCATCTAAGTAGTCGTCGATGTTTACATCTCGATCATCTTGCGGTGACTCCTCTTCGTAACTTTCCTCAAAGTCATCATCGGCACTTTCTTTTTCTTCCGTTTTGCCTTCTTCCAAAGCCGGATTAATCTCGAGTTCCTCTTCGATTCGAGTATCTAATTCAGCTGTCGGAACCTGCAGTAATTTGATAAATTGTATCTGCTGAGGTGAAAGCTTCTGGGAAAGTGATTGGCTAAGATTTAACTTTTGCATTCAGTATTGGATAAAACCTGCTGTTTGGGTTCAAAAAAGGCCTTTTCGCGTAAAAAAGACCTTATGCCAAAGTTAGGAAAAACGAGCAATTTTTTGATAAAAAGCTTATTTAATCGTTTTTTTGCATTCCTTTAAATTATTAGCAGGATAATAATTCCTGCCTTAACAAATCACCAAATGGCATTTAACAAACGAGTCAAAATCAAGACCATCCTGGATACTAATCCGATTGGAACAGAAGTGACGCTCATGGGCTGGGTACGTACAAAGAGAGGGAACAAAAATGTTTCATTCATTGCACTAAACGACGGCTCCATCATTACCAATTACCAAGTGGTGGCAGACCCTAATCTGATTTCTGAGGAAATTCTTAAAAAGTGTACTACAGGCGCTTGCCTTAAGGTGATCGGGAATGTGGTAGCATCTCAAGGTGCAGGTCAAAGCTCAGAACTGAATGCAACTTCTATAGAAGTACTTGGTGAAGCAGATCCTGAAAAATATCCGCTACAGCCTAAGAAGCACTCCATGGAGTTCCTTCGGGAAAATGCGCATTTGAGAATGCGTACAAATACTTTCAGCGCAGTATTTAGAGTTAGACATGCGTTGGCTTTTGCTGTTCATAAATACTTCAACGATAAAGGATTTTTCTATATACACACTCCTATTATCACTGCATCTGACGCAGAAGGGGCTGGAGAGACTTTTAAAGTCACAACCCTTGATTTGAAAAACCCTCCAAAGACTAGCGAGGGAGGAATCGATTACAAGCAAGATTTTTTTGAAAGAGAAACTAATCTGACTGTATCCGGTCAGTTGGAAGGAGAATTGGCAGCAATGGCTCTTGCAGACATCTATACCTTTGGCCCTACTTTCCGAGCTGAGAATTCCAACACAACTAGGCATTTGGCTGAATTCTGGATGATCGAACCTGAGATGGCATTCCACGACGCAGAGGACAATGCAGATCTTGCTGAAGATTTCTTGAAATATGTGATTCGATATGCACTTGACAATTGTGCAGAGGATCTAGCTTTCCTAGACACTAGACTTCAGGAGGAAGAGAAAGTGAAGCCAGCTGATCAGCGAAGCGAAATGAGCTTGATAGAGAAATTGAGATTTGTGGTTGATAATGACTTTGTGAGAATCACATACACTGAAGCTATTGATATCCTTCGAAACTCAAATCCAAACAAGAAAAAGAAATTCTCCTACCTTATTGATGGCTGGGGAGCTGACTTACAATCTGAGCATGAGCGATTCTTGGTAGAAAAGCACTTCAAGAAACCAGTAATTTTGACTGATTATCCAAAAGACATCAAGTCATTTTACATGCGTCAAAACGACGATGGAAAAACCGTTGCGGCCATGGATATTCTTTTCCCTGGAATCGGCGAAATAGTAGGTGGATCACAGCGTGAGGAGCGTATGGATGTCCTTACTGCCAGAATGGAGGAAATGAATATTCCTCAGGATGAAATGTGGTGGTACTTAGATACACGAAAGTTTGGAGCTACCCCTCATGCAGGATTCGGACTTGGCTTTGAGCGAATGGTGCTCTTCGTCACAGGAATGGGAAATATCAGAGATGTAATTGCATTCCCGCGAACTCCTGGAAACGCAGAGTTCTAAAAAACATACTAGTTAAGCCCGATAGAGATATCGGGCTTATTTTTTAACTCACTACTTTGATTCTTCTGGCAAGAGGAATACAGATCAAACTAAAACCAATTGCTAAATATCCTACACTATTGTAGTTTGTTAATTCTCCCGCAGCATTTTCACCTATAATGATTCCGGCTATTAATGATGCCAAACCAGTTGCTAATTGTTGCACTGCTGAGTTGAAACTTAAGAAGCTCCCTCTATTTTCTGGCTTAGCAGTTCCGGTGATTAAGGCTGCCGCTGGTACGAATCGACCATTTGAAGTAACAAAAAACATCGTAGAAACCATTAATACAAAAGGTATAGGAGTGACTCCAAGGTTTGTGATAATGGCAATAGGAATCAGATTAAGCAGCATAAAAACAATGAAGATCTTTTTCTTCCCGTACTTATCAGATAGCTTCCCTACCCAAGGGGAAGTAAAAATAGTAAATGCACCGCCCGCCATATAAATATAAGTGAGCTGCAACTCAGTGAATCCGACGTTTGCCACCGTATAAGGGCTCAGAAAAGGGATAATCATGAACTGGCCAAACATCATCATTACCGAAAGTGTGATTGCTCGCATTTGATTAGAATCGCTCGTGACTCTACGAATCACAACCAGTGGATTTGGTCGAACAATATCATTTTTGAGATGCTCTGTGATATTTGGAATGTATTTGACAATCATCCCAAGGCTCAATACCGATAATGCAGTAAGGATGAAAAAAGGCGTATGCCAATCGGATAAGCTTGCAAGGAACAAGCCGAGAGGAACACCAAGAACAGATGCTACAGAAAACGCTGCCATCACTAATCCCATCGCCCGACCACGTCGGGAATCAGGGATTACATCCCCAATGATAGCCAAAATCAAGGCTGAAGTTAATCCTCCAAATAAACCTGAGATTACTCTAGCGGCCAAGAGTACTGGATAGCTAGGTGACAATGCACAGCCTAATGTGGAAATAGCGAACCCTATATAAACCCACACCAATATTTTCTTGCGATCAAACCGATCTAATACAAAGGCTCCAAAAAAACTGGATATTCCTGCGCTAAATGTGTAGCATGAAACTAAAAGCCCAAATTCACGAGGTGAAATATCAAAGATCCGCATGAGCTGAGGCCCTAAAGGCATCAAAATCATGAAATCAACAATATGAATAAAATTGATGGCGGCTAAAGTCCAGAGTAGAAGCTTCTCTTTGTTCATGGTAAAAATTGATAATTGAGAAACCTCAAGAGGTCTGATAAAGTTTACTTAAGTAGAAATAATCAAGAAATATTCAAGTGGAGGTAAGTCGCTGGAATCGCTTCAATGATATCACTTGCGACCATAGACCTTCGTTTAGTTTGTGAAGCTATTTCCCCTGCCAATCCATGATGGTAAACCCCACAAAGAACAGCATTTTCTGGAGTGTAACCCATTCCTAAATAAGATGTGATCATTCCTGTGAGCACATCTCCAGAACCTCCAGTTGCCATATATTTAGTCCCAGAAGAATTTACTACTTGTCTTCCATCAGGAAAACTCACCACAGTATTTGCTCCTTTCAAGACCAAAATTAATTGATTTTCAACAGCAAATACCTTTGCCATTTCTAACCTCTGTAGATGATTATTTGCAGCTCCAACCAGTCTCGTGAATTCACCGATGTGAGGAGTAAGAATCGAATTCTTTGGAAGCAAAGACACTAAATCACGATACCTAGCCAATAAATTCAATCCATCAGCATCGATTACAATTGGCTTTGAAAAGTCTTGTAAAAACTGCCGAAATAAACGTTCCCGGTTTTCAGTTCCCCACCCTGGCCCTATCCCTACTGCATCATAAAACTCAGGATTTGGGATCAAGCCCCAGGAAGCCATCGCTTCGGGAACTGCAGTTTGGATAATGTAACGTTCCGAATCTTCCATATGACAAGTGACCAAACCAGATCCAGTTCGTAATGCACTCTTTGCACACAGAATAAGTGCACCCATTTTACCAGGGCTACCACCTACAAGGAGTACTTTACCCATATCTCCTTTGTAACTAAATCGATTAAAAACCTTATGGAGAGGAGCAATATCCGGACCTTCGAGATAAAAAAGTCCAGTGTTAAATTCAGCATAAGTAGTTGGAAGTATGCCTATTTTTATAACGACCAATTCTCCTACAAATTCGGCATGTTCAGGTAATAAAAGCGAAAGCTTTGGAAACTCAAAACTTACAGTAAAATCAGCACGAACAGCAACTTCAGACAATAGATCATCCGAAGGCAAACCAGAAGGAATATCCACACTAATAACTGTTCCTTCAAACTCATTTATTTTATTAATAATCCTGATTGCATTCGGTCGAAGCTCTCCTTTCAATCCAACTCCTAAAAATGAATCAATCAATACATCGTCAGGAGAAAAACCCCACTTTTCAATACCAATTACCGGAATTGAAGTAGGTAGCTTTTTGAAATTCAAAAGGGCATCTGCACTCAAGGAATCTTGTGATTCAAAACATTGCAATAGTGAGACCTTGTAGGAGTGACCTGTCAAAAGCCTAGCTATTGCCAATCCATCACCACCATTGTTTCCACCGCCAACAGCAATTAGGATATTTCGTTCTAAAGAAAAATCCTGAGCTAAAAACCAATTGATGAAAGACATACAGGCACTCTCCATCATCTCGTGACTTTCCTGCCCACTCATTTTCACATGCAGCGCATCAAGCTCTTTGACTTGTACCCCGGATAATATCTTTTGCATAACTATACACTTTCAGTTTCAAACCCTTTTTTCGGGATCGTAACTAAAAGTAAGAATCCTAAGCCAACAAGAAAAAATATCCCAAGGGAAAGGGCTGAGTTCCTCATACTGCCGGTGATTTGCTCAATGAATCCATAAGAGAAAGTCCCAAGTACAATGGCCATTTTTTCAGTCACATCATAGAAACTGAAATAAGAAGCATGATCAGTACTTTTTCGAGGAATTAGTTTAGAGAACGTGGACCTAGATAAGGATTGAATCCCTCCCATTACCAATCCAACTACAAAAGCTAAAGCGAAAAACTCATAAACGGTATAGACATAATATGCTCCTGCACATATTCCAACCCATATTAACACCATAATCACCAAACTCTTTTTATTCCCATAGTTCTTAGAGATAAAAGCAAAAAAATAACTTCCAGCAATTGCCACTATTTGAATAATAAGAATGGTCATAATCAGCTGATCACCTGGCAATCCAAGCTCCTTATCACCAAAGGTGGCTGCCAAATACATAACCGTTTGCACTCCCATGGAATAAAAGAAAAAGGATGCTAGAAATCGATTCATCACTTTAATTTGCTTCACTTCATTCCACACTTTTCTAATCTCCTGATATCCCTTCAGCAAGTATTCCCTTTTGATATCCTTACCAAAAGGGTTTTTAGGAAGAACTCTAAAAGGAATCTGAGAAAAACCAGCCCACCAGAGACCGGTAATCAAAAATGAAAAACGAGCTGCCATTCCATCATCAGAGAGCATAAACCAAGATGGGAACTGAATCATGAGCAAGTTTACAACCAGCAAAATCACACTACCGATATAACCTAAAGCAAAACCTTTTGCACTCAAGAGATCATACTTATCTGGGGTAGTAATCTCGGGCAAATACGCATTGTAAAACACAATGCTACCTGCATATCCAACACTTGCCAAAACACTAAAGCAAATACCCCACTCAAGGTTGCCTCCATCAAAAAAGAATAACGCTATACAAGATATTGACCCTAAGTAGGCAAAGAACTTCATAAACTGAAGCTTATTCCCACTAGCATCAGCTATACCAGATAGTATGGGTGATATCAGAGCAATAATCAAGAATGAAAAAGAGATGGAATAGGAGTATAGAACTGTATTAACAATTTCAAATCCGAAAAAATCAACAGTATCATCCGGATTGAGCCCCTTGGTAACACTATTGAAGTAAACAGGAAAAATAGTAGAGGTAATAACTAAACTGTAAACAGAGTTTGCCCAGTCGTACATCGCCCAGGCATTTTGAACCTTTTTGGTATTTTTCAGTGATGAAAGCATAGCATACAAAAAAAGCTATCCCGAAATACGGGATAGCTTTTATATAGAAATAATGTTTAATTATTTTTTAACTTTTCCTATAGATGCATAAAGTACTCTTCTAGCATCAGCTTCTCTAAGTTCTGTCTGAACATCAGAAATAGGACCCATTTTCACATCTCTATCAATCTTCATAGAAATTGTAATACCACCCCGATCAGCTTCTGGAAGCATATCTCGCTCCTGGTTTACCCATTGTACGATTTCTGATGTCTCCAATAGCGCATCATTAGCCTGTACTCTAGGCTCAGTTCCATACTGAGTAGTATTCTTAGGCTTTCCTATGAAAATATAAGAAATAAGAGACTTCTTCTGTAGCTTCTGAAGCTGAGTCGCTTGAGGAATCTTTTGATCTACCAAAATTTCCTGCTCTCTCAACACTGTCGTAACCATGAAGAAGAAAAGAAGCATGAAAATGATATCTGGTAATGCAGAAGTAGGAATACTTACCTCAGCTTTTGTTTTCTTTCCAAACTTTGCCATATTAATTTCCTCCTATTTTATCTGGTTCCGCAATAGAAATCGCCATTGGGATTCCTTCCTTTCCACGGTCAATAAGACTTTCCTCCGCATCATTCTTACCAGTCAAAGCTCTATACTCATCTGTGCTTAGATTAACTCTGGCAGCATAGATATCGAAATAAGCCTTCTTGGTTAAGTCAAATACTTCAAGGTACTTCTCATAACTTGTACCGCGGTCTGTCTTAATAGACACAACTGCCTCTCCTGGATCATCAGATGATTCTGGATTTCTTCCAGCTAATGCTTTCAAAGATGCTGGCAATGTGTTGTATAAAGCAGCACCTTCTTCATCAGGAGAACCAAAGTTCAAAATGAAAGATTTAATCTCTTCATCAAGCCCATCAGTATTATCTCTGTAATCACCTTCTACCAAATATTGATTATTTGAATTAATTCGGATTACGAAAATATTTCTTTCATTCAAATCAATCTCTGGAGGAGGATTATTTGGATCAAGCTTCGGAGGAAGGACATTCAAAATACCTTTATCCGATGCGATCGTAGTGGTGACGAGAAAGAAGATCAGCAGCAGGAAAGCAATATCTGCCATAGAGCCTGCATTGACCTCCGTACTCATTCTATTTTTCTTTCTGGCCATATTACTTTATCGCTTTAGTAACTTCTGTCAATACGATGCTACCAAGAGCAACGATTGCAAGAACATAAGTGGTGATAAGCATTCCACCTACCAACTGAGACCCACCTGGAGTTAAGTTGAAAGGAGACGCTTCAAATTTAGGAAGTACTTCATTGCTAGAAATTGAGTAAGCGATGAAGAACAATACAACTATACCAACAATTCCTACTGCAGTTTTAAGCAAGCTTTTTGGATTGTCCAAAGACTTGATCAACGGCATAAGAACCGCCACTACAGCACCAATTGCGATTAGGATGTAACTTCCGTATAATAAGATGTCATAAGTATCCATAATGTAGATTTCTTTGAGGTTAACGTTTATTTATAGTTTCAGCAAACTGACGGCTTATTTGCCAGTCAATTTGTGCTTAACCAAAATGTCAACCAAAGCAATGGAAGCATCTTCCATATCGTTTACCAAAGAATCAATTTTTGCTACACAATAGTTGTAAAACAACTGAAGGATAATCGCTACGATCAAACCAGCAACTGTGGTCAAAAGGGCGATTTTGATACCACCTGCTACTAGAGAAGGAGAGATATCACCTGCTGCTTCGATAGAGTCAAATGCTCCAATCATACCGATTACAGTACCCATGAAACCCAACATCGGAGCTAGTGAGATAAACAAAGAGATCCAAATAAGACCTTTTTCCAATCTTCCCATTTCTACAGAACCGTAAGAAATAATAGATTTCTCTACCATCTCGATTCCTTCAGAATATCTCATCAAACCTTGAGTAAAGATAGATGCTACAGGGCCTTTAGTGCTTTTAGTAAGGTCCTTTGCTGCTTCTACTCCACCTGATTCAAGAGCATCTTCTACTTTGATCAACAATTTCTTGGTGTTGGTCGTAGAAAGATTCAATGTGATGATTCTTTCCAAAGCAACCGCTAAACCCAAGATCAAACAGATCAATACTGGAGTCATGTAAAGAGGATCACCTTCGATGAACTTCTCTTTTACTACTTGGTGGAAACTTTGCTCCTCTGCGACGATCTCGTCATCTACAATTGCGGGAGATGCAGCAGGCTCAACTGCTACTGGTGTTGTTTCTTCTTGTGCTGCGGTATCTTCTGCATCTTGTGCGTTAGTGATAACAGGTGCGAATAGGATGCCTGCAAGCATGAACAAAGCGATTAACTTTCTCATAATGTGGATTTTAAATAGACTTTTGATAAAGGTTAAATGGTTTCTACTCTAGAATCGAGTTTTAAAGTTATCATTTTTTAAATTCAAAAAACAATCGACTCTTTTAGAATTTTGTGAAAAATCAGGCTTATATCTCAGGAATAAGCAAGCTTTTACACGAGCGGACGTATTTCCTTTTACATAAAAAAAGACACGTTCCTCTAAAACTCGGGTGTAAGGTTCTTATTTTTTCGCAGAAAGAAAAATTAAAATGTACTTCAGAGCCCAGCTTTTATTCAAATTATTTGAATATCCTGATTCATTGGCATTTACATATTCAAGACTTACCAACTTTCGCTTATAAAACATTTTAATTCCTACTGTCTAACAAGTAAGAAGTTAAGCAAAAACAGCTTATACCTAAGTATGGCTTAACAACTTTTAAACTTTTACGAGTATTTATTTCATGCTTTTATAGTTCAATTCGATACTACTAAGCACAAAAAAAGTACTGCAGAGGTGTTTTTTTTTGATTTTTTCAAATAGAGAACAAAAGCTAGATCACTACTAAGAGTTTTACATTAAAGAGATATAATAGCAATTTTATGCCTTAAAAATAAAGTCCTAGAATCGTTCTATGGCAACTACTATTAATAGTTTTTACTTATTTCTACTAATCTAAAGAAAGACCTTCACGCCTTTTATAAGCTTCCTGGTATTTAGGCTCTAAAACTGAAACAAAGGAGGTGTGACTAAGAGAAGGAGAACCAGAATAAAAAATAATCCTGTAAATGAGCATATTTTTCTATAAAAACACACCAAACCACTACTGCACCAAAACAAAAAACCCTAACTATCAATATTTCAAATAGTTAGGGTTTTATTCTGTAGAGAGGAAGGGGAATGAACCTAGCTACTATATAATTGATAATCAGTTAATTACAAATTAGATTTTCACAGAACTACACGATTGACGCAATCCAATAATTTATAACGAAAACAAAACACAATTCGTTGTAAATCAGGATATTACAATAGCTTAAAGCTTCCTGCTTACTTCTTGTATTAAAAGAACTTGTTCTCAAGAACGAGGTAAATTTACAAAAATTCCAAAGTATAGCCTAGTATGAATCCAATACTTTGCTAAAAATGATTTAGAATTGCAAACCTTAATGAATTGAAAAACTAGTAAAACCAGATGTTACTCTTTGAAGATAAATAAGGGCTGTCAATATTTAATTTTTTTCAATGTTTAAGAACAACAAGGCTTGTGCTCTTGAATAGGAGGACAAGGCACTGTTCCATAGGAGCAATAAACACAGCAATCTCCCTTCTTAGGTTTCAATACCATTTTACAATTCTCACAGTCATAAAAGAATTGACAGGCCTCTGTCGGCATGGTTTCTTCTTTCTGATTTCCGCACTCAGGGCAGGTGATTATTGATTTTAGTAGGACATTCATGCTAATTACTTTTCCTTTCTTTCTGTTACTTTGTATCCTGTTTTATTTATTGCTGTTTCAATTTCAGAAGCATTCGTTTTTAAGCTGTCAAACTGTATAACAGCATTGCCGTTATCATATGATGTGGTCGAGCTGATTATTCCAGAAAGTTTATTCACTTCATGGTTTACATATTCTTCACAACTTGCGCATGTCATCCCATTGATAGAAAACTCTACGGTCTGAAGATTTTCATTGTCAACCAGTACCGTCTGGCTTCCTGTCTTGGGGTAGAAGATTTGCGAGTAACTTGGAAAGGCAAGCATGAGCATAGCAAACGCTGTCAAAACACCCAAAAATGTTTTGGTTTCAATCAACTTCGGTTTAGTCCGCGTTTCGCAATAGCAATCCGCTTCTCTTTTAGGTTTCAAAATCTGATACCAAGCAAAACCAAGAGTCAAAATTGTAAAAGCAATAAAGTAAGGTCTTGCTGATTCAAGCCAGGAAAAAGTGGATGCGATTCCGCTTGTTCCCGCGACAAGAGCAAAAACAGGAGTAATGCAACATATGGAAGCCGTAAAGGATGATAGAACTCCTGCGCCGATTAGTGTATTATCTTTCTTCATACAGTTTCGAAAACTTTATTTTCCTCAATTAATGTGAATATCGGTTTAAGCAGGATTTTATACTCTTCAGCTAAGGAGTAGAAAATAGTTTGCGCTTGTCTTTCAGCTTCGATGACCTTCTGATTTTTGAGTTTCCTGAGATGTTGAGAAATTGCCGATATGGTCATTCCTAGAATATCACTCAAATCACATACACATAGTTGTTTCTCTTCATAAAGCAGGAAAAGAATTTTCAACCTGACCTTATTCCCAGCCAGCTCAAGTCCCTTTGATAAATAGTCGAAGGATTCGTGAAGCTCAAAAACTCGGCTTTTGCAGTGGTTTAGTTGTTCAACGTCCGCTTGTTGCCTAATACAAGAAATGATATCCATGAATACAAAAATAAGGAGACTTCTTATTTAAGCAAATGCTTAAATACATTTTTACTTTTGTTCTAAAAATCCAATACTCTGCAACGTTAATATCCTAAAATCAAATATTTTTACTTAGTCTGAAATTATCCTTACCTACCGTTATTTCGAATAAAATCACTTCATGTTTTTCTATTTGCTCACTTTTAAAATTCTAAATGCCCCTTGAACAACCAAGACAAAAACAATTGTTCCTATAACCAGATCTGGCGTACTGGATTCTAGCCAATGAACTAATAGGCCTGCGGCAATTACACCTAAATTAATAATCACATCATTTGAAGTAAAAATCATACTTGCTTTCATATGAGCCTCTTCTTTGCTTTTCGATTTTTGCAACAGATAAAGACAAATTCCATTCGCCATGAGGGCAAGAATTGAGACAATAATCATTGTTGAAAAATCCGGAAGCTTCTCGACTCCAAAAAATCTTCTTAATACCTCTACAAATCCGATGATCGCAAGTATGATCTGAAAATATCCAGCCCATTTAGCAATCCGCTTTTTCCTATATATTGTTCCCCCCACTGCAAATAAACTTATCCCATACACAAAGCTATCCGCAAGCATATCCAAGCTATCGGCAACCAGCCCCATAGATTTGGAAATAATTCCTGTGGTCATTTCGATTAGAAAAAACGCAAAATTTATTGCAAGGACAGACCATAGTAACTTTTTTTGGTGAGTGTGTTCTTTAAAGACCGATTGGTCAGTCTGCTCGGTGGAAATTTTCCTCCCTCCTAAATTTAAGTCCACAACAGACTTTTCGATGGCTTCAATTTCCCCTTGATGAAAAACTGTCAGTTTCCGTTTTGGGATATCAAATTCCAAATTTTCAATACTGGAAATACCGTCCAAATTCATCCTGATAAGGTTCTCCTCCGAAGGGCAGTCCATTTTGGTTATCTCAAAGATTGTTTTTTGCATGTTGACTAGCTTATCTTTTGACAGCAAGATTTTTAAGATTTAAATATATATTATCAATCAGAACTCTTCAGATCAATGTTGATATGTTCGGTATCTATATCGCTTAAAATTGCATGAATCTGCTCTTTTATAGCACTTGAATCCGATAATAATCGAATGTCTGAAACTATAACATGTGCAGTGACCACAGCTTTTTCCTCCGTTAGCGACCATATATGTAAATGCTCTACATCTTTAACTTTGTCCAAGCAAAGTATTTTTTGACGAAGTTCAGGGAGATTGATGTTCTTCGGAACTTTTTGAAGCAGTATTTTTAGTGCCTGTACCAGTTTATGCATAGCAAATACAAGAACAGTAAGGTTAATAACAATGGCCAGAATAGGATCCAATATTGGAACATCAAATAGCAACATGACAATGCTCCCAACAAGAACAGCAACCCATCCAAGAGCATCCTCTAAAAGATGAATCATCATAACCTGTTTGTTCATCGATTTACCGGATTTCAACTTCCAAACACCGATTCCATTTAAGGCTATACCCAAAAATGAAATGCCAAGCATCCAATATGCATCAGGGTTCTGTGGATTTATTATTCGCTCAACAGATGCATAAACTATATAGATTGATCCGAGCAATAATGTCAACGCGTTTATCATCGCTCCCAATAAAGAAAACCGGGCATATCCATAAGAATATTTATCCGTACTTCCTTTCCTGGATTTCTTTTCGAAGTACCAGCCTGCACCCAGTGAAAGACTGTCAGCAAAATCATGGAGTGAGTCTGCTAAAATAGCGATACTGCCTGAAATCAAACCACCTGTGACTTCTAGCACGGTAAAGGCTAGATTCAGGAAAAAGGCTGTCCTGATATTGTTATCTTTTTTTGCCACTGCCTAGCTGTTATTTTTTAATCCACTTGAATGCAGTTTCTTTTTCTGAAATATCAAAGTATTTAACTTCACCTGAACTGAAAAAACCCATTAGGTCAGACATTTTTTCTTCCCACTTTTTTTCGCCTACCATGGCCACTTTATCAAAGTCATTGGCATGTTTGGCATCAAACTTTAAATCTTCCGAAAAAACGTTCAGTTCGCACCCGTCAAATCTTCCATTTCAAAATACCAACGGATCTTCCGGTATTGCTTCAGCTTATCGTTGAACAGTGGCAACAGTTTATCGTAATCAACTTCCGTTAATTTTCCTGTGGCTTTTGTCGCAATGATGTTGCCTTTTGTTTGTTCGAGTATTTGAATCATCGTATTTCAGATTTTCAATTTTTATTCTCTATGCTTTTTCTTCTGATTATTGTATTCCGAAGCTGCAACACCTTTCCTGCGTGCACTTTGTGCCTGTTTAAGTATTTTCCATCCTCCCTGTAGCACCACTCCAACCACAATAAGGCTGATGATCAAATCCGGAAGAGGGGAGTTAAACACCATCACCCCGACACCGGACAATACAATGCCTAAATTTACCAGCATATCGTTGCTGGTAAATACCATGGAGGCCTTCATGTGTACGCCTCTTTCCCCTTGAGATTTCAGCAAGCGCAAGGCAAGCAGGTTACTTGCTGCATTTACTATAGCCGTGATGATCATGGCCCATCCAATTGGTTCGGCTTCTGTAACAAAACGCCTGATCACTTCACCCAACAAAAGCAGACCCAGCCCAATTAAAAGAACACCGGAAAGGTTTGCAGCGCGTGATTGAGCTACAACACCTTTGCCCACAGCGTAAATGCTTACAAGGTAAACGGCTGAGTCAGCAAGATTGTCAAGTGCAGCACCCAATAGCCCTGTGGAATTTGCTATAAAGCCAACAATACCGGCCAGTGCCACCTGAAACATATTGATTCCCAGAACCTGTTTTAATGTTTTTCTTTCAGCTTTATTAGAAGCATCGAGCTGGATCTCGTCTTCTTCGTTGTTGTTATTATCGCTCATGACTGGTCTATTATTTTAATGGAATTACCTCACGAACCTTACCACCGGATGTCTGTTCAGGCAGTTCTTCAGCTTTCTCCAAGGTGATGTTTTCAAGTCTATTCTCTTTTAGCACACCAGCTAGCTCTGCGAGTATTGTTTGCCAAATCCGCTCAGGTTCTGCACCAGCCGAAAGCTTCAGGCGTATACGAAGATTTGTCGGACAGGTCTGTACAAGCTGGAACAAATCAATCCCGGGAATGCGTGCAGCTACAGTGCTGAATGCCAAAGGCGCAATAGATACTTTTTCCCCATCCGCAGGAAAAGTAAGCACATCAGAAGAGCGGCCTTGTACACGAATAGCAGGAAGCGGGTTACCACATTTGCAGGGTTCAGGTTTTTGTAAAATACTATCTCCAAGGTCATAGCGAAGTATGGGCTGTATTTTATTAGCAAGATTGGTTAGAAGTACAGTGTATGACTGTTTCCCTGGAGGAGTTGGTTTATAATCCTCGTCAACAGGTTCCAGTATCACCCAATCGCTATTTACATGGAGCCAGCCATATCTGCACCTGTAGCTAATAAAAGGACATTCCGTAGCAGCATAACTATCGTAGACTTTAGCATTTAATGCCCTTGAAATCCGTTGGTACTCTTTTTCAGGTAACCCTTCTGCAGAGAGCACGATTAGCGAAGGATTTATGTGCAGCCGTCCAGCTTCCTGTTCACTGGCCAGCAGCGGGCCCATACTTGCATAGGGGGCAAGTATTATGGGCTGGAACTGGTTGAGGTTTTTAACCATATCTGGTATGGGCATGTTCACAGGAAGGACCTGATACCTTTTGTCACGCTTCTTTTTTAGCCGTACCGCAGCGATGGCGGAAGCAAAGTGCCCACCCATTGCGTTTATCATCGTCAAACGGCCCCGGTTAACAAGAATACGAATGAAGTCGCCTAAACCAAGCCAGGAAATCATCATGCGAAATGCAAGAGCGCCCACTACTTTAAAGCTCCTCTCATCAATAAGGAATATTCCCTTTTTTCCTGTAGTTCCGGAGGTAGTAGCGACAGTGTACTTGTTTAAAAAATACACCCCAATGAATTCGGGATTACCAACAAATGCCTGTGCTTTTTCAATGGTTACTTCTGGATCGGTGACGAAATCGTTAAAATGCTCCATTAACTCTTTTTTACTTGTAACCGGCAAGCATGTTGGATCTTCAATCTGCTTTGGTAACTCTTGATATAGTTCCTGATAATAAGGTGAGTTTGCACGAGCAAAGGCTACAATATCAGCCAAACGTTTACTTTGCCGTGTTTCTATTCCTTTTAAGCCTTCTTTCTTAGCCTTCCAGGTATCAAACAGCATCCATAAAACCGTGGTTTTAATTTTATTCATATGGCAATTTTTTTATTTTACTTATCATAAAACCACTGCGTGGCAGCGTGGGCATACGCGATAAACTGAATGTCAAATCCTGATCGGGTACCTCATAAGTCATCCGATTTGTCAGAAAATCTACAGCTTGTTTCATCGATTCAATGGTAAGCCATTCACCCGCACACCGATGACCGTGTAGATGTTCTCCTCCACCTTGCGGAATTAAGGTAAAGGGATTGCCGTCCCAGTTTATAAATCTTTCAGGATTAAATTCCTGAGGATGTTGCCATAATTCAGGATCGTGAAGCATGCCATATATATCCAGCAACACCAGCCTGCCACGCTTAAATGTATATCCCTTCCATTCAAATTCTTTTCGCACAATGGCGCCTACCATTGGGGTGAATGGATAAAACCTTCGTACTTCCTGTACCAGCATTTCTGTCAGATTCTCTTTCCCTGTCTGTATTTCTTTTTTGTATTGTGGATATTGATGTAAAGCAAGAGCAGTAAAAGTAATGTAGGTTGCTATGGCTACGGTGGGTCTTACTACATTGAGCAGCTCTACTGCTGCAACCTTTGTGTCCAACAATTTACCATCAAGCTCACAGTGAAAAGCAATTGAGTGGGCGGCAGTGCCCTTTTCTACCTGAATTTTGCCGTTACGGATTTCTTTAATAAGGTTACCAATCCATTTTTCAGCTCTTTTCCGAGCCTGCTTTCCTCTCCAGTGCCTTGGACCGATGGCTCCAAAGGCATCTACCATAGCCCCAAGATCCTTTGCTCTTTGTTGCACTTCTTCTTCTCGCAGCGGCACTCCCGACCACGAACAGACTGCACGACAGAGTAGCGCCTGTACTTCGTTAAATAATATTATTTGCTCTTCTTTCTCCCATTTACTAATGTATGTTTCCCAATAACCTTTTTTGATCTCTAAGAACTGTTCAAGGCTATCCGGCTTCATCAAAGACATAAACATTTCTTTTCTTTGTCTGTGTGCTGAATTATCCAATGTCTGAACCCCCTTTTGGCCGAATAATGTTTTTTGCACTCTTTTAGGAGTAGCACCTTTGCGCTGAAACTTTTCATTATCGTAGAAAACCTCCGCGGCTTCTCTTCCACTCATGCAGATCGTTTTCTTTAACATTAAGCGAGTTCTAAAAATATTGGATCCAAGCTTTTTACGCTTTTTCTGTATAAATTCATAGCCGTCACGAAGTAGCGTCAAACTGCTATCGATGTTTTTGTCTTTCGGAATAGTTGTCATATTCTTTATATCTTTAAATAATCATTTTTTCTTATTTTATATACACTACCCTTTTTATATACCGACAATCTTCTCATATCCTCAAATTGACACCAAAAATAATTTGCCTGAAACCACCTCCGAATATCCCTGATGTGGCACGGTTCAAGCGAGAGGCCCGGTAAATTTCATTGGTAACATTCTTTCCGTTAACAAAGGCAGTCATACTCAGTTTTTTACCCAAAATAAAATCATAGTTCACGTAGGCATCTATCGAACGATAGGCAGGCAGCTTTCCGATTGCCCCATCGGCAGACTCGTTGCTAAAATTATGGAACTCGGTGAATTGCTCGCTTACGAAATGTCCACTGACTCCAACGGATAGGTTTTGGAAATCATAGTTCAAACCAATGCTCGCGTTCCATTTGGGTGTGTAAGGAGCTTCGGCATCTGAAATGCCGTCCTCTCCAAAACGGATAACGCTTTTTGTTATGTTCTGAAAATCAGCTTGATCTATGGTTTCATCAGTAAGTAATACTTCACCTCCCGAACCGTCCGAAACATATACCTCATAGGCACTTCGGTTGGCGTTTACTTTATCGATATACTCGTTTTGGGTGGCGGTACTGTGAATGACTTGCGAAAAAAGATCTTTGTCCACCAATCTACCTTCCAACACTTTCGACTGCATCACATTGATATTTCCGAAAAGACGAATATGGTGCTGGTTTATATTGAAAAGTTCCGCACCAAGAGCAACCTCCAACCCTTGCACATTAATTTTGCCTAATCCCTGAAATACTTCATTTCGGCCTCCCGCATAGAAATTCCGGCTGGTATTGTTGAAGTAGGTCAGTTGCCCGTCAATGCGATTATCCCATAAATTTCCTCGCCAACCGATTTCCCTGTTCCACGCCAATTCGGGTTCAATGTTGATGCTTTGTCCTGCAAGCGGGTTGGTAACAACACCGTCCTGCTCCACCAAAAACCCGAATACCTTGGACGGGGCTATCATACCCTGATAGATGCTTCCATAAAATTCCCCATCTTGAATGCGATAATCTACTGTAAGGCCCGGTAAAAATTGCGTGTAAGCATTCGGCTCCCTACCTTCTTCCGTGCTGTTTATGTTCGGGTTTTGGGCAAGAGCCAATAAATCTTGTCGGTACATATCCACGTATTCCAAACGAAGGATAGGTGTGATGCCCCATTTTCCGATATTAAATTCATTTCGGATAAAACCGTTGAAAGACCATAACCTGTACCACAAATCTGTTGTGGTGGTTCCATTTCTTGCCCACCTACTGCTGTCGGCCACTAAAAAGCGGTCTTTGAAGGTTTCACGGTGCAAATTGATAGCTGCTTCCAGGTGTTGTTTTTCACCGAATGCTTGCCAATCATAATTCATCGTTTCTTTTAATCCCGAAACAGTGTATGTCCAACGACTATCCGTGGTGCTTTCCCGACCGTTCAGCACCCTGCCCACAATAACGTAATCCTCTTCTCCCAAGGTATTTCCATTCAAATAGCTGTAACGGTCGTTGAAAATCGCATCTCCAACGTAATTCCTTACCTCTGATGCTTTGACCTTTGCCGTGATTTGTCTCCACCAATCCCGCTCAAAATCGGTAGCATAAATTTTTGAGGTGAAACTCAGGTTACTATTAGGCAACCATTTATGGATAATGTCCACCCCATAACGCCTCATGGTAAATTGGTCAGCATCCAAGGGATTTTGGGTTGGGTCGGTATCGAAGGTAAATGGTGTTTGGGAACTTAATGAAGCTTGATTATCCTCAAATTGGCCACTCACTTTGAAATACAGGGATTGATTATCAGAAAGTTTAGCATATATTTTCGCATTCAAATTCAGCACTTCTACCGATGAATTATCGGTAAATCCATCAAACTTTTTGTAAACGCCCTCGACCAATGCCCCTAGATTGTTCCAGGTGCCGCCATAAGACAATAAGCCTGTTTGATAATTTCGTTGACCACCAATCAACTTCATTCGTAATTCAGGTTTTTGAGGCGGCAATGCGGTAATGTAATTAATGGCACCATACATATTATTTGGCCCAAAACGCAGCATATCTGCACCTTTGTACACCTCGATGGCGGTCAACCGGTCGCTCACAGGGTTGTAATAAGCACCCGGTGCAATGTAGGGAGCAGGTGCGGATGGTGTTCCATCTTCCATCAACAGTACCTTTTTAGAACGCCTTCCCCAGGACCCTCTGATACTTATATTGGGGCGGTTTGAAAGCCCCATATCACCTACAATGTTCACTCCGGGTACCATCCGCAGCACTTCTTCCGCACTCAGTGGATTGATGTTTTTCAGGGCAATCGGACTTATTCTGAAATTGCTTCCTTTAAATTCCTCTTTAAAATTATTGGGTGATGCACTTACGATGACTTCATCCAAAGTTGTACTGGCTCGTACCAGGGCTATTACTCCCAAATCGGGTGAGTCAGTATTGACGGAAAAAGTTTTTGCGTCATAACCCAAATATTTTATTTTAATTGTATATGAGCCATCCGGAAGTGTGATCTCAAAAAATCCCGATTCATTGGTTACAGTACCAACGCCCTGAGGTTCCACCATAATCTGAGAGCCAATAAGTGGTTGTTTATCCTCACTGTCAACCACCTTTCCACTTACTTTAATTTGGGCAAAAGAGGTAATACTTAATAGTGTTAATAATAAGATCAAGAGTACATTTTGTTTTGTCATCTTCAGTCTTAATTTAGTTTGCTAATTCTATAATTTAATTTCAAATATTGAGTACTACTTCTTATAAGCCTACAAGGCAACAATCGCAACGTATTAAACACCACTACTTATATGGAAGCTT
This sequence comes from uncultured Algoriphagus sp., assembly GCF_963974365.1. Classification (GTDB taxonomy): domain Bacteria; phylum Bacteroidota; class Bacteroidia; order Cytophagales; family Cyclobacteriaceae; genus Algoriphagus. Next base: position 65,370 of record NZ_CAXBBX010000013.1, on the reverse strand, counting down.
CATGGATTGAAAGGCTTAAATATGTAACGCCCTGTCTTCGGTAGCTGCCAGACAGGCCTCCTTAAAGGTCTCGGAAAAAGTAGGATGCCCATGCGACATTCTTGCAATATCTTCGGCAGATGCCCTGAATTCCATCGCTACCACTGCTTCGGTATAACTGTCCGCGATGCGTGGGCCTATCATGTGCACTCCCAATATCTCATCTGTTTCCTTATCTGCAATTACCTTGATAAAGCCATCGGTATCCATACTTATTTTTGCCCTTGCATTGGCCTTGAATGGAAAAGATCCTGTTTTTATATTTTTATTGGCCTTTTTCAATTCTTCCTCTGTCAAACCTACTCCTGCAACCTCGGGTTGGGTGTACACAATATTTGGGATGAGCGAATAATTGATATGTGGTTTTTGGCCAACAATCCGTTCGGCTACAAATACGCCTTCTTCACTGGCTTTATGGGCAAGCATTGCTCCACGGATCACATCCCCTATGGCATACACCCCCTTGACACTGGTTTCGAGGTTTTCATCTACCTTTATCTGTCCTTTTTCGTTGGTTTCCACTCCTATATTTTCAAGGCCTAAATTGACGGTGTACGGCTTTCGGCCAATGGCCATAAGGCAATAATCTCCTTCTAACAATATTTCTTCTTTATCGGAAAGGTTTTCCGCTTTCAATTCCACTTTGTTATCTGTTGCTGTTGCATTTGTCACCTTATGTTCCAAATAAAACTCAATCCCCTGCTTTCTTAGGGAACGGTGCAATTGCTTGCCCAGTGCGCCATCCATAGTGGCGATTAGGCTATCAAGATATTCCACAATGGACACCTTAGCCCCCAAACGGGCGAACACGGAACCTATCTCAACCCCGACAACGCCCCCACCAACAACCATTAAATGGTCGGGGATTTCGCTTAGAGCAAGGGCTTCGGTAGAAGAGATGATCCGTTTTTTATCGATTTCAATATTGGGCAGCGAAGCGGGTTTGGACCCTGTGGCAATGATGATTTTATCAGTTTCTATAGTTTCCGTTTTATCTTCGGCCTTGATCTCAATTGTGTTTTTATCCTTGATGGTGCCGTGGCCTTCATAAACGGAAACATTGTTCTTTTTCATCAGATAGTCAACGCCATTGATGATTTCCTTTACCACATCCTGAACCCTTTGGTTCATTTTTTTGATATCGACATTGGCTTCTTTTACATCAATCCCAAAATTTTCAAATTGATGCCTGAGTTTATAATAATGTTCCGAGGCTTCCAGCCAGGCTTTTGACGGGATACAGCCCACATTTAGGCATGTGCCACCCAAAGTGCTGTACCTTTCAATAATAGCCGTTTTTAACCCTAATTGAGCACTTCGGATGGCACTTACGTACCCGCCAGGGCCAGAGCCTATTATAGTTACGTCATATTTTTGCATATTCACATTTTTTAAAGTTAAAGTTGATTATTGAGCCGTTAAGGTTCAGTTTTCTGGCAGGTCCAACCTGTTGCTTTCCCTATGACTTTTTGTAAACTTCTTTTAGCTTTTAACACTTTACATTATTCAAGTTTCTCATTTTTTATAAGCCAATAATCTCAAAGCATTAAACACCACTACCAGGGTAGAGCCTTCATGGATAAGCACAGCAATACCGATATTTGCAAAGCCGAAAACCGTAGCGGGTATCAACAAGGCTACTATGCCCAAACTTACCCAAAGGTTTTGCCTGATTATGCCTTTGGCCTTTCTACTTAAACCGATGGCAAAGGGCAAGGTTTCCAGCTTGTCAGCCATCAGGGCAATATCAGCTGTTTCCAGGGCTACATCACTGCCCGCTGCTCCCATGGCAATACCTACGGTGCTGTTGGCCATGGCCGGGGCATCATTCACGCCATCTCCTACCATCGCTACTTTGGATTCTTTCTCCTTAAGTTCTTTGATGGCTTCTACTTTTTCTTCCGGCAGCAAGCTGCCCCAGGCATCCGTGAGGCCAATCTCTTTGGCCACTGCATCGGCTACTTTCTGGTTATCACCCGTGAGCATGATCATACGCTTGATACCAAGCTTTTTCAGTTGCTCCAGGGTGTTTTTAGCTTCTTTTCTGGGCGTATCCATCAAGGCAATGATGCCAATGTATTTGTCATTTTGACGGATCAGCATGGTGGTATTGCCCTCAGATTCCAGTGATTTAACTTTTTCTTCTGTTTCCTTAGAGGGCTTTTTGTCATCCAGCGATTCAAACAGGTCCAGGTTGCCGATGTACACTTTGTCATTACCCAAGGTGGCTTTGATTCCTTTGCCCAACACCGCTTCCAGGTCTTTTGCATCAGGCACATCAGCACCCTTCAGTCGCTCTTTCCCATCCCGCACCACAGCTTTGGCCAGCGGATGGTCGCTCAGGCTCTCTACGGCTATGGCTATTTTCAATAGTTCGTCTTCCTTTACATCACCTAAAGCCACTACTTTGGTGAGCTTGGGCTTACCTTCTGTTAGTGTTCCGGTTTTGTCAAAAGCCAGGGCGGTAAGTACCCCCAAATCTTCCAGCGGACGTCCACCTTTGATCAGCACCCCGCCTTTGGCTGCCCGGGCTACTCCGCTCAGCACTGCACTGGGGGTGGCTATGGCCAAAGCGCAAGGGCTGGCTGCCACCAATACGGCCATTGCACGGTAGAAGCTTTCGCTAAAGGTTTCGTCCAATACTAAAAATGCGAAATTGAGTATGACCACCAAGACCAATACGGAAGGCACAAAATACTTCTCAAATTTGTCGGTGAGCCGCTGCGTAGGTGATTTCTGAGTCTGGGCTTCATTCACCAATTTTACCAAACGGGAGAGGGTAGAGTCCTTCGCTACTTTAATGACTTTGATTTCCAGCGTATTGTTGCCATTGATGGTACCCGAAAAAGCACGGTTCTCGTCTTTGATGTCTTTTTCCTGTGACCAGTCTTTATCGGGATTATCCACCGGTTCTTTATCTACCGGCACACTTTCCCCGGTGATTGGTGCCTGATTCACACTACTTGTACCACTGACAATCACGCCATCGGCTGAGATTTTGCTATTGGGCTTCACCACAATTATGTCGCCTATGCTTAGTTCTTCTATACCTACTTCTTCCGTTTTACCATTTCGCTTAACTAATGCCGTTTTAGGAGCGAGATCTGCTAAAGCAGCAATGGATTTACGGGCTTTGTTCATGGCATAGTGTTCCAGCGCATGCCCCATGCTAAAAAGGAAGAGGAGTAATGCACCTTCCGCCCATTCGCCCAGAATTGCCGCTCCAATGGCCGCTACCAGCATCAGGAAATCAATCTCAAAGCCGCCTTTGGCCACTGTTTGAATGGCTTCTTTGGCTGTGAAATAGCCACCAAAGAAGTATGCCCCGATGTATAATGCGAGGCTCACCCAGGAAGGCACAGCCTCTACATAAGACAATCCAAAGCCAATTCCGAGCAATGCTCCGCAGATGATAGAAAAAATCAGCTCGGTGTTTTTACCGAAAATGCCTCCATGCGAATGTTCATGATCTTCACCTTCCTCATGTTCATGTTCCTTATCAGCTTCTTCTTTTTGCTCTTCGCCTTTTTCGGCTTCATGTGTCTTTTTTATGTACCGCTCGACTTCTACTTCTGTAGATAGAATATCTAAACCTTCTTTGCGCAATACAGTAAGGATTTTTTCATCGTTTATTTTTGCTGTTTCAAATTCTAATCCGATCATACCCGAAGCAGATACTGCGGACTGTAAAACTCCATCTAATCTATTGAGTGCTTCTTCAATTTTTCTGGCATGACGGGTATGACGAATCCCTTCTACCTCAATTAACCGGTGACCGTATTTATCAATAATGGAAGCACCTGTACGTTTAGCTAATTTTTGTATCTGATCAATCGTAATAAGCTCAGGGTTATAGTGAAAGCATAGCTGTGGTACGCCATTGTCGGTTTCGTCTGCTACATGCACTTTTTCAAGGCCTTCTTTATCCTGAAGTTGTTGAATAAGTTTTTGCACACATTGATCCTTCTCGTCCGGTACTTCAGGCAGGAGTAATGGTATTTTTATTTGTAGCTTTTTCATAATTGAATTTATATAGTCTGTTTAAACATTCTTGCATTTTGATATCTATAATACAATTAGTGGTTGAATATACCGGAGTATTTCAATGGATTGGTATAGTGGGACATTGAAAACATCGTGATTATTCATTTTCAGAATAATCATAATTTTCAGTCTCCTTATAGTTATTCTGCTTCGTGCCGATCACCAAAGTAATGACACCACCTATAGCAGCAATTAGAGAAGCCATTAAAATACTGATTTTGGATACCTTGATAATCTCAGGATTGTCAAATGCCAGGTTGGTAATAAACAGTGACATGGTGAACCCTATACCGGCTATAAGGCCCATACCAATAATATGCCGCCATTTCAATGAAGGATGCAGTTCTGCAATACCTAATTTCTGACCGATAAATGCGAACAATCCAATACCGGCAACTTTACCCACGGCAAGCCCTAATAAAATACCAAGCCCAAGAGAGCCCGAAACCACTTCCATAAACCCGACATCCAGTTTTACACCTGCATTGGCAATGGCAAAAATCGGGATAATGAAAAAAGCATTAAAGTCAATTAAACTGTTTTCTAACCTGAGCAATGGTGGCCTGGCATTTTCCGTGTCTTTTTTAATAGCTTTCAGTATTTGTCCTTGGCGCTTATCCTGCATGGGGTCACGGTTTTCAATATCTGTTTCTTCTAATGCTTTGATATTATGAACGGTACGCTCCTTTAAAACCTTACTGTCCAATTTGGGTTTTACAGGTATGGTTACAGCTAAAAGCACCCCTGCTATAGTCGGGTGAATGCCTGAATTCAGGAAGCAATACCATAAAGCGACTCCTCCCACAATGTACCAGAAGAGGTTTTTTACCCCAAAACGGTTTAACAGTAACAAAAGGATGAATACGCCTCCACCAGCACTGAAGTACAGCCCACTAAGCTCATTGCTGTAAAAGAGTGCAATAACGAGTATTGCCCCCAAATCATCCGCTATGGCCAGCGCCACCAAAAAGATTTTTATCTGAGCAGGTACCCGTTTACCCAACAGGCTAATGATGCCCAAAGAATAGGCAATATCTGTAGCCATAGGGATTCCCCAGCCATTGATATTTTCCGTACCGTAGTTAAAACCTGCGAAAATCAGTGCGGGTAAAATCATACCACCGATTGCTCCCATGAGCGGCATAGAAGCTTTTTTGAAGGACGATAATTCGCCCACCATTATTTCCCGCTTCAGTTCCATGCCGGCCACCAGAAAGAATATGGCCATCAGCCCGTCATTGATCCATTCCTCGGTGGTCAGACCAAAAGAAAAATGTTCGGATAGTTCAAAGAGAAATTCGTCTTTCAGATAGTGGTGGTAAGCATCTGCCCAAGGGGAATTGCCCAGCACTAGGGCAATAATAGTTGCGCCAATTAGAAGCAATCCTCCGGTGGTCTCCCTGTCTAGAAACTTACGGGCAGTTTCTCTAATATATGCTAATCCGGAGTTGCTAATTTCTATTGACCGATCCATTCCTTCGCCTTTTGCTTTTCCTGGAGGTCAAAAAATTTGACTTCTGAATCTGTAAACAAATCCATGGCTTTGGCCGCCCATTCCTGCCATTTTTTGTTTCCTTCAAATTCCGTTTTGCCATAATCTGATAAATGTGCGGTATCTACCTTTAGGCCTTCCCATAAACCTTCCAGCTTGTAGCGGCGAAGGTTTTCCAATTCAAAGTAGAAATCTACCTTATTTCCCTTATCGATGATATGATGTATGAGCGGATGGATTTTTTCTATGCCTTTTTTTGTGATCTTACCGCTCATTTCAGCGGTAATTAAGATTTCCTTTTTAGTTTCCTGTAGCTGTATCATTTTCTTTTAACTTTAATTTATATTAATTCAAGAGTGTTTTCTATATTTCATTGCCTCTTGCATATCCAACTTCCACATTCCATTTTCATCGTTCGCATAAATTTTCTACAAGCCTTCTTTTCCCTAAAGTTGTTGAATAAGTTTTTGTACACATTGATCTTTTTCATCCGGTACTTCGGGCAGGAGTAATGGTATTTTTATTTGTAGTTTTTTCATGTTCTGATATTTTTCTTTTTTAAAAAAGGGAAATGATGTGAAATCAATAATAGAATAAGCAAGGCGGATGTGACACTCCCGATAAGGTACATGCCATATCCAATAGCAATTCCTACAGCCGCAGTGGCCCAAATAGTAGCTGCGGTTGTCAAACCTGAAATGAAATTTTTGGATCCATCTTTGAAAATGATACCGGCACCCAGAAAGCCAATGCCTGAAACAATATTGGCAACAATGCGGGTCTGATCCGCCACTTCAATATGGGCGTTGATAATCGTTATCAAGGTTGCGCCCAGGCAAACGGCAGCATACGTTCTGATTCCTGCGGCATGCCCGTCAATTTCCCTGTCGAGTCCTATCAAAACACCGAGTACCAGGGCGACAAGTAGTCTGGGTATGAGCGTTATTTCAGTTTGAAAATCCATTGTTATTGTTTTGTGTTATAAAACATAATAGTCTGTCGGTTTTTTCTTTTCAGGTACATCCGTTTCTCCAATCATTTGCCTGATGTTTATTTCTATCGTTTCCGCCAGGTCTGTCATGGGCGTGTCCAAAGGCTGGTTCTCAAAGGGGTCCTGCATGAGAATGGAGGTTTTTTCGATGGCAATAAAAATGATCGGGATACCAATAGTAAGGCCTATTTCTACTGCCAGGTATTTATCTGTCAGGCCAAACGGCAGCATGGTGGCAAACGCATAAATGATCAAATGGATCAACAGGCTGTGTGCTTTGGGGAAAACCGTGTTTTTTATGCGTTCGCACTTGCCCATAGAATCACATAATCTGGCGATGGTGCTATCGATTTGCACCTGCTGAAAATCATTGACCATACCTTTTTCTTTTGCCTTCAATAAGGTTTCAGAATGTTCTGACAATAAAGCATTTGGAATATTAAAAGCTTCGGTCTTCTTGGATTCTGTATATTTAATGACCCTGTGGGAAAAAGGTAGTTTTCTTAGTGATTCTCCGAGCGCATAACACCAAATGATCTGACGATTGGCCATTTCCCCGACCAGGGCTTCATAGCTATCGTTGCTTCTTTCAAAAAATGAAACACACTGCCTGACCAGCGTTCTGGAATCATTTACAATAGCACCCCAGATAATACGGGCTTCCCACCACCGCTCATAGGCTTGATTGGTTCGAAAACCCAACAGCAAGGCTACCGCAGTACCAAAAACGGCAGTGACGCCAATAGGAACCGAAATTTTGTCAAGAAATCCGTATTGATCGAAAATGCCTACCACAACCGCATACAAAGAGATAAGTACAATATCAACCTTAATGGTTTTGATAAAGTCAAGTATGGATATTCTTTTATTTAAGAGCATTTTAATTCAGTTTTGTTGATCTGATTTTGGTTTTATAGTTACTCCAAAAATAGAGCAAGAGCATAAGCAACAGCAGCGCTACTTGTGCCGATATCGTTTCAATAGTGGGATATATTCCCAGCCAATCTACACTCACCGATACAGGAAAACCGGTAACGGATAGCCAGCCGGCTTCCTGAATGGAATGAACGCCCTTACCGATCAGGATCAATGCTAGAAGGGTAATTGCCCAAGCCGAATAGCGAAACAACTGCCGAACAGGTATCCTTTTAGAATACCTTACAAACAGGACAGCAATGAGGGCGATTAATGCAAAAGCGGCCAAAACACCCAGACCAATGGATGATTGATGAGCCGGTTGCGTTTCCAGGCTGATAGCCTGTAAAAACAAAATGGATTCAAAGGCTTCACGAAACACCACCATAAAGGAGAAAAAAGCAATACCAAACATTTTGTCTTTTTTTAGCTGTTTGCCTATTTTTTCTTCGATAAACTTTCTCCAATTTTTAGCATGTGAGTGGTCATGCAACCAGAATCCTACGAAGGCCAGGACGATCACTGCCACCAGCGAAATCATTCCTTCCATGATCTCCCGGTTTTTACCGCTTATACCAATCACCCAATCGGTGAAAAACCATCCTGCCACTCCTAACAATATGGCGGTTATCCACCCTCCGTGTACCCAGGGTATAGCCTTTTTTAGTCCTGATGAACGAATAAGAGCTAGGATAAGGGCCAGGATCAAAAATGCTTCCAGCCCCTCTCGCAACATAATTGAAGCTGACAATGCAAATGACATCCAATAATTAAGCTTTTTGTCCTGCATCATTTCCTCTGCCTGCCCCAGCATGGCAAGACCATTGTCAATTTCCTTCTCAACTTGTGCTTTGTCACCTTTACTTTCGATTACCTCCCGGATCTTAAACATTTGCTGCTCCAGGCTGGCTGTAAAAGCAGGGGCATTGGCCTTTAGTCTTGCCTCCGATGGCTCGATACCCTCCAGGTAAGCTGCCAGGGCATCTTCTCGTGCAGAGGAGTAGCTGCCGGAAGTATAATTTTGTAAAGCGCTTTTTAAATAATTTCTTGCTTTATCAAGCGAATATTTTTGTGTATTATCCTCGGGAGATTGTGTTCTCAGTGCAGCTAGCAACAACTCTGGGTCAGCGCTATCATTATTGCTCAGACGTTTGACCAATTCCACATCAGAGAGGGTAGCCACCTCCTCTAAATTCACTGTATTGTTTGCCTGATCAAACTTCTGTTGAAGGTTGCTATTTTGGTCAGGTTGGGTTTTAAAACGGAGAGATTTTACATAAAATGCAAGGTCCCAGATCTCTTTATCGGATAAGGTGGCAAAACTCTGCATGGCAGTACCTTCCACACCCATTTTTATAGTGTTATATGCCTGAAAGGGCGAGATTTGCTGCATCAGGTTAGCATTAAGAAAATTGGTAGGGGCAGGTTTTAAGCCTGCCGCCAACTTACCGTCTCCCGCTCCATTCACTCCATGGCAGGGTGTGCAATGCTGCACATACAAATTCTTCGCATTTTCAAGGTTCGGCCAAACAAGGGGAGCCGTTTTAAGATTGGTAGTTTTGATAATGTCTCTTCTGACTTGTTGCGCTAAGGTGTAAATACTTTTATGAGGAGATTTATTTTCTATCTGCTTTCCTAATTCTTTTAACTGTGACAGAATAAGCAGCTTGTTATCCTGCGGCAGATCACTTTCTTCAATGAGCAAATACACTTTGTCACTGAATTCCTGCATTTCTGCAAACTCCCCTTCATCTATTATTTCGCCATTTTGTACTGCTGCGGTATAGTCTCTTGAAATGTAGTCCAGCAGATGAATGGTGGTTCGCAGGCTACTATCATCCTTGCTTGCCATTACGTTATGCGGAAAAATGCAGAGCAGTACACCTACCGTAAAAATTGTATATAATGAGTTTATTATCATCTATTTAGTCCTTTAAAACCTCTCTAATTACATTTAGCTATCTATTAAGCACACTCCGGTTTGGTTTAAAACTTCATTTTCTGGATTCTTATAGCATTCAAAATAGCCAGAAAGGCCACACCTACATCTGCAAAAACGGCTTCCCACAAAGATGCTAAACCTATGGCTCCCAGGATCATCATGATTAATTTTACCCCGAAGGCCAGGGCAATATTCTGCCAGACCACCTTACGTGTAGATCTACCTATTTTTATAGCCATTGCAATCCTTGAAGGCTGATCTGTCTGGATGATCACATCAGCTGTTTCAATCGCCACATCACTCCCGAGACCACCCATGGCTATCCCCACATCACTGACTGCCAAAACGGGTGCATCGTTGATCCCGTCACCCACAAAAGCAATGCTGGCTGATGGATCTTTCTTCATTTCTTCCACTTCATGAAGCTTATCCTCCGGTAACAAACCGCCTTTGGCTTGTTCTAAGCCCAATTCTTTCCCAATTTTTTCAGTAATTGATGGCTTGTCGCCCGACAGCATAATGATTTTCTTAATGCCGGCATTATGCATTTGCCTTACAGCTTCCACCGCATCTTCTTTCAATTGGTCGGCAATGGTAACGTAGCCGGAAAATAGATCATCAATGGTGATCATCACGATAGATTCAACGATGGTATCTGTCTCCGGTGGGACAGCAATATTATGAGCTGTCATTAATGCTTTATTGCCCACTAAAACAGTTTTATTATTGACTTTACCTTTTAACCCTTTTCCTGCTATTTCGCTTACATCAGAAGCTGTATGGTGCTGGCCATTTAATTCATACTCCATAATGGCACGGGCAATTGGGTGGGTCGACTGCTCCTCCAGGGCCAACAGATAGGACATCATTTCATTTTCGGAAATAGCTACTGGTTTGATCTGTTTGATCTTAAACACCCCTTTAGTGACCGTGCCTGTTTTGTCCATAACCACTGTATTTACTTTAGTCATGGCATCAAGAAATGAGGCTCCCTTAAACAGGATGCCGTTTCTTGAGGCCGCACCTAATCCACCGAAATAGCCCAGTGGAATAGAAATTACCAATGCACAGGGACAGGAGATTACCAGGAAGATAAGCGCCCTGTATAACCAATCCTGGAATACGTAACTATCCACAAAAAAGTAGGGAAGAACGGTGAGGCAGATGGCAAGAAATACAACGATAGGGGTATATATCCGGGCAAACTTTCTGATAAAAAGCTCTGTTTTTGATTTCCTTGCCGTGGCATTTTGTACCATATCCAAAATCCGGGCAATGGAGCTGTCGTTAAATTCTTTGGTCGTTTCCAGTTCTATTACGCCTTCAAGGTTGATGCTTCCCGCAAAAACCTTATCTCCTTTATATATAGTGTCAGGTTTACTTTCCCCTGTGATCGCTGCCGTATTGACGCTGGCCTTTTCAGACAAAAGAATACCATCCAAAGGAATTTTTTCTCCTGTTCGCACCTGAACCTTTTCCCCGATATGCACCGTTTCCGGGTTTACCTCTACAAAATCATTGTCCCGATATACCAAAGCGATATTAGGCCGTACATCGAGCAATGCCTTTATATTGCTTTTAGCCCGTGTCACTGCAGCATTTTGAAAGAGTTCACCTACCGCATAAAACAACATCACGGCTACACCTTCAGGATATTCACCTATAGCAAACGCTCCTAATGTAGCAATGGACATCAGGAAGAATTCAGTGAAAAAATCACCTTTCCTGATGCTTTCCCAGCCTTCCTTGATCACAGGAAAGCCCACGGGAGCATAGGCTAAACCGTACCATACAGGGCGAACCCACCCCTTAAAAAATGGCAGTAGATTAAAGTAATCAAGCGAGATACCGACTATCAGCATTGCAAAACTTACAATTGCCGGCACATACGTTCCTAACTTCATTTTACTCTCAGAATTCGCGGTGGATACCTTCTTTTTATTAAGATCGCTCAGATTTATTTTTTTCTTTTTTGTCATAATGCAAACAGTTCAAAATGGTTTTGCTTTTGAAGGATACCTTTAGCCACTACATTGTGAGCAAACACCCTTCACCACCAGATTTACTTCATTTTTGCTGAAATTCTCAGGCAACTCAAAATGTGGAATCCTGAACTTTGGAAGACAATAGGTCTTTCCACATTTGTCACAATGAAAATGGATGTGGGCATCATCATGCTTACCTACATCACAGGCATCTGAACAAAGTGCATACTTAGGAACTCCTGTGCCATCATCAATGCTATGCACCATGCCATTATCTTCAAAAACTTTCAATGTTCTGTAGATGGTAGTCCGGTCAGATTTCTCAAAGTCTTTATATAGATCTGTAAGGCTTACAGCTGACTCACGTTCCAACAGGTATTCCAAGACCAGTAGCCGCATAGCGGTTGATTTGATATTGTGTTGCAATAGGTTTTCTTCAAGTTCTTTTATAGTGCTCATAACTTATTTTTTCTTAGTATTACCTGTGTAAACTGTAACTTTAGTGTTTCGCCTATTTCCGGTAAAATTGATTTCAGGCCTATTTCCGTTGTGTTAACATCTCCGGTAGCGCTCAGCATACATGCTATGGCCTCACCTCCGTTAAAGTGTTTCAGGTTGCCAGAAAGAACAATCTGAAATGTACTTTCACCTGCCGTTACTTTTAAAGGCCAGTTAAACGAAATCGGAGCATGTGGCTTACTTATAAAATCATCTACAGGGATAAAGCCTGAAAAGGAGATTATATCAGCATTGCTTATCTGCTCATTTAAATAACCAATACCGGTATCTATGGTTTTTAGTTCTAGCTTTCCTGAAATTTCTTTGGTATTATAATCCAAAAAAAGAAACAGCTTATGGCTTTCAGCAATTATCCGTTCATTATTTATTTCGGCCACCATCACGATATGCCCCTCGGTAGTCTGGTACATGGATTGACCCTCAGCCACCCATGTTTGCGCAAAAAATAGCAGGGTAATAAATATAATTTTCATGCTTAACGTCCATTTAAATTTTCTTCGATGTAATTGAGCGCCTCAGGGATGTCCAGCTCACGGGTACCGTTTCCGGTGCGGATATAAAAGTGTGAACGGTCGTCCTGATGCAGATAGACCGGAGAGTGCGCATGTTTAATCTCAAGATGACAGACATCAAGCCCTTCTATTTGGTAAAAAGAAACATCTACCAGAGCGCAATAATTTGCCCCTAATTTGGTGGAGATCAGTTGCATTATATACTGCTCAAAACCATCTCGTCCCGGTTTTTTTAACAACGGTAGTCCTCGATCAGACCCAGTGGTTCACCATCATCATCAATACCTATGAATAGGTGTCCACCTTGGGTATTCATAAATCCGGCAATTGTTTTGGCTACTACCTCTTCCAAAGCTTTATTCGGCTTAAACTGCCTCAAGTCCCATCTTAAGGTAGATTTAAACTCTACCTGTTGGTTTTCTCCTGCCGCAATCAACTCCTTGATCTCCTCCAACCTATCCCTTCTTGTGGTAAGCTGAAATATTTTTTGCCTGACCATAAACATCAGTGCCAGGGCAATGCCCAGTAAGCCGAATAGCAATTTGATGATGGCCTGATCTAAATCCCATGAACTAACTTCCTGCTGATATGAAGCAAGCAGGTATTTCCACCAGTTGCCATTATCTCCCTGCATGTCATACATGTGAAGTGAAATAGCCAGGGGCTGTATCACAAATAGTCCAAAGGCTAATCCAATAAGTATATAAGCAAATACTTTCCGTTTTTTCATTTTATAATATCCTTTTATAAACCACAGGTGTCACCTCGCTTGGGATACACCTGTGGCTCTATAACTACTTCTTCTTATCCTGAAGGACTTTCCTCTTTTGTTCAAATTCCTCATCGGATATCTCGCCCCGGGCATATCGCTCTCTCAGGGCTTCCATGGCCTTATCCTTTCGTCTGTTTTGTCCGGGAGTAGGGTATGGAATTAAGAAAATCCAGAATAGAAGGATAAGCCACAAGATCCACCAGATCCAGTGCATTCCTCCGAAATACCAATCATACATCATAACTGTAGGTTTTAGGGTTAAACATTTATTTAATTGTCATTTACAATTACCGGTGATTTACCATCGGTTACAATTACTTTGGTGTTCTTAGAGCCGACCAGATCCCTGGTGATTTCCAGGCTCTTATATTTGATGAGCCGGTCATTCAGGGTGGCGTTGATGATGGCCTGCTGCTTTTTTATTGCATCGGCCTCTATCAATAACCTTTCAGCCTCTTTCTTCTGCTTCTCAATGTTGAAATTGATTTGCATACGCTCTGTAATGATGGCCATCTCCTTTTCTTTCTTTTGTTTCTCCAGCTCAAAATCCAACTGATTCCTTTTTATTTCATTCTCGATTTTTGTCTTCTTGGCTGTCTCGTCTGCATTGAGCTGAGCTTCGATGGTTTCCACCACTGCCTGTGGCAAATCGACTTCTTTAAGCATTACGAGATCCATGGCAAAACCATATTCACCGATTACCTTATTCATTTTTTCTTTAATGGTATTTTCAATCGTATTTCGTTCGGTAATCAACTGAGTGGCCTTATAATCAAGTCCCGTTTGCCGAAGGATGGTAATCAAATTATCCTCAATGACCGTTTCCTGATAACCGGCACCAAAATCCTGATAAATACGAATGACCGAATCAGGAACAATATGATATAATATGGTTATTTCAGAGCTTACCTCAATCCCTTCTTCTGTATGGAAATTGAGTTCCCGGGAGTAGTTGACAATCCGCGTATCAAAACGTTCTATTTTCCGCCCGATAAACCCCATAAAATGATGAGGGCCCGGTTTCATTACCGTTGGTTTCACCTTGCCAAAATGCACATCTACACCTACCTCTCCCGGTCGCACAATAGCACATCCCTGAAACAGCATAAATGCGATGATCAAGGGAACTAAGACTTTTATAGCTTTCATAATAATATCATTTTAATTTTTCAAATTATCTCTACATTTTGGACACCAGCTCCCCTGCATCACACTATCAGCGGTAGCCTGGAAACGATGACCGTTTTTACATTGCCACCTTAGGGGTGTTTTGGAGTTTATGTATTCCTTAGAAAGACACTTACCTCCCTTTGCATGAGCCATGGACTGCATTTTCTCAATCCCGTGGGGAACGTTGTTAGCACATAAAGGGCACCAGCTTTTCCGTATTTTCACACTAAATGGGGTGGCCTGCCACCGGTGGCCTTTTGCACATTGCCACCACAACCTGGACTTGCTGTTGATATATAAATCCGAAAGGCAAAGCCCGCTCCGTTCCCTGGCTAATTGCTGCATTTTTTCAATTGGTGACTCCATAATTTTTCACTTCATATCAAATCTTTTGATAGACTTTCCGGTCTTTATTCTGTAGGCATCATCTATTTCCGATACGTAAATAATGCCATCGCCCGGTTCTTGCGTTTTGGCTTTGCCGCATATTAATTGCACGGCTTTGTCCATTTCTTCATTTTGGCAGACCAGCTCCAGCTTAACTATCGGGCTATCGGTAAAATGAAAGTCCAGGGAAGGTGAAGCTTCAGGATCTTTATGAGCTCCCGTACCTTCTCCCTTGGATAGCGTTACACTTTCAAATCCTGCATCTCGCAGAGATTCTACTACTACCTGTACTCTTTTTGGTTTTATAAATGCTTTTATTTCTTTCATCTTTTTAGTCGTTATAATTTTTAATCAATTAATTTGGCTATGGGCAAAAGGCAGTTGACAAAAGACACCTTCATCTATTTCTTGGTTTGGACTTTTCAGGATGCTCTACCATATGATTTATCATTCTGCCTACTTCCTCAGACTTACTGATCAATTCATTATATTTTTCAATAGTTAAATAATCGCAAGCCTGTGCAAAATCGAGTGAAATCTGCGTTTCGGAGTTTTCCATATCGGCATCACTCATCTTACTTGAAAAGTGCTTTGGATATTGACGTTTTCTATACCCTTCACCAATGGCCCGACACACTGAGCGCGATGACCTTCTCAATTGGTCGGTCAATGCATATTTCTCCTCAGATGGAAATGTTTTTGTGATCTCAAACACTTCCATTGCCAGCGAAAAAGCCTTTTTAAAAACCGTCAAATCACGAAAACTACCTGCCATAATTATTTTTGCTTATTCGTAATACTGCCAACTTCCCCCTTGCCAACTGCCTTTTCCTTTTTTTGCCAACTACTTATTGCCAACTCATTAGTGACTATGAGAGGTCTGGCTTTTCTTCATTTCAGAAATCAGGTAATAGGCGTTGTTCCATGCTACCTGGGTGCCGTCAGGAAGTGGTTCTAATAATTTAATCTCTACCCATCCATCTTCTGTCATGCCTGTTCGCACTTCCACTGCTTTAAATGCCCATTCGGTCTTTCCATCTTCTTCATGCGCTTCTGCCATAAAAATATAAGGCTTGCCTTCTTCTTCTATAATGGCACTTTCAGGTAAGGCTTTTACCTGATTATTTCCGGTACGTATTTTACCATTGATATACATGCCCGGGATCAGAAAATCTTCCTTTTGATCTATCTCTGCGTGCACATGTACCGCTTTCGGATTTTGCTCAAACTGTTTGCCTACCGAATAAATTTTGGCTGTTAGCGTATTTCCCGGAACAGATTCCACAGTAAAAGACAACTTTTGTCCTTTCTTCACTTTGTGAACATCCTTTTCAAATACCATCAGATCGGCATGGATGTGGTCGGTATTGACGATCATAAACATCTCGGTCTGAGGATCTACATATTGGCCAACCTGAACCTCTACTTTTTCAATGTATCCATCTATAGGGCTTACCACAGGTACGTACTGGTAAATATCACCGTCCTGTACTTTTTTCACATTCAGACTGAGCTGCTTCAATTGGGCTTCATAGCCTTTCACCTCTCCTTTCATGGCCTGGTAGTCTGCCTGTATTTGCTGATAAGTTTTTCCGGAACCTACTTCCTCTTCGTATAACCTTTTCTGCCGTTGATTTTCTTTTTCCAGAAACTGTAATTGGCTATAAGCCCGAACATAGTCCGTCTGTAACCGGGTCAGGTTGGGGTGAGAGAGATAGGCCAATACCTGCCCCTTACTCACCTGATCTCCTTCTATCACTTTGATGGAAGTAACATTGGCTCCCAGAATAGCGGTAACAGTGGCCTCATGCTGAGGAGGAACTTCTAACTGTCCGTTGGCCTCAACCACTCCGGAGAGTGCCCGGGTGGGCAGAGTATCTACCTTAATACCCAAACTTGCAAATTTCATATCAGAAAGATGGAGCTCGGCCATTCCTTCTTCACTATGACCTTCTTCTTCACCTTCGTGCCCAGCCTCGCCCTCACTGTGTTCTTCGTGAGAAGCTTCACCTGAGTTATCAGCCGACTTGTTGCCGCAACCCGTAAATACTGATACCATCAGTACCAGTGCTACTATATATATAATTTGCTTTTTCATTTCTTCTATTATTTGTCTGACTTTATTATTGACTTTCAATTCCATCATTAGTTTGTTGTTTTTAAGTAGTACTCCAGTTGGTAGCGACTGTCCAGGTAACTGCCAAAGGCATTCCAGGAGTCTACCTCTATGCGAATGGCATCCCTGATGTTTTGCAGGAAGGTCACATAATCAATAGCACCTTCCCTATACGCCAAAATAGCTCCGTCCCTTTGCTCCTGAGCCAATGGTAGTGCTTCATCCCGGTAGTAGTTCCATGAATAAAGCCATTTCAGGTACTGTTCTTTCATTCCCTGATAGGCCGCATTCAATTCCAACTGGTTTTGCCGCAAGTTTTGACTAGCAATATCCCGGTTAATTTTGGCCGACTGTGTCCTGCCAAGCTCAGGCCCGAAGAACAAAGGGATCCGAATACCGATTTGGTACTGATATAATCCTGATTGCCCATCAACTTGTTGTCGTCCGTATTGGCCTTGCAACTGTGGAAAAAACTGCGAACGCCTTTCTTTTATGGTCGCATCCGCTACATCTACCCGTTGTTTTGAAACATTTAACATAGGATGATTCATCAGGGAATCGGCCACATAATTGAGCGGTTCATCCAACTGAGAAGTTGGAACATCCGGTACGGTAAAGAGGGTATCATTGGCAAACCAAAGGTTGAGCCGCTGCATGGCACTGAGGTAATCCCGATAAGCCTGCTCTTTTTGTATCTGTACCTGATTGGCCTGATTGGAGGTAGCCAGGTATTCCAGTTTAGAAGTAGCTTCAGTTTCCAAACGAATTCGTGCGGCTCTTTCAATATCGGTAAAAATCGAATCCAACTGCTCATACACCTGGTAGTTGTTTTTGGTGGCATACACCATCGCCCAGGCCTGGCTCACTTCCCTTTCCAGTTCTATCACGGAAAGGTCAAGGGCAGATTCGGCCAGTGCCACTCGTTCTTTTTGCAATTTCAAACGGGATGCTATACCAAAAACATCAATATTTTGCTGCTGGATGCCAAATTGTGTGTAGACACCATCCGATCCATTGCCCACTTCCTCTTTACCAGTAAATATTTGGGTATTCCCTAAGTCCCAAGCTGTTTTCTTTAAGGCCTGTTGGCTTTCAATTTCCAAACGTGCCGATTGAATTTTAGGATAATTTTCTACTGCGCGCTTTCTTGCTTGTTCTAATGTAATCGTTGAAAGGCTGTCTTTCTCTTGTTCTTGCTGCTGTGCATTTGCCACAGCCGGTAAACCAAACAATCCACCACAAATAATCAATATGATGATGACATTGGCATTCGGTGCTTTCAGGCTTTTTCTTCTATCATTTCTTCCTTCTACAAGAGTGTATAGCACTGGGAGCACTACCAGAGTAAGCAATGTGGCTGTAAGCATACCACCAATTACCACAGTAGCCAAAGGCCGCTGCACTTCTGCTCCTGCAGATGCTGAAAATGCCATGGGTAGAAATCCGAAAATGTCTGTAGTTGCAGTCAACATAATAGGTCTGATTCGTTCTTTAGTTCCTGTTAGAATTCTTTCGCGAATGCTGGTTACGCCTTCTTCTTTCAATGAATTAAAGCGATT
Organism: uncultured Algoriphagus sp.; assembly: GCF_963974365.1. Lineage (GTDB taxonomy): Bacteria > Bacteroidota > Bacteroidia > Cytophagales > Cyclobacteriaceae > Algoriphagus. Next base: position 46,927 of record NZ_CAXBBX010000013.1, on the reverse strand, counting down.
GATCAAGACCAGCCCGTTCAATACAGCCACCCCGAAAAGCACAATAAAGCCCACACCAGCTGATATGCTAAATGGCATGTCTCGCATCCAAAGCGCAATTACGCCCCCAATAGCTGCCAGGGGAATCGCTATGTAGATCATAATAGACTGAGAGAATGACTGCAGGGCAAAATAAAGCAACACAAAAATCAGAAATAAGGCTATTGGAACTACGATCATTAATCGTCCCTTCGCCCTTTGCAGGTTTTCAAATTCACCACCATAAGTAATGTAGTAGCCCGGTGGTAAATCCAATTCCGCATCCAGTTTTTCCTGTATATCCGTTACAACAGACTCTACATCACGGCCCCTGGTATTAACACCCACGTAGGTCCTGCGGAAAGTATTGTCGCGGGAAATCTGCATCGGTCCCGGCACATAGTTGATATCCGCTACTTCTTTGATGGGCACTTGTGTACCGTCCGGCAGGTCAATGTACAAGGTGCGCAAATCTTCTATGCTTCTCCGGTGATTTTCATCAAACCGGATCACCATATCGAACCGTTTTTCCCCTTCAAAAATGACACCTGCAACACCTCCGGCAAAAGCTGCACTCACATATTCATTCAGCTTTTCAATATCCAACCCGTATTGTGCAATCTTTTTGCGATTGTAGCGCACAGTCATCTGTGGCAAGCCGGAAGTACGTTCAGGGTTTACATCACCTACTCCCGGAATAGTTTGAATGATCTCACCCATTTCCTCAGCTTTTTGCGCCAGCACATCCAGATCTTCACCATAGAGTTTCACGGCCACATCTTCTCTTACCCCGGTCAACAGCTCATTGAACCGTAACTCTACCGGTTGGCTGAAAACAAGGTTGACACCCGTCAGTTTTTCATCCAGTATTTCCTTTATCTCTGCAATGAGCTCTTCTTTAGTTTCTACTGTTGTCCATTTATCCATATCCTTTTCAAGAATAATGAACATATCGGCTATGTCCATGGGCATAGGGTCAGTAGGAATATCAGCTACACCTATTCGGGCCACAGCTGTTTTGATCTCAGGGAAATTGTCAAGTAAAATATTTTCAATCTTGGTAGATACATCAATTGCTTCACTCAATCCGCTTCCCGGCCGAATCAATGCCTGCATAGCTAAATCCCCTTCATCCAACTGCGGGACAAATTCTCCTCCCATACGTGAAAAAATGAACCCTGACAGTCCGAGTAATACAATAGCCACAATGATGACAATGGTTTTGAACCTTAAAGCACCTTTAAGTAATGGTACATAAGCCCATTGAATGCCATCTATAATTTTGTCACTTACCTTTTCCAGCCAGCGTTCAAACTTCCCAAACCAGTTTTTCTTGTTTTGGATAGGTTTCATGAATAATGCCGACATCATCGGAACATAAGTCAGACATAAGAAAATGGCACCAATCATGGCAAAGCCAAAGGTGTAGGCCATGGGCTGGAACATTTTACCTTCAACCCCAGAGAGGAAAAGAATTGGGGCAAATACAATAAGAATTATAATCTGTCCGAAAAATGCAGAGCCCATCATTGTACTGCCGGCATCATAAGCCACCTCATCCATCACACCTTGGTTGAACTTAATTTTTCCTGATCGGATCCGTTTCTGTATTTCATAGACCGTTCCTTCTATGATGATCACCGCACCATCTATAATAATTCCAAAGTCTATAGCGCCAAGGCTCATCAGGTTGGCCCATACATTGAATTGCTTCATGAGTATGAAGGCAAATAATAGGGAAAGTGGAATAGTGGTAGCAGTAATAATACCCCCACGAACACTTCCCAACAATATTACCAGGGCGAATATCACAATGAGGGCTCCTTCCAAAAGATTTGTTTTTACGGTGCTGGTAGTTCTTTCAATCAGGGAACTACGATCAAGAAATGGTTTTATTTCCAAGCCTTCCGGTAAAGACTTCTGCACTTTTTTCATGCGCTCCTGCACATTCTGGATGACAGAATTAGGGTTTGATCCTTTGAGCATCAGCACCATACCACCAACAGCTTCCTGCCCATCCTGGGTGAATGCTCCATAACGAACCTGACTTCCGAAATGTACTTTCTCTGCTACATCACCAATCGTGACAGGAATGTTGTTTTCATTCCGTACTACTATTTCCCGGATGTCGTCAAGCGAACGCACAAGACCTTCTCCACGGATGAAATTGGCCATGTTGTTCTTCTCTATATATGCACCTCCTGTATTTACATTATTGCGCTGAAGGGCTTCAAAAACTTCTGAGATGGATACATTCAGTGCGTTAAGTTTTTCAGGATTGATAGCGATTTCATATTGCTTTATTTTACCCCCGAAGGCATTGACATCCACCACACCATCTACCAGTGTCATCTGGCGTTTTACAATCCAATCCTGGATTGTTCTAAGCTCAGTAGGAGAGTATTTGTCTTCATAACCAGGCTTAGGCTTGATGGTATATTGGTATATTTCACCCAGTCCGGTGGTTATAGGCCCCATAGATGGACTACCAAATTTCTCGGGGATTTTATCCCTAACCTCATTAAGCTTTTCCTGTACCAATTGCCGGGGTTTGTATATCCCCATTTCGTCTTCAAATACGATGGTAACTACAGATAACCCAAAACGGGATACGGAACGAATTTCTGTAACGCCCGGCAGATTCCCCATGGCTAATTCCACCGGGTAGGTGACGAACTGTTCTATATCTTCTGTGGCAAGGTTTTGAGACACAGTCATTACCTGTACCTGGTTATTTGTTATATCAGGTACTGAACCCAGGTTGATTGTGGACATGGAGTATATGCCCACTCCAATGAGCGCCAACGTAAGCAGGCCCACGATGAATTTATTCTTTATTGAAAAAGAAATGATTTTATTGATCATACGACTTTAAATTATTTGACATGGAAAATAAAGAAGTGAAGAAGCCTGGCAATGGTTGCTATAATGAGAATTGCACTAATCAGCACAATAAAAAACCATTTCAGCACAGTTTTTATGGTGATTTTCTTCCTTCTCTTTTTCCTTTTTTTCGTTTTGATTTTATTCAGTTTTTTCAACTTTCTGAATAGGGTTGAACACAGTAAAAGGATGCCTTTGAGTACTAAAGGCTCATTTAAAGAAAATGTCTGAGTGGTAAGTAAAGTACCCGGTCAGTCCTGATAAAAGGGACTTTAACGCGCATACTTATCCTGTAAGGCAAGAAGGATTACGATTTGGGGGGCTTGAGAAAATCGGAGATTTCAATGCTTCTGAAATCCTGAAAATAAGAAGTGTAAACCACAGGTAGTTTTACTAGGTGCGTAAAATTAACCCCTGCTGTAGATAAAAAATGTACGTGACAACAATGGCAAAAGCATAAAGGAGAACAACCGTTCCAAGCCTGATTTTGATCCTGGTCATGATTATTATCAGCGGAATTAACCACCGTGATATTTTCTGAACTATCCCGCTGCGGTATGGTATCCGCACAGGCTATCCCTGCCAGGGCAATGAAGTAGAAGCTCAATATGTAACATAAGATTTTCACTATTGTAAATTTATGGATTAATACAATGCAATGGTATTGCAAAGTTTGATGAGGAATTGATTTATTTCTCAAATTCCTGATTGAGGAATAAAATGAGCCTCTATCTGAACAAGTGTTTAGTTGATATTTTTTATAGGCTGACAATCACCTCAACCTCAAACTATTCCCAATCACACTCACGGAGCTCAGGCTCATGGCTGCTGCGGCCAGCATCGGGCTTAAAAGCAATCCAAAAAATGGAAACAGGACACCTGCTGCTATAGGGACACCAATTGTGTTATAGATAAAAGCGAAGAAGAGGTTTTGTTGAATGTTACGCATTACATCCGTACTCAACTTCCTTGCCCTTACTATTCCGTCCAACTCACCCTTTACTAAAGTGAGGCTTGCACTTTCTATAGCTACATCGGTACCCGTTCCCATGGCGATACCCACATCAGCTTGTGCCAGGGCCGGAGCATCATTAATGCCATCACCGGCCATGGCTACTTTTTTGCCTTGCTGCTGCAGGGCTTTCACTTTTTCATATTTGTCTTCAGGCAACAGGTCGGCTTCAAAACCGTCCAATCCTAATTTATCGGCCACTGTCTTAGCCGTATTTTTATTATCACCGGTAAGCATAATCACTTCCAGCCCCTGGTCCTGCAAGTTCCGAATAGCCTTTGCTGAAGATTCTTTGATTGGATCTGCTACACTAATAAAACCAGCTACTTCATTTTCTATAACGACAAACATTACAGTTTGACCCTCCATTTGTCGCTTTTTAACATAATCAACAAATTTAGGTTTCAACTTTAGACTGAATTGCTCTAATAGCTTTATATTTCCTATAGCAACTTTTTTATTATTAATTCTGCCCATGATCCCTTTGCCGGTTATGGACTCAAAATCATCAACTGGTTCAGGTTTAATTCCTTTAGCCTCCGCACCTTTAACAATAGCGTGTGCAAGGGGGTGCTCACTATTATTTTCAAGAGAAGCCACCAAGGCAAGTATTTCTTCCTCAGAATAGGTATTATTTATAGCTTTTACCTGTTGCAGGACAGGCTTCCCTTCCGTAATCGTTCCGGTTTTATCAATAACCAGTGTATCGATTTTATGCATTTCCTCAATAGCCTTGGCATCTTTTACCAATACACCTTGCTTGGCACCTTTTCCCGTTCCAACCATAATGGACATTGGTGTAGCTAATCCAAGAGCACACGGACAGGCAATAATTAAAACCGTAACAGCAGTGGTAAAAGCATAAACAAGGGAAGGTTCGGGGCCCCATACTGCCCATACAGCAAAAGAAATAATGGCAATAACTATGACTATTGGCACAAAATAACCTGACACTTTATCAGCCATATTTTGTATTGGCGCTTTTGTGCGGCTTGCTTTATTTACCATGTCAATAATCTGTGAGAGTAAGGTATCGCTCCCAACTTTAAGAGCCTTCATCTTAAAAGTTCCGGTTTCATTTATTGTACCTCCAATCACAGGATCACCTTCGGCTTTCTCAACAGGCATTGGCTCACCAGTGATCATAGACTCATCAATGCTGCTTTTTCCACTTGTTATTTCTCCATCTACAGGAATCTTTTCCCCAGGTTTGATCTTGATAATATCTTCCATAAGAACCTCTTCCAGCGGAATTACTTGTTCCTGCCCATCCCGAATAACAGTTGCTTCCGGTGGAACCAGGTTGAGCAATTCCCTAATGGCTGAATTTGTTTGTCCTCGTGCCCTTAGTTCCATCAGTTGTCCTAATAATATCAGAGTAAGGATCACAGTGGCTACTTCAAAATATAAATGTACAGTGCCCTCCTCAGTTTTAAACTGAGCAGGAAAAAGCTCAGGGAACAATAAGCCAATTATGCTAAAGATATAGGCAGCCCCTGTACCTATTGAGATCAATGTCCACATATTTGGGGATCTGTTAACTATTGACCGATACCCCCTTTTGAAAAACTCCCAGCATGAATAAAAAACTACCGGAGTGGAGAGGATAAATTGGATCCAACCGTTGGTTTTCTCATCAATGAAAAGGGAAATATCAACTCCAACATATTGTGCCATGGAAAGAAAAAGCACAGGTACTGTAAAGATAGTAGCAATCCAGAATTTCCGTGATAGCTTTTTAAGTGCCTCTTTTTCATCCTCCTGATCTTCTTTTGTAACATCCACCGGTTCAAGGTCCATACCGCATATTGGGCAACTGCCGGGTGCATTCTGAATAATTTCAGGATGCATGGGGCAGGTGTATTCAGTAGCAATTTTATCTGAGGCTTTATGTTCTTTCACCAGATCCATACCGCAGACGGGGCAATCACCCGGCTGATTATATTTTTTATCGCCCTCGCAAAGCATGGGGCAATAATATTGGCCATTGGTTGAAAGTGATTTGTCTGGGTTACTATGTTGCTGATTATCTTGCATATTAGTTGTGTTTTTTAAAGCTGAATACCTTGGATCAATTAATTTACCTCTACTTCAGGAGTAATCTCCTGAGAAAAATACAGAAAGGAATATCCAGAAGGACTAAGACAAGAACTGCCTTCGGTCCTGGCTTCCGTTCATAACTCATTTTTTGGTAATAAAAGCCGACTTATAATGAAAATCAAAAGAGGAAGAATGGTGAATTGAAGTACTGGTGAAATCCCCACCTCCACCCAAGGTATTAGAGGCATACTCTCAGCATAAGTCCAATCCCCTCTGGAACTGTGCCATACCTCAGCGATTATTGCACCCACTCCACCTACTAACATTAAAATAACTGCCCGAAAAGGTTTGAAATGTTTGGTCCAATAGTTCCCATGATATAATCTGGTTCGTTTTAAGGACAGAACCAAAAAGAATATATCATGGACACCGAAGTTTCTCCTAAGTTATTCATTGGTATTGATGTGCACAAGCGCCAGTGGAGCGTTTGCATCTTTACAGCCAATTGCCATCATAAAACCTTCAGTCAGGCACCTGATCCCAAAGCCTTGAAGTCTTACTTGGATAAGTTTTTTCCAAAATATCAGATCATCTGCTGTTATGAAGCCTGTAAGTTTGGATTTTGGATCTATCGGGATCTAAAGAGTTTCGGATATGAATGTCTGGTGATCAACCCAGCTGATCTTCCCACTACCAATAAAGAAAGTAGTGAAAAAACCGATCCTGTGGATAGTCGCAAAATGGCCAAAGCTCTCCGTGCAGGACTGCTGCGAGGAATCCACGTGCCAACCTTGGAAACAGAAGGTGATCGCCAGCTCTTCCGATATCGCAAAAGGCTCTGGGCAGACTTGGTTAGAGTAAAAAACAGGATCAAGGACAAACTCCTTCAAAACGGGATAGAAACACCTCCTAAATACGATAATCCTTATTGGACAAAGGATTTTCTGGACTGGCTGGCCATCGTAGAGCTCCCTTCGGACAGCAGCAGACTGGTAATGGATTTATTGCTCGATCAGTTTGAATTTACCTACCGTCACTTTTTGAAGGTCTCCATATCTGTCCGTGCGCTACAGCGAAAAGCAAAATACAAGGCAAACTCCAAGCTGCTGAGACAGATCCCGGGAATAGGACCTTTGACAACAGTCCAGTTACTCACTGAGATTGAGGATATCCATCGCTTCAGAAATTTCAAACACTTCAACAGCTATATCGGGCTCAAACCGATGGTCCATTCCAGCGGTGAATCAGACCGAAAAGGATACATGACTTATCGCCATCATCAGGGACTGAGAAGCTCACTGATCGAATGTGCCTGGACCACTGTCCAACGAGATCCGGTGATGCTGAATCGATACGAGGAACTATTGCAAAGACATACCGGCAAACGAGCCATAGTTATCATAGCAAGAAAGCTCTTGTCAAGAATATATCATGTCCTAAAAACGGGTGAACCTTACCAGGTAGGATATTCAAATTAGTCCGTGGCAGAGACCATTGGATCAAGCCCATCAATAAGCTCCAGACCTCTCAACACTGTGTGAGTCCAACAATTAGGAACTCTATTTTAGTATGGGGCTGGAGCACTTACTAAACTAACCGGAAACTGGGGCTCATATATATAAGAGACTCCTAATGGAAGCATGGCTTGTATTTGATGATCGCAAGGTATGGACTGATACTGCAGAAGTAAAGAACAAGGCGAGTGGACAACCCACCCGCAAGGCAGCGCTTTGTCCATTCTTGACTTCTTCCAATCAGTCCAAAAAACAGGCAATCAACTCAAAAAAGCCAAAACAAAGAAAAAATGCTAGAAAATGAACTTTTGATTATTCATGGAACACATTGTTATAGATCAGTCCAAAAAGAAAAAGGAGAATGAGTACCATTAGCATATCCGCCACAGATGCCAGGGCACAAAAAGAAATATGCTGCCAATCATATTCATATCCTTTATAAAGGGGACCCTGAGCCACTTCCCAAATAAAATTGAGGACAAAAGCCAATATGGCTATTTTCAGAATATATTGTTTATAGATACGTCTTTCTGTAACCCGTTTTAGGAAATAGAAAAACAACCCTATAACCAACCCTAAAGCAATTACCGGAATCACGAATATATCGGGACGAAGATTCTCCATACTCTTTTTATTTTTTGATCTTTTTAAACAGCCAGACTACAAGCAGAACTAATACAACAATGAGTAAAATTCCACCAAGCCACATGCCTACACACATAAGCCCACAATCGTCCATGTTCATATTGTCCATCATAGTTTTTATTGTTTAATGGTTATATAATTCGTGATAGTATTTCATCTATATATTTTTTACTTCTAAAATTTTTTTACGACTATTTAAAATCACTTATTGCTTTACTCAGATCATAAACTGCGACATCAGCAAACTCAGTCGCCAGGATACTCGAACCTGCTGCCGACCGATACCCACCCGCACAATGCACGACTACTGGCCTGTGATCAGGAATTTCAGTAATACGTTCTCTTAGTTCGGGTAAGGGTACATGGATGGCTTTCTCGAAAATCTTGCCATTAGCTACTTCAGGTTCATTTCTGATGTCGACTATGGTATAAACATCGGGGTTTTGTTTGAAATCCTGTAGGTCTATCTGCTGATCAGCATACAGGTCGTATTGCTCTAACTGATAGGTCATACCGGTAATATGACCTTCATAAGCTATTTTAGCTGTACGTCTAACCGCCTTTTCTAACATTGCCTGATCTTCAGCAACGAGATTGAAACTCTCATCAGGGCCTACTATTGAACCCAACCATGTCTCAAATTTTGATGTGTCATCCCCTAGTTGAATATTAATAGATTGCTTTATATGCCCTTTTTTAAACTTTTCCTGGTCTCTGACATCTATGATTAATGCCTTCTCATCAATTGTTTTAGCTTCAAATATTTTATGAATATCTTCCTCTGGTGAGTCTATACCTTTTCGGTTTACCTCAACCTCGTAGGGAAAGTATTTGGGAGTGAAAGCCTGACCATCCAGAAAATCCGTGATAAACTGATCCTTGTCTTTGATTTGAAAGGCCCAGTTATTACTTCTTTCCTTTCCTATTGTGGTCTCTAATTCTTTGCCCATGTTTTTTCCGCACAGCGAGCCCGGCCCGTGGGCAGGATAGACGATTGTATCATCATCTAATATGCTGAAGACTTTATTGATCGTATCGTACATCATGCCGGCCAGTTCATTTTTGCTAACCTGCATGTTGCCGGTACCCTCTCTGAGGTCGGGTCGTCCAACATCACCTACAAATAAGGCATCACCCGAAAAAACCGCTTTTTCAACACCATGTTCAAGTAATAAATATGCGTTATGGTCAGGAGAATGACCGGGGGTAAATAAAGCGCGAAAGGTTAAATCTCCAATTTGGACTTCTTCATTATGTCCAAGTTCGTTGGCATCGTAATAGACTCCCGCTTTTGAATTAATGTAGACAGGGGCATTAAATCTTTTCGATATTTCCAGGTGACTACTAGCAAAATCCGCATGCGGATGTGTTTCAAGTACTGCCACAATTTCCCCACCGAGTTGGTGTGCAAAATCAAGATAAGGTTGAATATCCCTTGCCGGATCTACCAAGACTATTTGCCCTTTACTTTCGATGGCGTAAGACAGTTGAGAAAGTGCTTTATCATAAAATTGTTTTATTTCCATAATGATCTTTTTTATATATTTTTCTCATCGTTTTTATCAATGAAATTTCCGCAGGTCTATTTTTCGATTTCAGTTTTATGCACAAAATAATCTGTCAGTTTTTCCCATTGAAATTTTTGAAAACCTGCCCACCCACCTTCTGCTATTAATGTGTTTATTACTTTACGACCAGCAGCTTCTTTTCCTTCATTATTTATCATTTCGTTTTTTCCGATTTCGTAGCCATAAAGTATTTCTCCTTTGCATTCCACTTTAAACGTACTACTGCTTTCCTGTACAAAAAAGTGTTCTGTCTTCTTATCATTTTTTCCTTTCGCCTCCGGCTTATTGCTAGGATGCACAGTAAATTCGGCACTGAATTCATCTTGTTGAATGTTTGAAATTATTACCCAATTCTCCGGAAAAGGTCCTGGAAGATTTATTTTTATGTAGTCATTTATTTCCGGTTTATCTGCAAGCTTTTTCTCTCCGGATACATCATATAACTGAAACGAGGAGGTAATTCCAGGCAATTTTGACCATTTATTTATGTCAAAAAGTTTTTTCTTAGCCCTCGCAAACCTCTTTGACATCTCTGTTTTATCTGCAAATTTATTTATACTTCTATAGATGCGATTCTCACCTTGAGTGCTGTTTGCTTTATTAATAGTATCTGCTGTCATGATTATATTGTTTATTAAACATTAAAATTGTACACCTTCGTAACTGTTGAGAGCTTTATCATAAAGTTGCTTTATTTCCAATCTTTTAATGCGTCAGATAGTGATTCGCCGGTTCTTAAATTTTCTTTATCAGACCTTAATCAACCCCTTATTAAAATATATCCTATTACAATCGCAACAATTATTAATACAATTACCAACACTTCATGTCGTCTTTTATCAATCCAAAATGTCAAACTGAAATTCTTGGACTTCTTTCCAAAACCTCCATGCACGCCATGATCTCCAGGCACAGGATCCCATAGATTATGATTTCTTCCATTATTTTCAGGCTGATCCGTTTGCTGACCGGAAATACCATTTCTGGAAAGTGTCCAGTCCACCAACCAAGGAGCCAGCCTGTTTCCCCATATAGTTTTTATAGTAGAAAAACCTACAAAATACTCTCTTCTTTTATGTTTTGCTGCGTGTACTATGGCTTTGGCAGCTACTTCGGGCTGATAGATAGTACCCATGGGCTTTGGCTTATTTGGCAATCTTGACTTAACAAACCCAAACTGAGTAGTATTCATGGCTGGTAATTCTACAGTACTAATCTTTATTTTACTTTTCTCATGGATAAGTTCAGCACGTAGGGATTCATAAAAACCTTTTACTGCATGTTTAGAAGCACAATATGCTGATTGTAAAGGAATTCCTCGGTAAGCCAATGCTGAACCCACAAAAACAATCGATCCTTCATTTCTCGCTTTCATTTTTTTAAGGACAGCCAAGGTGCCATAAACTTGCCCTAGATAGGTTACCTCGGTCACTCTGAGATATTCATCCGGCTCCATTTTACTTACGGGGCTAAATACGCTTACCATAGCATTATTTACCAAAATATCAATCTCTCCCAATTCCAATTCAATTTTATCTATGGCTTGAGCCAAAGCTTTTGCATCTGCCACATCTGCCTGAACATACATGCCTTTGCTGCCATAACTTTCAATTTCTCGCCTTACCGATTCAAGCGCTACAAGGTTTCTTGCTATTACAGCAACATTGTAACCTTGGCTTGCAAACTCTCTTGCACATGCCCGACCCAGCCCTGCCGAAGCCCCGGTTAGGACTGCTATTTTTGAGGTGATTTGATTTTTCATAGTTTCTTATTTTTTTCCATCTGAATCATATCAATCACCAAGCCTGACCACGTAAAATCTCTTGCCCCATGCCCCTCACCTGTAAATGGATTATAATATTCTCTAAAACCACTGATCTCTATAAGCTTTTCAATACTTTCTATTAGCTTATGGGCTTCTTTCTCCCAATCGTTTTCCATTAGATGCTTATGCATAAACCAATTGTATAAAATCCAGGTAGGACCTCTCCAAATAAATAATGACTGATTTGGATTGAATGCTGGATGATTTATTGAAACTGAAGGTATTGGGTATGGAACATCAAACTCATCTTTATTAAAAAAATGATTTTGAAGTACTTTTTTGGATATATCGGTAGGTATATCTTTTATTACTGTAGGAAAAAAAGCCGTTGGTGTAAGTACTTTTATTTTTTTATTGTCTTTGTCATGTACATCATAGAAAGCTGCTGTTTCTTTATCGTACATTACTTCAAGTATGCTTTTTACAGTCTGATCATATCTCGACTTATAGATTTGGGCATCCGGGTCTGCTATTTTTTCACATAGCTGATGCATTGTTAAAAGATTTTGAGCGTAAATAGTGTTAAACCCTACTTCCTTGACTATAAAATACCCCTGTTCATAAATTTTTCTACAATTGTAATTATTGAGGAAATTCCTGAAATCAATCCAAACAACTTTTACAAACAATCGCCAATTAGCTCTCTTAGAAGAAAAATTAACGACTTCATCGAAACTCGGTTTCCAATCTATGCCTGACTCAAATGGTGAAATAATAGAGATAAGTCCATTACCTTCGAAATCCCGGTTGCTAGCTATCCAGTTATAATATTTTTTTAATTTGGGAAGCATTTTTTTAAGAAAAACTTGATCCGCAGAATTATCGCATACTCTCTTCACCGCTTGAGCCACTATTGGGGGCTGTAATAATGCGCTCATATGAGTTTTCAACAGCTTAAATTTTAAATTCGGGCTAGATTGAAATAAGTCGCTTAGACGTTTGGGGAATATATTGTTCCAGTAAATCATGTGTCCCACGAAGCCATTCGCTTTTTGTAAAGCAAATAGACTTTCTAAATGTTTTTTTGCCATTTCAGCACGATTTAAGGCTGCAAGAATAAATGCATGAAAGCAAGTATCCCAAAAAAACTGAAAGGGATATGAAGTAGGAGAAGGTTTAGTATAGTGGAAATGATGCCCTATACTTTTTGAGTAACCTTTCACCATATTTTCGTCCAACAATTGATTTACTTTTTCACGCATTTGTCCTTCCGTCATACAATAGATACTTATTTTACATATTTATCCCATAGTCCATATCTTTCTTTTATTACGCCGAGAGGAATAGAGAGTGTTGCTACTAAAACGCCCGTTAGGGTGCTGCTTAAGGTAAGGGCAAAGCTGCCACCTTGAATAAACCACGGCAGTACAGCGACCAATAAGCCAATTAAGATATTCAAATAGCGGCCTACACGCAGTACCTCTGCCATGCAAACCACGGCTACTACAGCTATAAGCGCACCTCCCAAATGATTCAAATCAGCTGCCTTTGTTTCTATACCTACTCCAAAAATGGATGGTGAAAACATCAACCATAACCCGAGGATAGTAGATAGAGTGAATGTCCAGGGAGAACTCATCCCCCAAATGGAAGCTTTGAAAACTTTTCCCGGTTTTTGAGGAAAGCTGAATAGTTCAGGTGATCGGTTGTCGTTTTCGGTAGTTATCGGCTTGCCTCCTTTCCAAAAAACTTTCCAGAGTGAATCGCCCTTTCTTTTTCGCTGCACTATGTGCTGCCCCATAGCAATCACCTCATCAATTTGTAGCGGTATCATGGGTAGCATGATTATGGCTGTAAGAAGGCAAATAGTACACCAAGCTCCAACTGTAAGAGGTTGTGAGACCACCAAGAAGATGCTGACAAACCCTAAGGGTATAACCAGGATTCCAAAAAAAGTTACCATCCAGGGCATGGTACGCCAACGTGATGTTCCGCCCATCCAGCCCATTAAAAATTCCAAAGTGTAGGCCAATGTTCCCAAAGCGGCATCAGATATGGGCCAGGAGTGGGACATATCGGAATTCAGCACTTTCATTGTGCTATTTCCAAAAAACGGATCCCAGGCATAATCAATGTATCCTAATTGAAATGCTCCCAGGTAGCGGGAGGCAATCCAGCCCACAAAAGCCAATGCGATCATGATCGCCCGCTGTGGCCAGCTTGATGGATTGTAGCTCCAGCCATCGGGAACATCCCCTCCCATTTTCATGTACATGATCATATTGGGCATTCCCGGTATAAGTACGGAAAGGGCAATAACTAATACACCCACCATTGTTCCATTAAGATATCCTACTGCGGTGGGCGACCAAAAAATCAATGGAGCCATACTGATCCAAATCCCGATGAAGCAACATATCCATATGCTATATGGGCGGTTTGGGGTCAATGCACGCCAGCCAAAAAATATCAGTAGTATTCCACTAATGATATCACTCCATTTCATAGCGGCAATTCGTCCACTCATTGATAACCAAACATCCCTGCCTCCACTTGGCTCAACCACATTCTTTGCATAATCAAAGGTCAGTGGGGAGGCCACCATCCAGAAGCCTAACATAACTAGTGACCAATAAATCCAGAGTGTGTTGCTGTGGTGCATGTTTAGCATTTCACTGCGTTGGCCGCTATCCATCTTCATCCCACCACCCTTCTCCTTTTTATCATCATCATGCTGGTCCTTTTTCATGGTCATTTCTGCCATTGGCCGGGTAACGCCTCTCTTTCCCATTCCTCCCTGGTTTTGGTACTTATTTTGATCATCGTTTTTCATAGGGTTGTCTGTTAAAGTGGATAAAAAAATATTATAAATAATTTCGCTAATTCAATCCTTTTTTAATTCAGAAGGTGGCTCCAGATGATTTTCCTTGTACCAATTCAGAGGATCGGATTTAAGTTTTTCTATCATATCCGGCAGAGTAGCTATTAAAGAATGTTCAGGCTCCCAGTTGAGCAACTCTTTGGCACGGGAAATATCCAGTTCATAATGATCATCGGCACGATCTATCATCCAAGGTTTAATAAAGGGATCACCAAATAGATCCATTGCCCAGGCACCGGCTTTAGCTATTGGTTTGGGTATCTCATAGGTCTCCCACTCCTCACCGTGAATCAATTTACCGACCGTGTCTTGCAATTCCTGATAGCTTGGGGTCTCTGATTCTCCAATATTTATTGCAATTTCTTCCGGAAGTGCCTTTCTTTTTTCTACTGTTTTTTCCAGTGCGTCTAGCAGGTCTTCCATGTGAAGGAATACATTGCCATGAGAAGTATCCCCTGAGTAGAAATGACTGGTAAATTGCTTTTCATAAATGCGTTGTATTTGATGGGATACGGGAATAGAATGCCCTTCTTCATCATACACGCCGGCCAGTCTTAAAAGAACAGCTTTCATGTCTACTCTGTTCTCACGGATGATTTGCTCAGTATCCACTTTCGATTCGGGATAATCCCAATTAGGCGCAACAGGACAATCTTCATGGATCTTCCTGCGTGGTTCGGTGGGTCTATAGATCAGGTTTGTACTGGAAAAAATAAACTGCTCTACTTCAAAATCCTGTAGCACTTTGACGAATTTCTCTGTTCCCTTGACAGTTACCTCTTCATATAATGAACTAGGTTTGCCGGAAAAGTCATAGTAGGCAGCAAGGTGGACCACGGATGCTATTTTTTTTCCATAAGCATAATTTACCCGCTCCATTGCCTTTTTTATGCTTTCTTCTGAAGTAATATCAAAGCATACGCATTCGGCTTCTATGGGAGGATGAGGATTCCCCTCCCTGTCCAGCCCAACTACGTTGAAATTTTCTGACAATCTTTTAATGATCTGAGCGCCTATTAGACCACTACTTCCAGTGACGATTACTGTTTCCTTCTCTGAATATCGGTGCCCGATATTCAGGCGTGTTGATCTATGGGTAGTATGTTTCATGTTGCTAAATTTTATGTTATAAACCCAACTACAACAGCTCTAAAATGCTTTTGCCTTCTTTTTCATTATATAGCTGTTTTATCTTTTCAATTCATTAGGCTTTTCTCTCTGAATCACATCCAATATTTAAGGCATTTTATGGAATTGTTTACATCAATTCTGTTGATTTTCACGTTCTCGCGCCTCTTCAGCGGATTCTATTTCCTGATCCTGTGGTTCAACCACTACTTCAGTAATCACCGAATTAGAAAGAGAGCACTCGGCATGCGCTTTTTCATGCATTTTTTTTCAGCTCAGTTAGGTTAGGGCCTTTGCACAGGCAAATGCTGTCCGGGGTAGTAAGTTGACTTAGTCACAGCCAGCTTGTTTTTTTTATTCCTTTCAACAATAGCTGTGGCCTCATCCTCATAGGTGCTTGGCTCGCATTTTTTATAGGAGGCTATGGCAAGAAAGGTAAGTTAATGACAACTGGCCAATGAAGCCGCAAACGCCTCCTCAGGGTTCATGTTCTGAGTTCCCAAAATATTCCGTGGCCGCAGAAGCTTTTACATAACTTCCTCCTCCGAATATCCATTTATGGGTACGGTTGTATTCTTTGTATGAAAAATCTTCTAAGTCACCTTTCCATTTTAATGATACCTTGTACCTTGACATAACTTAGTTGTTTTTAAGTGCCTTCAGATATTCCATTAACTGATCCAATTCCTTTTCTGATAAATGTTCCTTATCAAAGGCGGGCATAGCGCCTGCCCCATGTCTTACCTGAAACCGTTTAGCAAAGCCGGGTGCCCAGAGAATTGAAGGACCAAGCCCTGCTGCCCCTTGGGGATGGCACCTTTGGCAATTTTGCATGAAGACTTTTTCTCCAGCTATTTCCGAATCATTTAATATCTGCGCTCCTGCTAGGGAATGGCTTGACCGATGTGAACACCCAATCAGGTAAGTGGATGAGACCAAGCAAAGAATAGATAAAATCTGTCTGAATGAGACCATAATTACTGCTTTGTGATTTTCCAGACAACCCCCGTGCCCTTTCGGGAAACGGTTCCTTTGCCAGATGTATCAATTATTCCAAAATCCACCACATAAAGAGATTTTCCATCGGGATGGAACTTAACCGCAATGGGTCGTTCCAATCCACCTTTTTTAAGCTGTGAAGCTGGACCGTTTTTATTTCCTTTGTTCAGGGCAAAATCCTTGACAATGCCCAGCTCCACGTCTACCATCACAACCTTAAACCCGACTGGTCCAAGCACTTTTCCTACATTTGGTGCCATATCCCCCAGCTGGGCGATGAAAGCCTTTCCGTTAAATCCGAAAACCTCACTGGTAGAAAAGTCCAATCCATTGGAAGATGAATGAACACCCAACACGGCTACAGGTTTGGGAGGTTCAGAGGGATGATCTTTTAGCAGCAATTCTGCGGTGCCTTTTCCGGGGACTTTGTATCCATGATGGTCTAAAGGTTCATGGCCTGAGTAATCGGGCCATCCATACCATTGGTTTTCCTTTACTTCCCATAAAATGTCCCCTGTGCCCCAAACAGGCCTGCTACCCCGGTCATCAAAACCGTTTTCCACCACAAATAATTTATCATTTTGGGCTGCCATGCCATAAGGGTTTCGGAAGCCCCAGGCAACAAGCTCAGGTTCGCCTCCCTCCAGAGGAATCTTCATTAAGGAACCTGAGCACGGAAGGGACCCTTTTATGATTTGTCCTTCATGGGTTGTTGTATTGAAAGGGACATACGCCCCAGTATTTGCTTTATCATCCGGGTCGTCGGTCAATGGGTTGTCCGTTTTGTAGTTTTTGCCATTTAGTACGATGTCGCTACAGGGAATGTCGTGGAAATCAGGGTGACGTTTTAACCAGCCGAACTTGGCGTTGTCCTCCCCCACTATGCCCGAATTGGTAACTGTTCCTTGCCCAAAATATACATATCCATTCATAACTATCGGACCATTCGTATGATGGTCTCCCATGCTCGGCAGGTTTTCTATGAGTGTGGTCACCTCTCCTTCTTTGCTGATTCTTAAGATCTTGCCTCCGTCCCTTTCACCGCCTTCCGATACGTAAAATTGTCCTTCGTAAAAAGCAACTCCATTCCAAGGGCCATTTTCTGAACCAGTTGCCACTACCGAAGCTTTTGCTGATGATTCTATTTTCAACAGGCGGGGTTGTGTCCAGGTTTCGCCGTAGGCATAGCCGGATCCAACAACATACATCAGCCCATTCCCATCGAACGCTATTCCCGTAGGAAAGGTCAAATCCGATGCGACTGCTTCAATCGAATAACCTGTGGGCAAAGAAATGTCCATCGGATTGATTTTTCTTTCAGAGGTTTTAGCTTCCGCCCCTCCCCGGGAGGGACGTATGCCATAGCAGCCATAAAGGGTAGGCAAAGCAATCAGCAACATTAAACATTTATACAGCTTTTGTTTCATAGCTAAGTTCATTCAAGTAACGTTCTGTCAATCATGGGATCAAAAAAACATGCCTCTCAAATCATGAATTGCGATATCTGCTTATAGGTACTCATTATATATCGCTGCGGACAAGAGGACATTCCGCTTTTTATCTATTATTCCCCTTTCTTTCCGAATGGGCTCCTATTCCGGTTGCCCATGTCCATTCCTGAACTGGGCAAGTTCTATGATTTCTGCTTCCTGATCATCTATGATCATTTGTGCTTCCATCCGGGTGTTTTCGTCCACACCATAGTCCAAGTCTATTTTGGCCATATCTATGGCGCTCTGGTGATGGTGGATCATCATCTCTGCAAAATCATAATCGGGATCACTGGTATAGTGCATAGCTTTCATCACCTCATCCATTTTCCTCATGGCCATGTCTATTTCTTCCATAAAACCTGTTCCATCTTGAGGAACGGGAGCGCCATGGGCCTCAAGAAAATCATTTAAACGTGCCATACTTGCCTCATTTCCTTCAAGGGTCTGTTGTGCAAGCATAAGCAAATTTTCGTGTTCCCCGTATTCTAAAACTATACTCGCCATGTCAACAGCGCCCTGGTGGTGGGGCAGCATCACTTCAGCAAAATCAACATCCGGATCCATGGTCATGGGAGCAGCATTCATGTCTTCCATCATTTTCATCCGTACCGCTTCCATTTCATTCATAAAGTCTTCATTGATGGACGGCGTAGTATCTTCATCGGTACAACCGGAAAATACGATTAATGCTGTTATCATTATCAGCGAAGGTAAACGTAGTACCTTCGATAAATTTTGGCCATTTAAAATCTCTTTTTTCATGTTTTTACAGTTTCTGGTTTTCCATTAGGTCTTGTAACAAAACAACCGACACCAGATGTCTAGTTTTAATCCGTGGCCGGTTGTCTTTGGAGTATTCGTTTTAAAGTCTGTTAGCCTTGAACTCCTGAAAAACTTCCGCATGCCTCAGCACATTCGCGACAGGCTTGGGCACATTGTTGGCAGTGGTCTGCGTCGTGCTTGGCACATTCTTCGGCACATGCCCTACAGATCTCTTGACACTCCCTTATCAGGTGTTCGGCATGTTGGGAATGGGAGGCAACAAAACTAGCAGTTGTGTAACAGATCTTGGCGCAATCCCTGTCAAGCCGGATACATTGTACCATCATTTGTATGTCCTGTTCGTCCAGACAGGCATCCGCACACATTTCGCATGCAGCTGCACATTCCGCTAATTTTTGAATCAATTCTTTGTTGTGAGCCATGGTAATTAATTTTTATGATTGTGAATATTTTATGATAGCCAATTTCAGACTATGGTTTATTAAACGACTCCTAAGGAGGAAGAGTGGTATGAAATATTGATTTTAAATTATATAATATTGATCCAATGAGTTTTTTTGTGATCGGAAAAGGCAGGCAAAAAGATCAGCCTATTGCATCAGTCGCATCTATAATTTATCCCAAGATCTTCTTTTCGTATTACCTTTTTTATATTCTGTCACTGATTGTCCCGTCACTTTTTTAAACTGGAAGGATAAATAATGAACATTATTATATCTTAGCTTTAAGGCAATCTGGCTTAAAGTAAGTTCATTATACTCGAGCAGTTCTTTTACCCGCTCAATCTTCAGATGGATTAAGTATTTTTCTATGGTTTTGTTCGTGTATTTTGAAAAATGTCTGCTTATTGAGCAGTAGTTTTTACCCGTTTTTGTACTCATGTACAATGAAAGCGATTCATATTCTTTATTGTTCTCTATATGGGTCAGATAGGATATTAAATTGATTCTGATCTTTTCGAGAAACATATCATTTTCATCTTCTAGAAGTTCAAAACCCTGCTTTTCCAAAATTTCTGATATGCTGCTAATTTGAATTTCAGAAGGAATGCACCTAATGCGGGCCTGTCCCATTTCGACTTGCAGAACTTCGGCACCCAATACCCTAAGTTCGTCCCTTACCACTTTTATGCATCGTGGACAAACCATGTTCTTGATTTGGAGATTTAATTCTTTCATGATTGTAGGATGATATTTATAGCGAGATGAACCGCTGTTTTATCTGCTTAGATTTTAATTTTTTAGAGGTTACGAAGCGGAAAGTGCCTACTACTTTAATCTTACTAGGGGTAGACACAAAACAT
The DNA here is from genome assembly GCF_963974365.1 of uncultured Algoriphagus sp. Taxonomy (GTDB): domain Bacteria; phylum Bacteroidota; class Bacteroidia; order Cytophagales; family Cyclobacteriaceae; genus Algoriphagus. The sequence goes on along the minus strand of NZ_CAXBBX010000013.1, from coordinate 26,895 downwards.
AAGGTTGAACTATGAACGATAGGTTTTGAAGCAGTTTTCCCCAATTATTTTTCAATAAAGTACCAACTAAACATAACTTGTCATAAGCATTATATTATCTAGAATAATTATTCGTTTATTGTTCATGTAAAAAGGTTTTGGACATACCTCCCTATTTCAAGATTTTCTTGGTACAAGAGTATCGTCTAACCAGCCCATAATCAATGTGCCCCATTACCGATTGATGTTTCGAAGGCGAAGAGGTAGAATGGAATTTGCTCGGAGTCCATCATTCCCTTGCTGATTCTATTGGGAAACCATGATCTATTTACTGGTCATTAATCAGTTTTCTTATTAAATAGAAGATAACATAGAAACTATAGCATATCCCATGAAAAAGTAACTGTTTTTGCTAAAAAAAATATAGAAACGAAAAATTATGTCCCCCAAAAGGTATTAGGCTTATCTTACCATGTGAAAAATTTCTTAGCCCGTTACGTGCAGGAAATATACCAGGCGGCATTCAATAGAACATGGGAGCATTAATCCCACAGATATGGTAGAAATCGCCACAAAGTGTCCTTGGACTCAAGTAACATAATCGGTTTATTATGTTCCTCTTCTGTTTGCATTATACTGGATATAATTAGATGGGCCTCATATATTAAATCATTTAAGATCTATTCACAGTATTGATTTACATCGGGGAAAGTCCGAAACCTATACTATTAAACAATTTAGTTTAACTACAATTTAATTTCCTTTCCTAACTACCAAATGTTTCTGCCCTGGATCATTCAGTAGCCTATCCATTTCAGAAAGGATAATATCCTGCACATCCTGCTTGATCTGGAGGTAATTGCGCTGAACAATAGTGCTACTTATCTTTCGGATTTCAGGTATGGGAACATAGTTTTCCTGCTCCTTTTTCAAGGCATTATGGTCATTGATAATCTCCGAATGAAATGCTTTCAGACCCATTTTACAGTCCGGGTTATCGGCTACCATCCCCACAAATTCTCCTGATGAAAGAGAGGATATGGTGGAAGTTGGAACAGCTGATTCCAGCTGTTTTGATTTGCTGATGGAGGTATCCGCACTGTTGATCGAAAGGCTCTGTCTATTCTGCATAATCTTCCCAATTCGATCCGATAATTGTTTGGCTGAATCTCCATTTACCTGTCCCGAAACAATGTTACCCACTATGCCTATGATCACATCTGCAAGCTCCCGCCCATAGTCTTTTCGTAGCTGGCTGAGGTCCTGAATACCCAATGTGGTGGCTACTTTATTACTCCTCGCAGTAGCGATCAAACTATCCATTCCATTCAAATAGATGGTCGGAAATTCATCGAAAATCAGACTGCTTTTTAGCTTTCCTTTCTGGTTCACCAACTTCACCAGACGGTTTACATAAAGAGAAAGTACGGCTCCATAAATCTGTATTTTCTGTGGGTTGTTTCCCATACAAACCAGCTTTGGTTCATCGGGATTATTGATATCCAGCGTAAAATCATTACCGGAAAGCACATAGTACAACTGTGCTGAGGAAAGCCTTGCCATGGATATTTTCGCTGAAGCAATCTGGCCTTCCAGCTGTTCCATCACATCATTCAGGTAAGCATTCACAAAGGGATTGATCAACACATCGATATCCTTTTCTGTCCTTAAAACCGTGAACAACTCATCGTAATCAGCCTGCATCAATTCAATTACATGGGGTAGCGTACAAAACTCACCATCGTTATATTTTCGCAAAAACCAGATGATGGCTGTCAGGAAATTGATAGGCGATTCCACAAAAAAGTCTCCCTGCTTTTTGATCCATTCCCTGTTCAACCCCATCAAAATAGTCCGTGCAGACTCTGCTGCATCGGTGATATCCAGCATGGTTTCCGGTGCCAACGGGTTGCAGCGGTGACTCCGTGTAAGGTCATCAAAATTGATCACGTAGAAATCTGGGACCACCTTATAACCAGTCTTATTTTTTAACCAGGTATTGTAAACAATAGCCGACAGATCATCGAATTTGAAATCGTACACAAACATAGAGAAGCCTTTTTTGATATGCTGAGTAATCACATGTCGGATGATAAAATAGCTCTTTCCCGAACCAGGTGTTCCCAAAACCATCAGCCCGCGAAAGGGATTGATGATATTGATCCAGCTGTTTCTGAACCTTCCTTTTAGGTTATATTTTGCCGGTAGATTTACCGAAAACTCATTCTCAATCAGTCGTTCCTCCTGCGGAAAAGTCTCATTTTCTGAGTTGAAAACATCGTTGCTTAGTTTGGCATGGATAATTCTGGACAGCTTTGTTCCGCCTGAAAGGATAAGCAAATAGCCTATGGAAGTTACCGCCATATAGGAAGCTGAAAGCAATTCTAAGCTAGCTTGAAACTGTAGTATAAAATAGCTCGAAAAGTAAATCCCTAGCCCAAATCCACCATATAAAAAAGCATGCTTGACACTCATTTTCTCACTCTTTCTTCCCTTGATTCCCAGCAGGGAAATTCCCAGCATCGCCAATGCGATCAACTTAGAAGTATGGAAATCCAGAAACAAACCCGTCCCAAAAATGTTCCTCAGTACACTATCTGTCAGCTCCGATACCAACCCCCAATCGTTAAAGGTAGTATAGAAGAAAAAATAAAAATGCAGCCCCAAAACCCCGATTCCCATCAGTCTGGTCATATCCAAAATCTTGCGTAATCCCTGTTCGTTTTCGTCTGTCTGCATCCCCATCTTGCCGTGGTTTAAGTTCTTACTTTGTTACTTTTCTCTTCATTTTCCGTTTCTTTTTTCGCCAATCAAAAGGAAGGTAGCTATAGGTTTCTTGAGGGGATATCACTGTTTCCAACAGACTTTCCGAAGCGTTAATAGCTTGTTGTTTTTGTCCGCTCTCCCCTATTATTGGTAATGGCTGCCCTCCTTGCTTTTCATTCAATTGTCCAGGTGATTTCGCCAGTGGTTCCAGTGTAAACCCACTTTTAGCTGATTGAAAAACTATTCTATCCATCAATCCTTTGGCGCTATATTGTTTACCCAATGCACTTCCGTTAAAGACACACTTAGTCCGGTGATCAACAAAGGTGATCCCATACAGTCTCCCCTCTTGATTCTCTCTTTTTAAGGTGGCAATTCCCTGCTTTTCTAAACTTTTTATAACCTCATCAAGACTCTTTCCCGGCATCTTCATTACTGTTAAATCAATGGCAGAGCGGGTAGATTTAAGTTGTTTTTTACGTCCCATTTCGTTGGCTTCAAAGCGGGATTCTATGGAATTTAGAGTTGCTTTGAAATAAAAACTACTGGCTTTAATCGGTACTCCGATCTTGTTTCCCTGATCATCCAACACCCGGTAAACCAAGCCCCTGTTTTTAAAAATCCTTGACTCTTCGCTTCCTCTATCTGCCACTACCCGGTATTGGTTCAGCACTGCGTTCAGCTCAGGCAGGGAAGTGAATTTGTAGTTTTTGAGAACATGCTGCAACACATTTCCTATAGCCCATTTGGTTTCTGATTTACCATAATCCAGTCTGGAAACGGCAACTGGTTTGGCGATAAAAAGACCATGTTTTTGTGACTGGGCTGGAACCAAACCAAACTGTTTTTCGATTGCTTTTCGGGTCGGTTCAGACTTGAGTTTTCCGATATTATGCAAAGGAATCCGCTTGCCGTCGAGCTCAATATTGGTAGTAACAATATGTAGGTGTGGGTGGCCTGCATCGGTATGTTTATAGACCAGATAAGGCTGGCTTTCAAAGCCGATCCCACGGATATATTCCTTGGTAATCTCTTGTAATTTCTCTTTTTCAAAGTCCTCTCCGGGGGCAAAATTCAATGAGATATGGACTGCATTTACAGACGTTATGGAGTTTAGATTTGCCAATTTGAGCAAGTATTTCAGTCGCAAATCAGCAGTCTGTTCCGCATTTTTCATGGGATAATTCTGGGCTAAAAGCAATTCAGCCACTCCCTCCTTCACCTTATTTTCATTGTAGTGAAAAGGTCGTCTCAAAGACTTGCTGGTCTTTATGATTGCAACCATTTCTCCACAGTTTGATCAATAAATCGGTTGACTCGCTTCAGTGATTCTTGGATACTTTGTTCCAATTTCTCAACCTGGAAACGCTTGGAAGTAATTTCATTTTCAGTAGCCGTATTCATCTTTTTAGCCAACTGGTTGTAGTTGGTCGCCAAGCCATGGAGATCCCGCTTCAGTGCAGTCAACTCTTTTAAAAGTTCCTGCATACCGGTATCCCGATACCTACCAATTACCAACTTTTTGAGCAATATCCTTCTGGAATATTCACTTAAACTATCATGAATTGTCTCTCCAAAATTTGCCTTTAGCTTCAGCAATTCCCGGTCAGTCAATCGGATATGCAGCCATTTGTTTCTCTTGTTTTCTTCCATCTTCGCAGTTCATTTTCATGCTTAACAGCTTTTAAAACTCAAACCCGCACGACTTCGGAGTGCTGGTCCCAAGATCCGGTTGTGATACAACCGTACATCTTGCCGATTTCGGATGACGCAGGAAATCCAGTTAGCTTATTGAAGGTTTATCAAGCTTTGGAAAAATCGCTGATTCATTTTATAATCCCAGTCGGTAGGTGATACAAGTATAAAAAGTGCTTGGATCATTTACCTATCCTGATCAATCTCTAAATAGGTCCAATTTTATATTCATCAATGTACGGTGCTTGAGAATTAAATTATACTTCCATCCTTCAAACAATTCGCATTCTGAAATCAAAAAGAATTAGTTCAATTATTTAACTTAGATATTACCCACCCGTCAATGACCTTGAGTTGAATCCAACTATTCGAACTATTAAGGGTTGGCAAATCTCTATTATATTTTGAAATCCATATCGAATTATCCGGGGCTTTTTCTATGATCCAGGTGGAATCTGATTGTAAATTGATCAAACCAGACTTCCAATCCTCATTCTGCTGAAACTGCGTCTCCCGGTTCAGGCTTTCATCGCCATCATACACAGAAATCACTTTCAAATCCGAATTAAATAACACAGAGGGAAGGCGCTTATTGTAAATGATCACTTCTTTAGTCGCTGGCTTATTTTGCATAATCCATTCAGTCACTCGATGGGTGTCATTGGTCAAGCCAGGATTTTGGCTCATGAAATAGGTAGACATTCCCGTCAAGCCCATGGTGAATATAAAAGCAGAAATCACGGCTCGATCCACTCTACGGATATCAACCTTCTGCATGGCAGCTAGTAGAGACGCTGTGATAAACCAGAGAAAGTAAAACTTGAAATTCAGTGAGATCTTAGGGTCTATCAGGGGCAAAGAGACCAAGGCAATCAGCAGAACAATATGAAATCCCAACTGCCATCTCTCCCATGTTTTTTGCTGTGAATCTGTGAGCTTTTCCCAATAGTAAATCGCACCAATGGCCAACCCGGAATACAAGGGCAAAATATAAAGTACTAGTTTAGACTGGCTGAGTGAGAAAAAAACCAAGGGCAAAAGAACCCACATCACCAGCAAAGCCCCTTGACTTTTGAATTCAGCACGCTTGAGTGGAATCTTTCTCAGCAAGATCAATATCCATGGGAAAGCTGTTCCCAGCAAAACCACTCCATAAAACCAGAATGGTTGTCCGCGGTGGAAGGTATCTGTTGCAAATCGATCGATGGTATGTTTGAAAAGGAAATAGTTCAGAAAGCGATCATCCTCCAGGTGCAAGAAGACAAACCAACTCAATCCAATTCCCAGCATCAAGGCTATTCCGGCCAGATGAATTTTGAACGAACCCATTTTCTGCTTCATGACAAGCCCTTGATAGACCCCTATTAAAAGCGGCACAATCAGAACCACTGGGCCTTTGGTCAGAAAGCCAATCCCCAGAAAAAAATAACATAGCATCAGTAGGTGCTCTTTCCTTTTCTCTAAAAAATCAAACCAGAAATAGAGCGCTGCCAAAACGAATAGTGCCAGAAAGGTATCTGTCGTCAATGCCCTACTGCCAATAATCAATGCTGGAAATGAGGCATACAGCATTGCGGATAGAAAGGCCGGATTGGATCGCTTGAAGAATAATAAAGCAAGCTTATACACCAACCAGATCTGAAGAAGCACTGAAATCTGCAATAGAACCCTAGCCGAAAATGGCGAGATCCCTAGGACTTTATAGCTCAATGCAGTTAGCCAATAAGTCACGGGCGGTTTATGATAATGGTAGATCCCCATAAGTTGAGGATGCAACCAATCTCCCGTTTGCACCATTTCTTTGGCGATTTGGGCATAGCGGGCTTCGCTGGATTCGGTGACAGACCAAGCTCCCAAGTTGAAAAACAACACCATGCCAACAAAGACCAACAGCAAAGTCATTCTCATGCTTTTGATCCGATCGAGGAAACTGAGTTTCTCCTCGTTGGCTGCTCCGTAGTGTATCATCAGATTTCTCACATACACCAAGATCCCAAATGCCTGACCAATAAACAGCACAGAGTCTTTTCGTAGTATCGCATAGGAAGCGATCAATACCGCTCCTACCAAGCTGATGTACCAAAAACTCAAGGGGAATTGGGATTCCTTGCTTCGCTCTGCTTCATACCATTGCACCACAAACCTAGTCGTGAAAATAACTTGACCTAATGTCCCCCAAGTCAGCAGCATTCCACTGATCTCCGGATTGTGCACCAAACTGTGGAAATCATAATGTGCATGAAAGACCAAGTATCCCAGAAACAACAGGGGAAGGAGAATGAAACTCCAGCGAACCCACTTTGGGAAAAGCTGCCAAGCATTCTGAATTTTCAGGTTTCGGATGTAAATGAAATAGCCTACCAATTGTCCGCCGACGATCACGAGATCCTGACGAAATGTCCCATAAACCAGCAGGAAAAAGGAGGCAACCAAACTGAGTTGCCAGAAAATAACCGGTGAAAGCACTTTTCCTGCTTTCTCAGACTTGACCAATTGTATTAGAAATCGGGCTGAAAAAAGCCCCTGAGCTAAAAAACCAACTCCAAGTAGTACCCAACTATTCATGGATTGCTGCTTTATGACTTTTGATGGAATTCTCAGAAATCGTATACGTAGACTGACGCTTCATCATCCATCGCAGCGCTATTGTGTCCTGAAGGGGGGACAAAAGCCGATTCCACACGTTAAATTTGGATTTACCCGTAACTCTTGGAAAATGCTTTACAGGAATTTCAATGACTTTTTTGCCTTGAATCAAAGTCAGCGCAGGAAAGAATCGATGCATGCCTTTGAAGAAAGGCATTTGCAATGCGACCGATCTACGCATAATTTTCAACGGACATCCCGAATCATGAACACCGTCGTGTAGCATAGAATCCCGAAACCAGTTGGCAAAAGTGGAAGACATTTTCTTCATCGCGCTGTCCTTGCGCCCTATTCTTCTGCCCGTCACCAGATCATAATCAGGAATCATCGCTTCTAGTTTGAGAAAGTCCATAGGGTCTGTCTGCAAGTCAGCGTCAATATAGCCTACCCATTTAGTTGTAGATTTTTCGAAGCCTGCCCGAATTGCAGAGCTTAGTCCTGCATTTTTCTCAAAGGAAATGAAGCCAACATGATCATGAAGGTCTGCAATTTTCTTGATTTCAATCAAGCTATGATCAGTAGAACCATCATTGACCAATAATAGATTGACCTCGAATTTTGACTGCTTGATATACTCTTCAAAGGCTGGCAAAATTCTTCGTATCCCATCTTCCTCATTGAAAATAGGGATAACTAAAGTGATTGCGTTAGATTGCTTATCCATTTTTTAAAACAACTTCACTTTTCAAAACACAATAAAAACGTGGAATGGAAAAACCGTTTCCAGATGAAAGACACTTGCTATTCAGTCTCATTTTCAGATTGTTGTATTTTAACTGATTCACGATGAGAGAAATAAATTAACATACTAATGATAGCTAATGAGACAATGGAGGCATTCAAAGTCCCTAAATTCAAGCCACCCTTAGCCAATGGTTTGGTTAAAAAATCACCGAACGTGGCACCAAAAGGCCTGGTAAAAATAAATGCAACCCAAAAAAGAAATATTTGATTGACACGTGTAAACTGATGAATCAGAAACACGATCAAAATGATAGCCGCTGTGACAAAGGCTCCATGGAGATAGCTGAGTCCCAAGCTGTCAGTCAGAAAATCACCAAAAGCAGTTCCGAGACTATTGGAGAACAAGATAGCTACCCAGTAAAACAGCTCTTTACCCCTGTCCTGAATAGGGAATACCGCTAGTGACCCATATTTTTTGTACCAGATAAATAAGACTAAGATTAGCCACGCAAATAAGATGATGCTGCCTATTGTATATCCCAAATGGAGACTTCTATCCATAAAATCAGAAACCTCAGTACCTAGCGTCGTAGTGGCAATAATAACCAGCCAATAATAAACTGGAATGTATTTCTGACAAGACAACTGTCTCATCAATACTACAAGAAAGAATCCCGCGGTAATAACTAGACCAGTGAGGTAACCAAGGTTTAGCGTCATCGAGAGGAAGTCTCCCAACGTCTCTCCTAGCGTCGTAGCCACAATCTTCATCAACCAGAACAGAAGGGTGATTTCAGCTACCTTATTAAGTTTTTTATAAACAGTCATGGCTAAATACTTATCGTTTCTCTTATCAGAACTTATAACTATACCCTACCCGAAACACCTGAGTCTCGTAGTAATCAGCACTTGTGTAACTGAAGTCATTTCCATCAATCGTCTTCTTGATCACCATGGTATTCAGCAAATCGGTCGCGTTGAAAAACAACTCTCCGTTTCCCCCTTGGATCACTTTTTTCAAACCCATGTCAACAGTAAATCTTCCTTGAATTTTACCCTGAGGAATAATATCCGGAGCCAGATAGATGGCTGTCAATTGCCCTGTGAAATTCTCAGCAAACTTGAATTTGGAATTCCATTTGACATTTCCAGAGAAAATCTCCTGTTTGTCCGCTGAAAACGCATGTGGTTCTGGATAAAGATTCTGTACAGTAAATGCATCAATCTTATTGTGATATCCATTCAGATTTAGGTCAAAAGAATACCAATCATTGACATCCTGATCCCAGATCAATTCCAAACCAGTATTGTAGCTTTTTGCAGCATTCTGAAAGATGGCGTAGATCAATTTGCTGTCCCCATAGGTAGAAGAAATCCTGGTGATCGTCCCATCCACCTGTCGATGATAGGCTGCTGTATATAGTGAACCGGTACTCCAGCCAGTCTTCCACGCTAGTTCGTAGGAATTAGTAAACTGAGGTTTCAAAGCTGGGTTACCCACCTTGATAATTTCAGCATCATCGTACTTGGGGAAGATCCGGATATCCACCTCATTTGGTCTATCTACTCTTCTGTTGTAGGATGCAGTGATCTTATTCATCCCATTGATTTTGTAAGAAAATCGGGTATTGGGAAAGGGTTGGAAGTAATTGTATCCATCACTTTTGTAGGTCGGATGATTTGGGTTCACATCATAGTTCAATTTGATGTATTCTACTCTCAGCCCGATTTCAGCTTCCAGTTTTTTGGACTCAAACACGTAATTACCATAAACTGCAGGAATGATTTCCTTGTACGTAGCCGCTCCACCTGCTAGTGAATCAATCGCGGAGTTTTCGCCTGGAAAAAACTGCATGTTAGTTGGAATCCAACGTCTTCTAAACTTCAGTCCCGTTTCCAACCTGCCATTCTTCATGGGCTTCACATAGTCCAGCGTGAAGTCCACCACGTTCTCATCCGAGAGCAATTTGAAAGCATCTTTACCTGAAGAGGCTGGTAAAATATTGGTAAAGAAATACTGCTCATCCTCTCGGTGAAAAGTATAATTCAAGCCTGCTGAAAGGCTATGACCTGGATCTGCAAAGTTATGCTTGAAAGCCGCAGTAGCCATCACAGTGGTCTTGAGCTCGTCTTCTAAGAACTGCCAAAGCCTCAATCGCTCTGAATAATCACTATTGAAAAAAGGCTGATCGCCTCTGTCAATGATTTTTTCACTCCCAAAAAGTCCTGAAATACTAAGTGTATTTGACTCGTCTATCGTCCAATCCATCCCTGCGCGGGTGGTCAAAAAATTGGTATTTCTGTTTCTCTTAAGTTGCTGATTGATGATAGTTCCGTCAGTATAAGTTCGGGTGACAAACTCATTTTTATTCAATGTCTGGGTGTAGAGATTGTCTGCCGAAAGGAAGAAATTCACATCCTTCCTGCGATAATTCAGTGATATCGAAGGATTGATTTTTGGCGTGCCTTGATACTGAGGTCTGATGTCCGGGAGGTTTGCTTTTTTCTCCCAAAGTGCGCCTACACCAAGTGCTAGACCAACTTTCCCGTTAAATCCCTCCTGCTCTTCCTTTTTGAGAATGATATTGATGATACCCGCATTTCCATTTGCATCAAACTTTGCAGAGGGGTTATTGATGATCTCAATTCTCTCTACGGCGGAGGACGGAAGGTTGTCCAGGCCAGTTTGATTACCAAATCCAGTCAAAGCAGTCTGCTTTCCATCGATCAAAACTGCTACGCGGTCATTTCCCCGAATCTGAACTTTACCATCCTGTACGGTTACTCCAGGAAGATTGGACATAGCCTGAAGAACGGAGCCTCCGCTTTGGCTAATATTCTGACCCAAATCATAGGTTTTCTTATCCATTTTAGCGCTAACTGATTCCGCCTGCCCTACCACTTCTATTGCACCTAACTCTTGGATTGATGCAGTCATAGCAATCTCGCCCAGATTCAGAAATGCAGAACTTGCCCCCACATAAACTTCCTTGCTAACAGTCTCAAATCCTATGAAGCTCGCTTCCAATTCATAGTTTCCCGGAGCTACATCTACTAAAGTAAAAAGTCCCGATTCATCGGTAATAGCACCAGTAACAAAACTGGCGTCTTTGGCTGTTTTCAGCACTACATTAACATAGGACAAGTCCTCCTGAGAAGTCTTGTCCAGTATTTTTCCTGATACTTTTACTTTTGTTTCCTGAGCCAAAAGAGCCTGAGATAACATTAGAAAAATGATCAGCAAATAGTTTTTAATCTTCATCACCTTCTTCGATTGCTTTCTTTTCGATTAGTTTTCCATTGATATCGAACACTAACTCCCACTCTTCCTCGCCTTTTTCCACCGCCAATTCATAGACGCTTCCATCGGCTTTTTCTGAGATCTCTGCTTCTTCGATTTTGAATCCGGCAAAGTCCTGAGTTAAAGTCTGTTTGATAGCTTCTGGGATATCAGCTTTTTTAATTTCGTATTCAGTTTCTTGCCAAGTTCCGTCAGCTAAAAAATTCGCAGAATACTCATTCCCTTCCAGTTTAAATTCGGCCTCCCATTCCGTAGCAGACTCCATATCCCAGCTTACTTTCTTTGCGGTTGGAAATTTCTGAGAAAAGGCAGTTTTCACCGCATCAGGCACTTCTTCGTCGGAATGTTCCTGAGCACAGGCGCCTGCCGAAAGCAAGACGCCAATAGATAAAATTGTTAGGTACTTGTTCATATGAAATTTGGGTTTGGTAAATATGATTACCCAAAAGTCGCATGAGATTTAGAAGACATTTAGAATTTGCCGAAGCGTACCGAAAAAACGTGGAAATGATCCAAAAAATCATAGCTGATTTCCCAGCTATTTTGCTTGCATATCTCTTTCACTATAGCCAATCCCAATCCACTGTTAGTTGTTTCTGTGGTGGAAATAGAAAATCGTTTGAATAATAAATCACGATTCAATCCTTCCTTACCGGAATTCTTAAAAGAAAAACCAGCTTCATCCCATTCCACACTGACCTCGCCATTTTCGAAAGTGTGCCTAATCGCATTGGAAAGTAAGTTATTGACCAATGTCTCAGCTAAAAATTGGCTACACTGAAATACGCATAATCCTCTTTCATTTTTCTGTAAGCTCAACTTCTTTTCATCTATATAATCCTGAAGCAGTTCTTCGCTTTTCTCTACTTTCTCGGAAAAATTTATATCTGAGATATCTGAAAAATTGCTGGCATCAATTCTTGCCAACAAAAGTAAATTCTTGTTCACACGGGTTAGCCTGGCTAAAGGAACCTGAATGGCATTAACCAAGTCTGATTGATCAGAACTGAGTTTTTCATCCTGAAAAAGAATATCCAATTTGGATTTAAGCAAGGCAATTGGCGTTTGCAGTTCATGGGAAGCATTGGCTACGAATGCCTTCTGTTGATTATAAACGCTGACATTTTCAGAAATCAACTTTGAAATCGTTTGATTCAGAGTTTGAAACTCCTCTATATCCGTTGGTTCAAAAATCACTTCTTTACTCGTACTTAAATCAAAAGATTTCAGCTTAGTCAGTGTACTGTCAAAGGGTTTCCATACACTTTGAGAGATCTTACGATTGAGTCGGATAAAACCAAAAACAAGAAGTCCATAGAGAACAACTGTCACAAGGCCAATGGCAAAAATAGTTTCATAGGCTTCCTCTACATTGGTTTCTATGTTCAGTAAATAGGGCTTACTATCAATTTTAATCACCGTCTGCAAGCCCCTGAAACGATCCCATTCTGCCTCATACTCATTATATTTCGTTACTTCGTAAATACTATCTCGACTTACAAAAGTTTCGGTAATAGGTGTGATGGAGGAGCTTGGTTGTAATGTATTCCAGGTATTTAGGATTGTTTCCAAATCATGACCAGAGACATGAGACTGCTCAAATCTGTTCTCAATCCTTTCCATGATGATTTCATGATTATCATCAATCTCTGTTACCCAGATCCAATCCACCACCAAAAAATAGATCGGAATACTAACCAGCAGAATGATCAAAGCATAAATAGTGAAAGCTTTGAATGGCTTATCGAGCAGCTTGATCATATTTCCCATTTATATCCAGTGCCATACATAGTTTTCAAATAATTCCCATATCCCGCTTCGCTGAGCTTTTTCTTCAAGTTTTTGACATGAGCATAGACGAAATCATGACTATCAAACATATCCGCCAAATCCCCCGAAAGATGCTCCGCCAACGCGCTTTTTGATAGAACACGATTCTTATTTCCTATGAAAAAAAGTAATAGATCATATTCCTTCTTAGTCAGCACGATTGGATTCCCTTCTATATGAACAGTTTTTGAAAGTAAATCAATTTTAATTTCGTTCTGGACAATCAGGTTGGAAGGATCAAATTGCTTCCTACGGATCACCGAATGAATCCTAGCCGCCAACTCTGAGTGATGAAATGGCTTAGCCAAAAAGTCATCTGCACCAATATTCAATCCTTTGATTTTATCCTGCAAGGTGTCTTTGGCAGAAATGATAATCACTCCATCCTGTTTGTTTTGACTTCTCAGATGTTCCAGAATATTAAATCCATCTCCTCCCGGCAACATCAGATCAAGTAAAATACAGTCGTATTGATACATACTTACCTTTTCTTTGGCCGACGCAAAATCACTTGCAGTCTCACACCGGTAATCCTCCTCAGACAGATATTTCACTATATCGCTTGCCAGCTCCTTTTCGTCTTCTATTACCAGGATTTTCATGTTTTTATAATTATTAATTAATCGCCACCCTAATGACTATGGGGAGAATCCCTCTTGGTTGGGGATATTTTCTGTATTTCTAACCTGTGCTTTGCCTTCCTGTTTAAGGTAAACTTGGATTTCATACGGTCAAAGTAAATATTGAAATTGGAAGTAATTTAGAATTTCCACATTACTATAAATGGAGCTTTACCTATGCAAATCCTGATCAATTTCTAAATAGGCTCAAATCATTGGATCAGAGTATCTTTAGCCATGAAATTATTCTACATACAAAACCAATGAAGCTATGGCTATCTCATCACTTGAAACTATCTACGAAACATTACTTGCCGTTCCAGGTATGCATGACACGGTAAAGATTGATCTGAAAATCCCCCGCAAAACAGTGTTGTTGCTGACTGAAGTAATCACCCGTGGAATGGAAGGGAAATCTGAATCCGAAAAACCTTTAATCCGGATTTCCAAAGAGTCCGAAGAAGAACTGAATACCATTATTTCGGAGAGTCTGGAAAAAGCAGGATTGACTATCCTAAGCTCCAAACTGAAAAACTTATCAAATCAGAGTCAGAAGTAACACACCATATTGGTCAGCAGAGTAAATTTAATCTAGGGTAAGACTTAAAATACTGCTGACATCTAGTAAATCATGCCTAAGATCAAATCTGCCTTATCCTAAGCAACTCATGGACGCAAGGGAATGATTGTTTGGGATGGGGCTGATCTTCTTGCTGCCAAAGCCCTTTTCCGCCGGAACAAGGAAGTGGGCTGTAGGCTCTGCTATACTTTTTTCAGTTTTATCAGAATCCTTGATTATATACCGCCCCCTTTCAATCAGATTTATGCTCCAAAAAAATAAAACCAGCATTCCCAGAATCATCATAGGAATACTCACAAACAACAGGAAGCCTTCAATCATAGAACTTAAGACTGCTTTGCTGTAACTGGAATAATGCTGCAATCCACCAGGGCCACGCCTGTAAAATCTCCTACGACTCACCCATACACGTAACCCAAATCCACCTGCCAAAAGACAAATTCCTACCGCTACTATAAATACATCTTGCCAAAACATAGCTTATCAAATTAATATCCCATATCCGTATCATCCATACGCTTTACTAGACTTTCCTTCAGACTATCCAGAAAAATAGTCCTGTTCTTCTTTCTGCCTCGCATGCTCTGAAAGGTTCGGTAGAAGTTTCCTACCTGCACATTAAACAGCGATTCCATTAAGGTTATAATTGCCTTCACATCACTCTTGCCATGGTTTACTGCTCCGCGGGAATGCAGGGCATAGGCCAACTCAATCAGAGCAGATTTTGAATCCGTCCACTCATGGCTAGATAGCTCACCCGCATCTCCATCATTGCGCATTTCCAGCTTATAGAGGGTTTTGCGTATTTCATCAGTGAGGGCTTCACAAGCCATAATCTTAGCTAACTTGTTGCTGTTTACTGTTGAAAATGTAGAATCAAAATCAAATGAATAATCTGGGATTAATGACACAGGTTTGGAATCCCTTAAAAACAGTATTGAATCCTGATCACTTTTGCCTAGTTGATAATAGATGTAGAGTTGTTGGTTTCTGACAAAAAACTCCTGGATCTGATCCAATACATGGGGATAATAGCTTTTCATCTGTTCCTTTTTACTAATGGGTTTCTTTGCTTCTATATAGGCGAGCTCTGAGTAGAAAATCAGTTCCTTAAAGAGCAGGGGCTTGTATTCCTTGAAAAACCGGATCTCCTCCTCCTGATCCCTGAATGTATAGCCTGCCATATATTCCTTCAAGCGGATCAAAATCACATTGATCACCTGACAACATCTTTCAGCTTTCTGCAGTCCGTTGGTAGTTTCCCTGGAAACTTCCTTCAGTGATTGCTCCATCTCCACAAAAAGCGCTTCTACAAATGCTTTCATATCCTCCTTGTTTATTACCCAAGCACTGACTGCCTCTCAACTCATTCAATGCCTTTTTTAATTTCAAATCACCTGAAATGATCAATTATCCCTTAGCTTCAAAACTTTTCATATAAGCCTCCAGATTTTCTTTACAATGGTCAAGAAATACAGTTCGGTTTTTCTTTCTGTTTTTTATTTCCAGAAAGGTCCTGTAATAATCCTGCAGTTCCTTGCTGAACACTTCAGCCATGGTGCTTGCCAATTCTGAAACGCTGACATTTCCATTGTTTATAACATTGGATGTTTTTAATGCATATACCAATTCCACCAGGTCTGCCTTTTTCCCTGTCCAAAACAGCGGGGTACTTTTATCCTCTCCCATTTGCTCTTTTTCAAGGGGTAAGACAAGTAATTGGCCCTGGATATACTCTGCCAATGCTAGGGTCCCCATGATCCTTGCGCAGTATAAAGTATAGACAGTACAGTACCTGGTGTCCAGCGTATGCCAGAATAGATTAGGTTTATATACAGGCGCTTGGGCACTTCTTAAGAAAAACACCCGATCCTGATGATCTTTTTTCATTAAGAGGTAATTGTACAGGTTCTGATTGTTTTGCAGAAATTCCTGTACACTGAGCAACTCCCTTTCGTAGAATTTTCTGATTTCATTTTTAGACCCGGCCGGCTTGATAGACTCCATATTGAACAATTCGGAGAAATACACAGATTCCCTGAGAAAGTAAGTCATCCGGGATTTGAAGAATTCTATTTCCTCTTCTTCAGACACAAAGTCGTATTGATCCATAAAGAGTTTGATTTTATCCATCGCTCTATCCACCAGGTGAAAAGCAGATTCAAACTGGATGAGCTTGTTTTCGCCGTCCAGCTTCAGTACTCCCAGCTCATTTTTTAATCTGGTGATGATCCGGTCTGAAAAGGTGAGGATGCTCATAATTTTGAATTTTACGCGGGAATCAATTCTGTTTGTACCTGGGAGAAATCGACAGAGACCAATGGACTGTTCCGGCAATCTTGTATTTAATCTGCTTGAGGTATTTCAGGATGCCGCTGTTTTCAGGCTTATATTCCTCCCTCCATTTTCTCTCCAGCACCATAAATTCTTCCAGAGTCTCCGCATGCAGATTCAGAACTTCCTGCTGGGCCATTGTGAAATCAAGCTGCTTATAATGCATCATCAGCGCCACTGCATTCATAAAATCACCCCGATCAGCTTCCTTTTGGTAGGATATCAAGTCGTTGGACAGATAGATCAGCTTGGCTGCCAACCCACGGAGATCGGTTGTTTCCCTCCAGTCTGAACAATCACTTGTAAATTTCTCGCCCGATTCAAATGAACAGAGTGCCAAGGCTAGATTCCCTCCTGAAAAAGCCGGTCGGATAACCTGATATTCTTCCCAAGTAGGTAACGTCCCCTTATCTTTAAATTCCGCTTCAATTTTATTCTTTTGCATATAATTCAGAACCTCGAAAAATATAAGCCCCTTCAATTCCTTATGCCCTGAAACCAGCGCATCGAATTCTGTGGCCAGATCACTAAAAGCATTAAGGAAAACTGTAATACGATCAGGATTAAATCCCAATGGCTTATCATCCAGGATGTTTTCAATACCGGTCAGGAGGTAATCCCAAAAACCTGCTTTCTGCCCGGCATGCAAATCATCTGTCATATCATCCAGATAAAACAGCCAGAGGTAGAGCTTGGAAATCCAAACCCCTTTTTCAATATCAATTTCCGGATACAGGCAGGAGGACAGGTAACTGAATTTTTGTTCTTTGTAATAGGTGATCTCATCGTTGTTCCTAAGGATTGAATGGAAGTAAAAAGCCCAGGAGACAGTTTGCTCCTCGATTTCAGCTGCATCAGTGTGGACATAGGCAGGAAATGGATAGTGTAGCAATTTTCCAAGTTTTCCACTTTTATCAGCAGGTTTTTTACCAGTGGACTCTTTCTTAATACGTGCTGCTGTAGCGTAGCTTACCCCCAGCAGGCTCGCCTTTTCATTATTGGTCAGATCATAGGTGAACTTGGGGAACTTCTCTTCAATCACCCTGAGTTTGTCCCGGTAGTTCATTTGGGTAAATGCATGCCATTCCACATCAGCATTCCGGACTTTTGCTATCTGGGAATTTGAAAAATCTGTGAACTCAGGTATTTCTTTCAGTAAAAGCGTCTCATTTGGGTAGGAAAGGCTTATATAAACAGATTCTCCCAAAGACCTAAATCGATATTTACTGGGCATCTGTGTCTGATAGGATTCAAAATCCATAAATACATCACCCGGAAAGTAAAGTCTGGATAACTTACCCATATAGTACATCCCGATCATTCCTTCCACCAGAAACCTGGATTCAGTTTCCACAGTACCGGCATCACGGATGGTAGCTTTCCGTTTAGCATTCCTTATTTCCAGAAATTCTCGTACTTTTTCAAAAGCACTATCACTCACTTTACCTTCCAGATCAAAGAGTTTCTTTAAAAACGTTGGGGTCAAATCATACCGATTCATGATGACATCTCTGTTTAAATTACATTTTACTTCCGATTATAAAACTCCTTGCCAGAGCCTACATTTAAATTGCCTTTACAGTTGGAGAGCCAACTGCCGAACTTGCTTAGTTCGGTTGTTTAGTTTAAAAAAACAGTAGTTCAGTTTAAAATACCAACTCCTAAAAACCAAGTAATCAACTACTTTATTTCCCCAATACCCCTGAAATTGTATAGTTGATACACTTTTTTTGTTTATCACCCAACTTGTGAATTCCGGATTTTTATAATTCCCAACTTTCCATTGAACATAGAGCCGAATGGAAAACTCAGAAAAAATAGCTATCCCAAGTATCCTGTTAATCCTTTTGTGGGCCTACACAGGATTTGACAAAATCATTCACTGGGAGACTAGCAGAAAGGCATTTCATAATCAGACCTTTCCTGCTGAGCTAGCAGAAGTATTGGCCTACGCAGTGCCAACTGTTGAATTGCTGATCGCCCTGCTCCTGCTCTTTTCAGTCAGCAGATGGTGGGGATACCTCTCAAGTATCCTCCTCCTCACCGTCTTTACCACCTATGTGGGACTGATTTGGGTGGGAGCTTTTCCCCGAGTCCCCTGCAACTGTGCAGGGATTCTGGAAAGCCTGGGATGGAAAGCTCATTTCTGGCTTAACAATGTGATGATTGTGATTAGTATCATCGGACTCTATTTAACAAAAAAGCGGAATCCGAAGATCCCGCCTTGAGCGTTAAGTTTTAAGTAGATGACGGCAACTATTTCCTTAAACAATATAAACTAAATATTAATTACATAAGCAAAAAAGATACAAAAATTTAACCCTTTCCTTCTGAACAATTAAGACTTTCACTTGAAAGTGAAAAAAACGGGGCAGGAAAAGGCATTATCCCACCCCAAAAAATAGCTAAATGAGAATCAAATCAATAACCGCATCACCTGTCTCCAAATCTGGAAGTGGAGACTCCAGACTACACTGGGTGATGTAAAAGGGCGATGCCGAAAACCCTTTAACAGAGTAGGTATTTTAACCACTTCAGGTAAACAGCATATAGCTCAATCCGGAAACCCTAAACGTTTTCACCTGTTTTTGATCTGTTAAAAAACAGGACACTATATGAAAAAGCTCGAGGGCAAGTTGCCCCTATTAGCGTTTGTAGTAGCTGCCTTCGCGGCAGTTGCGTTTACTTCTCCAAATGAACTGCCTGGTAATTCTACCATGGTCTGGGCAGAGGATCCTTCAAATCCCGATACCTATATTGATGTCACAGATATTGTGAATCAAAACCAGTATCGATGTGAAGCCTCCTCTCTGGAATGTAGAGTAGCATTTACAGATGATGACCCCATCAACGGAGAAAAAACTGTTTTACAATCCGGTGAGTTTGTAGAACTTTAACCCAAGTAAACTTACCCAAGGTCAGGTGACCTTGGGTATTTATTTTTTATCGCTGGTTTTGTTCTATTCCGCTTCGTAGGATTTCCTGGTCAGGAATAGGAAAAACGTAAGCTGGACTCATTGGAGTTAGCTGATAAATTTCGCCCCCTACATCCCGTTGGATGCTTTTAGCCCATTTATCTTCCTGATTCAGTCTTCTCAGATCAGTCCAGCGTGTTCCTCTTCCCACCAGTTCCTTTCTTCTCTCCAAAAGAATCCTTGCGAGTAATTCTTCCCCTTCCAAGTCCAGTATTTCGCTATATGAATCGTCTTCATATCTGAGGGATAGCAACTCCTTCAAGAAGGATTTTGCTTTACTTTCATCCCCTAAGCGTAGGTTTGACTCTGAAGCAATCAAAAGATTCTCTCCAACCGTAAGCCCTCCAAAGTATGTAGAAGAACCGGTATGATGTCCGGTCAACCGATGGTTTCCATCAGCATTGGTCTGAAAATAATACTGAAATCTCAAATCTGCCGAATCATAACTTTCAATCAGCCCATTATCCACAGTAAACAATTGGGAAAACATCACTGATGTACTCTGAAGCTGAATATAATAAATGGTCTCGGCGTTAAAGAGGGGAAAAGGTATGGATGTACTGGAGTCAATATCATTGAAATCCATCCGTTCTGTATAGAAATCCAAAGCAACTTCTGCTGACCTTGCCGCCTCTGCATAATCAAATACGGACAGCTGAACCCTTGCCAATAGGCTTGCAGCAGCAGCTTTATTAGGACGGGTTTTATACTCCACATAATCAGGCAACAGATTTAATGCAGTTTCCAAATCTTGAATTACTCTGGCATAACTTTCTTCTAGAGTTGCCCGTTCTGATGGCAGGTTTATATCCGGATCGTCTCTCAGAACTATCCCAAGAAGCTGTTCATTTCCTCCTTCCAACTGATAGGGAGGGGCAAATGTATGCAACAACTGATAATATGCCATTGACCTGTAGAAGAGGGCAGCTCCTTCCAATTCATAGTATTTGATATCCTTCTCTCCGGTGTATTTCACCAAGGCGTCCAAAGCCACATTGCTGTAAAAAACAGCTTCATAGGGGTAATTCCAATCTGTGGATGCTCCTGTAGGAAACAGTTCTTCTGACCAGGTATAAGCTCCCTGTTCGGTAACACTTGCCCCTATAAATGCCTCCTCTGTCAAGTTGAATTCATCCGCAGCCAGCAAGGGGATAAATCCCTGAAAATTAAACACCACGTTGTTATCCAAGAGGTATTGCACATCTTCCAAGGTTCGCGGCACCAACAAACTTTGGTCCGGCTTGGGGTCTAGGTAACTGTCGCAGGAACAAAATATCCAGCTAAATACTGTAAGTAGTAATACGTTATATTTTTTCATTTTTTGCTTGATTTAAAAAAAGGGGCCGGAGTAAACCTCCGGCAGGCCGGTAATTATCAGAGGGAACCACCCCTCCCCTTATGAAGAAAGCTTATGGCCTTTTCCCTTTATTCCAGTTTATAGTTAGAAATCAAATTGAAGTCCTGCCGCTATACTTCTCAGGGGTTTGGCAAAACCGAAATCAGGATCCAGTCCACTTTCCGTAGCTTTCCAGATCATACCCAGGTTATTGGCATATAGGAATAGCTCCGCATTTCGGACACCGGAAAGAAATCCCCGTGACTTCCCAACCTGATAGCCCAACCGGATATCCTGAAGCCGGATATGATCACCCTTTTCCACCAGAGATGAATTGTTTCTATAAAATTGATCCCGGAAAGAATTTCTTGCAGATGGCATGGATGGAATTTGGGTAGTAAGCTCATCTCCTGGATTTCTCCACCTCAGCGTATAATCACTGTGACCTCCCCTGCCCAATAAAATGGGATCATATTGCACAGATTCCCTTCGGAAGTAATAGCCAAACCTGTAACTGATATTCACCGACAGGCTAAATCCCTTCCATGCAAAATCATTTCTGATCGCTCCAAAGGAGGTAGGCCTGGCCGGTCCATGGTAGATGATACTTTCCAAATCCGCCGAGTTGATCAGCTCCCTGTACTCCTCACTGGGCTGTCCATCCAGCATCCCCATGGGATTGCCGTTTTCCGGATTGAGTCCTGCCCATTCCAGACTATACACCCCAAATAGAGGTCTGCCTTCTATGGGGTAATACTCCCCACCTCTGCCTGCCATACTGTAATTGATCAGGTTGTTGATAGATACCTCGGATTCGTAACGGGTCACCTCTTCCTTCAGTCCTGATATCAAAAAGGTCGTGAACCAAGCAAACTGTCCCTGGATATTTTTGGTGCTCAGCGTCAGATCATATCCCAAAGTCTGGGTAGATGCGTTGTTTCCCCGAAACGTAGTGATCCCCGATGAAGGAGCATAAGGCGATTCCCCGATCAGATCAAGTCCTTCTTTCCTGTACAATTCCAGACTTCCTGCTATCCGGCCTCCCTTGGATTCGAAATCCACCCCCAGATTGGAGATCTTGATCCTTTCCCAGCGCAGATCTGCATTGGGAGGATTCCTGATCAATGCATAGCTGGCAGGGATAAACGAGTTAAAGGATATCAACTGTGCCGTGGTAAACGCGGTCAGGCTTCTGTCCACATTTCCGTTGTAGCCGTAACTCAATCTCAGCTTCAGAAAAGCAAGTTTATCCCAATTGTAAAACTCTTCTTCAGACAGCGTCCATCCGGCCCCGGCAGACCACAAGGGCACTGCACGCTGATTGGTCTCTACCCCAAATAAATTAGAGGCATCCCTTCTTACACTTGCCGTCAACAGATACCTGTTCCGGTACGTCACCGAGGCATTGGCAAAGGCGGAATAAAAGCGATCCGTCAGTTCCGATACAT
The DNA here is from genome assembly GCF_963974365.1 of uncultured Algoriphagus sp. GTDB lineage: Bacteria > Bacteroidota > Bacteroidia > Cytophagales > Cyclobacteriaceae > Algoriphagus. The sequence goes on along the minus strand of NZ_CAXBBX010000013.1, from coordinate 4,701 downwards.
TGTCCACATAAGGTATTCTCGCTGTGCTTCTCGGATTGGTGTAGCGGGAAAAACGATTGATATAATCAACAGGCTGTACTGCGGCCAATTCTGGATTATAGCCGTAGTAACGGTTGGAAAAGTTCATCGCATGCAGGGACTTCAGCTCTGCACCAAGTAGACCGTCAACCTCAAAATCCACTCCCAACTCTTCATGATAATCCAATAGCATTCTGGCTGAATGACTCTGTGACTTACTTTTACGAACATCATAGATAGCCCCGTTGGGGATGGCATAGCTTAGATTTCCTTCTTCATCTGCCTGGGTATATAGATTGATCAGGTTACGGGCAAAGTAGCTGTCTTCTGTATTGACTGTTTCGTTCAAGCCCTGATTTTCCCAATACTGATACAAGGCAGAAATTCCCAGCGTATTGCTCAGCTTGTACTTGCTTGCCAGATTGATCCTCCAGTCATTTCTAGCCGACTCAGCCACACTTTTTCCATACTCTTCCAAAGGCCTGAAAGCCCAATCCAATAATCCCCCGGCTTCGGCCTCCCGTTTGAAAATGGAATTGTACTCCCGGTAAACTTCCAGGGGATTTCCTGCTCCATCAGCCAGTCTGGCATAGGGATACATCGCTGTGGTGGTAGAAAAAACCAGGTCACTTGGACTTAGTTGGGCATCCTCTCTGGTCGCCCTCGTTCCGTAAAAGCCCAGATCCACCGTAAGCTTATCCTTCAGCAGTGAAAAGTTGTTTTTCAGATCCAAGGTAAAACGCTGATTTGAATTGCCCTGAATTTCTTCCCTATTTCGGTCATAGCCCAGTCCCACACGGTACCCGTGGATCTTACTCCCTCCGGAAATACCCAGGCTGTATTGCTGATTTAGCTGAGGCTGGTATAGATAGCGCTCCAGGTCATTTCTGAGATCATAGCTTCTAAACTGCGCCAGTCTGCTTTGCGCTTCCTGCTCTGAGATCATCCCCTCCCTTTCCATGAAAAGGGTCTCCACTACAGGAGTCACCACCGGACGGTTGGCATTGGTCAACGTACTGTTGTAAAATCCGCTTTCAAATAGCTGGGTTTCCACAGCTATGTAATCATTTACTGAAAGGTTTGGGGCAAGAAAAGGGTCAGTGTGCTCAATCCAATTGGTGTTAGCCATCAGGCTCACCCGCATGGGCTCATGGGCTCTCCCGGATTTGGTGGTAATCACGATCACGCCATTTCCTGCCTGTGCACCCCAGATGGAAGCGGCAGCGGCATCTTTCAGGACGGTGATTGATGCCACATCGTTGGGGTTGATATCTTCCAGAATTCCATCAAAGGGAAAGTTGTCGATCACGATCAGTGGTTGGTTGAACCTGCCAAGTGTGCTTCTGCCCCGGATGGAAATAGGATCCCTTCCCGAATCCCCCGTCCGGTTGAAGATCAGACCCGAGGTCACATCCTCCAGCCTGTCCAGGATATTGGAACTTACCTTACGCTCCACCAGCTCCTGATCCACCTGCACAAAGGAACCCGATGCCCTGGCTCTCGGGATTTCCTGATAGCCTGTTGCTAGGATTTCCACTGCTCCCAGTTCCAGTTCTGCCGGAGCCATGCGGATCAGCAACGGGGCTGAGATAGGAACAGTGATATCCCTTGATATCTTTCCATACCCCATAAAGCTAAACTCCAGGGTATAATCTCCGGGATCAAGCTGCAATGTGAATTCCCCTTCATTGTCCGTTACGATTCCATTTGTCTTTCCGGCTACCCGTACCGCAACTCCGGGTAATCCTAACTCAGATTCTGTATCGAGTACCTTGCCCGAAACTTCCAAACGGGTCTGTGCATTTATCTGCTGACTCCCCATCCCTAGGAGAATCAGCAATAGTAGTATGGTTCTTTGCATTAGTGTAGGGGGTTAATTTTAGTGAGAATCAATACCGGAATCTCCTCCTCCCGCTGCACCAGATCCAGTCCGACTTTGCGGAAAGCGGCAGTAAGTTCCTCCACCTTGGAGAAATTGCCCTCCAGCCGGATATCGATGGGATAGTCTATACCCGTCTTATCGATCAGCGGAAAAGGCGAGCGCTGGAGAAAGTAGAGGTTCATCTGGTAGATGAGCCCGGTAAGCAGGGACTTTTGAAGGTCGGCTTCATAAGGCCGTACCCGGTAGTGTTTTTCATCCGCTTCCGAAGGCGGGTAGCGAAACCCTTCCGGCTGAACCAGGGCGAGCACTGTCCTTTTCCTTAGCTGCACTTCCGCTTTGATATGCGGAAAGTATCGATCCAGATCCTGACGCATGAGCGCGTATTGGTCCACTCCCGGGGGAGCGATGAGTTCATAGCCAAAGACCTTATCGCCTTCCTCCATCCAGTCGATGTAGTCCAGACCGGATTTTCTGCTGTCGAGCTCCTCTTCATCAAAACCTTCGGCAATGATCCTGTTGCTGGAAAAGAAATTGGCGAAGTCCCTTCCCGTGTATGCTAATCGATAGAGTTTGATCAGCGGTGAATTTACCGTTAGGATATGGGCACCATCTTCCCGGGAATCCATGGTGGAACCGGGCACTCCCGGTATATAGGAAGTGAGGGCAGATTGGTAGCGAATATTCTTATTGGGGATATGGGTATTTCCGCTGATCAGTCTTTCATCCATATCCACCGAAACCTGCTCGTCCACCTTGGTACGGAAATCAGCGGAACCGTCAGAAAGCAGCTCAATGATATGCGCTGCGGTGAAATCCTGTGAACCGGTGATGGCCACTACTTCTCCCTGTGGGTCAATGATCACCAGATGCGGAAAGGTGACATGCGGAAATACCTTTCTGAGCCTATTATCCCCTACAATCAGCGGGAAGTCCAGATTCTGAAGAACAGGACGCAGCGCTATGGATTCTATTACCTCCTCCCTTGGCTGGTAGGTAATAGGCAGGATCTGCAGGTCATCCCCAAATTGTTGCTGCAGCTTATCCAGCTCGGGGAGAAAGCCTGAACTGGCCGTACACCAGGTAGCCCAGAACTGAAATACCAGATACTTTCCTTCAAAATCCTCCAGTTTGAGTTTATCTGAATCATACTGCAATACATCCGAGAACTCAATTCCCGAAGGCATCTGATCGCCGATGGATAAGGTATCGGAGCGGGTCTCCCCGCCCCGATGGGTGTCTCCATAATCAGTGGAGACCTGGGGCTGCGACCTATGAAGAAAATCCGCCCCGGGTGAATCAGCAACTTTTGCTGTGGATGTGCTTCCGTATAGGCATAGCGATGCCAAGAAGCATGTGAGTATGTTTTTTTTCATGCTTTTGATGTTTGTTTAAGCTGGAAGACGGGAGACGGAAGACCGATGAGAGCACCGTCATTGCGAGGACGAAGAGCCTGTCCCGATTCGTCGGGAACGAAGCAATCTCTGTCACATTTCCGAGTCATTTCGACGAGGAACGTGGAGAAATCTCATGACTCTTGGCTCTAGCTTCTTGGCTCTAAACCAGACATAGTAATCCCACCTCAGTCTATCCGACCAACCCGCACTAATTAATAATAAGATGTAATGTGCCAGCTCTACCAGCTACTGTGAGCTTGCTGACGTGAGTGTGTAGTAACCGATCTGCTCAGGGATGTGCACCTCCCCTTTCACGGTCTTAAAAATGAATCCTCAAATCGGATTCTTGGGCTTCAGAGGATACAGGCGATCTACCGCGGCGATGCCCTGTACCTCTGGAAGGATGTAATAGGCTCCGATAGGTAATGAGCAATGTGACCCAATGTAAAAAAGCACAGACAGATCTTTCTTCAGGAATACTAATCCCAGGAAGCAACTTAATCCAGAAAAAATCAAGGTCTGTTCCATGATACTTGGGTTATATGAATTTCCAAGTTAAGACCATGCATAATGAAAAGGCGTGGTACTCAACTTACCGACACCAGGTACCTAGGATAGACCTCGAACACGGATAAGAAGAGCCCACGCCAATGGCGTGAGCAATCCACTTATTCCCCCATGTTCTACGAAATTTCCTAGGTTTCGGTATCGAGGTTGTAAGTGCAATGCTTCAGGATTTAACCACTAAAGAATCACAAATAAGCAAAAAAACATCAATTGATAGCTTTTGCTTAGTAATAACTAAGCATAAAACTAAGGAAGATTTTTGAATTTGCAAACAGCAATGGAAAAAAAAACAAATTTCGAGTTAGCTGTTATACAACATGTTAAAGATGTTCGAACTCTTAAAAAGTTTTCGCAGCGAGATATTGCTGCATTTTTAAATTTAACTGAAGGATTCATTGGACAAATAGAGAGCCCTAAGAACGCTAGTAAATATAACCTCAACCATCTGAATAAGTTAGCTACTGAGATGAAATGTTCGCCAAAGGACTTTCTACCAGACTCACCAATTGAAGAAAACGAGGGCGAACAACAAGAATAGTAACCTAGTTTGTTGAGACTTTTCAAGCAATAAAAAAAATAGAACCTGTGTCAGAAGAAGAGATTTTTTTGAATACTACTAGAAATGACAAAAGACCTAAATCTTCTCGAGAAGACATTAGTGTCAAACTGATCCAGTAGTAAAGGTATGCGATTATTGAGGAGGGGAAGGGATGATTTGATCAGCTACCGATCTAAAAAAACACATTCCTTCCTAGCACTTGGTTAACCTCTTAATTTGGTCTTACGGTAGTATCCCATTAAGTGTGTAAGTGTAGAAAAGTTATTCTATAATTTTTCGGC
>NZ_CAXBBX010000012.1:0-221611 GCF_963974365.1 uncultured Algoriphagus sp. | reverse complement strand
TACATCTTGCCGATTTCAGAGGACACAGGAAATCCCGTTAGCTTATTGAAGGTTTTTCAAGCTTTGGAAAAATCGCTGATCCATTTTATAATCCCAGTCGGTAGGTGATACAAGTATAAAAAGTGCTTGGATCATTTACCTATCCTGATCAATTTCTAAATAGGCTCATTTCATTGATAGACAGTAGTTTTAGGAAAACATTATTTCCAACTCAAAACCAAAGAAGCCATGGCTATCTCATCTCTTGAAACAATTTACGATACCCTACTTGCCGTTCCAGGCATGAATGACACAGTAAAAATCGATCTGAAAATTCCCCGCAAAACCGTGTTATTACTAAGTGAAGTAATCACACGTGGAATGGAACAAAAATCTGAACCCGGTAAAAACCCTATTCGTATTTCAAAAGAATCAGAAGAAGAGCTGAATGCTATTATCTCCGATAGCTTGGAGAAAGCGGGACTAACTACCCTAAGTTCCAAACTTAAAAGGCTGACAAGTCAAGGCTAGGAGAAACAGGCTACTTATTGCTAAAAAATACAGAAAGCTTAGGTATCATTACAATGATCAAACCTACCTTATACAAATCGATTCATTGACGGAGGGAATGAATCGGTTTGTAAAGGGTAGATCAATCTTTTGCCAAAGCCCTGTTCCGCCGGAACAAGGAAGTGGGCTGTGGGATCTTCTTGACTTTTTTCTGTTTTATCAGAGTCTTGAATTTTATACTTACCTCTGTCAATCAGATAAATGCTCCATAAAAATATAATCAGCATTCCCAAGATCATCATTGGAATACTCACAAACATCATAAAACCTTCAACCATAGAACTTAAAACTGCTTTGCTATATCTGGAATAATATTGCAAGCCTCCAGGTCCTCGCCGGTAAAACCTCCTACGATTCACCCATACCCTCAACGCAAAGCCTCCTCCCAAAAGACAAATTCCTACCGATACAATAAATAAATTTTCCCAAAACATAATTTGTCCTATTGATATCCCATATCCGTATCATCCATCCGCTTCACCAAGCTTTCCTTCAGACCATCCAAAAAGATTGTTCTCCCTTTTTTTCTGCCCCTCATGCTCTGGAATGTGCGGTAGAAATTCCCAACTTTCACATGAAAGATTTTCTCCAGAATCGATATGATCATCTTCACATCACTCTTTCCGTGATTTACAGAGCCTCTTGAATGCAGCGCATAAGCCAATTCAATCAATGCAGACTTTGAGTCCGTCCATTCATGGTTTGAATTTTTGTCCCCACTTTTACCTAGCCCCAATTCTAATTTTATTAACTGTTCTTGCATATATTCAATCAGACTTTCATAAGCCATTATTTTGGCCAACTTACTGCTGTTCACTGTAGAAAACTCCGGGTCAAAATCAAAGGAATAATCTGGGATAAATGAAACAGGGAGAGAATTTCTTAAAAACAGCTGTTCGTCCTGGTCACTCCTATCCAACTGATGGTAGATATAGAGCTGATGGTTTCTAGCAAAAAAATCCTGAATCTGATCCATTACATGATGATAATACGACTTGATAAGCTCTTTCTTTCCTATAGGTCTTCTTGATTCAATGTAGGTAAGCTCAGAATAAAATATTAGTTCTTTATAAAATAGAGGTTTGTACTCCTTAAAGAACTTTATCTCCTCGGTACTATCAGCAAATTGATATCCCCCCATAAACAATTTAAGTTTGAGTAAAATAGCATGGACAGCTCTTCCACTTTTCTCAGCTTTTTGTATTTCGCTTGAAGTTTCTTTCGCCACCTCTTTCAGTGACAACTCCATCTCCTCAAAAAGCTTTTCTACAAATGCTTTCATATCCTCCTTATTTATTTCCAGAACTCTGATTGCCTCTCAACTCATTCAGTGCCTTTTTTTAATCCTAATACGTAGGGAATGATTACTACTTCGCAGCTTCAAAACTACTCATATAAGCCTCCAGACTTTCTTTGCACTTGTCGAGAAATACAGTCCTATTTTTCTTACGCGTCTTAATTTCCAGGAAGGTTCTATAATACCCTTGCAGTTCCCTACCGAATACTTCTGCCAGAATGGTTGCCAATTCCGTAACACTGGCATTTCCGTAATTTATTGCATTTGAAGTTTTCAGGGCATATACCAATTCCACCAAGTCCGCCTTTTTCCCAGTCCAAAGCAATTGGGGATTTTTACCTTCATTAACTGGGCTCTTGGCGTCATGTAAGAACAATAGTTGATCATGGATATAGCCTGCCAATGAAAGAGTGCCCATGATCCTGGCACAATACAAAGTATAGACAGTACAATATCTGGTATCCAGGGTATGCCAGAATAAATTCGGCTTATATACTGGCGCCTGAGCACTTCTTAAGAAAAAAACCTTGTCCTGGTTCTCTTTTCTCATTAGGAGATAATTGTAAAGGTTCTGGTTGCTTTGTAAGAACTCCTGTACACTCAGCAATTCCTTTTCGTAGAATTTTCTGATTTCATGTTCCGACCCAGCCGGTTTGACAGACTCCATATTGAAAAGCTCGGAGAAATAGACAGACTCCCTTAGGAGGTAGGTCATATGGTGTTTGAAGAATTCTATCTCCTCAGTATCAGACGCAAATTCGTATTTATCCATGAACAGTTTGATCTTATCCAAAGCCCTATCCACTAGGTGAAAGGCAGATTCAAATTGGATGAGCTTGTTTTCTCCATCCATTTTCAAAACCTCCAGATCATTTTTCAGTCTGGAGATTATCTGGTCCGAAAACGCGAGAATGCTCATAAATTAGAATTTTAAGTGAAGAATCAACTCTTCCTGTAGCGTGGAGAAATCGAAAGTGACCAATGCACTGAACCTGCAATCTTGTATTTGATCTGCTTGAGGTATTTCAGTATACCACTGTTTTCAGGCTTGTATTCCTCTCTCCATCTTCTTTCCAGCACCATAAATTCCTCCAGTGTTTCCGCATGCAGGTTCAAAATTTCCTGCTGGGCCTCTTTGAAACTCATTCCTTTATGTTGCATCAATAACGCCACGGCATTCATAAAATCACCTCTATCAGTTTCTTTTTGGTAAGATATCAAGTCGTTGGTTAAGTAGATCAGCTTGGCAGCCTGCACACGGAGATCGGATGTTTCTTTCCAATCAAAAGAATCACTTGAAAAATTCTCACTTGATTCAAAGGCACAAAGGGCCAAGGCTAGATTTCCTCCTGAAAAAGCTGGCCTGATAACCTGGTATTCTTCCCAACTAGGCAGAGTCTTTTTGTCCTTAAATTCCGCTTCAATTTTATTCTTTTGCATATAATTCAGAACCTCGGAAAATATCAGTCCCTTCAGTTCCTTATGGCCAGAAACCAGCGCATCGAATTCTGTAGCCAGATCACTAAAAGCATTTAGGAAAACTGTTATACGATCAGGATTAAATCCCAATGGCTTACCCCCCATGATGTTATCAACCCCAGTCAGTAGATAATCCCAAAAACCTGCTTTCTGCCCGAAATGCAAATCATCTGTCAAATCATCCAGATAAAACAGCCAGAGGTAGAGCTTGGAAATCCAAACCCCTTTTTCAATATCAATTTCCGGATACAGGCAGGAGGACAGGTAACTGAATTTTTGTTCTTTGTAATAGGTGATCTCATCGTTGTTCCTAAGGATTGAATGGAAGTAAAAAGCCCAGGAGACAGTTTGCTCCTCGATTTCAGCTGCATCAGTGTGGACATAGGCAGGAAATGGATAGTGTAGCAATTTTCCAAGTTTTCCACTTTTATCAGCAGGTTTTTTACCAGTGGACTCTTTCTTAATACGTGCTGCTGTAGCGTAGCTTACCCCCAGCAGGCTCGCCTTTTCATTATTGGTCAGATCATAGGTGAACTTGGGGAACTTCTCTTCAATCACCTTGAGTTTGTCCCGGTAGTTCATCTGGGTAAATGCATGCCATTCCACATCAGAATGTCGGACTTTTGCAATCTGGGATTTTGAAAAGTCTGTGAACTCAGGTATTTCCTTCAGCAATAGCGTTTCATTTGGGTAGGAAAGGCTTATATAAAAAGATTCTCCCAAAGACCTAAAGCGATATTTACTGGGCATCTGTGTTTGATAGGATTCAAAATCCATAAAGACATCACCCGGAAAGTAGAGTCTGGACAACTTACCCATATAGTACATCCCGATCATTCCTTCCACCAGAAACCTGGATTCGGTTTCCACAGTACCGGCATGACGGATGGTAGCTTTTCGTTTAGCAATCCTTATTTCCAGAAATTCACCTACTTTTTCAAAAGCATTATCACTCACTTTACCTCCCAGTCCGAAAAGTTTCTTTAAAAACGTTGGATCCAAATCATACCCATTCATGATGATGACTGTTTAGATTACACAGTACTTCCGATAACAAAACTCCTTGCCAGAGCTTACATTTAAATTGCCTTTGCAGTTGAAGACCCAACTGCCGAACTTGCTTAGTTCTATTATTCACTAAAAAAACAGTAGTCCAGTTTAAAATCCCGACACCTAAAAACCAAGTAATCAATCACTTATTTTTCAAAACCATCTAAAATTGTATAATTGATACACTTTTTAAGTTTATCACCCACCTTGTGAATTCTGGATTTTTATAATACCCAACTTTCCATCGAACATTAAAATGAATGGAAAACACAGAAAAATCAGCTATCCCAAGCATCCTGCTGATCCTCTTATGGACCTATACTGGAATTGACAAAATCCTACACTGGCAGGACAGCAGAAAAGCATTCCATAACCAGACCTTTCCTGCAGAGCTGGCAGAAGTACTGGCCTATGCAGTACCGACTATTGAGTTGCTGATTGCCTTACTCCTACTCTTTTCAGTCAGTAGATGGTGGGGATACCTCTCAAGTATCCTCCTCCTCACCGTCTTCACCACCTATGTGGGATTGATCTGGGTAGGAGCTTTTCCCAGAGTTCCCTGCAACTGTGCGGGAGTTTTAGAAAGCTTAGGTTGGAAAGCACATTTCTGGCTTAACAGTGGAATGATTGGAATAAGTATCATCGGACTATACTTCACAAAAAAGCGGAATCCTTAGATCCCGCCTTGAGGCGTTAAGTTTTTAGTAGGTGATAGCAACTATTTCCTTAAACAATATAAACTAAATATTAATTACATCAGCATCTAAAGAGTAAATAATTAAACACTATCGCTCTGAAGAATAAAGACTTGTCACTAGGCATTTGAAAAAACGGGGCAGGAAAAGGCATTATCCCACCCCAAAAAATAGCTTAATGAAAATCAACTCAATTCACCGCATTACCTGTCTCCGAATCTGGAAGTGGAGACTCCAGACTATACTGGGTGATGCAAGAGGGAGATGCCGAAAACCCTTTAAACAGAGTAGGTATTTTAACCACTTCCGGTAAACAGCATGTAGCTCAATCCGGGAATCCTAAACGTTTTCCCTGTTTTTGATTTGTTAAAAAACAGGACACAACGATGAATACTTTAATTAAAAGATTACCTGCTTTTGCATTTGTAATAGCAGCCTTTGCTGCATTTGCATTCAATGCTCCTGTCATAGGCAGCGAACCTACGGCAACTAAAATCTGGACCCCAGACACTTCCCAACCTAATGGCTACCGGGATGTCACTATTCAGGTTCAATCCGAGGACTATGAGTGTAATGCCAGTGGAATGGATTGTTTGGTAGAATTCTCCAACGATAACCCTGCGACTGGCATCCCTAACGTCCTGAGCGAAGGAGAATTCGTAGAATTATAATTTAAAACTTATAGGCACTAACCCAAGGCTCTGCTGAGCCTTGGGTTTTTGTGGATCAAGGATTCTGGATTATTCCACTTCTGCTGATTTCATCCAATGGAATAGGAAATGCATATCTAGGAGAATTAGGAGCCAATTCATATCGAATCCCATTCACTTCTCTCACCAAAGTTTCTGTTTCACCTTCCTGATTCAATCTCCTCAAATCCATCCAGCGCAACCCTCTCCCTATCAACTCTTTTCTTCGTTCTTGCAGAATTCTTTCCAATACCTCTTCTAAGTTCAATTCGGCTAATGGCACCCAAGAATCTGATTGATACCTTAAGGAAAGCAAGTCATTGAGCATACTTAATGCCTGGTCATCCTCGCCTGTTCTGACCAATGCTTCCGCAGCATTCAGGTACAGTTCCCCTACACTGATCCCACCAAAATTCTGTGTAGCCCCAGAAAGCTTTCCTGTATAATTAAAATTTCCAGAGGATGTCTCATCAAAAAAAGCAGGTTTTCTTAAATCATTTTCCTCAAAAAGATCTATCAAGGCTGAATCCACAAATACCTGAGTAGATCTCAAATAGGAATAACTAAATAAGGTGGAGTAAAATATAGTCTCCTCATCAAAGCGTGTAAAAGGTCTTCTAGCTTCTACATCTATATTATTAAAATCCAGACGATCAGTATAAATCCCCAAAGCTTCTATAGAGGATTTGGCTGCCAATTCATATTGGAAGGTATTTAGATATACTCTGGAGAGCACTCCTAAAGCTATTGCTTTGGTTGGTCTGGTTTTGGGTGCATTGGTAGAAGGCAGCAGCTCTACCGCTCTATTCAGATCTGAATAAATCTGATCATAGCTTTCCTGTAGATTAGCTCGCTCCAGGTTCTCATTTACATCTGCTGTGGATTTCAGGACGATACCCAAAAGGGACTCATTTCCTCCTACTTTCTGGTAGGGCATCGCAAATTCAGAAACCAATTGCAGGTAAGCATAGCCACGGTAGAAATAAGCCGAACCCAGTAAGACATTGTACAATTCAGTCTTCTCCCCTTCGAAATCTTCCAAAACTTCCAATGCGACATTGGCATAAAAAACCTGTTCGTATAACCCGTTCCAGTCTCCACTGAACCCGGAGGGATAGGGATCATCAGACCAGATATATACCGCTTGCTCAATAGGATTACTTAAGGATGCATAGCCTGCATCGGAAATCCAGACTTCTTCGGATGCAATACTAGGTAAAGTTGCCTGCCCATTGAATACATTCGTATTATCCAGCAGGCTCTGCACATCTGCCAAAGTTTTGGGAACAACCAGGCTTTGATCCGGTTTGGCATCCAAAAACTCCTCACAGGACATCAGCCCTATGAGGGAAAAACAAAACAGCAGGATTGTCAATCTTCCTTTCTTTCGTTTCATCTGTTCTAGTATATTTTTCATTTGATTGATTGTTTATAAGATAAATAGGGCCATGAATTTCTCCCCTAACAGATCTAAAAGAGGAACCTCCCTCACTTCCCGATTGCCATTGAGGATTAAGAAAATGTATGACCAGTCCCCTTTTAATTCTTGATGATCTTTTCGCTGTTTAGAAATCCAGCTGAACTCCCACCGCTATACTTTTCCTGGGTTTAAACGTTCCAAAATCAGGATCCCAGTCTGTATCCGTAGCTTTCCAGATCATGCCTAGATTATTCGCATATAAATAGAATTCAGCATTGTTGAACATCCCAGCCTTATTTGATGAGGAAGGGATTTTATAGCCGAGCCGTATATCCTGTAACCGGATATGATCCCCCTTTTCCACCAAAACCGAACTGCTTCTATAAAACTGATCTCGAAATGCATCCCTTTCCTCTGGCATGGAAGGCACCTGTGTAATCAACTCATCCCCTGCTTCCTGCCAGCGAAGACTATAATCAGAATGACCGCCCCGACCCTGCAAAATAGATTCATATTGCACCGAAGATCTGCGGAAGAAATACCCGAAACGATAGGATATATTGGCTGAAAGACTGAAACCCTGAAAGCTGAGGGTATTTCTAAAAGAGCCAAACACAGTAGGACGTGCAGGACCGTGATAAACCAGCGATTCCAGGGTAGCTTCATTAATAATCTCCCGGTATTCCTCACTCGCCTCTCCATCCAGCAAGCCTACAGGATCTCCGGTTTCAGGATTCAAACCTTCCCAAGGCAAGGAATAAACCCCAAAAAGCGGTCTTCCTTCGATTGGAAAATAGGCTCCTCCCAACCCGTTTATACCATAGTTCAGCAGGTTATTCACATTGATCTCATCTTCGTAGGAAGTGACTTTTTCCTTAATTCCACTAAGTAATAGTACCGAAGACCAGGTAAATTTCCCTTTCAGATTGACCGTTTCCAGTGAGAGGTCAAATCCCTGAGTTTGCGTAGCGGCGTTATTCCCTGAAAAAGCCGTAATTCCCGTGGACGGAGCATAAGGAACTGTTCCAATTAGATCCAATCCTTCTTTTTTATAGACTTCAAAAGTGCCCATAATCCTGCCTGATCTGTTTTCCCAGTCCAGACCCAGATTCAGGATCTTGATGCGTTCCCATCGTAGGTTTTCATTGGGTGGATTTACGATGATGGAATACGGGATTTGTGTAATAGGATTAAATGTAGTGGAACGCGCTGTGGTAAAGGCGGTCAGGCTGCGGTCCACATTTCCATTGTATCCATAGGATGCCCGAAGCTTCATAAACGGCATCCAATTCCAGTGATAAAAGCCTTCCTCGCTCAACGTCCACCCCAAACCAGCAGACCAGAGCGGAACAGCTTTTTGATTGGCAGCAACGCCAAAGAGATTGGAAGCATCTTTTCTGGCGCTTAGAGTGAGCAGGTATCGTTCTTGATACATTAGCGAAGCATTGGCAAAACCTGAATAGAATCGATCACGCATTAAGCTGATTCCATCTGTATTGGGAATACGTGCAGTAGCAAAAGGATTGGTAGACAAGGGGAACAAACTCACATAATCCACAACCTGTGTGGTAGCCAATTCAGGATTATACCCATAATATCTCCCTGAAAAGGCGTTGGACTCCAAGGCTTTTACTTCCGCTCCTGCCAGTACATTTAATTTCCATCCCTGTTCCCAATCTTTAGCATAATTGGCTTGCAGCCTACCTGAATGGGAATTAGCTCTCGAATTCGAGTAGTTATAAATACCTCCGTATGGTATTGCATAGGACAAAGCTCCCTCTTCTGCCATTTGTGTAAATTGATTAATCAGGTTTCGGGCATCATAGCTATTGTCCTGATACTGACGTTCTGTAAGACCAGTATTTTGCCAATATTGATACAATGCCTGAACTGATAAACCTGGAAGCACTTCATAAGTCAATCCCAAATTTACCCGCCAATCATCCCGAACTGAATTTGAATTTGATCTTCCTCTTTCTTCCAAGGGAACAAAAGACCAGTCCAAAAAGCCCAAAGTCTCCATTTCCTCCTTAAAACTATTGCGATAATCCCGATTTAGTGGCAATGGAGTTCCTGAATCATCTGCCAGTCTAGCGTAGGGATAGGTTCCTGCATAACTGCTGAAAGTAATGTCATCTGCTGCCATATGGGCATCCGTAGACTTGCTTTTCACCCCATAAAAAGCTGTCTGTACCTTCAACTTATCCGAAAGAAATGAAAAATCATTTTTGAGGGAAAGGGTAATCCGATTGGAAGCATCCCCACTGATTTCCGGACGTATATCGTCGTAACCTAAAGAAATCCGGTAGGTATGGTAATTTCCTCCCCCAGCTATTCCCAGATTGTATTGCTGATTGAGTTGGGGACGATAAATATATTGTTTCAACTCATTTCTGAGGTCATAACTTCGAAATGCTGCTATCCTAGCATCCGCTTCCGATGCTGAGATCAAGCCATCCCTTTTTGCGATGAGTGTTTCCACCACCGGACTCAACACCTCATTTCCAAAATCTGATTCCAAGGCAGTATAAAAGCCCTGACCGAAGAGCATTTCTTCCACATCGATGTAATCATCAACTCCTAGATTTGGAGCAAGAAAAGGATCGGTTGGTTGTATCCAATTGGCATTACCTGTAAAACTGACACGGGTGGCTTGATTGTTCTTTCCTGATTTGGTGGTAATGACGATCACCCCGTTTCCTGCACGAGCCCCCCAGATAGAGGCTGCAGCTGCATCCCGCAATACGGTAATACTGGATACGTCATTGGGATTGATATCCTCCAGATTCCCATCATATGGAAAATTATCTATCACAATCAAAGGCTGGGAAAACCTTCCCAAGGTACTTCTGCCTCGGATGGAAATGGGATCTCTCCCCACGTCACCGGTACGGTTCAGGATCAGACCGGAAGTAACATCTTCCAATCGATCAATCAGGTTGGTACTTACCCTACGATCCACCAGTTCCTCATTCAAGGAAACAAAAGAACCTGAAGCCCTGCTCTTCGGAATCTCCTGATAACCAGTGGCGAGTACCTCTACGCCTCCCAACTCAAAGTCTTCTGGCGCCAAAAGGATAGTTAACTGCTCCGAAAGAGGAACTTCCATTTCAATTTCCCGGACAGTATAACCCAGGTAGCTAATCCGAAGCGTATAGGTTCCTGCGTCCAACTCAAAACGGAATACACCTTCCTCATTGGTAATTTTCCCCGTTCCGCTTTCCAGAACACGCACCGAAGCTCCGATCAATGCTTCACCGGTAGTTTGATCCTGCACCCTTCCTACAACTTGCAGATTCTGGGCGCATAGATCCATAGAAGAAAAGGCCAAAACAAAAATTAGAATCAGTAGATTTTTCATAAAGCCAGTACTTTAGCATCCCCTATTTTTTCCAAAACCAATACGTTGATCTCCACTTCCTTTTCCAGCAGATCCAAACCCACCTGACGTAGCGCCTGCTTCAGGCTGGAAATACTGGATAGCTGTGCTTCCAGTTCCAGATCAATGGGATAGTCTATTCCGGTCAGGTTGAGGATAGGGAATTCTGATCGTTGATAGAAATAGAAATTAAGGTGATAGACAAAGCCCTGCAAGGGATAATTTTGCATACTAAGCCCAAAGGCTCCGGCTTGATAGCTGCTTTCAACCTCTTGCGCTTTGGGGTAGTTAGTTCCTTCCTGCTGAACTATCGCATACACCTTCCGCTTCTCCTTTTTGACAGAGGCCTTGATATGGGGGAAGTACCTGTTTAGATCCTCGCGCATCAGCGCATAGGGATTTTGGGAAGGAGGAGCGATCAACTCATAGCCAAAAACATGATTACCCTGTTCTTTCCAGTCCAGATAATCCATTCCTGTCTTTTTGGTAAAGAGTTCTTCGGCTTCAAATCCAATAGTCTGAATACGGTTTCTCCCATAATAATCCACCAGATCCCTTTCCGAAAAAGCCAACTGGTAATGCCTGATCAAGGGCATATTGACGATGCGGATATGGGAAAGGTCCTCGTATTCCTGAATGATAGAACCCGATACATCGGGGATATATCCTGTCAGCGCAGACTGAAACCAGATGTTTTTAGAAGGTACCTGGGGGCTTTCAGAAATCAGTTTGTCATACCTTCCCAGTAGTATTTTACGGTCCTCTTTGTAGCGGAAAACCGAAGCATCCCCTGTGAGCATTTTTTCCAGATTGGAACTAGTCAGATCCTCCAAACCTGTAATTGCAATCACCCTCCCTTCTGGATCCACGATAACAAAATGAGGAATCGTGGAATGCGGAAACAGCTCTCGCATCTTACCTGCATGTAGCACTAGGGGTAAATCAACCCCGACAAGGGATTCGTAACCGGCAAAAACCTCGGAAACCCGCTCTTCTTCAAAGATGGTCATAGGAATAATTGCAATCTGATCCCTAAACTCCTGACTCAGATTTGCCATCCTTGGCAATGAAGCAATACTTGCTGTGCAGGTAGGCGCCCAAAACTCCAGGATGAGGTATTTGCCGCGGTAATCGTCCAATCGGAGCTTATCCGAGTCAAACTTCAAGACCTCGGAGAATTCGATGCCCTTAGGAATCTGGTCTCCTATACTCAAGGTATCGGAGCGGGTCTCCCCGCCCCGATGGACTCCGGCATAATAAACCAAATCCTGCCCTGGAGTAGGTGAATCAGCAACCTGTGCTGTGGTGGTGCTTATGGGTAGACATAGCAGTCCCATTAAGCATATGAGTATGTGTTTTTTCATGCTTTTACGATTTTAAGCTGGAAGACGGAAGACCGAAGATGGAAGAAAGGTGTCCGGTGTCGGATGCCCGATGTCCGGCGTTGGAAGCAGGAAGTCGCAGTGAGCAGAAGTCAGAAAGCTAAAAGCTTAAGTAAGAAATCTAAAATCCTTACAACCGACCTTCAGGTCATTTCGAAGGAGTTCCAAATGAGAAATCTCTCAACTCTAACTTCTTGATTCTTGGCTCTTTGTACTTGGTACTCGGTACATTTTTCAAGACATACCTCTTCCATCCTGCCTTTCTCAGGCAACCAGCATTAATGAATAAGAAATAAACAGAAGTAATGGAGCTATTGACCTGCTGCAGCAGATGATCTCCATTTTGTCGTCACTGCGAGGAGGAACGACGAAGCAGTCTCAAAGTGTGAAGTACAAACCTTCATAAGATTGCTTCGGCAACCCCTATCTTTTCATCTAGGGGCTTTTCTCGCAATGACGAAATAATCGTCACTCTCTGATCTGTAAGGATCGTTCCGCCAAACATACAAAGCCCAATCGGAAGCAATCAGAGAGAAAAAGTGCCCTGATCCTTAGATCGGATTCTTGGGCTTTAGAGGATACAGTCGATCGACCGCGGCGATGCCATGTTCCTCTGGAAGGATGTAATAGGATAAAGGTAGTGAGCAATGTGACCCAATATAAAAAAGCTCAGACAGATCCTTCTTCCAGAATACTACGCCCGGGAAGCAACTTAATCCAGAAAAAATCACCATCTGTTCCATGATACTTGGGTTATTACTAAGTCATTTTGAGATATCCCAACAGGAAATATTTCAATCGTCCCTAAAAGAAAAGGCTTCAATATAATCTAGTAAAAGTGAGCTCACGCCGTAGCGTGAGCATTTTCACTTCACTTCTACCGTCTATATTGAAATTTGGCAGTTTTCTTAGACGAGACTATAAAGTGCAAATGCATTTGAGGAACCTCTCCAATTTTTCTCTTTGAAAATCAATGCTCTATTTTCAATGACTATACCAAAAATATAAAAAGATTTCATAAAACGATAATATTTTTACTTTAAAATATATTTTATACCCTTTTTATGGAATTATAATACTGAATACTGTAAGTTTTCCTTTACTTATATTTGGGAAACTTGGCAGTTTTCAAATGAAAAGAGAGAATTACAATAGAATTAAGGCCGTTTTGGCTGAAGAAGGAAAGAAAAATATTGATTTAGCAAAAAATCTAGGTGTTAAAGATACTACAGTTTCTAGGTGGGTGACAAATGATTCTCAACCCTCAATTGAAAGGCTTTTTGAAATAGCTGATTTTTTGGAGGTTGATGTGAGGACTTTACTGGTTTCGAATCTCTTAAAGATTAAACCTTCGGATGAGCCAAAAATTTAAAACCATACTCTTCAGTCTATCATTAGAAACTTTGTTTAGCTTCCTTCTCTCTGGTCCTAAAGGGAAGTCAAGGAAAAAACTTATATAATGCTCCCACCTATTTCCTAATATATTTTTGCAGAACTTTGATTGATGAAGCAGCCAGGTCTTCTGCAGTCTGTGCCCTGCCGATTTTTTTCTCATCTGAGGTAATTTCCTGCATTATTTCCTTTTTGATTATATCTGGCATAGAGGTACCATTCCCACCCAACTTAACATGCAACGCATCTAATTTCGAGAAAATACTATCAACCCTTATGTTCTTAATAAATTCAATCAGGCCATTGTTAAATCTCTTCATCACATCAATTGGCAAATAAAAGATCAGCTCTTCATCACCAGCAGGTTTATTAGTAGAAGCTGCAAAAATCTGATTTTGGATCCCGAAAAACTTATCTTTTAAGAAATGAGTATAGTTATCACTGAAGGAAAAGAATAAGATATATTCCCAAATAATGAGGGTATATGGATATTTAGAATCCGGATAAAAATGAAGAAATGTAGGGGATGATTTAGAATAATCCGGGGATCTAATCAATTTGTAAGTAATCCCCTTTGCCGATTTCATCTTTTTCAAAATAGTTAGATCCATTTCCTTAAAATCAGTTTTTAATATTTTGAAAAGCATTTCTCTAAGCCTTTCATTCTGAGGGTCTGAAAGACGCATTCCTCCATTTCCACTAATTGATAATCTCCAAATTATACTTGCCCAAAATAAAAGCCCCAACGCTGACTGAACACCTGATGAATAGTTATTATTTGATTTCAAATTTAAAGTTTGAGAATACTTCTCTTCAATTACACCCAGTTTTCTCTCGCATTGTGAACAGAAAATATGGTCAATTATCAATGGATGTGAATTTGCTTCTATTTCCTCTTCTGTGAGGTCACCATAAACCTCTTCAAGTTTTTCAGGAGATACTTCTCTTCCAAAATAAGAGAATGTATCTCCAGTTTTGATAACAAAGCCTAGTTCATTACCTCTCCCTGTTTTCCCTTCCTCATTTTCAATACGCTTAAGTAAAAAATGCGGCACTATATGAGATCCTGTTTTGTCAGCAATATGATTGTTGCAAAGTTTGCAGATTCGATCCATTATATTTTTGACAATTGCTTGATTCAAACTTTAGATTTAATTGCAGGATTGCAATTCGGAGAAATTCTTTATAAACCGCCGCCAGTAATAAGGGGGAACGTAAGTTCTGTAATGAAGACAAGACATTAAACCAACTGGCCAAAAGCCAGTTCTAACAAAGCCAAAACTATACTCTTGGGAATTATAAAGAAAATCCGATAACACTCCATCTTTGAATTTCTGATAGTCATCCGGAAATGACAACACGGTCAGTGTATATCCAGTCTCAGGAACAGCCCGACGACGGAACATAACTGACTCTGTTTCCTTTTCAGGAAACCAAAGCATAAGGTTGACCTCCTTAAAAACGGAATTGAGATATATTTGTGCTCTGGCATATAATGACGGAGCATCCAAAACAGCAATCCACTCCATCAGACATGATAAAAGAGAGGACGAATTTGTTGCATCTGACTTCCGCAATTCTGGTGTAGCCCGAAATTCCGCTACTTTTTCCAGGCTATTCCCATATTCAGGAAAAGTTTTCATCAGCACAATTCCTTCAGCCATACTTTCTAGATAATCCTCTATCATTTTTTGGATATCTTCCCCCCTTCCAAACAGATACAGTAGCGTGAAAGCAAGGTTTATCTCGATCATTCTGTCATCTGTATCCGGCCCGGTGATGATCTCGTTATTCTCGAATAACCTCAACAATCCGTTTGCAGCTGCTGTTGAATAGGAATCCAGAATATCCCTCAATTCAGGATTATCTTGTCCAAACAATGCCTGTAGTGTCACACTTTCAATTCCACAGAGGGCTATCTGCCCAAAATGGCTATAGACGACCGAATTGTAAGTGACAGGATTCGAACAGTATTTTCCAAATCCATCTTCAATCTCGCAAACGGGTAGTAACCTGGACATATAGAACTGATTGATTTGGTTTTTTAGAAATAACAGGCCAATAAACACCTCCATTAGAGATGTATCTGAGAGAATCCCTGATTCCCAATATCGCTCCCAAACCTTTAATACCGTAAGTTCTCCTGCCTTGATTGCCAACATACTATCTTCTTCCCTTTTGCAGTAGTTAAAAACAATTGCTAGTATAAGCTTGATTTTATGAAGGATTTTCAGATTCTCCTTCGTGCTAGTGTTCTTAATTTTTGAGTTAGCCGCCAATACGTCATCTATCAACAAAGAATAATCTGAAAGGTCATATTCGGAATTATAAAGGTTGACAATCACCTTTCTGAGCAACTCCCTTGCGCTTTCGGAAAAAACCTTCTCGTTGAGCATTGAATCATATACCATGGAGACAAGTGTCTCCAGCTGCCAAATATCAAAGCTATATTTTGGGTAATCTTTTTGAAATGCAGCCCAATTCTGCTGAATAGCAGCTTCGTTGATTCCATTGTGTGCGATTACGATGACAATGGGAAGCCTTTTGTGTGCAGGCGAGATGTTATTTCTGATATAGACAGAGATAATCTCGCGTAAAGAAGGCTCAAGTGCCTGGTTCCCGCCCTGCCAATTCTTTCGATCAAGATTTCCTTGTTTTACTGTAATTAGAAAGAGTTTTTTTCTTTTGTCATCAGGATCTTTGCCTATCGCACAAATATCGACTCCATACTGACGTACGCCTTTTTGAGGCCCGAAAAGTATCTCAAACCCATTTTCCCTTAAAATTTCTTCAATCAAAGCATCAAGTTCCCTGTCTTCTTTTAGCGATGCGACATAGTCAGCCAATATTAATTTCATACCGTTTCAATAGTTTCATTTGGACTCTTATTGATTCTTGATGGACTGGATTCAGGTTCTCTCCCGAGGGAAATTCACGTTCTACCCTGATGTTACCTAATGGTTGGACTTTATGAAGCAACTCATTTGGCCTTTTTATAGCCCATTTATGAGAATTTATGGCTAGGGTCTTACCAATACTAAAAATCCCTCTTTTTTTTATTGCCTTTGAATATTCCGTAAGGCTCCGCCCTTCATAGAAATTCACCCATTGAACGAGCTTGGAAGACGGCTTCAGCTCTTTCATTGGGAGAATGGTATTCAAGTTTTCAAAATATCTCTCGAATACTACCAATGCATCTTCGAACAAAATCTTAGTGAAAGGAGAAAGAGTTCCAGACTTTAGATCTTCCTTGATAATTTCAAGTGTGCTTCGATAGTTGTAAATCAGGTAATGTTTCAGCAAACGGCCCAAAAACCCAGATAATCCAGAAGATCCATGGTTCACCGACCTGATTATGGACAACAACAATTTTTGAAGAGGCTCCTTTGAGAATACAAAACCGACAGTTTTTGAAGCCATGTACGCCAAATCCAAATCGGAGAATCCCGCAAACAGCTCTTTTGGGATATCAAAAATGGTATCGGGTAATTTTCCCGAAGAAAAGCGAAACACACCCCTATGGAAATTGGAATCGTCGGAATTAAGCCAAGACAGAAATTTCTTCTGAAAAAAAATGATGTCAAGCTGCGCAAGACGCAAAACACTGTCATCCAAAACCTTGCTACCCCCGTCAAGCTGTATCCTGTGCTCAACTAGTTCGTAGGAGGCATCCAAGTTCTCTTCCATCAAAGATCTCAAAAGGCTGGATTGATAGTATTCTATCTGTAACTCATCGACAGAAATAAGAGCCTTTAACGTTGAAAAAAACCAGTCCCAATCTATATTGGATTTCTGCTTGGTTAAAAAATAACCAATTCCTAAATAATAATTGTCACCGTTTCCCTGTCTGGCTAAAGACTGATCAATGAAATCTGTTACACGGGAGTCTATAAAACCGAAAGAGCCACAAATCAATATGAAATCTTTTGCATTAAGTTTTCCAACATCATTCAATGAGACGAGGTGCTGAAAATAGTACTCCCTTTCTTCCTCACCTTTCAAGACATTGCCGATGGCAAACATTTTCTCATACCAAAAATGACCGAATACATCAGATTCAAACAAACTTAGATAATATTTGACTCCTTTGGATTGCTTTTTATCAATCATTCGGATCAATGCGGGAAGGGCTTTTCTCGCAGACTCTGATGTAAAAAGAACAGGCAAAAATTTTTCAATGTCAACGGCTCCATACTTGCAAAAATCTCCCCATACCACAACTTTTTTTAGGACATCTTCTATCCCAACATCGTTAGGATTTCTTTCCATAATCCTAATGATCCAATCAAACAACTCCTCCACAGAAACATCAGAAAAAGGAAGTAAATCGGCTAGCAGAAAAATATCATCCCAATCTTCCATATCGAACTCTTTTGCCAATCCACTCCAAAATCCCGAATTGTTGTAAACTAGACAGGAAAAAGCCAATAACTCAAGTTGGTTTTCGAGTTTTTTGAACTTTGAAACTATCAGGGCCCCTTCCAAAGCAGTACGAACTGACCCGATAGTTTTACATTTATCTAGGTTTTGATACAGGCAGCCTTGAATATGAGCTAAGAGGAAAACTTCTATGTCAATCAGATGTGAACCTTGACTTGGGAAGAAATCCTCCCACCCTCTTTGATTATTCAGCCAATCCAAAAAGATGTAACTACTTATTGATTTCCTGTTTGCCTGAATCTCTAAATCACTAGGTAATAAAACTTCTAATAAATCCAGTTGTGGAGGAAAAGATTTAGTTGTATCCAAAAGGCTGATGATCTTAGCATAGTCAATTTGTCTAAACATGAAATACCGATTGAATGGTCAATGAAATAGGGTTCATACTATTTAAACTTTATTAAAATAAATCCTCTTCTGAGCAAAATCGAATAGCCAACATTCCCTTCTGGGGGTATTCAGATCGTTTGTATTGACTGGTCGGAATTTGTAATTCAATTCTCATATCCTAAACAATTTGCAATGGGCTTTCTTCTGATGCTTCAGCCATCTAATATTAACCATATTAATACAATCCCCATACCTATTTCTCTAATTTGGGCCAAAGATGATTGAATGAAGAACAAAGTTTTAAATAAAGGTTCAACCTTAAGTTATTGGAAACATAATTCCTAGTTGGTATGATTATAGAAATATTATCCATTTAAGTGCTTTCAAGGAATCATTTGAAGACCTTCCATTTGAGATCGCTTCCTATGATCTCCATTAATTGAAAATGCTTCCTTTAAATCCGTGGTAGGATCAAAATAAAAAACCTCTACCCATTTAATGACTCTACATTTGCAGTATCTTAATTAAGGTTGGGATAGTGAGCCTATGCCAAAAAGTTATATCATATATACCCTATAATAAAGCTAAATCCATTCCCAATAGCAATCACCCTAGTCCTGTTAGATATCGGTTTATTTTGACCTGCTGTCTAAAATCTGATTCGATAGCATTAGTAGTGCTATCAGTTTACAAAAAAAGTATTTCGTGTGAGGCTAATCACCATCTCTATTAAAACTAATTCTCGGATAATTTAGAGATTTCCCCAATCCCTCTAAGCCAGGAAATAAAGTTTCTGGAGTAATATTCATTTGTCTTAAATATTTCAGTACACTATAATTCAATTCCTTAGCTATTGTAATCTTTAATAGGGCGATTTCCCTTATGTTGTATCCTGACAAGTCATCAAAATGTAATTTTGTAGGGGTTGGTGAGGACAAATAGTACGTTAATGAATGAGAAAACGGAACCATTATGTTTGTAGGCATAACAAATAATCCCTGCTGAATAGATAAGCGTTCATTACATTGTTCCGGGTTTATCAACAGCAACTCCTTTTCCAATTCCCTATCGAAACTTTTGTCAGTAATTACACAGTTTGCTTTTTCATTACTAAGCTGATACTCTTTATCCATACTCATACCTCCACCTTTCCCCGTTTTTTCATATTTTTCTCGCAAAAAACTATCTGAGATACTGTATGTCAAAATATTTTTGTTTATAGCCCATACGGCAGAATTACTTTCGTTATTTGCGATAGCCATTCTTATTGCCACAAATAGAGACTTAGAAAAGTCCAAGAGCCTAGTTGCCGCTCCGTAATGTTGCATAATAGTTAACCACTCGATATTATTTGTGCTATCCGGCGAATTCTGCGAATAAAGCGGATATTTCCACTTAAACTCTTTTAACATTTCCTTTTCGTGGTGTGGGATCATTGCTTTGTCTACCAAGTTTGGGAACAATGAATTGATAAGTCTTTCAAGAGAGGTAGATAAGGGCCAATTTTCATTAGCTTGACCTCTAAACACAAATTGATCTAAAAATCTCTGATTTAAAGTAAAAATATCAGACCACTGATTTAGTCTACATTCTATATATAATTGTTTCATTCCTTACTTATCAATTCCGTATACCTACTTTTGCTTTATAAAATCTGGTGCTTTAGCGTACCCCCACAAAGAACACTTTCTAAGCCTCTGAATCAAAATTAAGCCATCATCCGCTCCAACTTCTCCTTCCATTTTTCCCAATCAGGCATATAACGGGATTGAAGTCTGAAAAAAGCAGGAGAATGATCCGGGTGAACCAAATGGCATAGCTCATGAATAATGACATATTCTATGCATCCTTTGGGTGCTTTGATCAACTCAGGATTTAGTATTATTTTTCCTTTTGGAGTGCAGCTTCCCCATCTCAAAGCCATATCTCGTATGACCACTGAATCTGGAGCCACACCTTCTGATCTAAATTTTAGA
This sequence comes from uncultured Algoriphagus sp., assembly GCF_963974365.1. Taxonomy (GTDB): domain Bacteria; phylum Bacteroidota; class Bacteroidia; order Cytophagales; family Cyclobacteriaceae; genus Algoriphagus. Next base: position 201,533 of record NZ_CAXBBX010000012.1, on the reverse strand, counting down.
ATTAACTCAGAAGCAATTTTCTCAAATTTCTTCCGAGCTAGTTGTAGATACCAAGCCTTCATCAATTCTTTCACTTTATCACGATCTGTAGTCTCTACACGAATTTCTCCATGAAGTAACTTCACCGAATCCTGACTTGCCTCTTCTATCATCAATCGGTACTGCCTTCCCAGATATAGATGAGTCTCTCCGCTTACATAGTTACGCTCTGTTAGTCTCGGCTGGAATGACAAAAAGAAACTCTGCTGCTTTATAATCCATGCAGCACGTTTCTGCAAAACCTGTCTAATCTTTTCTCTGTTGGCGAAGGCAGGTGCTTTGACCAAGACTTCGGAGGTAGGTGTGACAGTTATTCCCAAGGTTTTCCGATCCGAAAAACTCACTTCATAATCGATCACCCTAGAACCAAACTGAATTGAATCTTTCATGATCGATAGCGTTTTTTGGCAACGGCCAAGATTCTTTCAGCCAAGGAATCGATCTCTGAGTAGGAAATCTCCCTCGCATGTTTATCACGGACTTCATCTATCAGGTAGTCCCCTATCTCGATAATAAGTTTACCGGTAATCTCTCTTTTGGACTCCCACTCCACAATAGGGCTCTGCCCCTGACCAAAAACCTCCGCTTTTATAAGCTGATTTATTTTCAATGCGGAAGTTTCGCAGATAGACTTTAGCGCATCGGTGTTGGAAATCTTTTCATCCAAAAACACCTTGGTCAATCCATAAAAAGCAGCTGCCACCGACTCGTCCTTAAGCAGCTCGGGAATGTCCGAGTCTGTATGATTGAGCACCGCATCCATGACATTTTTTGTCTTTTGAAGATATTGGGTTTCCGAAATCCTCCTCGCCTCATAGTCGGCAATTGTTTGGGATAAGAGTTGAGAAAACTTCTTATAAAAAGCGGGATCTTCATCCATCTTTTCGGAAATATACTTGGCTGTCCGGCTGGCAATTTTGTCTGCTTTCGCTGCCTCTCCCACCGTCTTCTCAACTTCACTAGCAAAACTGTCTTTGTCAAAAATATTGACCAAATCAGTAATGGGCTCTACCTCCTCTGCAGTCACATGAGTATCTAGCAGTTTTTGAATCTGCTCTTCATATCGACTATAATCTATCCTGTCAGAAAACCTGGCAACAACTGCGACACGTAGCTTCATAAAAAAAAGCAGATCGGATTTGTACCGATCGATTTCCTTTGGGTCAGTTCTCTCATGAAAGGAAATGGTCGAAAGAGCAAGTTTCAAACTTTTACCGTAAGAAGTGAGCTTGTCATAAAAAATCACCCTAACTGACTCGTCACGCAAGATAAGCTGATAAGCCTCCGCATCCCTTGTGTTTTTTACACTTTTAAAAATATCCCAAAGTTCAGAATGCCTCTGCGGAAGTCTGTTGATCTCTACCTCTATATTCACCAGTGTTCCTTCCATATCGAGCTCATCAAACTCCTGAAAAGCAGCATACATCTTCAATGCATCGTCCAAATTTTCAATGACTCCATAATAGTCTATCACAAATCCGAAATCTTTACCTTCTTCTACTCGATTCACACGGGCAATAGCCTGGAGCAGTTTGTGATCTTTGAGATTTCTGGTCAAATAAAGAACCGTGTTTTTGGGTTCATCAAAGCCCGTCAAAAGTTTATCTACGACAATAATAATTTCTGGATCAGGCAGGTTTTGAAAGCGACTGATCACTTGGCTCTCGTACTTTTTGGCAGATCCATGCTCCTGCATCATCTTTTTCCAAAACCTTTGCACTTTGTCACTGCTTTGCTCATAGGCATTGTCTTCTCCTTCCCGGTCGTCAATGGGTGAAATCAAAACTTCAGAGCTTACCAGTCCTATTTCATCCAAGATGTCTTTGTATTTGATTGCGCTTAGCTTTTTGTCGCAGACCAACATAGCTTTAAACCCTGTTCCTTGCCAATTGTCCCTAAAGTGTCTACTGATATCCCAGCAGGTCACATAAATTCTTTGCTCAGCAGAGTTGATCTGGTCAGCACGGCTAAATTTCCGCTTGAAATCAGCCTTTTCCCTATCATTAAAAGGCTCTGAAACCATATCAAAAAATCGATCTAGAGGGCCTGAATTCACTTTTAGATATGGCAATCTCCCCTCATACAAGAGTGGGACGACCGCCCCATCTTTCACGGCTTCATCTACAGTGTAGGCATCGATCATTCCCCCAAATTTGGCAGCTGTACTCTTCTCTTTCTTGAAAAGAGGAGTACCTGTCATCGCAATAAAACATGCATTTGGCAGGGTCTTTTGCATTTCTATATTGAAGGTTCCATGCTGGGTCCGATGTCCTTCGTCTATCAAAACAAAAATATTCGGATTTTCCAGCGGCTTTTGAATCTTCTTTATTGCAGCGGTGAATTTATTGATTATTGTGGTGACTACAGCATCACTTGGACTTTCGAGCAAATGTACCAGTTGCGTTCCCGTCGACGCATTATTAACTGCCATCCCACATTTTCGAAACGTACTGGTAATTTGTCTATCCAGATCCGTCCGATCCGTTACCAAAATGATTTTTGGATTCAAAATGCTTTTTTCCATGGCAATCGCCTGCGCCATCATGACCATCGTAAGAGATTTACCACTTCCCTGTGTATGCCAAATCACCCCACCTTCTCGTCGATCCCTACCTTTTGCATCTTTTACTAAAACCTTAAGACGTGCCAATGTCTTCTTGACTGCAAAGTACTGCTGATATCGAGTGACCTTCTTCGTACCTCCATCAAACAGAATAAAGTTGTATATCAAATCAAAAAGCCTCTCCGGTCGGCATAAATTGAATAAAAACTCATCTTGCGCCGTAAATTGTACTTCTCCCTTCTCCAAGTCTTCAAAATATCGCTTGACATAGGAAAAGCGATCCGAAAACAGTTTCTGGTGTGTGGTAGGATCTAGTTTCTCTTTTTTGATTACCCTTAATTGATCCTCATATTCCTTCCTTTTCAAATCGGATGAAATCTTTTCTTTCCACTGCGCCCAAAATTTCAACGGAGTACCATTGGTAGCATAGCTTGTTTCTTGGTTTGCCAATGATACCAGCAGCTGGGCATACACATAAAAATTTCTAATCCCGTCCTCCTGCTGATTTCTCAAATGTTGGGAGATAGCCTGCTTGATCGGCTCCTTCATGTCCGGTCGCTTACACTCTAGGATCACAATGGGAATTCCGTTGATAAAAATCACTAGATCCGGAATGTAATGATCTTTGCCGTTGCTACGTAAGACTTTGAATTCTTCTGAAACCTGAAACTTATTGTTTTGGGGATTTTCCCAATCTATGTACTGTAGGGTAAAACTTTTCCGATCTCCATCCACAGTCTGCTCCACGGCCATTCCCAAAGTCAGCAGGTTATAGATTATTTCGGTGGAATGGATATAGCCTTCGTTCAAAGGAATCTCCTGAAGTTTTCGGATTCCGTTTTCAATATTTGCTTCGCTGATGTAAGTGTTACGACTGGAACTGACTTTCTTTTCAGAATTAATCAAACGAAGTTGCCTTCGAAGTACCTCTTCCAGCAAAACCTGGGTAGTTTTTCCTCCACGCAGTTTAAAAGCCTCTCCTTCCGGCAGGTACTCAAACCCAAGTTTGCAGAGCCATTGTATTGCAGGAATCTGTGAAATATGATCTTCTTTGAAACTGGGAGTATCCATAGGGAAGTCCTAATCGATTAGGAAAAATTAAATGTTTTATTGTTTAAAATAAGTAGAATGGTGAAATTTGTAGGGTCATTGCCCAAAGGGTGAAAGACCTGGTTGCCCGCAGATCCGTAAATGCGGACCGCATTCATTGAAATGCGGTTTTCTTCTTAAATCCTCCATTGTGAATTTGAAAGCTTATCTGAATTCTCTTTATTTCTGGTGCTCATCATTGATCCTTTTCGTTTAGCTTTTTTTGGCTTTTTCTTCTTAGGAAGATTGTAAAGCGTTTAATTTATTGAAAATAACACTAGTCCAAAACTTAACTATCGACTAATGAAATCAACTAATTCAATTGAGGTCAAGTGTTAATTTATTTAAATAAATTTTTTATAACCAATTCATTCTAATACTTTTGTCTTGCTCATTTTACCATTGGAAAAAGGAGTTTCGGGGCTCGATACATCACGATATGTATCGAGCCCTGCGGTTTTAATGGACTTCAGGAAGCCTTCTCTTTAAAAGTTTTTTGATTTTTTTTGCTCCATAGTTCTTATTGAGAAAATAAGCAGTAACCAAATAATAATCTCTTTTACTTCTCTGTGGATCCAGAACTATAATATAATTTTGATCTACATCGAAAATGTAAGTTCTAATGATATCTTCTCTTTTTTTCTGATCTCTTTCTTCAACACTGAAGATTTCAACCCTGTCTTTTTTTGTCTCTTCCAAATGAAACCTAATCCAATGCAGGCGTTGAGATCTGTCCTTTTCAAAAATCCGTTTGGGATACTCCTTTCCATTAGCATCCACCTCCTGGATTTCCTCCGTGGTCAAATGCTTAAAAAGCAAATCCATAGCAGGCTCTTCTCCTTTTATGGGGCGAATTATCTTAGTTCGGAAGTTCAAGCCAGGATTTTCTTCGATATCTCTATTGAAAATTGAGCGTAGAGAACCGGTTCTTTCACTCTCTGACAAATGCATGATTTCCAGCAAATCCGGATATTTCTTTAAAAGATTGGTTGGCATCATATCACTTCAGATCTATAAAGAAAAGATTGAACTTCTGATGATCCCTGGGGGTAGACTGAGTCAGGGGAAGCCTGCAATGCTGTTGGATCTTTTCGATGATTTTGTTTTTGGCAATCACCTGATCCAATCCTCGCAGGTGGTAAGACAAAGCTCCCGTAATAATATCCGCCAGTTGCATCAGCTCACTTTCGTGGGAGCGGATATTCTGAAGGTTTCGGACCTGGATTAGATTGGAAGAAAGGAAAGACCGGAGACCGTTTACCTTCTTGGCACTTCGGGTATCCTTGATATCCAGGTAGATATTATGACCATATTCCGGCACCAGTTTCTTACTCAAAAGCTGAAAATACATTTTGTAGTAGAAATCGTCATGGTCTTGGGAAAAATCCGCATGACGAAGTTTGCTCTTGTCGATCACGATAGCCCTATACTGGAGATCTGTCGCAAAAAAGTACTCGATCAGCTCATTATACAGCGGATAGGCAGACTTGGACAGCTTGCTCCACTTCACTTCCGAAAACACCCCATGTTCTTCCTTAATCTGGCGGATATTTTGGGAGTGCATTTTCACCTGATTGTAGGCACTGCTGACATAGCCGATCATCATATAGGGCTGACCGTCATTCTCTAAATGACAGCTTTCATCGCAGTAGAAATTGAAGGTTTTGGTCATATATGCTGAGTATTGGAAATATTAACCAGATATCATCTGGTCAACCTTTTAATTACTTTGAAATTGAATATGGGAATAATTCTTAGTCATTTTAAATTCCTTTATTTTCAGTTTTTTATTTGAATTGCTAAAGAAAATCCACCATTAGCAGTATTCTCATCATAGATGTTCAAAGGCATATCAGCCTTAGGCATCCAAACTCTGCCAAATTCAATGGCTGTAGCAACCGGCATTGCCGGAAATACATGTAGAGTTTTTTGAGAACCAAACCTTGTTTTAATTCTATCAAATAGCAACCTTATTTCGATACTGAGCAGCTGAAGTTGCTTCTTTGACTTCAAGAAATCGTTAAAAGGTTCCTCTATTGTTAATGTATAAATCGAGCAACCTTCGCCCAAAACTCTAATTATCCTTTGATTATCAATCGTTCCGCTAAATGAAATTGCCAATGCCACAAATTCAGGACTTTGCAAATTCTCATTTATATGGTACTGGAAATCAGAAGAGTCACTATTTAAATTCCAAGTATTTGGACCTCTAACTGGTTGATGAATTTCCGCATTTTGAATATCATTGATTAAAGTTCCCAGTTTTATCAATAAAGGAATTGGAGCTAGGGCAAAAATAGACAAATGACTGATTTCCCCCTTTCTGAACTTAGGCCTTAATTGTTCATTGAATTGAGTTTCCAAATTCTCTAATTCAGTCTGCCAAAAACTCGAATTCCTATCTCTTTGCGGACTATTACTTAAGCTTAAATCAATCGCTTGCGATTGAGCAGGATAATAAGATGGGAGCAGAAATTCACGAACCGATTCGTAGGAGATAACTGGAGTATGAACGCCGACATTGGCTCTATAGGTCACAATATGGCTATGCATATTTGGATTGATTGAAGCTACTTTTTCAATTCTATCTTCATGCTCTTTTTTCATTTGCAGAAGCAATGGCTCAGGATGTCCGGCGACATCTTTTTTATCAATTAGCCTATGGTGCTCGTCACACATGAGCATCAAATTGGTAATATCTTTTTTGAGTAAGTCAGATCGAACCACATCACCTCTTGGTCCGCCAGGTACGTCTGCAACAATATGGGCTATGTATGATTGGTTAAACTCACTTTTGGTAAGTGCATCAACAAACAAGGGTTTGTTGCAGCCTCTATATTGGCATCTTCCTGCTGCCTTGCCCCATAGAATGTATTTTGTTGTCGCTGAAATATAGGATATACTCATACCAATCTCTTTTTACCTGTTAACAACTGCTGCATTAATCCCTTCTTCTGCTCCCTGAGTTTCTCCGCCATAGCTTTGAGTAACTTGATTTCTTTATCTGCCGTTTTCAGCAACTCGGCAATGGCGGTTTGTTCTTCAATGGTATCTGGTATTAATACCTTTCTTTTCTTGAAAAGATCATAATCAAAGATTGACTTTTCAATATGCACACCATCTGAGTCTACATTTGCATAATGAGTAAGAATTGGAAATTGGCAATACCACTTACAAAAATCAGCTGTGATTATTTTTTTATCTGCAATTTCTAGACAAACATACTCGTCTGAAACCTTTGCTTTATTAAAGTCGGAATTAATAATGGCCCAAGCACCATGTGAGACTTGTCGTTTTGAAATCAAGAAATCATTTTTTAGAACGGTTTTCAATTTCTTAACTCCTATTTGATATCCAAAAAGAGGGTCTCGATAAAAAACACCACCATTCCTCCTGCGAATACTTATTAATTTATATAGCTCGCTTTCGTTCCAATCGACATATCTATTAACCGGAATAAAAAGATTTGAAATAGAAATAAACTTCCACTCTCCATCAAATCCCTTCAACCTCATCTTCCCCGTCAGTAGATTCTGCATGAGCCATTTTTTGCGGAGTTCTTTTTGGGCGATCAGGCGCTCAGTAGTCAGAATAGACTGATCGATCGTCCCCAGCACTTGGGCTATGGCGTGTTGCTCGGGAAGAGGTGGGAGGGGGATTTGAAGTCTTCTTACATCTGAAGAATTTATTGCAGGATAATTAGACCCAACCAGCAATAGATAAAATTGCCTTGAAACCCATGAACTAAACAGGTACTGGAATAAAAATTCATTGTTGCATTTACTCGCTGTGATCACTGCAAATCCAGTTGAAGCGATTAAATCCTTCACTTCATCTTTAATTATGGAGAAACCTTGAAGATTGGGGCGAACAGTTGACATCAATATATCTCCTTTTCTGACGACTCTTCTTGCTCTTGTAGGCGAAGTGACAAATGTTTGTCTTGTTGTTTCAATTTTGAAATCACCAGAGTCAACATCAGAAAGTGAAATGTAATCGAACTCGTAATCCTTGGAAGTACTACTCTTAAGACTTTCTTTATCTATTTCAGCGATATCTTCAAATTTTTTTATATCCCAATCACTAGGGATTTCTTTATTAAAGAACACCTTTCCCATTTCGGTAAACTTAACTTCTTCCTTTATTTCCCTCAATTAGTTCTTCCTTTAGATTTTCGACCTTCTTTTCATCGTGTATTCCTCCACCGTGCCAAATCCCTGTGCAAAGCCAAAGTTCATAGTGCATCAACCACTCACTAATCCAAGGGACTACTGTATCAGCCAAATACATCCCACTATTCCATTGCTTTACTTTTTTATAGTAAAGACACAACCATTGCTTTTTCGTACTATAAACATGGGGTAGACTATTTTTCTCAGGATATAATTCAAGGAGCGGGCTTTCAATGTAAACATTTGGTTGCTCCCCCCTTCCTAAGACTAGCTTAATTTGATATTCTCTACTTAATGGACTTGGGGTAATGACACACCTCCAATTCAAAACCTGAGAATTAAAATTTATTTCAGAATTCGGAAACAACGCTTTTAATCTTTGAGCTTGCAAAGCCATGTTTAAAGGATGAATCTTAACTTTCATCCCCATGAAAATCGTGTCTTTTGACAGTAATCCCGGTACTGCCCAGCATTCCAGAACCTGAGGCCATTTTCATCAATCCGTCATTTCTGGATTTTAATTGATTTGCTCCATATGCACTGAAGGATTTTTCGATTAATTCTTTTCCAAATGGTTTTTCCATTGATTCCTTAATCAATCTCAAATCTCCTCGTTTTGAAACAATCAAATTCACGTCTTTTTCAACCTCATCTAACCAATTGAAAAATGAATCTTCTCGCTCTGGAAACTGCTGCCACCTATCTGCAAAATTCTCATTTTTATCGTTCACAGGGTTTGATACCCATTTGATAAACTTAACGTACTCACTAGACCATCGTTCCTCGATTTGACTTCTCATTCCCCTTACAACATTCATTAATGCAGAAAGTATATCTGTTTCCTTCTGATAAGCTCGAGCAGCAAGTGTTGTGATAACAATTGATATTGGCTTGTTTTCGTCACCATTAAACATCATGTCTCGATGCCTTTTGAGAATTTGAACCACACGCTGCAATGGCAATTTTTCATTCTGATATTTTGGTACTGGAGCAACTGATTCTCTTAAGGAAAAAGACTTTTCAAGATCTAAACTGGCTCGATTAAAAAACCATCTACCATAACCAAAAGGGTTGCTTTTAAGCCAGTTCAAATGATTTGTATCCCATTTATATCCATCATCGTCTCGATCTGTAATCCTAATTCCTAGCTGTTCTACATCTTCAAACTCTTTCACTGAAAAAGCTTTTTCCAGAATCATCCTATAACCAAAATCAACAATGGATGGTAAAATATCCATATGATACCTCTCTCGTGTATTCCCAGAATCTTGCCTGTATAATAATGTCCAACATCGCCTACCTTCTTCATCTATCATATCTTCATAGGTACCATGAGCTTTCAATCGATCGCCAACTTTATTCTTTAAATCTTCTTGGGTCCAGTTAGGATTCTTCCCTTTAAGCTGACACGCTAGGTCAATATCCAAGTCATCGTCATCGCAAATGGGTCTAATCATGGTACCCAACATAAATGAGCCTTGAGGCAAAATTTCGGGGCGGTAGGGTGCCAAAGTAGAATCAGGGCTAGACAACCAAGAACCGACCGCATTATAACTTTGCACGGCTGAATTATATTGTTTTTCAGTAATATCCAGAGTCTTACCAAGCTCTTCTAAAATTTCACTAAACTGATCTCTTTGATCTTTTGAAAGCATATCTTCTATTTTTTAATTAATTCATCTAAATACTTTTTCATTTCCAACTGAACTACTTTCAACTCTCCCTCCAATCTGCTGATCTCCTCTTGCACCGCTTGGATATCCACTTCAGGTTCCTCCTCAAAGGTGTCCACATATCGTGGAATATTCAGGTTAAAGTCATTCTCCTTGATCTCCTCAAATGTGGCGACATAGCTGAATTTATCCTCTACCACACCAGGCTGGGATTTACCTTCATTAAAATTCCGGTACGTATCTACAATATGCTTGATATCCGAATCCCGAAGCTTATTTTGATTTTTGGCAGCAGCATAATGTTGAGAAGCATCTATGAATAAGACGCTCTTACCCTGCTTTTTATCCCGGTTGAAAATCAGGATTGCTGCTGGAATACCCGTTCCAAAAAATAAGTTTGCCGGAAGACCGATCACTGCTTCCAGCAGATTCTCCTCAATGGTTTTCTGTCTTATACGTCCTTCAGAACTTCCTCGAAAAAGTACTCCATGAGGAACAACCACTCCAACCTTCCCCTTTCCCTCATAGGTCGTTTCGATCATATGGGTGATAAATGCCCAATCGCCTTTACTCTTTGGTGGCACCCCTCTCCAAAAACGATTATATAGATCCGTTTCAGGGTCCCAAGTTACCGTAGTTATTTCTCCATCTTTATCCTCGATTTTCCCCCATTTATCCAAGGAGAAAGGTGGATTAGCAACCACAGTATCAAACTTCATCAGAGAATCCCCTTCTTTCAGTTTAGGATTCCGTATGGTGTCTCCCCATCTGATGGTAGCATTATCAAATCCGTGCAAAAACATATTCATTACCGCCAAAGCCCAGGTACTACCATTAGCTTCCTGACCGTAGAGCGAGAAATTAGACGAACCAACCTCCTGACCTGCCTTGATCAGCAAGGATCCAGATCCACATGTAGGATCACATATCCTTGAACCTGGTGCTGATTTAGTCAACTTAGCCAACAAAGTGGAGACTTCACTTGGTGTAAAGAACTCACCCGCCTTCTTTCCTGCATCGGAAGCAAAGTTGGAAATCAAGTACTCATAAGCTCCCCCAATGATATCTACCCCAGAAAGATGAGATGGCCTCAAATCCAACTCAGGCTTATTGAAGTCCAAAAGTAGATTTTTGAGTCGGTTGTTTTTATCCTTTGGCTCTCCCAATACACTGCTATTGAAGCTGATATTTTTAAAAATCCCTGCTCCATCTTCACTATACAGCTTTTGGCGATTGGCTTCTTCCAGGTCCACAAGGGCAATATCTATCAACTCTCCAATATTTACCGCATTTCTGTTGGCATACAAATACTTAAAATGGCTATGCTCTGGAACAATAAATCGCTCGTGACGCATGGCTCGCTTTGCACGCTCTTGGTCTCCGTGATATTTTTTTAAGTATTCCTCTTCTGTGTCATCATTCACATCACTCAGGTATTTGACAAAAAGCATGGTCAACACATAATCCTTATAGACACTGGGGTCAATGCTTCCACGGAACGTATCACAGGCTCTCCAGACCGCGTCGTTGATGTCTTTTTGCGTTATTATTTTACTCATATTGCTGTATAATAGTATTTAAATCCTGCTCAAAACTCAGCTTCTTTAATCGCTCTATCTTTGAAACCAGATCATTTTCTTCTTTTTTTAATTTACTTAATGCGACCAACTTTTGCTGGATTCCCCTTGGAATCATCACAACTTCAAATTCCTCCAATTGCTTTTTACTTATTGAGGGAATCGAAGTCCCTTTAGCGACTCCTTTCAAATATTCCTGACTATGCCTCGAGTTAAGAATCAAGGTAACATACTCAGGATCCACCGTTTTCTCCCAAATAGAAATAATCAAAAATGATGTGGAAGCTATCGCAGGCAAGTTCCGTGATTCATAGACAGCTGCAAAGTTCTTCAATCCTTTTGCTGAAAATAAGATATCTCCAGGCTTCAATACATGTTTCTCCGAAATATCCTGCCATTGAACGTCTGGGAAAAGCTCGGAGTCAAGCTCGCCATCAGCATTGAAATGCTTAGCTTGCAAGTAAACCAAATCACCTTGAGCCTGGGGTTTTAGAAAAACACCGGATTTTATGGACGCTATATTTTTGAGTGCTTTTTTCAATTTTATTTCTTAGTACATCAATTACGATTTTACATAGTTAAGGAGAAATTCTTAAAAAAAACACAAAATGGAAAATTTATTTTTAAGTACGCGTATTACTAAAAAAATGAAATCATAGATCAAAACGAGTATTTGATTAAAACTAAAAATCATGGTCAATCGAAGGTTAAAGTCCACTAATACGTCTTATTGATCTGTTTGGTATTCTGCAAATCAAATAGCCCTCATGTTTATCCGGAAAAAAGAACTGCCTTCATATCCTCCACGGAGGCTATTCTAGAATTAGTTGCTATCAGCTCCTTGATCACTAGATCCAGGTCACCAGCTGTTTCTTTGGTGAGTTTCATTTTTCTCCTATAAGAATTGATCTATCCTAGTTTATATTTCAGGACAGTGAGCAAACAATTAATTTACTTCAAAAATCCTGTATAATATAAGCCGAAAGCTACTTCTTCGCTTCTGAATACTTTGCTCGGCCTACTAAGGGTTTGGAAATGATGAAATCAACAGAATCACCACTTTTATAACTGGATGCCTTACATGAAAAACATAAAAACGATATGACTTCACCTGATTCCGTTAATGCACTCACATTATACGCATCTTCTCTATAATGGGTAAATGAAGACATCATACTAGGATGATCAGAAAACATTGACGGCGGTCCCACCCATTCACCCTCAGAAAAAGAAAATCCAACTACAGTTCCTTTTGCTTTGTAAGAATTACCCAGTAATTCATTTGTAATAATTAAAACTAGAACAATAATAGGGAATAGGATGAAAACCCTAAAAAACCACACATTTAATGACCTGGTTTCTGAATCAATCAATGCGATTTCCCTGTCTCTTCTATGCTCCCAATCAGAATAACCATTTAAGTTCCTCATTACTAATTATCTATGACCATTTAAATATAAGATAGTTTTTGAGAAGTGACCGTTAACACTTTACTAATTCAACAAACTCAGTCTCAAATTCCGGGATGACTTGGTCGGGGAAATTTATTACCTTTTTAAATTAACCGCCAAGATAAAAGAGGCCTTGCCTCGAAGATTATGGCGAACACACAGCCCTTCCCTTATTTTTCAAAACCACTGAGACAGTTTGGTTCAAAAAGAATTTAAAACAAGGCAGAACCAAAATATTAACTCAAAGTCATTCGATATTGCGATAAGAATCATTTCAAAAATCGCATGTACAACTGGGCAGAAATATGTAGTGAATTAAAAGGGATAGAGAAGCGTGTGGAAATAAAAGTAAGCTTGATTATAAGCACAAATCCAGATCCATTCCCTTTTGATCGCCTTAAAAAGGCGCATGAAATTGCATCTCTTTCCAGAGCAATCCGAGGATTTATTGAGCAGGATAATGAAAAGGATGGTTCTATTCTCCTACAAATGCTTCTGGAAAAGGGAGTAAAACTAAAGTCGGTGAGGGAATAGAGCGAAAAAAATCATATAACCGTTTGCACTCCGACTAGAGAATAAATCAGCATTTGGTAGACGAACTAATACTTCCTCTATATTATTTGACATATTTGTACGAGAATAGATCAAACACATGAGAAAATTAATCGTCCATTTTATACAAAAGGATTCCAAGAGTAAAGATTCAATTCTTATCCTAAAGATCGGAGGAGTTAACAATACTGGTCAGCGATGGGCGATCAGCACCAAAGAGGCTATCGAAGGGATACGTTCCGGAAGTTGGGAGTTGTTTGTTTTAGCAAACACCAATGAAATCCCGGTGCGAATCAAAGAGACCGAAAACACACCTCCGATATTATTTGCCCAGGGAGACGGTTACCTCCACAACATACTGGAAGATCTACCGGAAATCAATTGGGAGGAAATTCTTTAATCTGATAATCCGAAATAATGCCAGATTCCATATTTCCTTACCTAACCATAGGTAATACAGAGTACAGGATAAGAAAGAGGCATTGCCGCAAATAGTATCCGAATAGGTGCAATTGGATGTAGCTATCAATAGTTACTGGGCACTTAGCCAATAATTCTTAATTTTCCCTCTGTATGTTCCAAAAAGGCATTGCTTTGTTCCAACAGTGCCTGCATTTTGTCCATGTCTTCGCTTACAATCGTGGCGCTAAATTCATGGGTGCGGGAAAGCATTCGAATATAGGGCTTAGGATCATTTTGTCTGGTTAATTTTCTTAAGGCTCCCAAATAATCCTCCCTATATACTGTTGGTATTATTATTTTGGATTGCATTGCTTTTGTTAGCTCAGCATTCATCATTACCCTGGCCACACGCCCGTTTCCATCCAAAAACGGATGAATTTCGCTGATAACGAACATAATATAGGCTGCCTTCGCAAATGGGTGCTTGAGTGCTTGGTAAAAGTCAAAACTTTTGATCAGCGTTCCCCTTACAAGTGAAGAATCAACAAATTCAGTTTGACCGGCATAATTATTAATATGCTTAAAACTTCCGGGATTCTTATCTGCCCTAGCTGATAACAATAGCTGGTGTCTATAACTCAATATGGTAAGTAATTCCTCAGGTGAATTGGGAGTAGTACTCATTTCGCTTTTATTTGAGACAATCTTGTAGGTCCCCAAAACGTCATGCGAATCTTCATTTCTCTTTAAAAGTGGTTGTTGGGTCTGGATAATTTGCTTTGCTTCCGCAACTTCGAAAACGGTACCCTCGATGTAATTAGAAAAATAACTTTCAAAAAACGCAAAATTCCTGTACGACTTGTTACTGAGGTTTTGCTCTTCCCTGTATTTGAATTCCTGTTGAACCAATTCCTGAAACAACATTTCGAATAAACTAATCCTGGCAGGATCATAGGGATTACCAAATGCACGTGCGGCAGCTACCGGAGATTTTAATATAGTTGCCGGATGCGTTGTCAGTAGTGCACTGATTATCTTGTTTAGTTTATCAAACTCGGTTTGCATATTTAATTCCTTCGCTAGGATCCTAGCCCGGTCTCTTATTTTATTCAGCTCCTGTTCTCCATTTACCCTTATAATTTGTTCCAGGCGATCTTCTATTTCAGGAAATGTCAACGTTTTTGAATCAGGCCCCGGTCTTCTTGAGACCTGTAGATTCTCCAAAAATACCCGTTCACGTTGGGAAGCATACAACTCCCCAGATAATGGGTTGTCTCCTTCTATTGGCCCGTTACCTTTCAAAAAGTGGATCATTATGCCCGGCAATTCAATTTTCTTGGTGTATTTATACGTCAGAAATATCTGACCTGCATTCGTAGGCTTAAATTCCAGCGCAGAACGATGGCTTAATACTGCTCCTGGATATAATTTCCCAAGAACAGAAAACAGATTTCTTCTTATGATAGCTGCTGGACTATCCTCGAAATTAGCTGAATATAATCTAGGTGCAATTTTTCTGATTTTACCTTCTTTTTCCAGTTTTGAAACAAATCTGGAGATGGTTGGATCAGAGGAGCTATATATAATTTCCTGTAAGTGGATTGGGATGTTTTTTTCCATTATAAATCAGGTTGAAGCTCAATTTTATAAATATTTTCCATTATAAATAACTAACAGACAAATATTTTCTATTATAAGGAAAATTATCCTTGCAAGTTTTTTCCAATACATGAGCGATTTTAACTAAAAATGTTAAATATTTTCAGTTATAAAGCTTCAAAATGAGAATATTTTCCAATATAGATAGATCATCCCAGCTTGAACTTCTAAGTACTTACCTAAGAAAACCATCATAAGTTTCCACCACTAAACAATTCCAACCAATCTAAAAAAACATCTTTCGGTAAACTACTGAAAAGACAAACACCGGTAATTCTTCACTAACTCTTGCTTCCCTGGCCACATTGAATTTTTCAATTCAGTAAGTCACGTGGCCATTGGTAGCATATGTTTTCATCTTTTACCCTTCGAAAGATCCACCAACTGCTCAATAGCTTCAGTTTTAAATACGGATCTTTTATAGACCAAACCCTTTTCAGTATCCAGTCATGACAAAAAAAGGGGATAGCTCCCCTTTCTCTAGAATGGACACTCATTGAGAATATAATCGACTGCTTTCTGCGCTTTGCTGGCTGCGTCTATTAGTAGATGTTTGTCGTTCCGAAGTTCCTTTAACCAGCTTTGGATATACGCTGCTGAGTTTTCCAGCAGATTTTCATCCAATATCCCTGTGTAGTTATTTAGGTAACCTGCACCCATTTCCGCCAAAAGTTCTTCCCTTGCATACCCGGAATCATAAAATGAATGTGGTTTTGTGATCTCTGTCCTATTAAGTCTCGAAGAATGCCCTGTCGCATGGCAAAGCTCATGGTAAAGCACTCCAAAATAGGCTTCGCTCGATGGAAACAATTTCCTTTCCGGCATGGTAATTTGATCAAGATCCGTTCTGTAATATGCCATGGAACCTTGATGAATCAACTCGGGAGGTCTTACCATTTCTGCATAAATTTTCTGGCAGGCCCCATTTACCGGTATCTGGGTGTTAGGTGATGCCTCTGGAAACTCCCAATCTATCCCTTCGATCTGTTCTATAGGAAAGACCTTGAATTCTCTGAGAAATCCGGATCTACCCACCTGTTTAAGATCATAGAAGTCCAGTTTGCTCTCGGGAATCGTCTTCCCTGTCTTTTTGTCCCTGAAGACAAAGTTCCAGTAGCAGATGGGAAGAGCCTTTGCACCCTTCTTTATTTTACCTCCCAATGAATTGGCCTGTTTGAAAGTCAGGTAATACGGATACTGATGTCCACAGGATAATAACAGCCAGAGATTAATCCCTTTATAAGGTTTCTTGGTGAGGTAATTGGAAGGCAATCCCATCTCATGCCAAGGTTGCTTCCAGGGAATCACTCCCTGTTCCAGTTTCTCGATAATCAGATCGGTAAACTTCTGATAGATATCCGATGATCCTTTTGCCTGTCTTGAGATTACAGCCTTACTTGAATAGGCTTCCTGGCCCTTCCTTATAGGAGTCTCACTTACTGATCTTTTTGCTTCAGTCTTCATAGCTATTGTGTTTTGGTTTGACAAATACTTATGAAGCTGCACCAGCCTGTGCCGGGCACTAAGTGCAAGAGGAATCGGAATAAACCAGCAGGGGCGAAAGCATGGGATTTATGCCGAAGTCTCTTGCCTCGTGTGACCGGTTCTGGCTAAATTGGCTGAAGAAGGAATAGAAAAAATTAAAGTTTTACTGTAGGCTCACACAATACCCCTAAAGAACCATTACACTAAAGAACCCTCAAAATTGCATTTGAAAAACTTGCTCTATATGACTTACTGATTTGAAATAGGTCAACTTATTGAAATCACAATCACATTTTTATCGTATCTAAAAGCAAAAATGACTTTGAATAAAAACATACGTACTGATCGAAAATGAAAAACGGAGTTGAATTCAGAAAAATAAAAAAGGAAGCCTAAAGCTCCCCCTCATCGGCAAATGAATAATATCCTTCTGCAGTCATGATTACATGATCCAGTACCGGAATATCTAGGATTCTTCCAGCTTCTTTTACTCGCTGTGTCAATCTTTTATCCTGTTCTGAGGGAAGTAGATTTCCGCTCGGATGATTATGAGCCAAGATAACAGAACTGGAATTTGATTTGATAGCAGCTGCATAGACTAGTTTTACATCTACAATAGTTCCTGCTGTTCCTCCAGAACTGATAGTTACGATACCAAGAACCCTGTTTGCCCTAGACAGCAGCATCACTTTAAAATCCTCAACAAACTCTATCCTGTCCTGATCCCAGGCTTTGGCAAAAACCTCATACACCTGTCTTGAGCTTTCTACTCTTGGACGAAGTGAAGCTTTTACTTTTGCGCTGTAGCTCAGTTTGATCTCAGCTACTTCAAACAAATCAATTTTTCTTTCTTGGGTCTTCATAATCTTTTTCGTTTTTGTGGAACAATGAATTATGAAGCTTCATCAGGCCGTGGGCGACAAAGACCGGAAGGCAAAGGAATAAAAAGCGCAGCGCAGCAAGCGGCTTTATGCCGGAAGCTTTCGGTCGCCCAGAGCCCAGAGGACTAACTTGGTGAGGAATTCAGGGGCCAAAACTCTCATTTTTTTTTGCTATCAAATTCCCTAGAATAAATCCCAAATAACCATCTAGATATATATGCATACCACTAAGGCAAGATGTCAGTAAATACATACTCCCCAACCTAAAAATACTTTCATTTTTTTTGGTAGCTACCACAACGGTGTAAAAAACAGGGATTTATCATACCCACATTTGCTTCTGTCAGCGAGACAAAACAAGGACGCTGACTTAAAACAGTCGCACTATGTTGGAAGCAATTACCTGGAACACATACTTCAGCACCTTGGCAGTAGGCATAGCGGCTTACTATATAACCATACTGGTAGCATACTACCCAAAAGAATTTCGCAGCCTGCTTTCCGGCAGGATAAATAAGATCAGTCAGAACCGTCAACAGGAAGAGGAGCAGGACCACAGGAGGACTGATGGAAAGCCTACTGATCATTTTGAAGAGTTGGAAACAACAGTTGCGGAATTAAGCGGCATCCTCGGGAAGGCGGGACAAAAAAGGACAAGCAAGGAAACATTGCTATTGCAGCTGATCCAGATGCTGTCAAACCACACCGGGCTTCGGGAGCCCGCCTACCGGGTTGCCGTTATCAATTTCATTTTAGAAAACGCTGAAAAGCAGTGCAGGATTTCCTTCAGCGAAACAGAACTCGAAGAAGCTTGGGCTGCTCATTCTCCTTAATCCCAATCAAGCATAACCCTCCCAAAACTTTACAGCATCACAACAACCACTAAATAAAGCAAATATGAAAAAGAACCAGCAACTCCTTACCTCATCCAAGTCAAGAGCAGGCTTGTCTGCCCTACTGCTAGTTTTTTCTACACTGACTGCAAAAGCCCAGGATGGTCTTGCAGGAATCAACGAAGCCAACCGACAGGTGCGAAGCTACTTTGATGCAGGCACAAGTCTGATGTATGCCATCGGCGCTATTCTGGGATTGATAGGCGCAGTAAAAGTTTACCAAAAATGGAATGCAGGCGACCCGGACACCGGAAAAGTTGCCGCTGCCTGGTTTGGAAGCTGCGTGTTTCTCGTGGTAGTCGCCACAGTCATCAAATCCTTCTTCGGGGTATAATCAAAACTTACACACCCATGGGAACTAGCATCTATAAAATCAATAAAGGCATCAATAAGTCCATCGAATTCAAAGGATTAAAAGCCCAGTACATCTGGTATCTCGGTGCCTGTGTGCTTGCACTACTTGTCAGCTTCGCCATCCTCTTTATTCTTGGGGTAAATCCTTTTATCTGTCTGATCATTATCGCAATCTCAGGATCAGTTTTAGTCGTCAAGGTCTATCAACTCAGCCATAAATATGGGGAATACGGCATGATGAAAAAGCTTGCCCACCGTCAGATCCCACATGCCATCCGCATTAAATCAAGAGGGATCTATCGGAAACCCAAAACTAAAAAATAGCCCATATACGCTAGTCAAACCCACAAAAACCCTCATTCCCAAAGAGAAAATAAAACCAATCCATGGAAAGACCACTTGAAACCCATTCTCCTATCCTGAGTATAGAGCAGGACTGTATCCTTTCCAAACAAGGGGATATCACGGTAGCTTTCCAGGCAGAACTTCCAGAGATCTTTACCTTAAGTAATCAGGAATACGAAGCCTTTCATCAGGTGTGGATCAAGGCTATCAAATCACTTCCCAAGCACAGTATTCTACACAAACAGGATTGGTTTATAGACAGCCGCCATCAAGCTAATTTCACGGAATCCGAAGAAAGCTTTCTGCATAGAAGTAGTGAGCGTTTCTTTCACGAACGTCCCTATTTAGATCATTGCTGTTACCTATACTTAACGCTAAGTCCTAAAAACAGGAAGGTTTCAAGCAGCCTGTTTTCCACCCTACTCCGCTCCCATATTGTACCTGAGGAATTGATTCTTGCTGGCACCATTCCCAACTTTCTGGATACCTGCGGACAGTTCGAACGCATCCTGACCGACAGTGGATTTGTGCATATAAAGCGACTAAAAGAACTCGACATTTACAGCACTCGAACCCAAAAGGGAATACTGGAAAAATACTGTAGTCTCTCGGAATCCAAGGAACCAACCTGGCTTTCAGACATTAACTTCAAACAAAGCCTAAGCATTGGTAACAAGCACTGCCGTTTATTCACCCTTTCCGATGCCAGTGATTTGCCTTCTCTTTGCGG
Organism: uncultured Algoriphagus sp.; assembly: GCF_963974365.1. Lineage (GTDB taxonomy): Bacteria > Bacteroidota > Bacteroidia > Cytophagales > Cyclobacteriaceae > Algoriphagus. Next base: position 181,668 of record NZ_CAXBBX010000012.1, on the reverse strand, counting down.
AAGCAGAATCAACTACGACAAATACAGTACGGACACTACCAAATTCAGCGTAGGCTTTGCCTCAGCGCTGGGGCAACTCCTACCCTGCAACCACATCTACAACCAGTACATCTTTATTGAAGATGTACAGCAAACGCTAAAAAGACTGGAATCCAAACGGCTCCGTCTCCAGTCACTTGCCAATTACAGCAGGGAAAATGCCATTGCAAGGGATGCGACCAATGACTATTTGAATGAGGCGATCAGTGAACAAAGGCTACCAGTTAAAGCCCACTTTAATATCCTAACCTGGACAGAAGACCCGCTACAGATCCCTGAAATCAAAAAGCAGGTTGGCGCTGCCCTCTCCCAGATGGAGGCTACTGCAAGGGAAGAAACCGTCGGAGCTGCCCAGATCTTCTGGGCAGGAATTCCTGGCAACAGTGCCGACTTTCCGATGAATGATAGCTTTGACACCTTTGTGGAGCAAGCCAGTTGTTTCCTAAATCTGGAAACTGGCTATCGCAACTCGCTCAGTCCATTTGGAATTCGCTTGGGAGACCGGCTCACTGAAAAACCAGTTCATGTGGATCTATCCGATGAACCTGTGAAAAGAGGCATCTGCACCAACAGAAACAAATTCATCCTTGGTCCAAGTGGTAGCGGCAAATCATTTTTCACCAATCACATGATCCGCAGTTATTACGAGCAGGGAACGCATGTAGTCCTTGTGGATGTGGGGCATTCCTACAAAGGACTCTGTGATCTGGTCGGAGGTTATTACTTCACTTATGATGAGAAAAACCCGATCCAATTCAATCCCTTTTACATTGCTGAAGGTGACCAGCTGGATACCGAAAAAAAAGAAAGCATCAAGACGTTGCTGCTTGCACTCTGGAAAAAAGACAACGAAACCTTCACGCGTAGCGAGTATGTAGCGCTATCCAATGCCTTAAAAGGATATTATGAAAAATTGGCTTCAGATTCATCCCTATTTGCGAGTTTCAACAGCTTTTACGAGTACGTGAAGTCAGACTTTCTGCCTCTTCTTCAAATCGATAAAGTCAAGGAGAAGGATTTTGACATCAGCAATTTCCTTTATGTGCTTCGCCCCTATTACAGAGGGGGAGAATTCGATTACCTCTTAAATGCCACTGAGAACCTGGACTTGCTTCAGGAGCGATTCATTGTCTTTGAACTGGACAATATCAAAGACCATCCTATCCTATTCCCAGTGGTGACCATCATCATCATGGAAGTCTTCATCAACAAAATGCGCAAGCTCAAAGGCATCCGCAAACTGATTCTCATTGAGGAAGCCTGGAAAGCCATTGCCAAGGAAGGCATGGCTGAATACATCAAATACTTATTTAAAACAGTCCGAAAGTTCTTCGGGGAAGCCATTGTAGTCACCCAGGAAGTCGAGGATATCATCAGCTCCCCTGTGGTTAAGCAGGCCATCATCAACAACAGTGATTGCAAGATCCTACTGGACCAATCCAAGTACCAGAACAAATTTGATCAGATCCAAGAACTCTTGGGCTTAACTGACAAGGAACGGGCAATGGTACTTTCAGTCAACAAGGCCAATGATCCCAATCGCATCTACAAGGAGGTATTCATCAGTCTGGGAGGAATGCTCTCCAAAGTGTATCGTACCGAGGTATCCAAAGAAGAGTACCTCGCCTATACGACTGAAGAAACCGAGAAAATCAAGGTGATGGATTATGCCCATCGATACGGCTCCATACAAAAAGGAATAGCAGCACTTACAGTAGAACAAGTCCAACACTAAAAACACAGCCATGATTAGCTCCCATAAAAACATCCGCCTTACAGTCCTGCTCACGGTACTTTGTGTAGCATTTATCCTTCCGCCAACCCGGACTCAGGCGGCAGCAACAATTCCTATTGTGGAGATCATTAAGGCTGCTGTCAAGAAAGTCATCGTTGCAGTAGATCTTCAAATCCAGAGGCAGCAAAATAAAGTGATCTGGCTACAGAATGCCCAAAAAGTATTGGAAAACACCATGTCCAAACTCAAGTTGGATGAGATCTCCAGCTGGACAGAAAAGCAACGCGAACTCTACGAAAAATATTTCGACGAGCTCCAACAGGTCAAATCAGCGATTTCCAGCTACCATCGGGTGCGTGACATCGCCCAAAAACAAACACTGATTGTCACTGAATACAAAAAAGTCTGGGCAGTAATCCAGCAGGATGATCATTTCACCATCCAGGAAAAAGAGTACATGGGGCAGGTGTATGCCGGAATTCTGGGAGATACGGTAGAAAACCTGGATCAACTGTCAATTCTTATCAAAGCATTTACCCTTCAAATGAGTGATGGAGAAAGACTGACCCTACTGAATGAAACTGCTCTAAAGGTAGACCAAAACTACCAGGACTTGCTCTCATTTAACCGCAGCAACGGACAGCTGAGTTTACAACGGGCGAGAAGCAACACAGAGATTTCACACATACAGCTACTCTACGGGATCCAACCCTAACACCCTATACCTATGAAAAAGCTACTTATTTTCCTTTTCCTCATCGCTACGGCCTTGCCAGTATCAGCACAGAACTTCCAGGAATGGTTTCAACAAAAGCAGACCAAAAAGAAGTATCTGGCCGAGCAGATCTTTGCATTACAATCCTACCGTACTGTCCTTAAAAAAGGTTATGAGGTTAGCCAACGAGGGCTCAGCTTGGTCAGTAACATTACAAATGGAGACTTTGATCAGCATAAGGATCATTTCCAGTCTTTTGAGAAGGTAAATTCTAAAGTAAAAAACCATCCAGACACCCGGCAAATAATAGAGTTGGCTTCAACTATTCAACAGGTATCAAGACAATACCAAAAGCAACTTAGCTCACTCAATCAGCTCAATGCTTCCGAAGAAAATGTGGTCAGCCAAGTCTTTTTAAACATTCAAAAAGAAATTGGGCAACTGCTCACTGAGCTACAAGCCCTTTTGCAAAACAGCGAACTCAGCCTGTCTGATTCAGAGCGCATCATCAGACTGGAACAACTCCTCTTGCACATGCAAAGCATCTATTCCTATACAATGCGGTTTGGACAGGAAGCCATTCAATTATCCAGCCTTAGAGAGCAGGAACTAAACGGGATTAGCCAAGCAAGAAACTTTCATACCCATGATCAACTCTAACCTACTCAACCATGAAAAAATTACTGATACTGCTTTTCCCGCTCATTTTCACGATAAACATTCAGCCAGCATCTGCACAGGCAGACGAAATTGCTCAGTTACTATTGAATGTCACCAAACTGAGCCAGCTCAAGCAAATACTCAGCGATCTGGAAAAAGGATACAACACACTGAACTCCGGCTATTCACAGATTTCAAATATCGCGTCAGGAAATTTCACAATCCATGAAGCCTTCCTGGATGGCTTGCTACAAGTAAATCCAACGGTAAAAAACTATTACAAAGTCGCAGAAATTATCAGTTTTCAAATCAAGTTGGTGAAGGATTACAAATCGGCCTTTACGAAACTTAAAAACTCCGGTCAGTTCACGAGCAGGGAAATTTCTTACCTCTCTTCAGTGTATAACAATCTCTTCAAAAAAAGTCTGCAACAGCTCGACGAACTAACCTTAGTCTTAACTGCAAATAGACTTAGGATGTCAGATGAGGAACGCTTGGCAGCCATTGATCAGATCCATACCCACATGCAAGACCAGCTGATTTTTCTAATTGCATTCAATCAGGAGAACCAGGTTCTGGCAATTAGCCGAATCAAGGCAAATCAGGAAGTAAATGGAATCAAAAACCTCTATCAATAAATAGGGAACTAAGCTCAACCATCGCCATGAAAGTAATTCCTAAATCCATAGCTATCATTTTATTCTCCATCCTTCTACCACTGACTACTCAGGCCCAGGTGGGCTATGATAGAGGACTCCATGGCGTGTTGGAAGACCTTTACTCTGAGATGATGCCATTATGCAGTCAATTGATCAGCGTGGCTCAGGGAATTGCTGCCTTTGGAGCTTTATGGTATATCGCCTCCAGAGTCTGGCGATCCATAGCAAATGCTGAGCCCATAGACTTCTATCCCTTGTTCCGGCCATTTGCCATCGGCTTTTGTATCCTGCTATTCCCATCTGTTCTTTCCCTGATCAATGGAGTGATGAATCCAACTGTCAACGCTACAGCCTCGATGATGGACAATTCCAACCAAGCTATTGAAAACCTTCTGAAGCATAAAGAAGAAGTCGTTAAAGGGACTATTAAAGGCCAAATGTACCGAAGTAATTACAGGGAGGGGGATTATGAAAAATGGTTGAAATACACTCAGGGTTTGCCTGAGGAAGCTACTGCTCCGGAGGAAGGTTTTTTAGAATCTTTATGGAACAACGAACTTTTCTCAAATGCAAAATGGAGCTTCAATTTTAAACATTGGATCAAACAAGCCCTTGCTGAAATATTGCAATTGCTATTTGAAGCTGCCGCGCTTTGCATCAATACCCTGAGAACCTTTCAGATGGTTGTTCTATCCATTCTGGGTCCCTTGGTTTTCGGTCTATCTGTCTATGATGGATTCCAGCATACTCTTACGGTCTGGCTTGCCCGCTATATTAATATCTACCTCTGGCTACCCGTGGCCAATATCTTCGGTGCCATCATCAGCACCGTACAGGAAAAAATGCTCGTGCTGGACATAGGACAAATCGAAAGCACCGGGGACACCTTCTTCTCTGCCACAGATACAGGATACCTGATCTTTTTGGTGATCGGTATCATAGGCTATTTCTCAGTACCCTCAGTAGCCAACTACATTGTCCATGCTGCTTCAGGTGGAGCACTTCCGCATAAAGCATCCAGCTTTTTCACTCAAGCTGCATTCAGCACTGTTTCCATGGCCAGCTCCGCCGCCAAAATAGCTACAACACGAGGATCAAGTATGTCTGCTGATTCCTATGGGGATAAGGCAGGAAGCATGAACCAGTCCATGGCTTCACGTGGTACGGCTGCCGGTTATTTCAAGGATGGCAGTGATTTTCAATCCAGCAAACTTAAAGGCAACTCTTAATCTTACTACCCATGTTCAGCAAACCAAAAAACATAGACACCGCCTTTCGACAAATCCGGTTATTCACACTTACGATAATCCTCGCTTGTCTCCTCTTTTCAGGTTTCACCCTCTACAAGAGTCAGCAATTGACCGCATCGCTTCAGCAAAAAGTCTACATCCTGGCCAATGGAAAGGCTTTGGAAGCTTTTGCAACAGACCGCAGGGATAATATTCTAGTCGAGGCAAAAGATCATATATCCGCCTTTCATCGGTATTTCTTCACACTCGATCCTGATGAAAAAGTCATCATCGCCAATACAGCCAAAGCACTCTATCTGGCAGATGCTTCTGCAAAACGTCAATACGATAACCTGACGGAAAGCAATTACTACTCAAATATCATTGCAGGGAATATCAGTCAGGAAATCAACATGGACAGTGTATCCATTGATCTGCAGCAAACCCCGTCTTACTTCCGGTATTATGGTACCCAGCAGTTGACCCGGACAGGCTCCATCGTTACCCGAAAACTAGTAACTGAAGGTTACCTGCGCGAGGTGTCCCGCAGTGATAATAATCCTCATGGTTTCCTGATCGAAGGCTGGAAGACATTGGAAAATACAGATACACATATTCAAAACCGCTAAGCATGAATACCCCTCAAACACATCCCAATCCCATCGAAGCAGTCCAAGAATTTGGGCAACTCCAAGCCCAAAAATTCGCGGAACTGCTCCACCACAGAACTGAGAAACTCAGTCAAAGAGCTAAATACCTATACTTAATTCTCTTTCTCCTCATTTCATTAAGTGGATGTGCCTACCTGCTTGTTTTTAAAAGCTCCTCCTTTTCTCCTCCAACAGAACCATTACCAACAACCAACCTCCCCTACTTTCCTGATTTGGGAAATTCAAATTCCGATCCCGACAGTCTCACTTCAAACCCTAACACTTCAAAACAATATAAACCATGACTAACACAACAACCCAAAAACAACAGCAGAAACGAAAATTTCTTCTAATGCTACCCCTGCTCACAGTACCCTTTTTGACTTTTACATTCTGGGCTCTCGGCGGTGGAAACGGGATAGCAACTGATCCTATGCAAAGCCAGCAAAGTGGAATCAACATGGAGCTGCCAGGTATTGCAGATAATAAAACCCAAGTACTTGACAAGCTAGGGCATTATAAAAAGTCCCAAACAGACTCTGCTAGATTTCTACAGGCAGTAAAGAATGACCCGTACTATCGCATGGCTTATAAACCGGAAAAAAGCACCGGTATTGAGGATCAACTAACTGATTCCCAATCCTTGGAAAATGGCAGGTTGGGAAGTGTTCCTATGGCTGAATTTCAGGACCCGAATGAACGGTTGATTATGGAAAAACTGGAAGCACTCAACCAAACGCTTATGGAAAAGCCGATTGCTAAAGTCCACGATAAAAAAGTTGAGACAAACCAACTCACTCAAACTGCCGGTGATCCAACACTAAGCGCAGACTTAGATCGGCTAGATCACATGATGCAGCAGATGCAGGCAGGAAATGCAAGCACAGATCCTGAAATGCAGCAAATGAGCCAGTTACTCGAACAGATTCTGGACATACAGCATCCTGAACGTGTACAAGCCAGAATACGCTCCAACCAGATCCAGCAGCAAAACCAGGTATTTAGTGTAAACCCAATTTCTAATACTCAACATATTTCCAGTTTAGACCCTACTGAGGCAGCTACTGCAGGAGAAATAGTTACGGCAGAGAGAAATGGCTTCTTTGGCTTAGAAAGTCCAGACGATATAAATGAGCAGGCAAACTCCATTAAAGCTGTAATCCATGAAACACAAACACTGACATCAGGAGCTACAGTGAAACTTCGGTTGACTGAGGCAGCAAGTATCAATGGGCTAACTATTCCCAAAGATCAACTGGTATATGGCACCGCTTCACTCAACGGTGAACGTCTAAAAATTGAAATCCAGCACATTCGGGTACATGACCAGATCCTACCCGTGGCTTTGACTGTTCATGATGCAGATGGAATGGAAGGAATTTACATCCCAGGATCACTATCAAGAGAAGTGACTGCACAAGCTAGTGATCGGGCAATTCAGGGATTTGGGATCAGCACATTCGATACCTCACTGGAAGCTCAGGCTGCAAGTGCGGGAATCGAAACGGCAAAAACCTTCTTAAGCAAAAAGACCAAACTGATTCAGTTTACGCTAAAAGCAGGTTATCAGATCTGGCTCAGTGATGAAAAAACCAACGCTAACTTCTAAATCCAATGCTATGAACAGCAATCAACTTACAAAATGGACAGTCACACTAATGCTTGTGGGAATAACTTCTCTGGTTGGCCGTAGTGTACAAGCCCAATCAAATTCATCCTTTACTACGCAAGCAATCCCTTCTGTTTCCTTACAGATCAGCGAGCAGCTCACTACCAACCTGATTTTCCCGCAGGCCATCAAAAGTGTGGACCGAGGAAATCGAGAAATCATGGTTCAACGTGCAAATACCGTTGAAAACGTCCTTCAGGTGAAAGCTGAAACAAGCGAAATGAACAATAGCAACCTAACTGTGATCACATCAGACGGTAAGTTTTACTCATTTAAAGTAAGTTATTCAGCAAATCCCCAACAGCTCAATTTGACTGTAATTCCAGGTTCCAAAAAACCTGCAGCTGAGTTCCCAAAGGGAACATCCAATGAAGTGGCCGTTTTAGAAACAGCTCAAAAAGTAGCTGTAAAAAACAGGCAAATTAAGCCGATCAGACAACGTAAATACATGACCGGGCTAAGTCTGACCGGTATCTACATCGAAGAAGACCTACTCTATTTTCAGATCAGGCTGGAGAACCAAACAAATATTACCTACGATGTGGAACAGTTCCGCTTTTTTATCCGGGACAACAGAAAAGACAAACGAACAGCAGTACAGGAACTGGAGCAAATCCCCATTCAGATTCTTGGCAATACAGCACAAATTCCTGCCCAATCAACCCAGACTATAGTAGTCGCACTTCCCAAGTTTACCATTCCAGACCAAAAGCATTTAGGAATTGAATTAATGGAACAACAAGGCGGAAGACATTTGAAAATAAAAGTCAAAAACAACCACATTATCCATGCAGCTGTGGTAGAGTAAGATTCCTTACCTACAGAAAAACCAATCAATAAATCTTTATCAGTTAACCACAAACAACATAGATCATGAACGAGCAAAATTTCGATTACCTCAAAAACCAGGTTAAGTACACCGGATTCGGCGAAGCTTTGGAGCCTCAATTAAAAGAAAAGATCAGCAAGGGAGAATCCAATTTCACGCTAAATCATCAAGCAAATTTTGGAGGGGATACCGTCAATTCAAACCTGCATTTTCGAAAGTCAGAAATGACTGATATGTATTTCTTTAACAAGTACGATCTGAGTCTGACCAAATCCGGACAGGATGAACCGGCGATCAATCAGACCTTTTACATCGGCAAGGACAACAACATCACATTGAAGGAAGGATACAATCTGTTGGACGGACGTGCAGTAAACAAAGATCTGGTAAACAAGGAACAGGAAAAGTATAATGCCTGGGTCCAACTGGACTTTAAGGAAACGGATAATCAAGGAAACTTTAAACTAAAGCAGTTCCATGAGAATTACGGCTTTGATCTGCAAAAGGCATTGGAAAAGCACCCGATAAAAGAACTTGGTAATCCTGAAGACCAAAGCAAGCTGATGGATTCCTTAAAAAAGGGAAACCGACAATCGGTGACTTTTACTGGCAGTGAAGGCGAACAAAAGCGCTTTGTAGAAGCAAACCCACAGTTCAAAAATGTGAATACCTACGATGCTAATCAGGTACGCACCACAGAAACTCAGCGGGAAGGCAAAAGTGAATCACAGAGCAAATCCCAAAAACAGGAAGTCAATGAAGAATCGGATGAGAGTCCCAAGAAGAAGACACGAAAAAGGAAAAGTGCAGGAGTAGCAGGTTAATTCACCCAAAATGGAGCAGATGAAATCAAGCATGACAGAGAACGCAATACATTAGAAGTATTACTTAGCTTGCAAGATTCCATCTGACCATTTAAAAAAAAGCATGTACAGATGAAAGAAGCATTGGAGGAATTTATGGCAGGGATTGAGAAAGATCCCAGAATATGCCTTTCCCATATCGGGGTTTTCTCCGTGCTGCTTCATGCACGTGAAGAATATGGAGGTACTGAACCCTTTCCAATAAAACGGGAAGAGCTGATGAAAGCTGCTAAGATATCCAGCACAGCCACCTACTTCAAAATCATCCGGCAACTCCATGAGTATGGCTACATATGCTACCTGCCAACGTTCAACCGTATGAGTCAAAGTCGGGTCGCATTAGCTAAAGAACCTTAAAGTAACCAAGCCTAAGTCAATTCAATTTCAATTCCAAGACCATGGAAACCATCACTAAAGAAGATTTGGAAACCTTACGATTTCAGCTATTTGCAGATCTCAAAAAATTACTGGAAAAACCAACTGAGAATAAACCAAACGAAAAGGAATGGCTAAGAAGCCGGGATGTAAAAAAAATGCTGAGTATTTCCGATGCAGCCTTACAGAATTTACGGATTCGGGGACTATTGCATCCTGTTAAAATCTCAGGCCTCTATTACTACAAATCCGAAGAGTTGAAATCTTTATTCAAACAATAAAAGTAACCAGTTATGAAAGTTCTCCAAATGGAATATTACGTGGATAGAATCGTAAAAGAAAGGGATATCAAACCAACGCGGGTATCCGTTTTTTTAGCCATGCTACAACTCTGGAAAGAGCAGAAACGCTGCAATCCTTTTCAGATCTCCAGACGCAAAATCATGAAACTATCTGGAGTAAAAAGTATTGTTACCTATCATAAATGTATCTCCGAATTAAAAGATCGAGGGTTAGTAGAATATAATCCTTCTTATCATCCGAAATTGGGAAGTGGGGTGAAATTGAAGTGCATAAAGGAAAACTAAAAAACATTATCCAAAACTCCAAGAGACACTAACCTTCCTTTCGAAACTACATTTTATAAAAAAATTAATCCATCTCCGTAGGAACAAAGTTTAGGTTGAGCGGATTACTTACTAGATAAAAAATCTAATATTCTTTAATAATTAAGACACTGTTTTTTGTGGAAATTCTTTCAACAGCTTATTTATTTCCATGGGTACAGTTTCAAATTTATTTAACAAATTGAAATTTCACCTTTTCGCTGGAATCAAATTATTCAGTATAAACTTCAGAGACATAGAGGCAAATTGAATTATGACAAAAGGGTTATTTGATCGCAAGTTTGAATCTATATTAGAGGAACATGTTATTTGGGTAAACAAACTTCTATCCTTTTTTAAGTGAAAATATCCATCCTCTATTTTTTTAACTTATGAATTTCCCAACCAGAAACCAGCAAAACTAAAGGGATAAATCCTGATATAAACACTAAAAAACGACCAACTTTCCCTCCTATTTCACCAATATGGATGGGATAGAATTGACCGGCCGTTTGTAAGCTTAAGGGATCATTAGGAAAATCTGATAGTGTAAAGACGCTTCCATCTTGATGCAACTCTATTTCCTTGGTTTTTCTTAGTCCTGTTTGAATTTCCCGACGCTCTATCAATCTTATTTTATATTTCCCATTCCCATCCACAGGAAAATATATGGCTCGAATGAAGTAAGTTTCATCATAATGAGTTAAGTATTCACCAAATGAACGATAAGACGGTATGCTATGATCTACGTACATTTGATTTACTTTTTCAGGCAAATCAAAAACCTGCATGACTTCTTTGTAAGAAGAATTGTAGGTAAAATATGCACCTGAGAAAGCCATAAATCCTAATGGAAGGAAGAAGAAAATTCCCAGGACTTTATGCAAATCATAATTAAAAAGTCTTTTTGGCGAATTCCATTTCAGCTTAAATCCACTTGACACCTTTTTTCCATAGATATCCCACCAAATTTTCAATCCAGACATTAAAAGGAGGAAAACAAAAATCAAGGCGCTGGTACCGATGATATATTTACCATAATCGGCTATTCCCAAGGTCCTGTGGTAAATCAATAATTTTTCGAAAAATTTAATTGAATTCGATTTTTCACCAAGATACGTACCCGAATAAGGATGAAAATACTCCGTTTTTCCATCTTTAAAATCGATTGAAATAGTTTGCTGCTCTCTATAAGGCAAATGGATTTGACTGATTTCCCCTCCCCTTTCTTCAATCAGGGACTTCACCGTATTTAACAGCCAACTCTCATCAAATTCCTCCTTTTGCTGGATTTCCAATAAATCAGAATTTAAAAATGCGGAAATTTCGGGCTGCCATACATACATGGAACCTGTTAAACCCGAGAATGATGCAATCAATCCGCAAGTTATTCCTAACCAGAGATGGAGTTTTCTATTGAATTTCTGGAAGCGTGTCAATCTGATTTCTTAATAACAAAACCCAAAGCTTAATAGGCTCTGGGTTGAATTAAAACATACTTGTTGTTTATCAATTTCTGTTTAGAAATTGTATTGAAGGCTTAACTTCGCATTGATTCCTTCCCCTGTTCCAGAAAAAGTCTTTAAAGGAGCTGCCCATTGTGATCTGGCTGGCAAATAAAACTCATTCAACAAATTATTGATAGCCAAAGAAAGGCCTAGATTTTCTAGCATTTGATAGTTAGCAGACCAATTTACAAGAGTATATCCTTCTACTGGAAACTGGGTATGTCTATAGGTATAATTTCCGGCTCCATCCAGATATGGATCAAATCGATCTCTATCTCCCAAAGAGGTCATCCGAAGTGAGGTACTGATTTTATCACTTGGGTTGTAGGTAACATAGGCTGTCAATTTGGGAGCATTAATGACATCACCGCCAAGGTAGGTTAAGGTGCTTCCACTGCCAGTACTTTTGTTGACCCCTTCAACATAAGAATAGCTCACTCCCAATAGTAGTTTACTGTCAAAAGCTCTATAGTCCAATGCAACTTCAGCCCCATAGATATTCTGTGGCTGTTTTGAGGGAACAAAGGAATTAATGGATTCGTCAAATACCACCCCGGTACCCAAATTTGACGTACTATAATATCCCACTGCCTCCAGTTTGAAATTATTGAACATGGAAGTAAACCCAAATTCAAAATTCTCAGTCACGGCCGGCTCGAGCTGAATATCGTTGATATTGGATGCCGTAGCAGATCTCAAAACAGAGCCTAAATCAGAGATAGAGAAACCCTGAGAATAACTAACATATGGAATAAATTCCTGATGCTTAATAAATCTAAGCCCTGCGTTAAATGATAGGTTATTAAACCCAATGACCCCTCCTTCGACTGCTACTGAAGGAGTAAAATTACCGTCGCTAAGGGCAGAATATGGAAGGGTATTATAATCATCAATATTCAATCGCATATCATCATACCTCATCCCAACTTTAAGCACCCAATCTTGGTCAAATTTGACGGTAGATTGCAAATACGGAGCCCAACTGAACATATCAATATTGGGAACCCATAATCTACCATCGAGAAGACCTTGGTTCGTTTTGTCATTCAATAAATCCAGACCATAAATTAAAGTAATGTTTGTGGAGCCTTTGGTTGGGATATTAGAGGTGAAATTTGGTCTGATACCGAATTTTTCTGCATTGATCACAGATTGCCCTCCATTCTCGAATTTGTCTGAATAAAAGAACACATTTTTGGTGTTCTGATAATATAGATCGGTGGCAAAATCGGTGGAACCTCTAAAAATCGAGTAATAATTATACGTTAACTGTCCATTGATCAATTTTGAGCCAGTTGGTTCCTCTCCTTCAATGGATCCCTCGACTCCGTATCCTGGAGTTAAGGTATAATCACCATTCTCCTGTACCTCAAAACTCGCTGGAACAGGTATAAAAGGAGTGTCCTGACGTGAATTATAAATATTCCCTCCCAAAGTAATTGACTGTTTATCTGATAGCTGATAGTCAATTTTCGCTAATCCGGTTACGATTTGGGTATTATCCAATCCATAAGTTGGCAGGATCACATCACCATTTGCATCGTATTTATTTCCAGTTTGTTCAAAACTACCACTTACTAAATAGCTGAATTTATCCAATTTTCCTTTTAGGGATTGGTAAACCCCATATCCCAATGCATCCTTGGTTTTAGCTAAATTGGACGTGCCCCACAGACTTGTGGTGCCTTCGATTTTTCTTGAAGCATTCGGTCTTTTGGTAATGTAGTTGATAAACCCTCCGTTTCCTCCGTTACCAAAAATTGAAGTAGCTCCTTTGATCACTTCTACTCTGCTAATATCCAAAGGACTGACAGATTTGATTCCGAGTTGCCCATTTCTCAAAGGTGAAGATTGGGGAATCCCGTCGACCATTACCAATAGGGAACGACCTCTCAATGTTTGCCCCCAGTTGGAAAAAGTACCTGTGGAAACACCCAAACCTGGAACCGTAAATTCCAGAATTTCACTGATATTACTTGTAGATTGACTCAGGTCTTCCAACTGTTTTTCATTCACAACAGTAACGGAAGCGGGGATTTCCGAAAGAAATTCTGAATGCCTGCTCGCAGACACGACTATTTCATTTAGGTTGGCTAGATCTTCCATAAGAACCTGAAACCACTCTAACTTTCCTTCACCATCAACTGAAATTTCCACTACTTCTGTCAAATAACCGATCATACTGAATGAAACCTTGTACGTTCCTTTGTCCAATCCTGCTATTTCAAATTTACCAGTATGGTCCGAGACTGCTCCTTTTTGCAAAGATTGGACATAAACACTAACCCCAATAAGTGGCTGATCCTTTTGATCGGTTATTTTTCCAGTTAAGACAGATTGGGAGAAAGCGCTAATTGAGAATAATATCGCAACTATTGTTAAACAGTATTTCATTTTTATTTAGACTTATTACAAATAGGACGCAAATCTATAGTCGGAAATTTAATTAACAAACCTTAACCCTAATTATATGAGAGTAAAAAGACTAACGACCTGTTGATCAGTAGATTTAATGTGATTTTATTAAAAACAAAAAATAAGGCCTCAACTTAGGTTTGAGCTAGGATCTCGGGGGAGTAAAAAAATTGGGTTTCTGAAATATAATCGTTCGTTTGGCAAATACATCACAAGTACACCAAACTACTTTAATCCATCAATTAAGTGCAAATATTTGCAAGATGATCATTTCTCTTTCCCAGTTTCCACGGGTTTTCAATCCTTTATACCATCCCAATTCTAAATTCCTTCCAAATTCAATGCTTATTTTGAACCCATGAAAATCCTGGTAATAGAAGATCAGCAAGAGTTGGCAAGGGATATCGTCAATTATCTCTCAGAGGAAGAATATCGATGTGAGACTGCCAACGATTTTGCTTCGGCAAAAGAAAAAGTGAGTCTGTATCAATATGACTGTATTTTACTTGATCTGATGCTGCCAGGTGGAGACGGATTTGAAATTTTGGAGCATCTGCGAAGCCAGAATAAGCAGGATGGGGTAATTATCATTTCTGCTAAAAATACGCTTGAAGATAAAATCAAAGGGTTGAATATCGGTGCGGACGACTATTTGGCAAAGCCATTTCACCATTCCGAGTTGGCAGCCAGAATTCACTCGGTCATACGCAGGAAGCAATTCGATCCCTCAAATTTGATAATACAGAAAGAAATCAAAATTGATTTGCTTTCTAAAACTGTTCAAATTGGTAAAAACACTATCGTTTTGACGAAGAAAGAGTATGATTTACTTTTATTTTTTATTGGGAATAAAAACAGGGTATTGTCAAAAAGTGCTTTGGCAGAGCATCTTTCAGGTGACTTGGCCGATATGTTTGACAGTCATGATTTCGTCTATGCCCATGTGAAAAATCTCAAAAAGAAGCTCAACGAGCAGGGGTACGGGGGATACCTTAAAACAATCTATGGAACAGGTTATAAATGGGAAATATGACAAAACTGCTTGATAAACCCTTCAAAGCATTCACTATTTATGCCTTGGTCATTTTGCTTATAAGCATACCTGTTTACTTTTTGGTAGTGGACTGGATATGGGTGACTGAAATCGACGACAATCATGAAATCATCATGGAGCGAATTGAAAATCGATTTGAGCAAGCCCATGTTTCGGAAGTTGATTTGGAAACCATCCTAACTACATGGAACACGCTCCAGCCCAATTCAACTATAAAACCCATTGCTGGAAATTTTTCAGATAAAGACAGCATTTATGAAGTCACAAAATTCAATGAATACGAATCGGAATGGGACCGCTTTCGAGGTTTACAAACAGTTATTTTTATCAATCAAAAGCCCTATCAATTAAACATTGAAACCAATGTAGAAGAGGCTTACGAGACCATCTTTGCGATTGGCTTAGTGACCGTAGTGCTTTATGGACTGCTGGTTTTTGGCTTTATCCAGCTTAATCGAAAAATATCCAAAAATGTCTGGAAGCCTTTTGACATCACCTTGACTAAGCTGAAATCATTTGATCTGAGTAGCGGCAAGGCAATAACATTCGAGGTAAGTGATATAGAGGAATTCGAAACATTGAATCAGACAATAGCTAAGCTGATTTCCGAAAATATCAATGCTTACAACCAGCAAAAGGCTTTTGTAGCCAACGCTTCACATGAACTGCAAACTCCAATTGCCTTATTGAAATCCAAATTGGATATGCTCCTTCAGGATGAAAAGTTCGGTGAAACCCAATCAGAACTGGTCAATGCCATTCAGGTTCCGCTCGCAAGACTTACCCGCGTGAATAAGAATTTGCTTTTATTGGCCAGGATAGACAACAGTCATTTTTCGGATATCACTGATATAAATTTTGCCGTGAAAGTTGAAAAAAGTGAAGAGCTGCTGCAGGATTATATTTCTGAAAAGAAATTGACCTTACTTAAAAATGAATGGGGGCTTTGTGTGTTTCAGTGTAGCCAATTCTTAGCCGAAACATTAATCAACAACTTGCTTTCCAATGCGATTAGGCATACTTCCGATAATGGTGAAGTCATGGTAGAATGGGATACTTATGGCTTTTCATTTAAAAATTCAGGCAAGGAGGCGCTAAATCAGGAGCTTCTCTTCAAGCGTTTTTCTATCTCAACTACGGAGACTACAAGCAGCGGATTGGGTTTGGCCATCGTGAAAGAGATCTGCAAGCAAAATGGCTGGGAAGTCAGCTACGAATTTTCTGATTTTTTCCATGTTTTTTCTGTTCGCCTCGGCAAATTCTAAATGTCTTCTAAATCTCATGTGACTTTTGGGTAATCATATTTTACTAACCCAAATTTCAAATGAACAAGTCCCTATCAATTTTATCGATTGGCATATTGCTATCAGCAGGAGCCTGTGCCCAAGGGCATTCTGAAAAAGACGTCCCTGTAGCTGTCAAATCAGCTTTCTCACAGAAATTTCCCGATGCAAAAAAAGTGAGCTGGGACATGGAATCTGCCACCGAATGGGAAGCGGAATTCAAACTCGATGGTAAAGAATACTCCGCCAATTTTTTAACAGACGGAACATGGCAGGAGACCGAGCATGAGATCAAAACAACTGAAATCCCAGAATCCATCAAACAAATCCTAGCTCAGGATTTCGCAGGCTTCAAAATCGAAGAAGCGGAAATTTCTGAAAAATCGGATGCAAGCGTCTATGAAGTGGCAGTAGAAAAAGGAGAAGAAGAATGGGAATTGGTATTTGACACCAACGGGAAATTATTGGAAAAGAAAGCGATCGAAGAAGACGATGAAACTTAAAAACCTCTCACTGATAATTCTCTTATTGGTTTCCCAGGCAATTTTCGCCCAGGAAACTAAGGTGAAGCTTTCAGGAAAAATTACCGACAAGGCTTCCCTGGAAGCTTTGTCATTTGTCAATATACTTCTCAAATCCGCATCAGGTTCCGCGTTCGTCACCGGAGCAATCACAGATGAATCTGGACTGTTTACCCTCTCGGAGGTAGCACCGGGAGACTATGTGTTGGAAGCTAGTTTCATAGGGTTTCAGAAAAGTATAACCCCAGTATTTGTCGGCTCGAGCTCCCCATTTTTGAATATCGGAGAAATTGCAATGAGTGAATCCTATCAGGAATTAGGTGCTGTGGAAGTCGTAGGCGTTCAGGATGCGGTGGGTTTGAAAATGGACAAGAAAACATTCGATCTGAATGATAATATCAGCCAAAGAGGTGGCTCGATATTGCAAACAATGTCCAATTTACCTGGTGTGGCCATAGTGGACAATCAAATTCAAATCCGAGGAAATAACCGGGTAACCGTCCTAATTGATGGAAAGCAAACCGCTTTAACCGGATTTGGGAATCAAAGTGGCTTGGACAATTTACCCGCTTCTTCGGTGGAAAAAATTGAAATCATCAACAACCCTTCTGCTAAGTTTGATGCAAACGGAAATGCCGGAATCGTCAATATCATTCTCAAAAAGGAAAATCAGGAAGGGTTTAATGGAAAAGTAGGGTTAGCTCTTGGCCTTGGTACACTCTGGGAAAAGAAAGCCAATCTTCCCGGCATTCGTCCCCAATATCAAAATACCCCAAAGGTTAATCCATCATTATCTCTGAATTATAGAAAAAAGGACGTGAACTTTTTTCTACAAGCGGATAATCTCTACACGCAAACCTTAAATAAAAACGAGTTTGTGACCAGGACCTACGAGGATGGCACCGTCATCAATCAGCAGCTGAAGCGGAACCGTAACACCAACTTTCTTACCACTCGAGCAGGAATCGATTGGACACTTAATTCGACGAATACTCTTACCGTGTCGGGAATGTTTGGCAGTGAAAAAATCATAGATCGCGGGGATCAGCCCTTTTTCAACGGGGATTTTTCGGAGCAACTGAGACTTTGGCAATTTTTGGAAGATGAGCTGAAGACCACCGTGATGGCGACGGCAGTATACAAGCATAATTTTACTGACCCTGGACATAGTCTTTCAGCTGGCTTGAACTATACCTTTCACCGGGAGGATGAACAGTACTTTTTCACCAACACCCTGCCCACCTTCACAGGGGAGGATGCATTCAAACTGCTTTCCGATGAGAATGTGGTAGACGCTACGCTTGACTATGTAAAACCCCTGAAAAATGGAAGGCTTGAAACGGGATTAAAGCTTCGAAGACGATGGATTCCCACCAACATGCAGTTTTTCCCTGGATTAAACTCTCCCATCGATTCCTTAGCGGGAGGAGCAGCTACCTATAAGGAAACCATTCCGGCAGTCTATGGGAACTATGTCTACGAAAGCAAAAAATGGGAAGGAGAAATTGGGCTGAGACTGGAATACGTCAACCTGAATTATGAGGTAAATCCAAACCATCCTACCTACAAAAGTGATGGATACAACTACTTCCAGCCTTTCCCAAATGCGAGAGTCTCTTATAAAATCAACGAATTGAATAAGCTGACGGCATCTTTCAACAGGCGAGTGGATAGACCCAATGAGGTAGATATCCGGATTTTTCCCAAATACGATGATGCCGAAATTATCAAAGTGGGAAATCCTGCTTTAAAACCCCAATTCACCAATTCTTATGAGTTAGGATGGAAAACAGGCTGGAGCTCAGGTTACCTTTATTCCGCATTGTACCATCGCATGGTCAACGGGACGATCACCCGCATCTCGACTACCGTACCAGGCAGTACTTTGATCTACGCTATTTTCCAGAATGGTGACAAAAGTTATACCTCAGGTCTTGAGCTGATATGGGATCAGGATGTCACGGATTGGTATTCTTTTGATCTAAACCTAACTGGTTATCACAATCAGATCGATGAATTTACAGTGGAAAATAAATATCCCACACCACATACCTTCACTGTAGACAAACAGGAGATTTTTTCCGGAAATGTAAAATGGAATTCCAAGTTCAAATTCTCGGATAAGTTCTCCGGTCAACTGACTGCAATTTATTTAGCTCCAGACATTATTCCGCAAGGAAGGATACAGTCTAGATTTTCCTTGGATGTGGGGCTAAATCGTGTGATTCAACAGGGAAACGGGGAGTTGTTTTTCAATGCCACAGATTTGCTGAATACCATGGTGATCAAGAGGACTATTGACGGAAACGACTTCAGCTACACGAGTGCGGATTACTATGAAACACAGGTAATGAGAGTTGGATATAATTATAAATTCTAATGAAAACTGAAATCTATTCTGCAAATAAGGTCGCTGAAATCACCCTGCTTTTCTGGTTGATGAAAATTGTAGCAACCACACTGGGAGAAACTTTAGGAGATTATTTGTCAATGACCCTAAACCTCGGTTATCTCACAGGGATATTGATTACTGCGGGATTCTTTCTTACTGTGTTAACAGTGCAATTAATAGCCAAGTCCTACCAACCTATATTTTATTGGCTGGTCATCATTTCCACTACTACTCTGGGAACGGAGATTTCAGATTTTATGGATCGAAGTCTCCAGTTGGGTTACACATGGGGAAGTCTGATCTTATTTGGAGCCTTATTGCTAACCCTGGTGATTTGGTATATAAAATTTAGGACACTGGCTGTATACCCCATTATTGATAGGAAAAAAGAAATGTTCTATTGGACAGCGATCCTATTCTCCAACAGTTTGGGAACTGCTTTTGGAGACTTCTTATCCGACAATCTAGGATTTAGCTATTTGCAAGGGGCTCTGATTACAGCAAGTATTATTTTGATTGTTTACCTACTCCACCAATTCACCAATTTAAATCAGATCTTTTTGTTTTGGATTGCTTTCGTGTTCACCAGACCCTTTGGGGCCACATTTGGGGATTTTTTAACCAAACCTGTTTCGAAAGGTGGCTTGGACTTGGGAACCAATAATGCCTCTCTTGTATCTCTACTGTTGATTTCTGTGATGATTATTATTTCAAGTAGGAAACAAAAGTCTATAGGACAATCTAAAAATTTAAAATGAATGAATTTCAAAAGAAAAATTGCCACTGTTTAATGTTGAAATGAAAATTAATCCTAAAGCAATCACCATCGTAATTCCCATCTTCAACGAAGAGGAAGGCATAGCTAGACTATTGCCCGCTTTTGAAGACTATATATCCCAATCCAAATTTAAAGTAACTCTTCTCCTGGTTAACGATGGTTCTACAGATAACAGCCTGCTTGAAATCAAAAAATTAGCTGAACTCCACCAACATGTAGGATATCTATCTTTTGAAAAAAATGCGGGATTGAGTGCTGCTATCCGTGCAGGAGTTGAAAAATGCACCACTACCTGGGTTGGCTACATAGATGCTGACTTGCAGACAGATCCTCTGGACTTTCTCAGACTTGAAGCCATGGTTCCAAGTTATGATTTGGTAACCGGCCGAAGGGAAGGACGAAAGGACAGCAGAGTAAAGAAGGTTTCTTCCACTTTTGCCAACTGGTTTCGGGATTCCATGCTTCATGACGGCGTCCATGACTCCGGCTGTCCGCTGAAAATCATGCGAAGATCGGTTGTGATGGATATGCCTTTTTTCCAAGGGATGCACCGGTTTTTTCCCGCCCTGGCATTGATCCAAGGTAAAAAAGTGATCGAAATCCCTGTTAAGCACTTTCCAAGAATCACGGGCAAATCCAAGTTCAATGTGTGGAACCGGCTGTTGTCTCCACTTCAGGACACCTTTGCCCTACGCTGGATGATGAAGCGGCAAACAGCCTATACGATTTCAGAGAATTCAATCAAAACTCATAAAGAAGTAGTCAATGAATAGCTCCTTCCTCCTAGGCATTGGTTTTCTTGCCCAAGGACTTTTCTCAGCCCGGTTTCTGATACAATTGGTCAAATCAGAAAAAGCAGGAAAGGTATTGTCTCCTGTGATTTTCTGGCAGCTTAGTTTGGTTGCTTCTTTTCTTTTGCTCGTTTATGGGACGTTTCGGCAGGATTTGGTGATTGTAGGCGGGCAGTTGTTGGGATATTTTATTTATATCCGAAATTTAAAAATCCAGAATGCATGGCAGCTCTTTCCAAAATGGATTCGAATCGGTTTTATTTTTCTACCGCTTCTATTTCTTGCATACCTGATTTTTCATGCGCACTATAACTTTCACAGTTTGGTGCATAATCCTGAGATCAGCGGAATGCTCCTAACCTGGGGAACGCTGGGTCAGGTGATCTTTACAAGCAGGTTTGTGGTGCAATGGTTTGATTCCGAACGCAGCAAAGAATCCCGCTTTCCGCTGAGTTTTTGGTATATCAGTTTGGTAGGTGCCGTTCTGATTGCCTCCTATGCGATTTTGCGGAAAGATTCTGTCCTATTCATTGGACAGGCATTTGGGATCCTGGTGTATGGAAGAAATCTGATGATCCACTATGGAGCAAGCAATGAATTAAAACTCAGTTTCCTGGATCGACTTAAGAGTATAAGGTTGACTTTACTGCTCGCACTTGTCGGCACGGTTCTGTTTTTCAATTTGGGTGCCTGGTCTGTTACTGAATCGAGCGAAGCGCGCTATGCTGAGATTGCCAAAGAAATGGTGCAAACCGGAGATTGGTTACACCCGCAGCTTATGGGAATTTACCATTATCATAAGCCTCCGGTAACATATTGGCTCACCGCAGTGAGCTTTAAGGTGCTGGGAATTTCTCCCTTTTCGGCTAGATTCTTACTTCAGATTTCAGTGCTGGTTCAGATCTGGCTGGTGTATAAGATTGCATTCATTTTATTGAAGAGATCCAATGCTGCCTTTTTGTCTGCCATGCTTTATGGCTCATTTCCTGCAGTGATTATCGGCAGCAGGGCATTGACCACAGATACCTATTTGACTTTATTCATATTGGCAGCCCTGTATTTCTGGTTTGCATTTTTAGAGGATGGTAAGCAATGGAAATTACTTGTGTGTTATGTGTTTTTGGGGATTGGATTTCTGACCAAGGGACCGGTGGTGTTGATAGTGCCGCTATTGATTTGGTTATATCAGAGATGGGTTATGAGACAAAAAATGGGTTCCCTGAAGATACATCTTTCCGGTGTACTAGTCATGCTTTTTATCGGGCTGAGCTGGTTTGTGTTCCTGTATTTAGAAGATTCTCGGTTTCTGAATTACTTCCTTTTCAAACATACCATAGATCGATTTGCGACGGATACTTTTCATCGGGGGCAACCCTTCTATTTTTATGGAGCTGTAGTGTTGGCAACGGCTTTTCCTTGGATCATAATTTTATTGCGAAATTTCCCCAAAAATCGCCCTGACCTAAAAAATCTGGGGGCAATGTTATTCATGTGGGTGTTTTTGCCTTTGCTCTTTTTCTCATCCAGCCAGTCCAAACTGGTGCTTTACATTTTGCCCTTGTATTCAGGGCTGGCCATTGGAGCAATTTACTATTGGCAGAGACTAACTGATACCCAACAAAAAATCTGGGAGAGATGGCAAATGGGATTCCATATCCTACTAATGATTGGATTAATTTCAATAACATGGATTGAGCCTAGGATCTCCCTGAATTTTAAATTTTACTTCCTCTGGTTTATTACTGCCTCATTGCTAGTGGCTATGCAGAAAGTGGATATCCGAAGGATTGAAAGAACGGTGATTTCAGCATTTATCTTCACCATGGGGCTAACAGGTATGTCAACCTATTTCATGAGTCAAAATCCGGGAATAACAAATGACACCAGAAATGTAACCACTTGGCTCCAACAAAATGAACCTGATCTTAAGGAGGTGATAGTATACAACAAACGTCTCCCTTCCCTTCTTTTCAATTCGGATTTGAAAGTAATTTCCATTTATGACGGGGACGAAAGTCTGAACAGGGAAACCCAGTTTCAAAATAATGACGCTTGGAAGACCAATTTAATCAATCTGCAAGCAGAACCGAATTGGATTATCCAATCAGCTTCCAACCATTCTATTTGGATTGCAAAAGAAAAAAGTGAACTACCTAATTTAAATGGAAAAGGAAAATGGGAGCAACTTACAGTGGTAGATGGGTGGAAAGTAATGAGGCTGTTACATTATTAAATTTCTTCATTTTTTTGTTGATTCTCAAGTTTACTTTATGAATATGAAGAATTAAAAATATCGACAAATTCAAACTCTAATTGACCCTCATCACTATTAAAGCAACTTTTCGATTAAGAGAAGATTTGCTATAAAATAGCAGTTTAACTTATCGATAGGAATATATTTTTCTTGTCACCTCCACCCTAAAGATCAGTGTAATTAACTCCAGAAATGATCATCATCTCTTTAAGCACGGTGACAGTTTCGTAAATCCTTATGTAAAGTATAGCGATGGAGCATCTGACCCTGCGATTAATACTTATTAGGCATGAAGAAATCCCTTTGAAATAAGTAAGAATAGGAAAATTCTTTAGAGAAATCGTAGTGGTGATCATTCAAGAATCATGAGAGTTGATGTTTTCAAATAACCATCACTTTATTAAATGAAAAGCAATTAAAAAATGAATAGAATCGAAAATATTGAGGAATTAACAATTAATAAAATGCTAAAATTTCAAGCATCAACAAATTCGAAGAAGATAAGATCAATTCTCATATATCTGCTTTACCAAAACATAATATCTTAGTCAATTTCATTTTATTTTCTTAAATTTTAACCTCGAAATCAAGTTCATTCAAATAGCAGTTGTGTAGGCACAATTCAGAAAAAATATTCTGTGGCAAAAACCGGCAAAGACAAAAGATTAAAAAACTCGTTGCGTAAATCGTGTAGTAGGTAAAATTTTATTTTCAAAACTACTGAATACCAACACTTTACAAGAAAGGTTCGAATCTCGCCAGCTCCACAACTCCCCAAAGAAAAGCCCTGTAAATCATATTTACAGGGCTTTATTATTTTAACTCTTAGGCATCATCAAGTGATCAGTCTTTGATCACCTGAATCCATCCTTTGAACTCATGTTTACCTCCGTCTTTATCCACGGTATTTAGGATATAGAAATAGGTTCCTGCCACTTGGCCCGGAGCATCCCAATCATTTTGGTAGTCTTTTCTCTCAAAGACATGATCACCGTATCTATTGAAAATGACGATGTCATTGCTCACGAATTTACCAAGTCCCTGAATCTCAAACGTGTCATTATTTCCATCCTGATTAGTCGGAGTAATTACGTTAGGGATGTGGAATGGCAAGATGGTATTTACATCATCATCCTGATTATCCATCTCGTCAGTATCTACCTCATTAGCGCTAATTTCAGCTACGTTTGTAATAATACCAGCATCTCCTGCTTTCACTCTTATTCTAATTACAAGTTCCGCATCTGCAATGAATAATGGCATAGTCCAGGTGATTCTGCTTCCAGTGACCGAAGTGGTAACCTCTGCATCGCTACTATTGCCTGTCACCTCAGAGCTCAGATAAGTTACGTTTTGAGGAAGATCATCTGTCAATAATACTTCAGTCGCATCTACTCCACCAATGTTTCGAATGACTACTTCATATTCGAATTCATCTCCCTCGAAGATTTCTACTTCAAAAGACGTCTTCTCAACTGCCAAATTCACTTCATCATCCACTAAGAAGCAACGCAGGCCATAGTCAAAGTTGAATGCTGTTGGGTCTTGTAGAGTTACCGAACCTGTTTGCACAATAGGAGTGGTGACTTCACATACCAAACGATTGGTTGCTTCTGTCTCTGTCATCCTTCCGGAAGGATCTGGAAGTATTTTTACCAGACCTGAAGCTCCAAGCTTTAATCCATTTGCATCAAACACCGGATCAGTCACTAAAGTCACTTCATACTCACCATATGGAAGCAACTGGGTCAACTCATGTTTCCAATTACCAAGCTGGCCAACAGTAGCCATTGCCTCGTAGCCATCAGGTCCTTTGATTGAAATATTCTGGCCAGCTGGATTTCCAAATCCGGCTTTGTTCAACTCGCCTTCATTTTCTGGACCTTCATAGCTTCCATCACCATTTAGATCAAACCATTCCCAATTTGAAATACTGATAGGTTGTCCAATTGTGATGAAGTTTTGGGTCACTTCTCCGTCACCATTTGCATCGTACCATTCATTCTGGATACCATCTCCATTGACATCATACCAGATAAATCCTCTTAAGAATGGATTGTTAGCAACTGGTCCAGAACCTGTTCTAGCATATCGGAAATCAACCGGGTTATAGTTACATGGAGACACAGTAATCTCAGCTTCATCACCATCTATGGCTCTTAAGCTTTGATTGATCTCAAGGTTTTCATCTAACACTTTGATGCGGTAGTCACCTACAGCCACCCCACTAAATTCGTATCTACCTAAGCTGTTTGTTACACTAATCAAAGTATCACCCGATGTATTTACTCCTGGGAGAAGAATGACTGGTACATTTGGTAATGGCTCCTGACCTACAATATGATAAAGAAGTCCAGTTACCAAAGTCTCGCCATTACATTCTATGCGGGTAACGGCATCATCCTCATCAGTCAATGGATCAGGACCTACCGGATTTGAAGCTGTCACATATGCTATGTTGACAATCGGATCACTTGCGTCAACATCCGCTTCAGTTACGGTATAAGCGGTGACAAAATCCATTGATTCTTGTGGAGAAAGACTCACAATTGTCTCGTCAAATCCAGTCAAAGGATCCGTCACTTGGATATCAACCAAATCAATATTTCCGGTATTGGTCACAGTCAGCGTATAATTGATGACTTGACCGCTTGCAATCACCACATCTTTATCTGCGGTTTTGACAATTTCAATCCCTGGCTGTGCATCTGTCACTACAACCGCATCATCACTAGCTTCTACATCATTTCCTATAGGATCCTGTGCTACAACAGAAGCGGTATTTGTGATGCTTCCAGCTTGTAAGTCGGATTCAGTTACAGTATATGTCGTAGTATAAGAGACTGTTTCTCCCACTGCCATTAAAGGATAAATTTCTACTAATCCTGATAATGGATCAGTGATCAATGCATTTACTAGAGTTGTATTACCGGTATTGGTTACGGTCAAAGTATAGGTAATCACATCACCTACCTGATCGTAAGTTGACACATCTGCTGTTTTCGTTAGATCAATACCGGAAGACTGAACTGCCGTCACGGTCGCAGTCGCTGTATCAATCAAGTTGGTGTTTGTGGCATCTGTCGCATTTACAGTCGCTACGTTCACCACTTGGCCTGCATCGATATCAGCTTGGGCAATGGTATAGCTTTCTGTAACTGTCACTACTTGGGCAGGTGCCATGGAACCAATAGCCTGATTCAAGCCTGTCAATGGATCAGTCAAGGTCACACCGGTCAAGGTTTCATTTCCGGTATTGGTTACGGTCAAAGTATAGGTAATCACATCACCTACCTGATCGTAAGTTGACACATCTGCTGTTTTCGTTAGATCAATACCGGAAGACTGAACTGCCGTCACGGTCGCAGTCGCTGTATCACTTAAGTTGGTGTTTGTGGCATCTGTCGCGGTCACCGTTGCTACGTTCACCACTTGGCCAGCATCGATATCGGCTTGGGCAATTGTATAGCTTTCTGCTACTGTCATTACTTGGGCAGGTGCCATCGAACCAATAGCCTGATTCAATCCGGTCAATGGATCTGTCAAGGTCACATTGTTCAAGGTCTCGTTGCCAGTATTGGTCACAGTCAAGGTATACCTAATCACATCACCCACTTGATCGTAAGTTGTCACATCTGCTGTTTTCGTCAGAGCAATGCCAGAGGACTGGATGGCAGTCACAGTGGCAGTGGCCGTGTCACTCAAGTTGGCGTTAGTTGCATCTGTCGCGGTCACCGTTGCTACGTTCACCACTTGGCCAGCATCGATATCGGCTTGGGCAATTGTATAGCTTTCTGCTACTGTCATTACTTGGGCAGGTGCCATCGAACCAATAGCCTGATTCAATCCGGTCAATGGATCTGTCAAGGTCACATTGTTCAAGGTCTCGTTGCCAGTATTGGTCACAGTCAAGGTATACGTAATCACATCACCCACTTGACCGTAAGTTGTCACATCTGCAGTTTTCGTCAGATCAATACCAGAGGACTGGTTCGCACTCACAGTCGCAGTCGCAGTGTCGCTTAAGTTCGCATTGGTAGCATCTGTCGCGGTCACTGTTGCTACGTTCACCACTTGGCCAGCATCGATATCAGCTTGGGCAATGGTATAGCTTTCTGTTACTGTCACTACCTGGGCAGGTGCCATCGAACCAATAGCCTGATTCAATCCGGTCAATGGATCTGTCAAGGTCACATTGTTCAAGGTCTCGTTGCCAGTATTGGTCACAGTCAAGGTATACCTAATCACATCACCCACTTGATCGTAAGTTGTCACATCTGCAGTTTTCATTAGATCAATGCCAGAGGACTGGTTCGCAGTCACAGTCGCAGTCGCAGTGTCGCTTAAGTTCGCATTGGTAGCATCCGTTGCGGTAACAGTCGCAATGTTCACCACTTGACCAGCATCGATATCGGCTTGGGCAATGGTATAGCTTTCTGTAACAGTCACTACTTGGGCAGGTGCCATGGAACCAATAGCCTGATTCAAGCCTGTCAATGGATCCGTCAAGGTCACATTGTCCAGTGTTTCGTTACCTGTATTGGTCACGGTCAAGGTATAGGTGATCACATCACCTACCTGGTCGTAAGTTGTTACATCTGCAGTTTTCGTCAGATCAATGCCAGAAGACTGATTCGCAGTCACAGTCGCAGTCGCAGTGTCGCTCAAATTGGTGTTAGTCGCATCAATTGCAGATACTGTCGCCACGTTCACCACTTGACCCGCATCGATATCAGCTTGGGCAATGGTATAGCTTTCTGTTACTGTCACTACATGGGCAGGTGCCATGGTGCCGATAGCCTGATTCAATCCTGTCAATGGATCTGTCAAGGTCACATTGTTCAGCGTTTCATTGCCTGTATTGGTTACAGTCAAAGTATAGGTAATCACATCACCAACCTGATCGTAAGTTGACACATCTGCTATTTTCGTCAGATCAATGCCAGAAGACTGGTTCGCAGTCACAGTCGCAGTCGCAGTGTCACTTAAGTTCGCATTGGTAGCATCCGTTGCGGTAACAGTCGCAATGTTCACCACTTGACCAGCATCGATATCAGCTTGGGCAATGGCATAGCTTTCTGTTACTGTCACTACCTGGGCAGGTGCCATCGAACCAATAGCCTGATTCAATCCGGTCAATGGATCTGTCAAGGTCACACCGGTCAAGGTTTCATTTCCGGTATTGGTTACGGTCAAAGTATAGGTGACTACATCACCCACCTGGTCGTAGGTTGCTACATCGGCTGTTTTCGTCAAGGCAATTCCTGAAGATTGAACCGCTGATACTACAGCGGTGTCATCATCAGAAAGGTTATTTCCATTCGGATCTTCAGCAGTTACTGTCGCTGTATTGCTAATGTTTCCAAAATCAATGTCAGATTGAATAACCGTATAGCTCTCGGAAACTACTGTGGCAACATTTGGTGCAATTGAGCCCAAATCAACAGCCAAACCAGTTAATGGATCTGTCAAGGTTACATTCGAAAGGGTCACATTTCCTGTATTGGTAACAGTGAGCTCATATGGAATTACATTTCCCACAGCATTATAGGTGGAAACCAAAGCTGTTTTGACCAGATCTATGGATGTACCTTGTCTCGCAATAGAAACGGCATTATCCTGATCACTTACGCTTCTGCCTATCGTGGTAGCTTCCACTCCGGTTACAGAGGCCGTATTTGTCACAGATCCTGCATCCACATCTTGCTGGGATACTGTATAACTTGTTGGAATCACAGTAATTGCATTCGGAGCCATTGTACCAATGGACACAGTAGTCAATGTCAGATCATCAGTCAAGACCACATTATCCAATGTCACATTGCCAATGTTTCTAACCTCAATATTATAAGTCAAAACATCATTGGCATTGGAATAAACAGGAGTGTTAGTTGATTTAACTACTTCAATTGCGCCAAAATCTCTAGCCACTATAATTGCCCTATCGATATCTGAAGCAGTACTTTGATCTGGTGCAACACCTGTCGCAGTAGCAGTATTGATCAAAATTCCTCGATCTATGTCTGCTTGAGTCAAGGTATAGGTACTAGTCAACGTTTGACTTTGCAATGGATCTATCGAACCAATATTTTGATTCAGGTTAGTTAAAGGATCATTAATGATCACATTATTTAATGTGACATTACCCACATTGGTAACTTTTAAACTATAAGTAACTACCTCTCCAGCGTTTACAAATATTCGTGGATTTGCCTCTTTAACCAATTCTATGGCTGGTGCAGCCAGAGCTACCAAAGTCACTTCATCTACATCAAATAAGGTAGAGCTATTTGGATCTTGCCCAGTCACAGTTGCCTGATTGTAGATTGTACCAAAGTTCAAATCAGCCAGCGTCACTGTATAAGTACTGTTGAAGGATGCTGTTTGACTTGGTGATAAAGTACCAACTGCCTGATTCATGCCTGTCAGAGGATCTACAATGGTCACATTTGTTAATGTTACATTTCCAGTATTCTCTACTTCCAAAGAATAAGTGACTATCTCACCATCCTGCTGGTAAGTAGACCTATCAGCTGTTTTCGTCAGGCTGATGCCTGGGGTCTGAACTGCTGTGACTGTCGCCGTGGCTGTTGTCAACTTGTCCGCTCCCTGGCTGTCCTTGGCCGTTGCGGTCGCGATGTTCACCACCCATCCCGCATCGACATCTGATTGGCTTACTGAATATGTTTCATTTATCGTTGCGCTCTGCTGCGGTGCCAACGTGCCCACGTTGTAGGTCAGGTTGGTCAGTGGGTCTGTAATCACCACATCATTCAGGATCAGGTTGCCGCTGTTGGTCACCGTCAGGGTATAGCTGATCGCATCTCCTGCCTGATCATAGGTAGTAGGGTTCGCGGTCTTGGTCAGTCTCAACTGGGACACCCCGATTGCACGTACCACTTCGCTGTCCGTCGTGCCCAGGGTCGTATTGAACGGATCCGTGCCTTCGGCTGTGGCGGTATTGGTCACCGTGCCGTTGTCCACATCCGACTGTACAATCGTGTAAGTTGCCGGTACCACCGTCATAGCCCCAGGTGCCAGCGTTCCCAGATTGGTATTGGTTCCTGTAAGCGGATCAGTAACCGTCACATTGTCCAGGGTCAGGTTGCCCGTATTGGTCACTTCCAAGGTATAGTTGATCACCTGGCCGGCTCTGACATACAGTTTCGGCGTGGCCGTCTTGATCAGCTGAATCCCGCCTGCACGTACGCCAGGTACGGATTCACTGTCTTTTGAGGCAACAGTTCTTCCACCCGGACCTTCCCCGCTCACGCTGGCCGTGTTGTCCACGGTACCTGCGTCAAGGTCTGTCTGGGTAACCGTATAGCTGGTCGCTATTACCGTTGATGCTCCCGGCAACAGGTCGTTCAATGCCACCTGGGTAATTCCTGTCAACTGGTCATCCAGTACAATATTGTCCAGCGTCACATTGCCTATGTTGGTAACCGTCAACGTGTAGTCGATCACATCCCCCGGCTGGGCATAGCTTGCTGTACTGCTCTGCTTGTTCAGTTTGATACCAGGCTGTCTTCTGGCTACCGAAACCGCATTGTCCTTATCACTCACAGGGGTCGCCTGAGGCGTCGCTTCCACTCCCGTGGCCGTGGCCTCATTCGTGATCAGCCCTGAATCCAGGTCCTGCTGGGTGACCACGTAAGTCGTCGTGTAAACCGAACTTGCACCAGGTGCCATCGTGCCTATGTTCTGGGTCAGACTGGTCAGATCATCTGTCAACACCACGTTGTTGAGGGTAACGTTACCGATGTTGGTCACCGTAATCTCATATTCCAGTGGTTCCCCTATCGTACTGTATACCTGATCCAGCGATACCTTATCCACTTCGATCGCACCGAAGTCCTGCGAGGCAATCAATGCTCTGTCTGTTGCCGTGGCCGTACTGTTGTCCGGTGCAGTGCCTGTCACCGCCGCCGTGTTGATCAGGATGCGGTTGTCTATGTCTGTCTGGGTCAGCGTATAAGTAGCTGTAAATATCTGGCTGTCGCCAGGAGCCATGGTACCGATACTCTGGCTGTATGGGATCAACGGATCGCTCAGCAATACCCCTGTCAGGGTCACGTTGCCTACGTTGCTTACCTCAAAGGTGTAAGTCACTACTTCCCCTGCGTTCACAAAGACCTTAGGGTTGGCAGTCTTCACCAGATCCAGTGCCGGGGCCACATTGGCCAGTACCAGCTCGTCGTCTGTATCGGTCACGGTCACGCTGTTCGGGGATACTCCCGTCGCTGTCGACGTGTTCATCACACCGCCTGCATCCACTTCTGCCTGGGTCACTGTCAACCCGACTGAATAACTTGCCGTCTGGCCGGGAGCCAGTTCAGGCAGTGTCGGAGAGGTAAAGTTGCGCAGCGGATCGGTCACCACCACACCGTAAAGGGTCACGTTGCCCGTGTTCTCCACTTCCAGTGTATAGGTGATCACATCACCGGCCTGGTCGTAGGTCTGTCTGTCAGCAGTCTTCGACAGACTGATCGATGGACTCTGACCTGCCGTGATACGCTCAGGTGCAGTCACCGTCAGTACGGTATTGTTCGGATCGGTGCCCACCGCCGTGGCCACGTTGTCCACATAGCCTCTGTC
Source organism: uncultured Algoriphagus sp. (assembly GCF_963974365.1). Taxonomy (GTDB): domain Bacteria; phylum Bacteroidota; class Bacteroidia; order Cytophagales; family Cyclobacteriaceae; genus Algoriphagus. The sequence continues at coordinate 150,046 of NZ_CAXBBX010000012.1, read as the reverse complement.
CAGGTCTGCCTGGGTAATGGTCAGGATGCCGGATACCGATTCGGTCTGGCCAGGAACCAACGTGAAACTTGGGGAAGTATAGTTGGCCAACGGATCATTTACCACCACATTGGTCAGGGTCACGTTGCCTGTATTCTCTATCTCAAGGGTATAGCTGATCTGCTCGCCCACCTGGCTGTAGGTATGCGGGTTGGCTGTTTTCTTCAGATCCAAAGCAGGTGTCTGGTTCGCAGCCACCGTCGCCGTGGCCGTAGCAGTCTGCGTTCCGCTGTTCGGATCCAGACCCGTCGCCGTAGCCGTGTTCACGAAGCTGCCGTTGTCAATGTCTGACTGCGTTATCGTATAGCTGCCCGTTACCGTGGCGCTCTGGTTTGGTGCAAGTGTGCCTACCTGAGGGTTGTCAAGGGTCGTGCCCACGTCGCTTACCGCAACGCCGGTCAACGTCACGTTGCCTGAGTTGGTAACAACCAGCTCGTAACTGATCACCTCATCCAATTGACTGTAATCCGTCGGAGTAGGGGTTTTTGTCAAGGCGATACCAGGGCTCTGAACTGCCGTCACAGTGGCCGTAGCCGTAGCTGTCTGGATCACACTGTTCGGATCCTCGCCCGTTACTGTTGCAATATTCACATAGCTGCCGCCATCCACATCTGACTGGGTTACCGTGTAGACGGCTCCAACCGTTGCACTCTGCCCAGGGGCCAGCGTACCTACCTGTGGATTCCCCAACGTCGTGCCCGCATCGCTTACCGTCACATTATCCAGGGTCACATTGCCCGTATTCGTAACCGTCAACGCGTAGCTGATCTGATCCCCGGCTTGGGAATAAGTAGCAGGATTCGGTGTTTTCGTCAGGCTGATGCCTGGGGTCTGAACTGCTGTGACTGTCGCTGTGGCTGTGGTCAACTTGTCCGCTCCCTGGCTGTCCTTGGCCGTTGCGGTCGCGATGTTCACCACCCATCCCGCATCGACATCTGATTGGCTTACTGAATATGTTTCATTTATCGTTGCGCTCTGCTGCGGTGCCAACGTGCCCACGTTGTAGGTCAGGTTGGTCAGTGGGTCTGTAATCACCACATCATTCAGGATCAGGTTGCCGCTGTTGGTCACCGTCAGGGTATAGCTGATCGCATCTCCTGCCTGATCATAGGTAGTAGGGTTCGCGGTCTTGGTCAGTCTCAACTGGGACACCCCGATTGCACGTACCACTTCGCTGTCCGTCGTGCCCAGGGTCGTATTGAACGGATCCGTGCCTTCGGCTGTGGCGGTATTGGTCACCGTGCCGTTGTCCACATCCGACTGTACAATCGTGTAAGTTGCCGGTACCACCGTCATAGCCCCAGGTGCCAGCGTTCCCAGATTGGTATTGGTTCCTGTAAGCGGATCAGTAACCGTCACATTGTCCAGGGTCAGGTTGCCCGTATTGGTCACTTCCAAGGTATAGTTGATCACCTGGCCGGCTCTGACATACAGTTTCGGCGTGGCCGTCTTGATCAGCTGAATCCCGCCTGCACGTACGCCAGGTACGGATTCACTGTCTTTTGAGGCAACAGTTCTTCCACCCGGACCTTCCCCGCTCACGCTGGCCGTGTTGTCCACGGTACCTGCGTCAAGGTCTGTCTGGGTAACCGTATAGCTGGTCGCTATTACCGTTGATGCTCCCGGCAACAGGTCGTTCAATGCCACCTGGGTAATTCCTGTCAACTGGTCATCCAGTACAATATTGTCCAGCGTCACATTGCCTATGTTGGTAACCGTCAACGTGTAGTCGATCACATCCCCCGGCTGGGCATAGCTTGCTGTACTGCTCTGCTTGTTCAGTTTGATACCAGGCTGTCTTCTGGCTACCGAAACCGCATTGTCCTTATCACTCACAGGGGTCGCCTGAGGCGTCGCTTCCACTCCCGTGGCCGTGGCCTCATTCGTGATCAGCCCTGAATCCAGGTCCTGCTGGGTGACCACGTAAGTCGTCGTGTAAACCGAACTTGCACCAGGTGCCATCGTGCCTATGTTCTGGGTCAGACTGGTCAGATCATCTGTCAACACCACGTTGTTGAGGGTAACGTTACCGATGTTGGTCACCGTAATCTCATATTCCAGTGGTTCCCCTATCGTACTGTATACCTGATCCAGCGATACCTTATCCACTTCGATCGCACCGAAGTCCTGCGAGGCAATCAATGCTCTGTCTGTTGCCGTGGCCGTACTGTTGTCCGGTGCAGTGCCTGTCACCGCCGCCGTGTTGATCAGGATGCGGTTGTCTATGTCTGTCTGGGTCAGCGTATAAGTAGCTGTAAATATCTGGCTGTCGCCAGGAGCCATGGTACCGATACTCTGGCTGTATGGGATCAACGGATCGCTCAGCAATACCCCTGTCAGGGTCACGTTGCCTACGTTGCTTACCTCAAAGGTGTAAGTCACTACTTCCCCTGCGTTCACAAAGACCTTAGGGTTGGCAGTCTTCACCAGATCCAGTGCCGGGGCCACATTGGCCAGTACCAGCTCGTCGTCTGTATCGGTCACGGTCACGCTGTTCGGGGATACTCCCGTCGCTGTCGACGTGTTCATCACACCGCCTGCATCCACTTCTGCCTGGGTCACTGTCAACCCGACTGAATAACTTGCCGTCTGGCCGGGAGCCAGTTCAGGCAGTGTCGGAGAGGTAAAGTTGCGCAGCGGATCGGTCACCACCACACCGTAAAGGGTCACGTTGCCCGTGTTCTCCACTTCCAGTGTATAGGTGATCACATCACCGGCCTGGTCGTAGGTCTGTCTGTCAGCAGTCTTCGACAGACTGATCGATGGACTCTGACCTGCCGTGATACGCTCAGGTGCAGTCACCGTCAGTACGGTATTGTTCGGATCGGTGCCCACCGCCGTGGCCACGTTGTCCACATAGCCTCTGTCCAGGTCTGCCTGGGTAATGGTCAGGATGCCGGATACCGATTCGGTCTGGCCAGGAACCAACGTGAAACTTGGGGAAGTATAGTTGGCCAACGGATCATTTACCACCACATTGGTCAGGGTCACGTTGCCTGTATTCTCTATCTCAAGGGTATAGCTGATCTGCTCGCCCACCTGGCTGTAGGTATGCGGGTTGGCTGTTTTCTTCAGATCCAAAGCAGGTGTCTGGTTCGCAGCCACCGTCGCCGTGGCCGTAGCAGTCTGCGTTCCGCTGTTCGGATCCAGACCCGTCGCCGTAGCCGTGTTCACGAAGCTGCCGTTGTCAATGTCTGACTGCGTTATCGTATAGCTGCCCGTTACCGTGGCGCTCTGGTTTGGTGCAAGTGTGCCTACCTGAGGGTTGTCAAGGGTCGTGCCCACGTCGCTTACCGCAACGCCGGTCAACGTCACGTTGCCTGAGTTGGTAACAACCAGCTCGTAACTGATCACCTCATCCAATTGACTGTAATCCGTCGGAGTAGGGGTTTTTGTCAAGGCGATACCAGGGCTCTGAACTGCCGTCACAGTGGCCGTAGCCGTAGCTGTCTGGATCACACTGTTCGGATCCTCGCCCGTTACTGTTGCAATATTCACATAGCTGCCGCCATCCACATCTGACTGGGTTACCGTGTAGACGGCTCCAACCGTTGCACTCTGCCCAGGGGCCAGCGTACCTACCTGTGGATTCCCCAACGTCGTGCCCGCATCGCTTACCGTCACATTATCCAGGGTCACATTGCCCGTATTCGTAACCGTCAACGCGTAGCTGATCTGATCCCCGGCTTGGGAATAAGTAGCAGGATTCGGTGTTTTCGTCAGGCTGATGCCTGGGGTCTGAACTGCTGTGACCGATTCGGAATCAAAATCTCTCACCACAAGCTGGGCAGGAGATGTACCTTGTGCCGTAGCTGTATTATGAATAATGCCATTGTCCACATCGGACTGCTTCACCGTATAGACCGCAGTGATTGTCTGGCTTGCACCCGGAGCGAGGTTACCCACACTCTGTCCAGCGCTAGCCATAGGATCACTGAGTGAAACGTTGCTCAACGTCACATTACCAGTATTAGTCACTACAAGTGTGTAAGTGACAGGTTCGCCTGCTACACTATAGGTAGCCTTATCGGCGGTTTTGCTCAGCTGAATACCAGGTCTACGGATACTGGTAAGGGTGATGGCGTCGGCGTCTTCCACAGTAGTTGCACCTGGGTCAATTCCCTCCACGGTAGCCGTGTTGGTAAAGCTTCCTGCATCCACATTTGCCTGGCTAATAGTATATGGCGTGGTAAATGTAGCTACCTCTCCAGGAGCCAGATCGCCAGCATCCACCGTCAGCGAGGTCAGCGGATCTGTCACGGTCACGTCGGACAGACTCATATTGCCTGTGTTGGTCACCGTCAAGGTGAAGATTGCTACCTGATTGGCAGCGTTGTAGGTGGAGATATTCGACGTCTTGACGATTTGAATATCCGAATTCTGAACCGCCGTGACGGTTACTGTTGCGTCGTCATCAATCGTCTGTCCATTTGGATCTTCGCCTGTGACACTCGCCACATTCACAATAGACCCTGCGTCGATATCTGCCTGAGTGACCGGATAACTTTCCGTATTGGTCACGATTTGGCCAGGAATCAACGTTCCTATATCCACAGATAAACCGGTCAGTGGATCCGTCAACACTACATTTTGCAGCGTGACATTTCCCGTATTTTCTACAATCAATTCATAGTTGACTACATCGCCGGCGGCATCTACCTGATTCACATCCGAGGTTTTAGTCAATCTGACATCCGGTGTCTGATTTGCATTGATAGTCACCGATGCCATTCCATTTACATTGGTTCCCTGCGGCGAATTAGCCGTGACGGTGGCCACATTGGTCAGCGAACCTGCATCCACGTCAGCCTGTGTGATGGTATGCGTGCCGGTGATGGTCCAGGTCTCCCCTGGTACCATGCCCGGCTTCACCTGAAGGATTGGAATCTGCCTGTCGACTACTGTAACTCCCAGCAAAGATGTATTCCCGGAGTTGGTCACTACTATGGTATATTCTACCAAGTCTCCAGCCATTTGATAGTTAGTCACGTTGGCAGTCTTAGTAATGCCTATGCCTGGGTTGTTGGTACCAACTATGCGCTCTGTATCCGTATCTCTGAATGTCTTACCTTTAGGTCCGATACCGGAGGCGGTGGCTTCATTGAAGATGTATCCTCTGTTCAGATCCGCCAGCGTTACGGTATAGGTTGCCGTAGCGGTGGCTATTTGTCCAGGAGCCAAGCTGGCAAAATCCTGAGTCAGGGAAAGCGCAGGATCAGACAAGGTCACCGGAGCCAAAGTCACGTTACCGGTATTTTCTATTACAAACGTGTAAGTCACCACCTGTCCAGGGACAGAGTAAATCTGAGGATTAGCAGTTTTTGTAATAGAAATCGCTCCATTTTGAACCACGTTGACGGTAGCATCATCGGTATCTGTTCTGGTCACATTGTACACCGTAATACCTTCGGTGGTGGCTACGTTGTGGATGGTGCCGGCATCGATATTCGCCTGCGTGACGGTATATGCAGTGGTATAGGTCACTGTCGCGCCGGGAATCAAACTCACTTCATATTCGCTAAGGCCCGTCATAGGATCGTTGGTAGTCACGTCATTGAGTGTGAGGTTACCGATGTTGGTCACCGTCAAAGTGTAGGTAACGACCTCTCCCGCGGTGGTCACAGTAGCAAGGTCAGCGGTTTTTTGGATCTCAATCGCACCATTTCGCTGCACATTTACCGTGGCATTATCGGTATCAGAAACAGTCTGTTGTCTTGGGTCAATCGCCCGCACGGTGGCGACATTTAGAATAAACCCTCTATCCACATCGGCTTGTGTAGTCTGGTAACTGGCCGTGAAGACCTCTGACTGCCCCGGAACCAGATCGAACGGCGCCGGATTGAAGCCCGCCAACCTATTGTCAGTGAGCTGCGCATCGGTCAGGCTCACGTTGCCAGTGTTAGTCACTGTGAAGGTGTAGGTGAGATCTACTCCCGCAGCAGCGATTGTCGATGGATTCACTTCTTTGGTCAAGGTGATCTCTGGATTCTGTGCTGCTGAAACAACCGCATCATCTATATCGCTCTGCGTCTTATTGTCACTATCTGTGGCTGTCACAGTTGCCGAATTGACAACAGATCCGGAATCCAAGTCAGCTTGGGTAATCGAATAAGCGGCGGTAAATGATACTGACTGGCCTGGAGAAAGGGTAGCCAGCGCTTCGCTATAGCCTATGCGGGTGTCGGAAAGCTGCACATTATCCAAGGTGAGAGTACCGATGTTGGTTATAGTAAACTCGTACTCGATCACTTCATCCACTTGGGAATAGCTGCTGGCAAGTGGTGTTTTGGTCAACTGGATCCCCCCTTTTCCATTGGAAAGCGCAACGGCGTCGTCTTGTCCGGTAACCTTGTTTCCGTCTGGTCTATTGCCGACAGACTGAACTACGTTTCTAAACAGTCCATTATCTACGTCCTGCTGGGTCACTGTATAAGTGGTGCTGTAGGTGAGACTGGCTCCCGGTGCCAAGGTAGGCGCTGATTCCGTCAATCCCGTGGCCGGATCTTCCGTCTTCACCAGGCTTAGGGTCACATTGCCTTTGTTGGTCACCAGAATGCTGTAACTCAATACATCGCCGGCACTGTCATAGATGACCGGGGATACGGATTTTTTCACCTCCAGCTGGCTGTACTGAACAGCCGTGGCGGTCCAAGAGTCCGAAGCAGTCAAGGCCGGACCGGAAGGCTGGTCGGCGCGAACGCTTGCGGTGTTCACGTAGCTTCCACGATCCAAATCTGCCTGGACAATGGTATGAACCCCGTTGTAGGTAACTGAAGCTCCCGGTGCCAAAGTAGTTGTCTGATTCAAGCCGAGCTGGCTATCGCGGGTATTGACATTCGTCAGCGTAACATTTCCCGTGTTTTGAACGATAATGGTGTAGTTGATCTGTGCCCCAAGCGCAGTGTAGAAGGACTGACTGCCGGTCTTGGTTAACTCGATCTGAGCATTTTGATCCACATCCACTGTCACCTGATCAGTATCAGAAACTGCCTGTCCATTTGGTACATCTCCCGTCACGGTGGCCGGATTCACAATCGCCCCGCTGTCAATATCAGCTTGAGTCACGGTATAGGTAACCGAATAGGTACTGACATCTCCCGGAAGCATTGTTCCGATGGTTTGGGTATATGGAATTCTGTTATCCACTAGCTCCACATTGCCCAGTGTCATATTACCAGTATTTTCCACTACAAAGGTGTAGGTGATCAGATCGCCTTCATCTCGCACTTGGGTGACATCTGCAGTTTTCTGGATATCAATTCCTGGATCCTGCACGCCCACCGCTTCCTCTTTGTCGGTGTCTGTGATCGTTAAATTGTTTGGATCAATTCCTGTGGCGGTCGCGGTATTTGGCACAGATCCGCTGTCCAGATCTGCTTGAGTGATCGTATAGGTAGCCGTAGTGGTGAAGGTGTCCCCACCGTCCATCGTGCCAATATTCACTGTCAAAGACGTCAGCGGATCGGTCAATTGCACCTGAGTCAAGGTGACGTTGCCGGTGTTCTCGACGATCAGTGTATAGTTAAGGACTTCGTTTAGCGAATCGTAGGATGCAGGATTAACCTCTTTGGTCACCAGTATTTCAGGATCCTGGATAGCGGTAACAGTGACCGTATTGGTGATGTCATTGACCGGGTCATTGTTGACATCCACGCCGTCTACCGAGGCCACGTTAATAATCCTTCCCGCATTGAGATCCGCCTGAGTCACTTGATAGGAAGCGGACACATTCGAGGTCTGGCCCGGAGCCAATTTGGCTATCGGACTGCCTCCAGTCACCGTCGCCCTGACATCGGTCACCGTCAAGTTGGAAAGGGTAACGTTACCCGTATTGGTAACGGCAATGTTATAGTGGATGACCTCGCCTACCTGGCTGTAGGTCTGCACAGATGAGGATTTCACAGCCTGCACACTTGGATTCTGTACAGCTGTTACAGTCACCACGTTGGAGACAGTCGAAGTCTGGGCATTTTTAGGATCTTTAGCCTGGGCAGTAGCCACATTGACAATTTGTCCTGTGTCCAAATCAGCCTGGGTCACTGTATGTGTAGCAGTGACGGTACGGGTCGCCGCTGGGCTAAGCACAAAGGAATTCCCTGCCACCACAGTATTCGCGTCAATGACCTTCGTATCAGAAAGGGTCACATTACCGGTGTTGGTCACTACAAATTGATAGTTGACCACCTCACCCAGTGTGGAGTAGGTAGACTGCCCCGCGCTTTTTACAATGTCGAGTTCAGGATTTTGAATAGCGGGAACCACCACCTTGTTGGAGTTTCTGCTTATGTCCTTACTGTTCGTGTCTTTGGCTTTTGCAGAGCCGGTGTTTTCATACTGTCCCGCATCCAGGTCCGCTTGCGTCACGGTGTGTACCGCATTCACAGTGACTACCTGCGAAGGAGCCAAGGTCGTAAATGTGGTCGGAGGGATGAGCTGTGCTTTTGGATCGGTCAGTTCTCCATTTGAAAGGGTTACGTTTCCCGTATTTTGGACAGTAAACGTATAGTTGATCACATCCCCTACCTGGTCGTAGTTAGGAGTCGAGCTGGCTTTGGTGACCGTATAGTCTGGGGTCTGAATAGCCGGCACACGCACCTGGTTGGTTTGCTTGATGATCTTGGTGCTATCCGGTTCGGAAGCTGTGACGGTCGCGGTATTGACGTATTGCCCTGCGTCGATGTCTGCCTGCACGACGGTATGTGCTGCGTCTACGACTACTGTCTGCCCTGGCGCTATCGAGGCGATCGGCATCGGCGTGATGATGTCTGCTTTTGGATCTTCTACGAAAACATTGAACAAAGTCAGGTTACCGGTATTTTGCACACTGACATGGTACTCGATGATGTCCCCCGGAGCAGCATAGTTTTGGGTGGAGGTCGTTTTGCCGACCACCATCTTCGGATCCGGAGTACCGATAAGCAGCTTGGAATCGCTGTCTGACAGGACGTTGTTGTTGAAGTCGTGTCCTTCGGCGGTCACCACGTTGGTGATACTACCCAGATCTACATCCTCCTGGGTGACTACATAGTCCACGTCGAACCGTACGATTTCCTTAGGCCCGAATACTGCGATCGTCGTATCCAGTCCCACCTTGGAATCAACCACTCTCAAGTCAAAGATGTTGATGTTCCCTGGGTTTTGGACGTAGATGGTATAGTTGATCACTTCCCCAGGTAGGTAGAAGCCGCTTTGCTGCACGTCTTTGAAGAGATTCAATCCCGGAGTTTGGGCTCCATTTATGATTTCTGTAGCAGTATCAACTATGGTAGTTAAATCTGGTTTGGTGCCCGTGGCTGTCGCTATATTTTCTATATGCCCACTGTCAATATCAGTTTGGGTCACCGTGTAAGTTTCCTGGTATGTTTTGCTGTCGCCCGGATTCATCTTGGCAATCACCTCCGAAAGACCTGTATTAGGATCCTCTACCAGCACATTCGTAAGCGTGACATTTCCGGTGTTTCTGACTACCAATGTGTAGTTCAAGACTTCTCCGACTTTATTGTATCCGTTTTGGGTGACGGTCTTAGAGATGTCAATGGTGGTCGTCTGAACGGCTGGCACGATCTCATTGTCCGTTGCATTGGGCAGCGTGCCACCTGCAGGGGAGCCTGTGGCGGTAGCGATATTTTCATACTGTCCAGCATCGATATCCGATTGCTTGGTCGTGTAGCTTGCCGAATAAGTCCAGGCCTCGGCCACTTCAAGTACCTGGTTGTTATTCAAATCACCTGACCTATAGGTAGGACCTGAAGTGGCTCCCGGGTCGGTAACAGAGACTGACTTGATGCTGACGTTCCCGGTATTTCTTACCACAATGTTGTAGGAAAGTCCCTGTCCAGGCGTTCTGAATGAGTTTGGTTGCGTGGTGCTGACCTTGGTCAAAGTCCAGGAAGGAGTCTGCTGACCAGTCACCGTCTCAGAGTCCGTGGCATTTGGAATGCTTCCGCTGTCCAATTTACCGGAAACTGTGGCCACGTTTGTAAAGGTACCTTTATCCAAGTCAGCTTGGGTCACCGAATGGACGGCCGTATAGGTCCAAGACTCAGTCAAGTCAAGTTTGGAGTCATTGTTGCCGTCTCCAGAGACGTAAGTAGGCGCACCGTTTGCCAAGGGGTCTGTCACTGTCACCGTGTTGACTCTGACATTCCCGGTATTGGTGACTACGATTTGATAGGAAAGCACATCTCCTACCGCCTGATACGTCGCTGGGTTGGTTGTCACAGTTTTGGCAATTGTCCAGCCCGGCTGCACATCTGACGGCACGTTTACATTGGTATCGTCAGATACTGCCCCTGCGGTAGAAGTGGTGCCTGATGCGTTTGCGTCATTTCTGAATCCTCCTTTGTCCACATCATCCTGCGTTGTGGTATAGCTCGTGGTATAGATCCAGGTCTCACCCGGAGACATGATACCATCTGACCCATCATCGCCGGACACATAGGTTGTAGCGTTCGTCTTAGGGTCAGTCACCTGAAGATTCAATACGGTGATATTTCCGGTGTTTTCTACCTCGATCGTATAATTGATCACGTCGCCCTCAGTATCGAAGCTACTTACATCTGCCGTTTTGGAAATGTCGATCTGCGGATTTTGATCTACTCTGGTAGTGGTGGAAGAGTTTCTGTTGTAGGTGTTGTTGTTGGCGTCCGTTGCTTGCAGCTGGGCGGCATTTTTCACTACGCCTGCATCCAGATCGGCCTGGGTAACGGTATAGGTGGTGGTATAGGTCTGGGTTTGAATTGGATCGAGACGGATGATGGTTTCATCCAAATTGACCAACGGATCAGTGACGTGTACGTCAACTAGAGATACGTTTCCGGTATTCGCTACCCGGATGGTATAGGTGATCACGTCGCCTACCGCATCTACGACTTTTGGTGTAGAGGTCTTGACGAAAACCAATCCGGGATTTTGCGCAGCGTTTACAATGGCATTGTCTTGGGAGAAGACACGCTGTCCTTTTGGACCCGTCGCTTCGGCTTGGGCGACGTTGGTGATCGAGCCTCGATTGACATCGTCCTGGGTCACGGTATATGGTACTACCCTGCTGACGGTCGCACCCGGAGCCATGTCCGGAAGCGGCAAGGTCGTCGCTCTGAGGAGCGGGTCATTGACCTCCACATTGCTCAGTGTGACGTTTCCGGTATTAGTGACGATAAACTGATACTGGACAATATCGCCGGCCGCGTCGTAGCCGGTTGTAATTGCACGTTTTTCCAAGTTGATCTTTGGAGTTTGACTGGCATAGATCACCGCCGCATCTGCATCCGATACGGTGACCGACAGGCCGGTGTCGGTTCCCGAGGCAGAGGCGAGGTTGGTGATTTCTCCAAAATCCACATCCTGCTGGGTCACCACATAGGTCGGGTTAAACACCCTTCTTTCACCTGGGTTTAGTGTACCGATGGTATTTTGGAAGGCCAGCTTACTGTCCACCACGCTGACATTGTCAAGCGTGGTATTCCCATTGTTGGTCACCACAATGGTATAGCTGACCACCTGTCCGGCGTAGGAATAGCCTGGAGAACCAGCTCTTTTGTCTACATCGATCCTCGGATTTGGATTGCTGTCTATCCAGTTGGTATCCGTATCGTCTATGTCGTTTCCATTTGGATCCTGTCCGGTCGCCGTCGCCGTATTGGTGACCTGTCCATTGTCAATGTCAGCCTGCGTGACGGTGTAGTAAGCGGTGACCGTGGCAGTTTCCCCCGGATCCAAGTCTCCTACCGGGATGGTCGATGGCGTGGTCATGGGATCATTGACTTCGATATCTGTGATGGTCACATTGCCGGTATTGACCACAACAAACTGGTATTCGACCACGTCACCCACAGCGCTCGGGGTGTTGATATTTTGTTTTTCAAGGTATAAATCCGGATTCTGGGCTCCGTTCAAGATATCGTCGTCCGTGTTGATGACGTCGCCTCCTTTTGGATCTGTGCCGTCCACGTCGACGGTATTCGTGATAGACCCGTTGTTGACATCAGCCTGAGTGACTGTGTAGTGAACAGTATAGGTTTCGATCTGACCGGGACTCATGTCTCCGATGAGAATATCGTCACCGGTCAACGGATCGTTTACCTCAACGCCGCTAATATTTACGTTTCCGTCATTTTCTACTGTAATCACATAGTCTATCACATCCCCGGCCTGATCATAGCCGGAATTGATCACCGTCTTGTCTATGTCTAGCGATGGCGTAAAGGCTCCGTTGATCACAATATCATCCGTGCCGACAACTGGGTCGTTATTTGGATCCAAAGCATCTATCGAAGCCGTATTGGTGATTGTACCTGCGTCCACATCAGCTTGCGTGACTGTATAGCTCGTGTGGATGGTATAGACTTGTCCAGGAGCCAAAGTTGGCCGGACCACATCCAAGCCCGTCATTGGGTCGGTGACATTCAGATCGCTGAGGGTGACGTTACCCGTATTGCCGATGATGATGGTGAAATCGATTACATCCCCCGCTTTCGTGTATCCTGTTGCATTGGAAGTTTTGAGAATCTCCAAATCAGGATTTTGGATCGCGTTGGCGTCCACTTGAGTGGTATCTCCCACGGCATTCCCATCTGGATCGGTTCCGTTGGCGGTCAGGGAATTGCTCAGTGAGCCGTTGTCGATATCAGCCTGAGTCACGGTGTAAGTGCCCGTCAAGGATCTGGACTGTCCCGGAGGAAGTGTCGGAATAGTCTGCGCCAAGTTGATCTCCGGATCATTCACCTTAATATCCGACAGGGTCATGTTACCCGTATTGGTGACTTCCAAGGTATAGGTAATGACTGTCCCCGGCGTGTCGTAAGTCGTCGGACTCACGGTTTTGTTGACCGTGATATCCGGATTTTTATCGGCAGTGATTGTTTCGTCTGCATCAGTAGGGTCAAGAGTTCCCTGCGAAGGGTCGCCTGTAGCGGTTGCCGTATTGGTGAAGGAACCCGAATCGATGTCCGACTGTGTAATCTGATAGGTAGCCGTGAACGTCCAAGTCTCAGAAGGCTCCAGCATGTTGTTACCATTGGTGTCACCACCCTGCAAAGTTGGGCCGGAGGTCACATTCGGATCATCCAGCACCACGTTGGAGATGGTCACATTACCGGTGTTCTCCAGGACAAAGGTATAGGTGATGGTTTGGTTGGCTTGGTCATAGGTAGGCTGGGAAGCCGATTTGTCCAATGTCCAGCTTGGATTGCTGGTAGCGGGAACGGTTTCGTCGTCGTCTTTCTCCGGCATCGGACCAATGACGGAGTTGCCATCGATGCTTGCGGAGTTAGTATATCCACCCGCATCCACGTCCGCTTGGGTGACGGTGTACGTAGCCTCATAGGTCCAGCTTTCACCTACATCCAGAATTCCGGTATTCGCGATGTCACCCGAAGAATAAGTTGGGCCGGTGCTCGCTTTTGGATCATAGACGTTGACCCCGGATATGGAGATGTTTCCGGAGTTGGTCACGATGATGTCGTAGGTCAGAACATCGCCTGCATTAGTGAATTCGCTTGGGCTGTTCGTGTTATTTTTCTCAACTGTCCAGTCTGGGTTTTGGTCACCCGGAGTAGTGATAGTTGAGGTGTCAGGAGTCAACGTTCCTGCGGCAGGGCTACCACTTGCGGTGGCGGAATTGGTGAAGGAGCCAGCGTCCATATCTGCTTGCGTCACTGTATGTGTCGCTTGATAGGTCCATACTTCTCCCACATCCAGTACACCCGTATTTGACACGTCGCCGGAAACGTAAGTAGGTCCGGTATCAGCATTCAAATCAGTCACCACTGGATTATTGATGGTGATGTTTCCTGTGTTTGCGACTACAATAGTATATGTGATCACTTCACCGGCTGAAGAAAACTGGGTAGTCGTGGTGGTCTTGTTAATATCCAGTCTTGGGGTCTGGGAAGCATTGATCACCAGGTCATCTCCTTTGTCTAGAGGATCCCCATTCGGGTCAGTGCCAGTGACACTTGCCACATTATCAATACTACCCGAATCAATATCCGCTTGGGTCACCGTATACGTGACGGTATAAGTCTGGGTTTCTCCAGGTGTGATACTTGCGACAGGGAAAATGTCACCAGTATTCACATCTTCCACCTCAAATCCATTCAAAGTGACATTTCCCGAGTTATTGATATTGATGTAGTATTCAATGATCTCGCCTGCCTGACTGTAACCGGTTTTGTTGGCAGTCTTGATGATGTTGATGTTCGGATTGGTCACAGCGCTTATCGTCGCACTGCCCGTTCCAGGAGTAAGATTTCCCTGAGAAGGAGTACCATCGGCAGTTGCAATATTCACGATCGATCCGGCATCGAGGTCCGCCTGGGTCACTTGGTGAGTCAGCGTATAAACCCAAGTCTCGCCTGGAGACATGACCCCGTCATTTCCAGTATCTCCAGAAACGTAGGTAGGGCCGGTAGTAGCCTGAGGATCATCCAGCGTTGGATTGGATATGGTTACATTGCCCGTGTTTGCTACCTCAACGGTATAGCTGATAGAGCTGCCTACTTGGCTGTAGTTGAGATTTGAGGTTGATTTGTCTACCGTTAGTTCTGGATTGGGTACGGCGGGCACATCTACCTGATTACTGCCCGCATCCGGCAGGTTGCCTCCGGCTGGAGTACCCGTAGCGGTTGCGGTGTTTTGGTGGCCGCCGGCATCGATGTCGGCTTGGGTGACGGTGTAGCTGGCAGTATAGGTCCAACTTTCGCCCACATCCAAGGTTCCTGTAGGAGCACCATCGCCAGTAACAGTGCCGCTGATCGTGGTGTTCGGGTCTGTGACTGTCACTCCAGAGATGGATACGTTGCCCGTGTTTTGCAATACCAGTTCATAACTAATCACCTCGCCTGGAGTCGAATAGCTGGCAGTTGGGCTGGATTTAATCAGTGTCCAGTCCGGCGTTTGCACAGCAGGCACATCTACCTGATTACTGCCCGCATCCGGCAGGTTGCCTCCGGCAGGCGTGCCCGAGGCAGTTGCCGTGTTGCTGTGGCCACCTGCATCGATGTCGGCTTGAGTGACGGTGTAGCTGGCAGTGTAGGTCCAACTTTCGCCCACATCCAAGGTTCCTGTAGGAGCACCATCGCCAGTAACAGTGCCGCTGATCGTGGTGTTCGGGTCTGTGACTGTCACTCCAGAGATGGAGACATTGCCAGTGTTTTGCAATACAAGGTCATAACTGATCACCTCGCCTGGAGTTGAGTAGTCAGCCGTTGGACTTGATTTGGTCAGTGTCCAGTCCGGCGTTTGCACGGCAGGCACATCTACCTGATTGCTGCTCGCATCCGGCAAGTTGCCACCGGCAGGCGTGCCTGAGGCAGTTGCCGTGTTGCTGTGGCCACCCGCATCGACATCTGCCTGCGTGATGGTGTAGCTAGCAGTATAAGTCCAGATTTCCCCAACATCCAAAGTATCTGTAGGTGAGGAGTCGCCTGTAACAGTTCCGCTGATCGTGGTGTTCGGATCTGTGACTGTGACTCCGGAGATGGATACGTTGCCAGTGTTTTCCAAAACAAGCTCGTAGGTGATCACCTCACCAGGAGTTGAGTAGTCAGCCGTTGGACTTGATTTGGTCAGTGTCCAGTCTGGGGTTTGTACAGCAGGTACTGTCACTGGATTGGAGGGAGCGTCCGGCATTGCCCCTCCAACAGTAAAGCCCTTGGCTATAGCAGAATTTTCCACAAAGCCTCGATCCAAGTCCGCTTGAGTAATAGTGTAAAAACCTGAATAAATCCAAGTTTCACCCGGCTCTAATGCGTTTATATTAGGATTATTGCCAGACACATAGGTTGGACCGGAAGGTAATAATGGATCGGAAATCGAGACTGCCGCAATCACTAAATTGCCAGTATTCTCCAATTCAAATCGATACTCAATCACATCTCCAACCCCGGAATATTCTGTAATGGTAGTAGACTTTCTAAGCTCCCAGGTCCTGTATTGATCTGCATCGATCTGCACAGGATTTGAAGAAACTTGCGGAATAGGAGTATTACTACTTCCATATACCCCGTTTGCAAATGCAGTATTTATTATCCGGCCGTTACTTATATCGGATTGGGTGACAGAATAGGTCTCATGAAACTCCCAAGCCTCCCCAGGATCTAAGATTCCATTGTTGTTTATATCAGACCCTGCAATTGGTGTTTGTGAAAATGAAATGAATTTTGGATCTCTAATGAATTCACCATTGCTAGGAGGTGAAATGCTTACATTCCCGGTATTAGACAATACAAAAGAATATTCAATCGCTTGCCCAACGTGGTCATAAGTCGTTTCTGGGCTGATAATTGATTTGACCAAGGTCATTGAAGGATCGAGCGGTCCTGTTGCAAAACTCAAAACTGCTCCATCCGGTAAATTTACTCCTGTAAAAATCAGCTTAGGGCTCCCAAAAGAGTTTGGAGTGATCTCTTGTAAAGTACCGGTATTAAAATCCCCATCTCCATCAGAATCCATGAGCAGGCGATAATTTGTTAAATCGGTAGTTCCACCTGAGGTGGTTATTCCATTAAAGTCAAATTCTAAATCAACAGTTCCAGGATCTCCGGTTCGTTTAACTTTCCATTCTCTACCTAGTCTAAAAAAACCAAATCCTGAAGGAATGTCAGAGGTTTGTTCTGTCAAAGCTCCACCATCATGGCCTATCATCAAAAAGTCACCATCATCCAAAGAAGATGGTGCTTTGATTAAAATATTTCCTTTACCGCTTTGGCCAGTACCGTCTCCACTTCCAGTATTGATACTGTTGGATTCTGGTTGGTTTAAGGTACTTGCATCATCCTTTCCGATACCAAATACATCGTTCCAATAATTGACATTATCCCAAACGACATTGCCTGAGGAATTTACATAGCTGGAAACGGAAGGATCTAAGGTAATCCCATATTTAATGGCTAGGTAACTACTAACAATTTTTCTGTCTTTAGGAGAAAGGCTACTGGAAAACGTCAGTATTTCAGCAATGTCTCCATCAAATTGTCTCCATCTATTTCCTATGGTTGAATTTTCATGATTCGTACCACCAATCCATGGAGTTAGGTTTATGCTAGTAAAGGAAGCACCATTTGTTGGGCTAATTGGGGTAGCCAAGCCATTCAGGTAAGCTTGGACAGCTGTACCACCTGTAGCTAAATCCACATTTACAATTGGGGTACTGGCGGGAGCCAATAAAGGTGAAGACAAAGAATAAAATACTGATAATGCCCCATCACTTACATAAGCATCATTGCCGTTAAACCCTCCAATAACCTGCTTGCCAATACCTCCTGAACTCTGGACACTACTCCCGATCAAAGCTCCACTGTCATTAGTTTTCCTGATGTAAACAGAAATCGATTCTACTACATTGATAGCAGTGTTGCCTGCTAAATAATTCGTAGGGTTAACAAGAGGCGAATTGCTGATTGAAACGGTAGGGTTAAAGTTTACGCTATTGTTTGAAACCGTGGCAGTCCCAACCAAAGAAAAAGTATTTATCCCAGATTGATCAATCCATCCGGTTAGATTGGAACCACTTGTGGATACACCTTCATTAGCTTTCAACCAAAGGTTTGACATACCAAGGGCTGGCTCTGGTCCAGTAATAAATGTAACCACAGCTCCATCTGGAATAGTAACAGCATTGAATATTACATCAGTCCCATTTTGGAGAGAATTTGCATCAATAACTTGAACATTTCCAGTAGTAAAATTACCATCTCCATCCTCATCAATCAATAGTTTGAAATCAGAAGTAACAGACCCTGTCACTATGAGCCCATTGATGTAAAAACCTAAATTTAAAGTCCCAACATTACCGGTTTGCTTGACCTTCCACTCTCTGGAAACTCTCGCTTTACCTACCAGTGAAGCCGGCAAATCAGTAGTCTGTTCTGTCAAAGCCCCATTATCGTGTCCGATCATCAGGTAATCCCCATTGCCCAAGGAATTGGCCCCTCCTATCAATATATTTCCTTTACCGCTTTGCGGATTCCCATTACCAGAACCAGTATTTATACTATTAGATTGAGTTTGGTTTAGTCCAGAAGCATCATCTCTACCTATACCAAATACATCGTTCCAATAATTCGTGTCTGACCAAATTGGGGCATCAGATGAATTGACATAAGTGCCTACAGATGGATCTAGAGTTATCCCATATTTGACAGCCAAATAGGATTCAACTCTGAGTTTCTCAGTCGCACTTAAATTATTTGAATAAAATACGATTTCTGCAACTTCTCCATTAAAATGCCGGTAAGTGGAAGTAGGAGAATTTGCTACCCCCCCCAATCAAAGGGGTTATATTCACACTGGAAAAATTACCTTGGCTAAATGCAATACTTGTTGGAGAAGCATTTATGCGGGCTGTAGCGGGTGAGGAGGAAACATCAAAACCAGCAATGTGAAAAGTACTTCCCTGTGAATATTGATACAAATCAAAAACTGAACCATCTGAAACAAATACATTACCTGTTGAACTGTTATTTCCAGTGAAAAAACCTGGGGTCTGATTCCCATTCCCTGAAACAGTGGATCCAATTAATGAGCCATGAGCATTTACTGCATCTTTGTAAACAGCAAATGCCTCCACAGCATTAATAGCAGTATTACCAGCTATTCGATTTGGTGGTAGCTGATTACTAGCAGCATTTTGATTATTGATTGAAACCGCCGGATTAAAATTTATACCATCCGTTATAAATACTGGATTACCGGCTATAAAAAAAGTATTAATCCCTGCTTGGTCAATCCAGTCGGTAAGATTACCACCATTATTCGTTGTTCCATCGTCGGCTTTCAACCATAAATTTGCACCAGAAACACCGCCAGGTTGTTGTGCATATAAGGCTTGAGTAAAAATCCCAAAAGCCAAAAGAAGCATCAAACTTTTAAAGCCTAAAAAATTCCTTCTTGACAAAATCCCTGAAAAGTTTTTGAAAAAGGAAAAAGAAGCATTAAGTAAAAATCTTACCATATAATTTGATCAGAAATAGTTAATCAATTTAAGAAATTCAAAAAGTCGTTATGTTTTAAATTGGATTATATCCCCTCTTAATTAACTTAACAACATCTTGTTTAGACATAAACAGAAAGGAAACAACTTACTAACAACCAATACTTTAATTCAGACAGCCTTAAGGGTTTATTATTTTTTTGAACACGGGTTAAGTCGATTCGCGTTTTTAAATGACTGGAATTCAAGATTTCTAAAGTAAAAAAATCTTAATTTAAAAAGAACCCTATTTCAAGAATATAGAAGAAATTCAATTTTTTTTTGCAATTAATTAATGTTGTCAAAACATATTGCCAGTAAAACAATAAAAAACCAGATAGCGCTATATCCATCTGGTTTTTTTTAAAAATCTTGATTAAAACCTTAATCCAGCAGTTAGGAAGAAGCCTTTGGTTTTACCCAGATCTATCTGATCAACATCTTTTTGAACATTTGTAAGAGACCACTGATAACTGGCATCAATGTAAAAGATAGCTATATCCAATCCTGCTCCAGCAAAAACTCCCCATTGAGGAGATTCTACTAGGTCTTTATCCAAAAATTCATCGCTCGTCCCTGTCACAATAAAAGTAGAACCTCCACCAAAGATTCTAAGACCGAATGCTGAATCAGCATTTCCTAACACGTCTAAACCTACGGCGACAGGAATTCTGAAACCATGATAAGAAGCATCTGTCGCAGGTCCCTGATTGATATCTGTGTATTCAAAAGAAGAACTTTGGTAGAAAACCCCAGGCTCGAAATAAAATTTCTCACCGAAAGCAACGCTGGCACCTAATTGCCAACCCACTTGACCTTTTGCATCAGCTCCATCACCTGTTACATTGGTTGCATTAATCCCTATTCCAGGTTTGATTTGAGTTTGGGCTAGAGAAAAAGACATGCCCACTACAATTGCAGAAATAACTAATAGAAATTTTTTCATTGTTTATATAGTTTAAAATTTAAGCGAAAATCAGAATACAAACCCAGTTGAGGAATTTTGATTTTGTTTCTTTTATTACAGGAGCTGTTTTATTTATTAATCTTGTTATTTTTGAATGTAATTTTTGAGCATGAAGCGACTATTTCTAAGTTTAATTATATTTTTTAGCCATTTTATAGGAATAAAAGCTCAGGACACTGTATTTGTGACCAAGCATAATTTTTCCTCTCCAGTCCGCAATGTTTTTAATGTAGGAAGAGAGGTATATGCTAAAATCGGCGAATACCTCTATAAAATGGAGGAAGATAATTGGATACAACAAAAATCACAGTTCGAGAAAACCTATGTGTTTTTTAAAGAGGGGTTTTACGAGTCCGATTACATCCCCAATTCTGAGCTGTTTGATGCCAGTGGTATGAAAGATCTAATTCCTCAAAGAGGATTATTTATTACTACTTCGGCGGTTAAAGATTCTAGATTATTTATAGCCAGCGGTAGTTCCCTTTTTGAATACTATATTTTCGACCATTATTCCAAAAGCTATTACAATGCTTCAATCCGAGATATCTTCATCAATGATAGCCTTAAAGTAATATCAACCTATTCTGGAATTTTTGTCAACGGCGCACTTCGCTCGGGATTACCGCCATACTCTAATGGCCCTTTGGTTTACCTAGACAGCACTTTTTACTTCTGCATAGATGAACTCCTTAAGTTTTACCCGCCTGACTCCACTAGTATAATAAAATCTGCCACTAATGTTTTTGCAGGGAATATCAGGAACATGGTGGAATGGAAAGGAAAGTTATATACTCAAAATACACAGTCCATTAATCTTCTTTCAGATGATTATGAATTGACCCCTATCCACAGAGAACAGGAATACATGGATTTAGTGGAAGTTAATGAGGGGTTGATTTTTTCATCTGCGGAGGGAAACTGCTTTTTTTGGAATGGAGAAAACACCATAAAATTAGCCAGTCTTGACTCCAAAATAAGAGATATCTATCCTTTTGAGAATATTCTATACCTGGCTTCTGACGATGGAGTTTACACTATAGAAAATCTTGATCCAGCTACTCTTGAAAAAGTTTTTGACACAAAATTTAATATCCATATTGAAAAAGACAACCTAGGTAATACATGGATCTCAACTGAAAATGGGCTTTTTGTTTATACTAAAGAATATCCTCAGTTATTGCCCGTAATTGGAGGAGTTGAATTCAATAGGGAAGCATTCATAATCCACGGTGACTCAATATTTGTTGGCGCGATCGATGGACTATACTCTTTAAATACAATAGAAATCTCGAAAAGCTTTATTCCTGCAGCAATCAACAGATTGGAAATCCAATCTCCTGATAGGAGAATTATAGCCTATTTATCCATCCTCTTACTTGTTTCGATAGTTGGTGGACTATTTTGGTTTGTCCGTTGGCGCAAAAAAACTAAGCTCTCAGAAGGCTCAGAGGAAACAAGAAAATCTAAAATAGATTTAGAGGAATTGAGGAATCTGATTGTCCTCAATAGAATAAATTCTGTTGAAGCTTTGGCTACTTACCTAAATACCAATACTGTCCAGCTTAACAGAAACTTCAGAGAAGAAGATATCACACCCGGAAAATTTCTTAAGTCAGTCAAATTGGAATATGCAAAAGAGCTACTTGCAAATGGAAGCAGTATAGAAGATGTTGCTAACCTTATTGGATATTCTACCAGATTTCTAAAGAAAGAACTGGAAGAAGAATAAAATTTTTAGATACGCTTAAGGGCCTATAATCGCCCTATGAAGATGGAAAACAACATTTTACCCTCTAATATTTATGTAGAATGAAAAATAATATACCAACCTAATCGTCCATAAAGGCGGTAATCGAATGAATATTAGAATATTTAACACCGTCCCCTTGACAATTACCTAGGTCTTATATACGTTTGTGTCCAAATGGCAAAGTATCTAGTTAGATTCTTATTATCGCTGAGTATTCTCATTTCAAGTGGCTATAGCGCAATCTATGCCAGCATTGATAGTGATAATGCTTTAGAAAGCGCAGGAGGCTCTTTTGAGACCTCTGTAGGAATCAACAATACAAAACAACATCCCCTATCTTTTTCTGCTACAAAAGAGCACGGTAGTGATATATTTACCGTCAACAATTCGAAAGTTGAAGAGGAGGATGATGAGTTTGTCACAAATCATAGCTTTTTAGATAGCGCATACTTCAGCGCCATATACTTTACCCGGATTTTCGGTTTTCTTTTTCAAACTTCATCACATGACTTGCATTTCAGCAAGTTTGTTCCAAATACAATAGAGCTTCGTAAACACGTAGTCATTCAGGTATTTAGAATATAATACTACTTTTTTGAGGCAGAAAATCATTTTTGCCTAACACTCCCTTTTTCTTAATTAACCCTTAGAACATCAGCTTATAGCTCTTGATGCTCAACGGTTTTCGTGTATTTCCCTATACACAACCACCCAAAATCACCCGGAAAAAAGTATCGTTTTTATTAAATCAACCTATGAAAAATCAAATTTTCATGCTCTTGAGCCTGTGCAGCACAATGTGGATCGCAAGCTGTAATTCACACGGAGAAGAGCATCACGAAGAGGAAACCACCTTTCAGGTGACTAGCCCCCTCACCATGGATACCTTAATCACCAAAGATTATGTATCCCAAATACATTCAATTCAGCATATTGAGCTGCGAGCTCAAGAAAGAGGTTATCTACAAAAGATCTATGTAGATGAAGGTCAATTTGTGAAAAAAGGGCAAATCATGTTCAAGATCATGCCTAAGCTTTACGAAGCAGAACAACAAAGTGCCAAAGCTGAAGTAGATTTTGCAGAAATCGAATATCAAAACACCAAAACGCTGGCAGATAGAAATATCGTTGCTCCAAATGAGCTGGCAATGGCAAAAGCCAAATTAGCTAAAGCTAAGGCTGAACTTGCATTGGCAGAAGTTCACCTGCAATTCACTGAGATTCGTGCACCATTTGACGGTATTATCGGTCGGTTCCGTGTGCGGGAAGGTAGTTTGCTAGACGAAGGAGAATTACTATCTGAATTCTCAGACAATAGCAAAATGTGGGTTTATTACAATGTACCTGAAGCAGAATACTTAGAGTACAAAGCTGAAGTGAAAAGTGAGGATGATGTCATTGTGAATCTACTAATGGCAAATAACAAGTACTTCACTTATCCTGGCGTAGTAGAAACTATAGAGGCAGATTTCAACAATGAAACTGGAAACATCGCCTTCAGAGCAACATTCCCTAATCCGGATGGTCTATTAAGACACGGTGAAACTGGTAATATCGAGATGAGTATTCCTTTAAAGGATGCACTATTAATTCCTCAAAAAACCACCTTCGAAGTACTTGAAAAAAAGTATGTCTATGTAGTAGATGAAGAAAATAAAATCCGCTCCAGAGAAGTGACAATTGCAGCAGAAATACCTCACATCTATGTGATATCTGCTGGTTTGGAAAAGGGTGACAAAATCCTTCTGGAAGGTCTTCGACTGGTAAGAGAGAATGAGGAAATACACTACGAATTTGTACAGCCTCACACAGCATTGTCTCAGTTAGACTTATATGCAGAGTAGTCAATTCTCTCATAAAAACCAGAAACAATAATGTTTAGCACATTCATAAAAAGACCAGTCCTCGCGATTGTGATTTCGATCATTATCGTATTTATAGGCTCGTTGTCTATCAAACAACTACCTATATCTCAGTTTCCTCCGATTGCCCCTACTACGGTAAGTATCTTCATAGCCTACCCTGGATCAAGTGCAGATGTACTTGTGAAATCCACCTTGATCACGTTGGAAAACGCAATCAACGGGGTGCAGGATATGAGATACATGGCAACGGATGCTACTTCTGCAGGTGAAGCAACGATTAACATCATCTTCGAACCTGGCACAGATCCTAACCAGGCAGTAATACGAGTGAAAACGAGGGTGGATCAGGTAATGCCTCTTCTACCCGAACTCGTTCAGCGTGAAGGTGTGGTAATCACACCTATACAGCCTAGTATGTTGATGTATGTCAATCTGTATTCCAAGAGCGAAAACATGGATGAAAAATTCCTGTATAACTACGCCAACGTGAATATGATCCCTGAAATCAACAGAATCAAAGGGGTAGCAAGATCTCAAATATTAGGTAGCCGTACCTATGCAATGCGTGTGTGGCTGAATCCTGATCGTATGCGAGCATACAATGTCTCAGTAGATGAGGTAATGGAAGCTATGCAAGAGCAGAGTATCGTAGGCCGTCCAGGTAGAATCGGACAAAGCTCGGGTATTGAAGCACAATCTCTGGAATATGTATTGACGTACAAAGGTCGTTTCAGTAAGCCTGAAGAATATGATAACATCATCATCCGAGCGAATTCTGATGGTGAAAGTATCCATTTAAAGGATATTGCTAGAACTGAATTAGGAAGTGAATTCTTTGATATTTACTCCAATCTGGATGGTCATCCATCCGCTGCGATTGTATTGAAACAAAACTACGGCAGTAATGCCAGTGATGTAATTGAAGAAGTAAAAGCGCAACTGGAGACAATGAAAGAGTCCTTTCCTCCGGGAATGGATTACAGCATCAGTTATGACGTATCCCGATTCTTGGATGCATCTACAGAGCAGGTAATTCATACGTTGCGAGATGCATTTATCCTAGTTGCGCTAGTTGTATTTGTATTCTTGGGTGATTGGCGATCGACATTGATTCCAATCATTGCTGTGCCAGTATCACTGATCGGAGCGTTTTTCGTGCTTCAGATGTTTGGACTATCTATCAACATCATTACCCTTTTTGCCTTAGTACTTGCTATTGGTATTGTGGTCGATGATGCGATTGTAGTAGTGGAAGCTGTGCATGCTAAGATGGAAGAAATGCCTCATTTGTCGCCATATCAAGCAGTGAAAAGAGTTCTTGGTGAAATTTCTGGAGCAATCATCGCCATCACAGCTGTAATGGTTTCTGTATTCTTACCTATCTCCTTTATGAGTGGGCCTGTAGGTACTTTCTACCGCCAGTTCTCCATAACTATGGCTAGTTCAATTGTGATTTCAGCAATCATTGCCTTGACGCTGACTCCAGTGCTTTGCGCGATGCTCTTGAAAAACCACCATGGAAAAGAGAAGAAAAGAAATATCCTCACCAAAGCTTTAGATGGCTTCAACAGTGGTTTTGATAAGTTGACAGGTAAATATGTGCAGTTACTTCGGTCCATGGTAAGCCGTAGATGGCTCACCTTTGGTATACTATTGCTCTTTGGAGCTGGTATAGTATTCGAAAACCAAATTCTACCAGCTGGCTTTATCCCTAGTGAGGATCAGGGAACAATCTATGCGATTATCCAAACACCTCCAGGATCTACATTAGAGCGTACCAATCAGGTTTCTCAGAAGCTGCAGAAAATATGTGAGGAAATCGATGGAGTAGAATCCGTTTCATCCCTCGCAGGATACGAGATCATGACGGAAGGTCGTGGTTCCAATGCTGGTACTTGTTTGATCAACTTAAAGCCATGGGGCGATCGTAAGCATACCGTGAAAGAAATCATGGAAGAACTGGAAGAGGAATCAAAAGGTTTAGGTGCCGTTGTGGAATTCTTTGAACCACCTGCAATCCCAGGTTTCGGTTCATCCGGAGGTTTCTCCTTACGACTATTAGACAAGACTACCACAACTGATTATCAGGATTTTGACAAGATCAACAAGAAGTTCATGGATGATCTTAGTGCACGTCCTGAAATAACAGGTTTGTTCACATTCTTCGCTGCCAACTATCCTCAATATGAATTGGAAATAGATAATGATAAGGCAATGCAAAAAGGAGTTTCTATCGGAGATGCAATGGAAAACCTGAACATTCTTATCGGTAGTACATACGAACAGGGTTTCATCCGATTTGGTAGATTCTTCAAAGTATACGTACAGTCAGATCCTGCATTTAGAAGACTTCCTTCAGATGTTTTGAATCTGTTTGTGAAGAATGAAGCTGGAGAAATGGTCCCTTACTCAGCCTTCATGACAATGAAGAAAACTCAGGGACCGAATGAGGTGACTCGTTTCAACATGTACAACTCAGCATCGATTCGAGGCCTTCCGGGCAAAGGCTATACCACTGCTGATGCGATACAGGCGATTAGAGAAGTATCTGCTCAAACATTGCCTAAAGGCTATGACATTGCTTGGGAAGGTTTATCCTACGATGAATCCAATAGAGGGAATGAAGCTCTTTACGTTTTCTTGATCGTATTGGTGTTCGTTTACTTTGTATTGGCAGCACAGTATGAAAGTTTTATCATTCCACTTGCAGTAGTATTCTCGCTCCCGGCGGGGGTATTTGGTTCCTTCTTCTTATTGAAAATGATGGGACTGGATAATGATATCTACGCACAGATTGGTTTGATCATGTTAGTCGGACTATTAGGTAAAAACGCCGTGTTGATTGTGGAATTTGCCGTACAGAAACGTCAGGAAGGATTGAGCATCTTGGAAGCTGCTATCGAAGGCGCCAAAGTTCGTTTCCGTCCTATTCTGATGACTTCCTTTGCCTTTATTGCTGGTTTGATTCCATTGATCGTGGCATCAGGAGCAGGTGCTATTGGTAACCATACAATTGGTGCATCAGCACTTGGTGGTATGTTATTCGGGACCATATTCGGGGTAATCATCGTACCTGGCTTGTATTTCATATTTGGGAATTTGGCGGATGGTCGTCACCTGATCAAGAACGAAGATGAATCTCCACTTTCCGAACAAAAACAACACTCACATGCTTAAGAGAATCATATATATATGCCTTGGGGCAGTGGCTATCACATTTGCAGTGACTAGTTGCAAAACTCCGGAGCTAGTACAGAAAGATGTAAATAATGCAGTACCTGAGAGCTTTGCAAATGGCTCTCAGGACACTACAAATACTGCAGCTATGATATGGCAAGACTATTTCAACGACCCATATCTGAAAGCCTTGATTGATACTGCTTTGAGCAACAATCAGGAATTGAATATCACTTTGCAGGAAATTCAGATAGCTCAGAACGAGGTTCGAGTGCGTAAAGGCGAAATACTGCCTTCGGTAGGACTTGGAGCTGCAGCTGGAGTAGATAAAGTAGGTAGATATACTAGCCAAGGTGCAAATGATGCCAATACTGAAATCAAGCCTGGCAAGGAAATGCCTGAACCTTTGCAGGACTATATGCTAGGAGCCTATGCTACTTGGGAAGTCGATATCTGGCATAAACTGAGAAATGCTAAAAAATCAGCAATGACCAGGTATCTGGGAAGCGTTGAAGGTAAAAACTTCATGGTAACCAATCTGATCGCTGAGATAGCAAACTCATATTACGAACTTCTCGCATTGGACAATGAACTGGCAATTGTAAAGCAGAACATCGAGATCCAAAATAATGCTTTTGAAATCGTAAAATATCAGAAAAATGCAGCCCGAGTTACTGAGTTGGCTGTGCGTAGGTTTGAAGCTCAGGTACTAAACACCAAGAGTCTTCAGTATGGTATTCAGCAGGACATCATAGAAGTCGAGAATAGAATCAACTTTTTGGTGGGTAGATTCCCACAGAAAGTTGAAAGAAACCCAAACGCATTTGGAGACATTATGCCAAAGGCTGTTCAAGCGGGAATTCCTTTTCAGCTTTTGGCTAACAGACCAGATATCAGACAAGCAGAGCTTGAATTAGCGGCTTCGAAGATTGACATTCAAGTGGCTAAAGCTGACTTCTACCCTTCTTTGGAAATCAGAGCAGGCCTTGGGTTCAATGCTTTTAACCCTAGCTACATATTCACTTCTCCTCAGTCACTGATCTATTCACTTGCCGGTGAACTGGTAGCTCCTCTGATAAATAGAAATGCGATAAAAGCGAGGTATTTGACAGCTAACGCAAAGCAGATTCAAGCTATCTACAATTATGAGCAAACTATCCTGAATGCTTATGTAGAAGTAGCCAATCAGCTTTCCAATATCAGCAACTTGGAACAAACCTATGACTTGAAGTCTAAGGAAGTACAGGCACTCACCCAGTCAGTGGACATTTCTAATGAACTCTTCAACTCTGCTCGAGCTGATTACATGGAAGTGCTATTGACTCAAAGAGATGCGCTGGAATCCAAATTTGAATTAATCGAAACTAAGATGAAACAAATGCATGCCACGGTTGATATCTATCAAGCGCTTGGTGGCGGTTGGAAATAAATTGGTTGATTAAAGGTTGAACCGCTATCCATACGATCAAATGGATAGCATATTCAAAAGTCCCTCCGAAGGTTCGGAGGGACTTTTTTGTTAATCTCCTAAAATCCTGACAAGCTCTTCATTCACGTAATACACTTCCTTTCCGTCTTTTTTCGGAAAGAGAATCTTTGCTTCGATCAACTCTGAGAAATATTTCGTCAAAGTCGTTCTTGAACTAACTCCCATCAATTCTCCAAGGGTCTTGGATTTGAGATAAGGTTGTGAAAAAATCAACTCATTGACCTCTTTCGAATACCACTTGATTTTTGATTTACCGTGGTCTAGCGTTGCTTCCATCTGCACAATTATTTCATGGATTAAATCTTCCGTCAGTTTGGAAGTTTTCTCCACCGCTTCCAGCATAAATAAGATCCAGGATTTCCAGTCTCCACGCTGAGTGACTGACCCAAGGTGATAGTAATAATCTTCCTTGTGGACGATGATGTATTTGGATAGATACAGCACAGGAAGATCAAGAAGGTCTCTATTAACAAGATAAAGTTGGTTCAATATCCTGCCAGTTCTTCCATTTCCATCTGCAAAGGGATGAATGGCTTCAAATTGATAATGAGATATGCACATTTTCAATAGTGGATCTGTAGGAAAATCTGTGTCGTTACCGAGATATTCTGTCCAATTGTCCATTAAATCCTGAAGTAATTGCTCTCCTCTAGGTGGAGTATAAATAGTCTCACCTGAGCGAAACTCACTATTGCCCCGCTTGATAACCGTCTGCGTAGCTGGCGAGCGAAAGCCTGCATTGGTATTTTTGACCTCCTGAAAAACATCCAGAATCACCTCCTCATCTATTCGGGATTTATGGTTCATCTTAGCATATCCTTCCCACAGCGCTTCTCGATAGCGTAGCACTTCCTTCGTAGCAGAGTCTGCCTTTTCCTCCTGAATCAAGCCTGAAACGGCCTTATATAGCTCATCTTCTGTGGTAAAAATATTCTCTATAGCCGTAGAACTTTTCGCCTCTTGCAGGGCAATCGTATTCACCAACATAGTGGGGTTAGGCAAGCGAAGTACGCTGGCATTTACTGAGGCCAATGCCCTCGATGCAGTGACCAATTTTTTCAATACTGCGATATCTTCCTCTACTGCCTTGGAAGGTGGAAGTAGAGGCAAATCATTATAAGGAAAATTCCTGTCGTAAGGCATAAGACTAAAAGCTTTTCGTGTCCAAATTTATTAAAAATATGAACACAAACCGATATACATGTTCATATATTTCCAAAAATTGGACATATAGCAAAAATATGTCCACCAAATGGACGTCTCTTGACAATGCATCCATATTTATAGATAAAATGGACAGGTTAGCCAAACATGTCCAGCAAAAGAGGTATCCCCTATCTTATGTTCATTATATGCAGAATATTGGACACATTCGACCAGTTTCTCACCCTGTGAAATAAGCATCCAACTCAGCAAGCATGGCTGATTTATCTCTCAGATCATTAATGATTTTACCTTTTTCTAAGAGCACTATGCGATCACAGATCTCTGTCACATGAGTAAGGTCATGGCTCGAGATCAAAAAAGTAACCTGGGATGTTTCCTTTTCCTGAAGGATCAATTTCTTCAAACGGATCTGAGAACTAGGATCCAGGTTTTCAAAGGGCTCATCCAAAAAGACTACTTCAGGATTTCCCATGAGTGCAGCTGCGATTCCTACTTTCTTTAGATTACCCTTTGAAAGGTCACGTATGTATTTCTCCTTCCCTACAATCTCATCATTGAAGAACTCGGTGAACTTGCTCAAATGTAGCTGCAAATCAGCCTCAGAAAGGCCGTAGATTTTACGAAGCGTCTGAAAATACTCATCGGCAGTCAGATAGGACAAGAGCATGTGCTCATCCAAATATGCTCCTGTAGTTTTTTTCCAATCTTCAGTTTTACTCACATCTCTCGCATCGATTTCCACCTTTCCGGCCGTCGCACGAACGAGATCAAGCATGATTCGAAACAAGGTCGTTTTGCCCGCGCCATTGTTCCCTACTAAACCAAAGCACTCTGACTTTGGGATATCTAATTTTGGGATATCTAAGACTACAGCTTCTTTATATTGCTTTTTTATGTTAGTTACTTGTATCATAATTCTTGACGGAATGAAGATGAAATTTCATATCGGTTTTTTAAAACCCGAT
Organism: uncultured Algoriphagus sp.; assembly: GCF_963974365.1. Classification (GTDB taxonomy): domain Bacteria; phylum Bacteroidota; class Bacteroidia; order Cytophagales; family Cyclobacteriaceae; genus Algoriphagus. The sequence goes on along the minus strand of NZ_CAXBBX010000012.1, from coordinate 119,657 downwards.
TAATATTAATAGAGGATAGCTTATTGAAGAATATAATTCCTACGATTCCCACCGTCCCTAAAGCAGCAAGTCCTGCATAGAAATTGAAAAACATAGCAAAAGGTAAATAAATCACATACGGAGCAACCATCATCGGGATAATCATAAGGAATTGAGCTGCTCCTACACCTTCGTAATTGAACATGGCGCCTTTATTTAGATCCATAGGTTTTGGTTTCCAAAGAGCAAGGTAAATGATCAAATGGATCATTACTCCAGCATTAAATAGGAATGTAGCCAGGTGAATCAACAGAAATGACCAACCGAAGTATACATAGGGAATTGACAACAAAAAGCACAGTAAGGAAATAGAAAGTAGAAGTAGGTATTTTCCTCGTACTAAATTTTTAACACCATCTCTTCGGCTCAGGAAAAAGTCAAAATACCCAGAGTTCCAGCTTAAGAAAAGCTGACCGTACTGGATCATAAATATTCCGGTGATAAAGATTCCTACGAAAATAAAGATGTTCCTCATTGGACCATCTTGGTAAGCTGGATTATCATAGAAAATGGTACCGTAAAGCAGAAAAAAAGCACTAAGCATCAGAAAGGTTCGGCTCTTTTTATGTCGGATAATTAACTTCCATTCTAGATTTGCTAACTCCCCTGCCATACCAAATCGGGCAAAGAACCCTACTGATTGATTCACAAATCTAGCCTCTTCCTCCTTAGCCAAATCTTCCAGGTAAGCATTATTCAAATAGTAGGAAAATGCCATGTAGTATCCAACAAAACACAATACCAACATGATGGCCATCGGCACAAAACTACTCATAGCCAAGGTGAAGAAAGGAGCAACTAACTCTCCCAAATTAAACCACCCCATATAAGTAGATCCGCCACCCAAAAGCAAAATGACAAATACAATCACCACTCCGATCAAACTATCTTCAAATCTTTGCTTGAACCAAAGCATAAACCAATGCAAGGTCCAGCTAATAAACAGGAGAGTTCCCAGCCAGGAGACCGCACCAGCAACTCCATATTGAATTGAAATCTCGGTAAACGCAAAAGGAGTAAACAGTATCAGGGCGATAATGCTCAGTGGAGAGAAAAAGGATCTCCCAAGTAGCATATGCATGATTTTCCTTTTAGAAATAGGTAAATGCAGAAGACTTTCAAGTTCTATAACTGGCAACTTCTGAAGGAAATATCGATACATGAATTCCACCAGAAAAAAGAAAATCAGGCCTGAATTCAACACAACAATACTATCCTGCCCTTCTGCTAAAGCTTGAAGAATTCTATTGAGGAAAATACCTGTTATCAGCAGATATCCCAAAAGCATAATTGCTAGGAAGCCAAGAAATATGGCAACCATCACGCTTTTGGCAAATGAAGTAGATCGGAAACTCTTCAGGAATTCCAACCGAATCAGTTCAAATAACATATAATCTCAAAAGTAAATAAGGTTCTAAATTGATCTCAAAATATAGGTAAAAGATCACTTAATCATAGTCCCACTATGTAATTAATGAGTTTTGAGGGGATTTAGATTAGCTTTTTCATGCAAGACGATTTGTAAAATCGAATCGCTAAATAAAAGGAACTATTCAAAAATAGTATACATTTATAGTATATACTAATGGTTATGAAATCGTCAAAGATTCCATATGGCCTTTAAATATCAAATTATAAACACATGAAAACACTCTCTTTAAAACTTGACTTGGAGGTCTTCGAAGAAACGGAGGCAATTATTAAGGATAAAAAGATTGCGAGGAACAGGTATATTAATCAAGCACTCGAATTCTATAACAGGTATCAAAAGCGAAAGACATTGAGTACCGAATTTGCTGAAGCTTCTGACTTAAGCAAGGAAAGTTCATCTGAAATCATGGCTGAATTTGATGCTTTAATCGAAGAAGATGAAGCAATTTGAACTATGGCTTGCCAATTTGAATCCTTCCAAAGGAACTGAGCCAGGAAAGATTAGGCCAGTTATAGTCATTCAAACAAATCTCCTCAATCAAGTTGATCACCCTTCTACACTTGTTTGCCCACTCACTACGCAGGTTACTGCTAAGAAAAATATACTTCGAGTGCGGATATCTGAAGGGAATTTTGGTCTAGAAAAAGACTCTGAAATTCTTATGGATCAAATCAGAGCTTTGGACAATCGGAGATTTCTGGAGAAGCTAGGAGACTTAGGTCAAAAGGAAATTACTGAGCTAAGAAGTAAGGTGAAGGCTATTTTGGATTTTTAGATTAATGGAAAAAATCACCAGTCTTCAAAACTTCAAAATTCATCATTAGCCATTCATCATTTGATATTTAAAAAACTTCTAAACCTTCGAAGAGATTTCTCAATTGTACCACTTTCGAAATGACACTTCAAAGGTTAGCCATTAGAAATTCCTCCACAGTGTTATAAATACATCCCTTGTAACTTATAGAAAACGGATCTCTGCTAACCTCAATAGCTCCTGCCAATCCATTTATCCCAGCCTTTTCAAGTGCTTTTGAAATCCAACCAGCGAGATCCTCGGGACCTGAAATTTCAAATTTCAAATCTTGGACCTTAGATTCAATTCTCCCTTTTTCTACGCTGAAATGAAATTTCTTTCCATGCAATAGCTGATTGATTTCACCGGAAATCACCAAATCTTCCGGCAATCCTGAGATTAGTGGCGTACCACAGTTCAACAACCAGAATCGGTCTGCTGTCTCCAATGCAATCTCCAAATCATGGGTGACCACAAGAATTGATTTACCTTGAGTTTTGGCGATCTCCTGAAGCAGATGCATGATTTCATATCGGTTCACCAAATCCAGATGAGCAGTCGGCTCATCCAATACCATCACCTTTCCATCTTGAGCAAGCGCGCGTGCTATCAGTGCTTTTTGCCGCTGTCCATCAGATATTTCAGAAAGTCGCTCTTCTCGCAAATTCTCAATTTTCGTCGCAGAAAGTGCCTGCTGAACTGCTTCTCGGTCTTTATCTTCCAGCTTTCCCGTCCAACCTGTATGTGGAATTCGACCCATCGCCACCAATTGCCCTACCGTCATATTTGCAGGTAAAAACGGCTCGGTCAACACCACTGAAAGCTGCTTGGCTAAGTCTTCGTTTGAATAAGTAGAAATAGGCTTCTCATTCAACAAAACTTCTCCCCCAAAAGGCTTCAATTGTCCCAAGATTGCCTTTACCAAAGTTGATTTCCCTACACCATTTGGACCAAGCAAACAGGTCATTTCACCTGCAAAAAGCTCAAAACTCAATTCACTCAGAATCTCCTTTTTCAACTTGCCTTTGGAGTACCCAAGGTTAAGGTTAGTGCCTACGATCGATGACTTCTTCATGGCTTAGAATTCTTTACTGAAGTTTTTGCGAAGCACCAAGCTTATCACTATCGGAGCTCCAACGAGTGAGGTCACAGCATTAATCGGCAAGGTCTGTGCAGATCCTGGCAACTGCCCAACGGCATCACATAAGAGCAATAAACTCCCTCCTATCAAGGCTGAAGCTGGAAAAAGAATTCTGTGGTCTGAGGTTTTCCACACCATCCTTGCCAAATGCGGCACTGCAATCCCTATAAAAGCTATCGGACCGCAAAATGCTGTGACACTTCCTGCCAATAATCCTGTACTGAGAATCATCAGCCATCGCAATCGGTCAGGATTAATCCCCATGCTTTTTGCGTAGCTCTCACCTAGGAGCATTCCATTGTAGGACTTGATCGAGGCTATCACTGGAATGATTCCTATAAAAATCACCAGACCTAAAATCCAAACCTGATCCCAAACCAAACCTCCTAAACTCCCCATGGACCACATCGTGAAAAGCTTCAAAGCCTCTGCACCGGAGAAGTAAGAAAGAACAGAAATAATAGCAGAAACAGCAGAGCCAAACATCAATCCTACAATCAAAAGTGTCATACTATCTTTTACTTTCCATGCCACTAAACTTACCGTAAGCAAGACCAAACTTGCACCCAAAGTGCCTGCAATCGCAATTGCCCAAGGATTAATAGCTCCACCAAAAGCTGATAATCCAAAGGCAGAACCTGCCAACATTAGGATCGCTACTCCCAATCCAGCACCGGAGCTAATTCCCAACACAAAGGGCCCTGCAAGTGGGTTTCTAAAAAATGTCTGCATTTGAAGCCCACTTATGCTTAGTCCTATTCCAGCTAATATTGCTACTAAAGCTTTTGGCAGTCTATAGTTCATTATAATCTGCTCCCTTGATGCTTTGATCCAATCTCCAGTAAAAATCCCAGACAGAATTTCGTTCGGAGAAATAGACACAGATCCTAAGCTGACATTGAGCAAAAAGCTCAAAATAAGCAGAACCAGCGCAGCCGAGAGAAGAAGAAATGGACTATTTTTTCGCATCGAGTTGTTGATAAAAATACAACTCATACGCTGGAAGTAAGTTCGGATGAAGAATTTTGATCAAATCTTTTAGAATCAAATCCGGGCGCATGTATCCCAACTCAAAATATTCAAGTCCACCAGCTCTACCTCTTTTTTGCGTATAAGAAAATACATTTCCAGATTTAAAAGCCCTAAAAGCTTTGTAACGAGGCTCAGCATTCCCCATTGTTTCCAAGTCTGAAAAGTCTGCAGACCCAATCCAAAAATCAGCTTCCAGAGCATTTTCAATCACAAATTCATAATTCAATTGTGCACTGCCGGTTCCTTTTTGATCTGAGAAAATATAGTTTCCCCCAGCATTTTGGAGGATGTTCGCGCCCCAGCTTTCACTTCCCGGAGCATACCAGATATCCTGATAAAGAACCCCACTTAACACTGTCGGCCGAAGTGAATCGATGATTGAATCGCTCAATTTCTCAGCCTCTAAATAGTCTTTTTCTACCTCTTCAAAAACAGCTTTTGCTTCTTCATATTTCCCTAAAAGCACACCTGTAAACTTGACCCACTCCGCCCTTCCAAGTGGATGTTGCTCCACATACTCACCGTTGATTACCGCAGGAATTTCAGCTTGCGCCAGTAAATCCAGGTATTTCAAATCATCTCCCAGCGTAGAAATCATGATCCAATCAGGTGCCAAATCAATGACCATTTCAGTATTTGCAGAGGGACCCGATCCTAAATCCTCCACCCTTCCAGCATCAATTTGTCGCCAGGTATTTTCTGAAGAAATCAAATTTAGATTGGGAAAAGCAATCAACTTTTCTGTGCTGTTCAGCATATCCAAATGTGGAATATGAGTGGTCGAAGTCAGGATGATTTTTTCCACTGGAAGCTGGATAATTGCATCGAAATTTCCGGCTGGTTTTTCAGCATTTTCTTCCAATACCAAATAGGTAAAGATCTTATCCGCACCTGACCATGCCTGAGTAACTTCCAACTCCCAAAAATTATTTCCTCGGGAAATTGTAAATCCTGAAGCATAGGTTAAGTCTACTTTTTCCAGTTCCGTATTCCCCTCTTCTTTATTTGTATTACACGCTGTAAAAGAATAGGTTACACTTATAAAAACTAGCCTAATAAAGAGCCCAAATAGTTGATTTTTCACAGAAATAATTGGAGATATTAAAGCCCAAAATAAGCTCGGGTTTTCGCCACTTCCAAAATTTCTCAACAAACAGATTTTTTTTCTACGCTTTCCCAATCTACTTTTGCGGTCGAAATAGGTTCTCAATCTCGCATCTGAGCTCTTGGGATTAAAAGGGAATTTGGTGTAAAACCAAAGCTGTCCCCGCAACTGTAAGCCTAGCGGATTTTTCCGCAAATGATTTGTCAACAATGCCATTGTTCCTAAACCAATTCGGGATGAGAAGGCGGCAAATTCGGTGAGCCAGGAGACCTGCCCATTTCTGTTGATTCTGTGCTTTCGGAGGAAAAGCAATGAAGAAAGTACCAGAACCGATTTTTCGGTTTCGATCCCTTCTTCCCATTTCTCTCTAAGCCCGAATCGAATTTATAACTAATTCGATCAGGGATGTTTTTGCTTGTTTGGGCATTTTCTTTTGTGGCTTCTAGCCCTATTCAGGACACGGTAAAATTGGCCGAAGTGGAAGTCTATGCTCCTGCTCTAGATAGATTTGCCCAAGGCCAAAAAGTAATCAGCTGGACTAAAAAGGACTTGGAAAACTACCAAGGCCGCTCTCTTGGCGATCTCCTTCAGGAGCAATCTCCGGTTTTTGTCAGACAATACGGGGCTGGAATGATCGCATCTCCTTCATTCCGAGGCACCTCAGCTGGTCACACAGCAGTTTTTTGGAATGGCTTGCCGATCAACAGTCCTTCACTTGGGCAAAGTGATTTATCAATTTTACCTGTGACAGCCATCGATCAGGTAAGTCTTCAGTTTGGAAATGCTGGAGCACTTTTCGGGAATGAAGCTATTGGTGGTTCTGTACATTTAGGCACTTCTACTGATTTTGGGAAAGGCTTTCAAGCTGGCATTTCTCAGCAGTTCGGAAGCTTTGGTTCGTTTAATACCTCAGCCTTTGCGGGGTTTTCTTCGAAAAATTTCAGTGGTAAAACCAAGCTTTATCGCGAATTCTCCAAGAACAATTTCCCTTACAAAAACCTGGGGCAAATCGGAACACCAGAAGTAAAAGAAGATCATGCACAGTTTGAACAGATCGGAATAGTTCAGGATTTGGCGTGGAATCTGAACGCAAACAACCAACTGAAAACTGCATTTTGGTGGAATAAAACCAATCGGGAAGTTCAGCCGGTCATGGGATCAAACACCAATGATGAACAGGAAGATCAGGCTTTTCGGGCAGCGATTGACTTCTTTCATTTTGAAGAAAAGTCAGTTTGGAATCTAAAAACAGGCTTCGTGAAGAATGAGCAACTTTTCAATGCCAGTCAAAATAACAGCACACAATACTTTCTAGCGGGCGATTGGGATCAGGAGATTTCCGACAAATGGACTTCTAAACTTGGGGCTAGATACACGCTGACTAAAGGAGATTTAAGCACTTATCAAGCCGATGATGAACGCATCGAATTGTATCAAAGCACGAAATTTTCAGCTACTGATAACCTTTCCTTTGCGCTAAACTTGCGCCAATTAGTTTATTCAGGGACTTTCGCTCCCTTCACTCCAAATCTGGGAATGGACTGGAGATTTTGGAATACAAATACCCAGGCTTTGCAACTAAAAACTTCCCTAGGGAAAGGCTTCAAAGTTCCGACGCTCAATGATCGCTTTTGGAATCCCGGAGGTAATCCCGATCTGCTTCCAGAGGAAAGTCTGAGCGGAGAAATTGGCTTGACCTGGGATAAAAAGGGAATTTTAAACTGGACTCAAAGCCTGACATACTACAAAATGTCCGTGGACAACTGGATCATTTGGTTGCCTAAAGGAAATGTCTGGACTCCTGAAAACATCAAACAAGTCAGTAACCAGGGCCTGGAATACCAAGGGAGTTTAGATGGAGCTATTGGAACTTGGAATTGGGAGCTGACCACATCATACACCTACTCCAAAGCTGTGACTACCAAAGGAACAGATGAGAATGACCAGTCAGTAGGAAAGCAGTTGCCCTATACGCCACAGCATCAGGCAAACGCAAAAGTGCAAATAAAGAAATCCGACTTTACCAGCTTTATAGCCACAAACTTCGTCGGAGAAAGATCGGTCACAGCCGACAACCCTCGCTTGATGCCCTCCTTTCAGCTTTTCAATTTAGGGTTGGGCTACGACCAACTTACTGCGGGCAAGCTTCAGGTTCCTTTAAGTTTTCAAATCAACAATATTCTAGACACTGACTACCAAGTGCTTTACCTAAGGGCAATGCCTGGAAGATCTTATCAATTTAACTTATCCATACTATTATGAAATCGAGCCTGCCTAAAGGAGGCAGACAGGCATGACACAGTGAGCAAATACTGCTGAATATCAACCATGCGAGATCCTCCCGATGGAAAATCGGGACAGGTTATCTGACCATTAAAAAACAAATTATAATCATATGAAACTAAACCAACTATTTTGGGCTGCCGCCCTTGTATCAGTATCCTTTGCATGTTCCGACAGCGGAGATGAAAAACCTTTAGGCAAATACGACAATGGTATTTTGATCATGAACGAAGGGAATTTTGGAACTAATGATGGTGAAGTCTACCATCTAAACCCAACTACAGAAGAACTTCTTCCCAATATTTTTGAAGCAGAAAACCTTCGACCATTCGCAGGCTTGTTGGAAGATATGATCCTTGAAGGTGATAGATTGTACTTAGTTGCAAATACCGGCAAAGTAGAAATCGTTAATCCAGCAGACTTCAAGAGTTTGGGTGCTGTGGCATCTGAATTGGATCAGCCTAGATCTTTGGCGGTGAACGGCACCAAGCTTTTCATCAGTGATTATGGACCTTATGACGACAACTATGGCACTCCAGATTCTTATGTTGCTGTGGTAAATGGTCTTGACGGGGGTGTGGTTTCAAAGAAAATTGAGGTTTCGAATAAACCAGAGGCTCTCTTTTCTTATGGAAATTACATCATTGTCGCTGGTTCTGAAGAAAACAAAATCGAAATCATAGATGCATCTCAAGAAACTGTAGTTTCAACACTAGATCTTGAGGCTTCACCGAAGCAATTTCATGCAGAAGGCAATGTGCTTTGGGTATATGCAGTGACTTCTGATGATGTGGTTTTCTATACAGTGAATTTGAATAGCTTGACTTTAGGAAACACGTATACAATTCCTTTGGCAGATGCTACAAGTAGAATTGCATTTGACGGAGATGATGAGATGTATATTTTGACTAGCACGGGATGGCCTGATTACAATGATGCAGTGGTTAATATTGACATCGAAGGGAGCAACGCTACTGCCACTGAATTATTGACTGGCTCAGGATTCTACGGTATAGGATATGACCACAACTCAGATCAGATCTATGTAGCCAACTCGAATGGCTTCCAAGGTAACGGAACTGTAACTGTTCTTTCTGAAACTGGTTCTGTAGTCCGAAGCTTCGAAGTAGGAAGAGGACCTTCTGGGTTCTTGGTTTATTAGGATTTCCGACTTCATTATTCAACATTTAACATTGGATATTAGGTAATAAAAAGCCGTTGAGATTGATTTCTCAGCGGTTTTTTTGATTTAAAAATGGGAGATTCTTGTAGTCTACTTTGTTCTCACAATTCCCTCTAGTTCATTCAGCTCAAACTCCAGTTCAGTATATCCAAGCGCATACGGACCGATTTCATAAGGGATGTATGTCAGGTGGAGTTTATCGTTTTCATAGCCAATCGCATTGGGTAGAAAGAAACCCGTCTCAGGCAAGAAGAATCGGCCATCATCTTTAAGTTCAACTCCTTCCTCCACTTCATGATACTTTCGAAAAGCTTGTTCCGCCAATTCCAGCATTTTGCTTTTATCCAAAACCACTCGGTCAATGCTTAGATATTCACCGGAAGTTTTGTCAAAGTTCATATAATAAACACTTGAGTTCGGATGTGCTCCTCCTGAGAAATTGTATTCAGAAAAATTAAAACTCAGCGTGCTGTCTGATTCATAACTCTTCTCTACATTCACTTCAATAGCCCAACTTCCTGGAGCGTTTGGAAAATCGGATTTAAATTCCTCGTAAGAATCCAAATATTCCTTGGCTGCAGAATCTAGATTATTGTAAGTTTTATCCTGTTGAAAGTATGCCAATAATTGTTGACTTACTTCCTGATTAATTGAAGATGCTGCCGCCCCATTTTCTGCTATTGGCCAAGTCAATTCAACCTTCGCACAATTGTCATCTATGCATCTTTCAGAAGTAAAGGTTTTGGTACTGAAGTCTAGCTGCTCTATAATTTGCTCCTCAACTTTCGTTGGTTTGCTACAGGCTACACATAGGTATGCTACTATAATTACTAGATATTTCATTTATCGTCTATCATTGAATTGGAAAAAAGTAGTGATCAAATCCCTCGCCAAAGACAAAGGACTGAGTTCACCATTTTCAACTCGAGCACGATTTTTCCGAAGCAATTCCTGCACTTGCTCGTGCTCCATGAAGAATTTCCCTAATAAAAACTGTAGGTTTTCATCCAACCAATTTAACCTCTGTGAAGCACGGTTTGATTCCCAAAATCCTGATAGCTGCATTTGGCTGGCATACTTCTGAACTGTTTCATAAATATCACTCAATCCTTCCTTGGTTAATGAAGAAGCTGTCATCACGGGAGTTGACCAGTTATTTTCTCCTAATGGAAAAAGATGAAGGGCATTTTCATAGGATGATTTTGCCTTCTTAGCACTGCTAAAGTTTTCTCCATCAGCCTTGTGGATCACTACTCCATCAGCCATTTCCATTATGCCTTTTTTGATCCCCTGAAGCTCATCTCCAGCACCTCCTAGCATGAGCAAAAGAAAGAAATCCACCATGCTTTTTACAGCAGTTTCTGATTGCCCTACACCCACTGTCTCAATCAAAATCACATCAAAACCTGCTGCTTCACAGAGCAACATGGCTTCTCTGGTTTTTGAACTCACTCCACCTAAAGTAGCCCCTGTAGGACTAGGCCGAATGAAGGCCCGTTTATCTCCGGCCAACTTTTCCATTCGGGTTTTATCTCCAAGAATACTTCCCTTACTTTTTTGACTGGAAGGATCCACTGCCAAAACGGCAACTGATTTTCCTTGCGCTACAAGCACCTGTCCAAAGGCTTCTATAAAGGTGCTTTTCCCTACACCAGGAACTCCAGTGATTCCTATTCTAATTGACTTTCCTGTATAAGGCAAAATCTCCTGAACTAAGTCAGAAGCAAGTTTGAGGTCTGTTTCCAGTGAACTTTCAGCCAAGGTAATTGCCTGGCTGAGTTTCGTTCTATCGCCGGAAAGAACGCCTTCTTTATATTCCTGTAGCGTGAAGCGTTTTCTCATTTTGGATAACCATCGGTAAAACTAACATCGCCCATTGGTCTTTTTTGGTAGGTAGCGATCACGTAAGGCTGCATAGCTTCCATGAAATATGGTTCAGTTGGGGAAAGTTTGATTTCCTGATCAATCTCATCTTTGAAAAAGAAAACCATTGTCCTGCCATATTTGGTGTGTGGCATAGCATCACCATATTCACGCATCCAATCTTTAGAACTATCCAATGCTTTAATCGCATATACCCGTACCACCGGCCCTGTATTATTCTCATTTCTAAAGCTTGACAACTCCTTGTACTTCCCTTCGAATCGCTCCATTCCAGGCTGAGAAAGTGAATCCAAGGAGATATAAACTACGAGTCCGCCCACGATTAAGGCGATAATCCAGAAAATGATTTTAGAGCTTTTCAAAAACTAGTGCGGTTATAAAGATTAGGCCTTAATTTAGCCGAAAATTCCGAGAATGACTTTCGAGTACCTCAAAGCACTTCACATCATTTTTGTAGTCACCTGGTTTGCAGGGCTATTTTATATCGTTCGATTATTCATCTATCAGACTGAAGCGATGGAACGCCCTGAAGCGGAGCGAAAAATCCTCAAACCTCAGCTAGACTTAATGTCTTCCCGTCTTTGGTATATCATTACCTGGCCATCCGCAGTTCTCACATTGATCTTTGGCACGCTGGTTTTGACACACCGCATGGAATTCTTACAGTTGCCTTTTATGCACGCCAAACTCGGGTTTGTATTCCTACTCTACTGCTATCATCTATGGTGCCACAAACTCTTCAAAGAACTGCAAGCTGGCCGAACTAGATGGACCTCCACTCAGTTAAGAATTTGGAATGAGGCTTCCACCTTGCTCCTCTTTGCAATTGTATTTTTAATTGTGTTAAAAAGCACCCTGAGTATGGTGTGGGGCTTGGCTGGACTAATCACACTTGGAGTAACACTGATGCTAGCTATCAGACTTTACAAAAAATTTAGAAATAAAGCTTAATCATTATGCATACTAGGTTTTCAATCCTTTCGCTTCTTCTGATTTCACTCTTATTTTCTCAATGCACACCTGCAGAAGAAAAGAGCAATCCATTACCTAAACTTGGGAATTGGCATGTGGATGAAAAAACAGTGGACGGAAAGGTTGTTCAGGATACCGTTTATCATACAATCGCTGATTTTTCCTTCACCAATCAGGAAGGAGAAACGATAAACAATGAATCAGTAAAGGGAAAGGTATATGTAGCGGATTTCTTTTTTACCACCTGCCCGACTATCTGTCCCATCATGAAAAAGGAAATGATACGTGTGTATGAAAAATTTGGAGATAATCCCAACTTCAAAATTCTAAGCCACACCATTGATCCAAAACATGACACAGTAGAGGTATTAAAAGATTATGCACAGAAATTGGGTATAGAGAATGCTAAGACTTGGAGTTTCCTAACTGGAGAGGCAGAGAAAATCTACGAACTAGGACAAACAAGCTATTTTACCACCGCACAAGAAGATCAAAATGAAGCAGGGGGATTTCTTCACTCAGGCGCTTTTCTTTTGATTGATCAAGAAGGCCATATCAGAGGGGTTTATGATGGGACGAAAACTGATCAAGTGGATCAATTGATGCAGGATATTCCAAAGATTTTGGGAGAATGAAAAAATACCTGATTATTCTACTTTTTGCGGTAGCATGCAGTCCGAAAAACACTTCAGAGGAGAATACCCTTTCGCAAATAGAGGATCCTGAAGTGATGAAATATGCAGTTGATGGCAAAACTATTTATGAAAATCACTGCGGGAATTGCCATCAAAACGACGGTTTGGGACTTGGTAAATTGATCCCTCCACTTAGAGATGCGGATTATTTCCAAGAAAGTGTGCATCGCGCCGTCTGGATCATGAAGCATGGACAGGAAGGAGAAATCACCGTAAATGGCCAAGTATATAATCAACCAATGCCAGCGAGTCCAAAACTTACCCCATTGGAAATCTCTCAAATCAGCACCTATCTTTACAACATCTGGGGAATGAAAGAAGGAAAAATATCTTCAAAGCAAGTGGAAAAATATCTTCAGGAAAAACCTAATTTCTAATTACTTCAACAGTTTTTCCGCCTTTTCCAAAGCAGTCTTTACCTCCACGTTGACTTCTGTGACTAAAACCATCTGCTCCTCAAGATACTCTTTGAGTTCTTCCTGAGTTTGTTCGTCATCTTTTGATTTATATTGATGCATCCAATCAAACATCGCATCGTAAGCATGATCAAGATCGTAGGCAACTGCCTTGTATTCCAATACTTTTGCCGAATCAACTGGATTTTCAAGTTCTAATTCCCCTGCTTTATCCAGTGCTTTCCTTTGAAGTGACTGAAGCATTCCCATTTTTGGCATAACCTCGTCATGAATAGCAATTACTTCATTTCGAAGTATTTCACTTTCACTTGGACCTTTTGTGCCACAGCCATTGAGCATAAAAAATGATGTCAAAATCAAAAACTGAATGGTTCTCTTCATAATTACTTAACTATTATACCTCAAAGTTACTATTTAATCTTTAGATATTCGTATAAAGTAAGATGAGTTTGGAAGGTGATTTATCCAACAAGAGCTATTATTTTTAAGTGCTCTTAAACACCGTAGACTATGAAACCATTTTGCTTTGCCGACGGGCAAATTATATCTTCCGAAAAAGCCAGTATCCACCCTATGGATTTAGGTTTGATAAGAGGATATGGGATTTTTGATTTTTTCAGAACTGTGAATTTCAAACCTCTTTTTCTAGATAGCTACTTGGACAGATTTTTGGCATCTGCAGAAAAGACCTTTTTACCATTGGAGTATTCTCGTGCTGAATTAAAGGCGGTGATTCATGAGTTGATTGAGAAAAACAACTTGAAAGAGGGTGGAATTCGAATGGTATTGAGCGGAGGCATTTCTCCAAATCACTTTTCCCCAGCCAAAGGAAAGCTATTTATCTTCGCAGAATCATTGATTTTCCCAGCTCAAGAGAAATATGATAAAGGGATCAAATTACTATCACTGGAATATGTGCGCCCAATTGCCGAAATCAAAACCACAAATTATGCTTTCCCAGTTTGGGACAGCATGCGCTGGAAAGATGCCGGAGCTGAAGATGTGCTTTATCACCTCAATGGCAACCTGAGTGAAAGTTCCAGAAGCAACTTTTTCATCGTAAAGGACGGAGTAATCAGTACTCCAGATGCACATGTATTGATGGGAATTACCCGTAAACATGTGATTAAACTGGCTGGTGATGTGCAAATCAGACCAATTAGTATGCAGGAAACATTGAATGCAGACGAAGCTTTTATCACCAGTACAACTAAGGTTTTGTTACCTGTAACTCAAATCGATGGACATGAAATCGGATCTGGGAAACCTGGATCTGTATCCCTTGGATTGTTGGAGAAATTCCGAGAGTTGGAAAAAGAGCTTTGTTATTGATTTAGAAGCTAGAAGATCGATGAATTGTGACCGAAGTAGCTTGAAATTTAAAGTTTAAAAAAGCCAAAATTGGTTTTCAATCTTTATTAGCAGAATTGCATATAAAACAGTAGAATCTTTCTTATTGCACCCTCCTGCGAAACCTCTGTGCCCTTGTGGTTAAAAACCCTCTTAGTTCACCAATGTAGCATTTTTCATAATGTACATCAGCTTCTCAGGATCCTTGCTATTCAAGGTCAGGGTTCCACGTACTCGTACTCTATTCGAAGTGTATTTGATTGGCGAAGCCATATCTACTTCCATTACAGTCTCGGGACCTCCAGATCCGCAGAAGAAGCATTCTGCTAGAGGCAAGCTTGAAAGAATAATATGCTCAGGTTTGAACATGCCTTCAAATGGAATGATATAACCGTCGGCCTCCACTATTTTTCCTTCCATCTTGGTGATGTTTTCTGAAAAAACAGGAACGTATAACTCTCCATATTCATCTTCGGAGATTTTATAAGTAACCTCCGTAAGGTTTTTCCAAACATTCGTGCTTTGAGCCAAAAGGGAAACTTGTCCCAAAATCATCACTGCAACTGCCAGAAGGACTATTTTTATCGTTCTCATATATTCGGGTTTTAAATCAGGCGCTAGTTAAGCCTTTGTTAATTGCTTTGCAATACTTGTTTGATAAGCTGCGAATGCTGGTATAATAGAGGCCAAAACTCCTACCGTTAACGCATAAACTACTATCCAAAGTTCTTGTTTTAGGAAAATCCATGGCTGAAGAGACCCAACTACGCCTTGTTCATTTTGAGAAATAATTACAGACAGAAAAGTATGACCAAGTAAAATTCCGAGAATTGCACCCATAAAGGTTAGCATTATTCCTTCCAGAAAAATCAGGAGTAAAAGCTGCCCTCTGGAAGCACCAATAGCTCGTAGAATTGCCAGATCATATTTTCTCTCCTTTAATGAATTGTAAAGCGCAATGAAAATCCCTAATCCGGAAATGCCAATAATCACAACCGCCAGACCTTGTAACAATGTAATTCCCACACCCAGTAATTCGAAGAGTCTAGACATTTCAAAGGATGGAGAAGCCGCTTGCATAGAAGTTCCCGAATTAATCAACCTAGGAAGCTGAATGGCCGCCATAGGATTTCTGTACTGAATCAAAAGTGTGGTCAATTCTCTGGCTTCGATAGTTTTTGGGAAACCTTTGATTGCTACATCCTCTTGAAGATTTAATACCAGATGCTCTTCGTGTGAAGCCGTAGAGTCAGAAGGCTCTGTCTCACCTTCATCATGGGTATACCAAATTGACTCCACACTCGTCAGGATCAATCGGTCGAGTACATTGCCTTTTCGATCTAATACGCCTACAACCTTAAATTTATTTGCATCATGCTCATGGCTTCCTACACTGATGCCGTGACTTCCTATAAACTCATCACCTACTTTATAGCCAGACTTCTCCGAAACCTCAGATCCCAGGACTACCTCAAAAGGCTTTTGCCAAAGTGACCCATCAGCAAGGGTGGCCTCATAAAGCGCCGGATAATCATGGTTGGTGCCAACTATCCGAAACCCTTGGTAATTATCCCCCAAAGCCATAGGGATGATGTTTTTCACCAAACGATTTCTGGAAAGCTTTTGAGCTTCCTCCATCGGTATATTTCCTGTAGGAAAATCTATGTGATAAACCCCAGCTAAAATCAATTGAAGCGGACTACCTTTTGCTCCGACGACCAAATCTATTCCGGCTGCATCTTGGTTCATCTTCTTCTCAAACTGATCTTGAATAAGCAAGAGCACAGTGATTATAGCCAGTCCCAGTGCAAGCAAAAACACATTCAAACCAGTAGAAAGCGGTCTGAAGGTCAAATATTTCCAACTTAGTTTAAATAAATTCATAGTGATTTTACTTCTACAAAATTTGGAATATGTGATTTCACACGTTGATCATGCGTGACGATAATTAAGGCAGCACCGATTTTGGCAGCTTGAGTTTTGAGAAGCTTGATTACTTTCTCCGTGTTTTCATCATCCAAGCTGGAAGTAGGCTCATCAGCCAAAATTAATTTCGGATTAGTTGCAAGTGCTCTCGCTATTGAGACACGCTGCGCTTCCCCTTCACTCAAAGTTAATACTGAAGATTTAGCTTTTGCTGCCAGTCCTAATTCTCCGAGTAATTCATCAATATTTTGGCCCTCTTTTTTACTGAAAAAATGAGCCATCTGAAGATTATCTTTCACATTTAGTGCAGCCAAAAGATGAGGTTTTTGAAAAACAATTCCGATTTCTTTCCCTCTGAACAAATCCAACTCCTGTCCTTTCAAATTGGCTAAATTCTTACCGGACAATATTATTTCGCCGGCTTCCGGCTTAAGTAATCCAGCAAGCAAATTCAACAATGTCGTTTTCCCCGAGCCTGATTTGCCTAGCACCAATAGACTCTCACCATCAGAAAGCGTGATATCTGGAAATGCTAAGGTCTGCTGTCCAGGATGACTGTATTTTAGGTTTGTTGATTCAAAAAGCATAGTTAATGAACGGGGATTTCTACCTTAAAAGTTGTCCCAGACTTAGTGCTACTTTCAAACTTAATTTCACCTTTTAAAACATCTATGCACTTTTTTACAATAGAAAGCCCCAAGCCAGAACCTTCGACTATACCCACATTTTTTGCTCTGAAAAAGCGATCAAAGAGTTGACTTTGTTCTCCTTGCGGAATTCCGATACCATGATCAGTGATGGTTCCGATCAATTTATTGTCTTCAAACTCAATTTTAAAATTTACTTCCTGACCATCCTTGGAGTATTTCACACCATTTGACAGTAGATTTTCAAAAATTTGATACAAAAGATCACTGTCGGAAGTGATTACTTTGGGAAGATTGACAAGCTCTGACTTGATCTTTACATCATTTTCTTTGCCTGCATTAACTGTATCCAATACCTCTTTTACAAAAGCACCCAAAAACATCTTTTTAGGCTTGTATTCAATCTTATCCGCGTCCGCTTTTCCAAAAAACAGAACACTCGTCAGCAAATTATTTAGCGTCCTAACTGAATTTTCAATTTTGAAAGCATGCTTGGTGATTTTCGGTTTAAAAGGATGTTCCTTTTCCGCATAAATCTGGAGCAATTGGGCTGAACTCAATATGGAAGTCAAGGGTGTTTTGAATCCATGCGAAACGTTCATTACGATTCTTGACTTCAATTCGTTGATTTCCCTTTCCTTTTCAAGTGCTTTGGTCAGCTCACGATTGGCATCATAAAGTTCAATAGTCCGTTGTTTTACTTTTTCTTCCAGCTCATTATTAAGCTTCTGGAGCTCCTTCTCTTTATGGTCTTTATAAATCGCCAATTCTATCACCATGTTTAGCTCACGGATATTGAAAGGCTTGATCACATACGCACTTGGATTTGTCCCCACCACCTTGTTAAGTGTCTCAGCATCAGAGCTCGCACTTAAATAAACAACTGGAATATCATAAATTTCATTGATGATTTCAGTCGTTTTGATTCCATCCAACTCACCAGCCAAATTGATATCCATCATCACCATATCGGCATGATTTTCCGATAAGATCTCCAATGCTTTTTCCCCTGAATCAGCAATTCCAAGAATTTCGTGTCTGTTTTTTTCTAATGCACGCTGCAGCAAAAGTGCCGAGACAGCATCATCTTCTACTATTAAGATTTTGAGGCTAAACATGGATGGTATTGGAGGTGGCAGATCTAATTTGAGTCGAAAATATAAAAAATATGGCTCTGACAAATGGAAAAAGCACAAATGCTTGGGAAAACAGTGCTCAATCTCACTTGAAAAATCAAATCTTTGGATACTAAAAGCAATTTCAATCGTTAGAAATGCCGCTACATGTCAGTCCCAGATCAAGAGGTTTCTCAAAGAATCTCTGAAATCCCAGTATTATGTTATTCTTTTCTTTTGTGGGCGGGTGGTTTATTATATTTTTGTGCCAAACTATAGAAATCGCATCATGAGTGTACTAGTAAATAAAAATTCCAAGGTGATCGTACAAGGATTCACCGGGTCTGAGGGTTCTTTTCACGCACAGCAAATGATCGAATACGGTACAAACGTAGTCGGCGGTGTTACTCCTGGTAAAGGAGGCTCGACTCATTTGGAAAAGCCTGTTTTCAACTCTGTAGAAGAAGCTGTTCAAAAAACTGGTGCAGATACTTCAATCATCTTCGTACCACCGGCTTTTGCTGCTGATGCGATCATGGAAGCTGCAGATGCAGGTATCAAAGTAATCATCGCTATCACTGAAGGAATTCCAGTAGCTGATATGATGAAGGCTAAGCCTTATATCCTTGAAAGAGGCGCAACCCTTATCGGTCCTAACTGCCCAGGTGTAATCACTCCAGGAGAAGCAAAAGTTGGTATCATGCCAGGTTTCGTTTTCAAAACAGGTAGAATAGGTATCGTGTCTAAGTCAGGAACGTTGACTTATGAAGCTGCTGACCAAGTTGCAAAAGCGGGTCTAGGCGTATCTACAGCCATCGGTATAGGTGGAGATCCTATCATCGGAACATCTACTAAGCAAGCTGTACAATTGCTAATGGAAGATCCTGAGACTGACGCGATCGTAATGATCGGTGAAATCGGAGGAAACTACGAAGCTGAGGCTGCAAAGTGGATCAAAGAAAATGGCAACAAGAAGCCAGTAGTAGGTTTCATCGCTGGCCAAACTGCTCCTGCTGGACGTAGAATGGGTCACGCTGGTGCGATCATCGGCGGAGCTGACGATACTGCAGCTGCCAAAATGAGAATTATGAGAGAAAATGGAATTCACGTAGTAGATTCTCCAGCGGAGATCGGAGCTACCATGGCGAAAGCTTTGGGTGTGAATGCTTAAATATATGTTGGGTGTTTGGTGACTGATGCCCAATGCTTAAAAAAACCGCTTCGATTTAGTTCGGGGCGGTTTTTATTTTTTAGAAGCCAGATGTAAGACTCAAGTATCAAGACTGGAAATCTTGAAATTAATGTTCATTTTCAGATTCTTGACGCAGTCAAATTTTCATAACGTGAGATAATCGCCAAATTACACTCAACAATCCTAACTCAAATTGCACGTCAATATTTCCCAATTTTCAAATCTTCCAATTAGCCACGGCGAACAAGTTTTTTCAATCATCTATTTCTTACCTTTGCGCCTTCACAATTCACTCCTATGATTTCAGTAGATAACGTCGGCGTCATCCACAGCGGCACCACTCTTTTTAGTAATGTTTCTTTTGCCATCAACGAAACCGACAAGATCGCCTTGATGGGTAAAAATGGAGCTGGTAAGTCCACACTCTTGAAGATCATCGCTGGGCAGACCAAACCGAGTTTAGGCTCCGTTTCTGCTCCGAAAGACTTTGTGGTGGCTTATTTGCCTCAGCACTTACTTACTTCTGATGATTGCTCTGTGATGGAAGAAACCTCTAAAGCTTTCGCAAGCTACCTGAACATGAAGACGGAAATCGAGCGAATCAATGAGGAATTGACTGTAAGAACTGACTACGAATCCGATGAATATTACAAGCTGATCGAGCAGGTTTCGGAATTGAGTGAAAAATTCTACGCCATCGAGGAAGTGAATTATGAGGCTGAAGTAGAGAAGGTGTTAATAGGATTAGGCTTTGAAAGAGAAGATTTGACCCGTTCTACTTCAGAATTTTCCGGAGGATGGAGAATGCGAATTGAGTTGGCCAAGATCCTTCTTCAAAAGCCAGATCTTATCCTTCTGGATGAGCCCACTAACCACTTGGATATAGAATCGATTCAATGGTTAGAAGACTTCCTTTTGAATAAAGCAAAGGCTGTTGTGGTTATTTCTCACGATAGAGCCTTTGTGGACAATATTACCACCCGCACAATCGAGGTGACTATGGGTCGTATTTACGATTACAAAGCTAAATACAGCCATTACCTAGAGCTCAGAAGAGAGCGTCGTGAGCAGCAGCAGAAGCAATACGAAGAGCAGCAAGCTACGATCGCCGACATTCAAGGATTTATAGATCGCTTCAAAGGCACTTATTCCAAAACGCTCCAAGTACAGTCCCGCGTAAAAATGCTGGAGAAAATGGAGATTATCGAAGTAGATGAAGTAGATACCTCTGCTCTGAAACTTCGCTTCCCTCCTTCTCCACGATCTGGAAACTATCCAGTGATCGTAGAAGACATGAGCAAAAGGTACGATGAGCATGTTGTTTTCAAAAATGCTTCCATGACCATTGAGCGTGGACAAAAAGTTTCCTTTGTAGGCAAAAACGGTGAAGGTAAATCCACCATGATCAAAGCCATCATGGGCGAGATCGATTTTGAAGGAAAATGCGAATTGGGACACAATTCCATGATTGGCTATTTCGCACAAAATCAAGCTTCCTTGCTAGATGAAAGTTTGACAATTTTTGAAACCATTGATCATATCGCCGTAGGTGAAATTCGCACCAAAGTGAAAGATATTCTGGGAGCTTTCATGTTCAAGGGCGATGATATCAACAAGAAAGTAAAAGTGCTTTCAGGCGGAGAAAAAACCCGTCTTGCGATGATTAAGCTTTTGCTTGAGCCGGTGAATTTGCTTATTCTCGATGAGCCTACCAATCACTTGGATATGAAGACAAAGGATATCATCAAAGATGCTTTGAAAGCTTTTGACGGAACCTTGATCATCGTATCACACGATAGAGACTTCTTGGATGGCCTAGTTACTAAAGTATTTGAATTTGGTAATAAGCGAGTAAAAGAACACTTCGAAGATATCAATGGCTTCTTGAGAAATAAGAAAATTGAGAATCTGAAGGAAGTCGAAAGGTAATCGGATGTCGGATGTCGGATGGATAAGGCGAACTTAGATTATTACTAAAGGTTTCTAAAAGTAAAAAATTAATTCTATTGCTTATTCCATGGCCATTTCGCTGGGTCTTGAGCAGTATTGAAGATTGAATAAACCACAATGATTTCGTCTTCAATTGCATAAAATATTAAGTAGATATAATAGTTTTTCCAGTTCTACTTTATTGAAATCTGGCGTATCAGAAGCTTCAATTCTTTATCTGATAGGGAGGATTTTTCTGATTTGTCAAAAATATCCAGCAGGTAAATCTGGCTTTTTGTTACTCTTAAAAAAGTGATTATTCTCGCTCCTCCAGTTTTACCTTTTCCTTTGGAAGATATCACAAGGCGTATTTTAAAACAGTCTTTACCGAGAGGCTTTCCCAATCTTGGATTTTCCATTAATTGAGAAACTAGCAAATTCATGTCCTGTTTTATAGATCTGTGTTTCTTTGCGATTTTTTTAAGACTTCTCTCAAATACATCTGTCGCTAGAATCTCAAAGCTCATTTAGAACATCGGCTATTTTCTTAAGTTTTTTCCCATCTTTTTCATGAGCTTCAACTTCACCAAAAGAATCCAAGATTCTCTCAATCATTTCATTTTTTGATTGGGTTTTGATAGATATGAGCTCCAAATCAGCCAAATCATTCAAGATACTTTTAACTTTAGGATTTAATATCTCAATTGTTATCGATTCCATTATATAATTGTTTAGCTACTTCTAATTTACGGAAATCTTCAGCCAAAGATCAAAACAGCTAAAAACAAAAAACGACAGTCATTAAACTGCCGTTTTTTGTTTTGTATTAAACACCTGGCAACGGACATCAATCACCTGCCTATTTTAAACCCCAAATACTCTTGGAAGCCAAAGCGTAATTTCGGGAAACATCATAATGAGTATCAAAGCCAACACCATGGCCGCATAGAATGGCAACATGGGTTTAAGGATCTTTTGTATGGTTGTATTCGCGACACCTACCCCAATAAAGAGAATAGAGCCCACCGGCGGGGTACAAAGCCCAATACATAGGTTAAGCACCATCATAATACCAAAGTGAACCGGATCGACTCCCAATGCTGTCACCACAGGCAAGAAAATCGGAGTAAAAATCAATACCGCCGGAGTCATATCCATAAAGATTCCAACAAATAACAACAGGAGATTGATCATGATAAGAATCACAAAGATATTATCACTCAATCCTAATAATGCATTTGAAATATTTTGAGGAATCTCCTCACTGGACATCACCCATGACATAGCCATGGATGTTGCGATCAAGAGCATCACCACGGCTGTAGTTTCCGCTGATTTCAATAATACTGATGGCAAATCCTTCACTTTCAATTCCCGATAAATCAGTGATAAAACCAGAGAATAAACTACGGCAATAGCAGAAGCTTCAGTAGCAGTAAAAACTCCTCCGATTATCCCTCCGATCACGACAATCAGCAAGAATAAACTAGGAACTGCCTTCCAAAATGTGCTCAAGATTACTCCAAATGAAGACCCTTCCCCTGCAGGTAGTTTATGAACCCGTACCATAATAGCAGCGGTCACCATCAACAACAACCCAACCAAAAGTCCGGGTAAATATCCAGCAACAAATAATGCAGCTACAGAAACCCCACCGGATGCAAGGGAATAAACGATCAATACATTGGAGGGTGGAATGATCAAACCAGTCGTAGAAGAAGTGATATTTACTGCTGCTCCAAGTTCCTTTGGATAGCCTTCCTTCTCCATTCTTTTACCTAGAATACCACCCATTGAAGATGCGGCTGCTACTGCAGAACCTGCAATCGCGCCCATCAGCATCGCTGCAATAATATTTACATGTAGCAATCCACCCCGCATTCTGCCGGTGAGTGCTTTTGCAAATTCAATGAGTCGATTGGCAATACCTCCCCGGTTCATCAATTCCCCTGCGAGAATGAAAAAAGGAATAGCCAACAAAGAAAAACTGTCCAATCCAGTTCCCATACGTTGGGCGATGGTAGTGATTGCTGGCATGGTTTGAACGGTAACCATCAAGGTCAGCATACTGGAAAGTCCAAGACTCCAGGCGACTGGCACACCGATTCCTAAAAAGAATAGAAAGGAAAGAACTAATACTAATACACTTAAGACCTCCATTACACAGCAGATTT
Organism: uncultured Algoriphagus sp.; assembly: GCF_963974365.1. GTDB lineage: Bacteria > Bacteroidota > Bacteroidia > Cytophagales > Cyclobacteriaceae > Algoriphagus. The sequence goes on along the minus strand of NZ_CAXBBX010000012.1, from coordinate 96,349 downwards.
TAAAGTTGTCAAAAATTTGATAGCGACTACTTGGTAGTAAATCACTAGTAATCCGCTAAAAGGGATGATTCCATAGATATAAGCAAGTGGAATCTGAAGTACAGCTGATTTTTGCTCCAATATAAAAGTCAGATACACGAGATTTGAACCTCCGATGACCATAACTACCAATGCGAAGATAAAAATGCAGGCATTTATCAAAATCATCAATTTATCCTGGGCCTTCTCGTCAAGTTTTGTTAAGAGTATATCAATTGCTAAATGCTCATTTTTCCCAGCAACATAGGCAGCGCCCAGCATTCCTACCCAGATTAGCATGTATCGGGACAATTCATCCGTGAATGAACTGGGGCTTTGAAAAACATAGCGGGAAACCACTTGCCAGGTTACATTGAGCACCATTAGTGCCATCAAGACAACCAGAAAATGGGCAATCCATTTATCAAGTTTTAGCTTGGTATGGGGTGAAAACATAAGTCTTTTACTTTGGGTTAATGGTTATTTTACAGCGCGAATCTCTTCTACAATTTTATAGATTTCAGGCTGCTGTACTTTAAGATCTGAATACATGGACTCCACGGCTGCCCTGAATGGCTCCTTATCAGGATAGCTGATCGTCACTCCTGCCTTTCGAAGCTCATTCAAAGACTCTTCTGTAGCCTCTGCCCAGATTTTGTATTCGTACGTTGCGGATTCATCAGCAGCTTCCTGAAGCCATTGCTGTTCCTGTTCATTTAAGCTTTCCCATACTTTGGTACTTACTATCATCACATCCGGCAAAGCCGTATGTTCATCAATGCTGTAGAATTTACAAACTTCGTAATGCTTGGACGTATAGAGACTCGGTGCATTATTTTCCGCACCATCCACTATTCCTTGCTGCAACGCAGTGTAAAGTTCTCCATAGGAAACGGGAGTTGGGGAACCTCCAAGGCTTTTTACCATATTGGAAGCCGTATTAGACTCCATCACTCGGATCTTCAACCCGGCAAGATCTTTTGGGGTTTCCACAGGCTTATCTTTTGTGTAAAAGCTTCTTTTCCCAGAATCATAATAGCACAACCCCCTCAAAAGATATTTTTGAGGATCGAGCAAAAGTTTTTTCCCGATCTCGCCCTGCAAAACCGAAAGCTGATGCGCATCATCTCTAAATAAATAAGGCATTCCAAACACCTGCATAGTTGGAGCAAATCCTTCCAACGCAGCCGAGGAAACCTTAGTCATTCCTAAACTGCCTATCTGAAGGAGTTCAACAAGCTCACGCTCACTGCCTAATTGCTGATTTGGATAAATTTTAACGACCATTTTGCCGCCAGATTTCTCCTCAACTTTTTTTGCCAAAAAGAGCATGGCCTCGTGCACTGGGTGGGTGATACCTAGGCCATGACCGAGCTTGATTATTCGCTTATCCCCTGTCGCCTGGCAGGAGACAAAAAGCACAAGCACCATACATAAGGAAAGAATTTGAAGTTTTTTGATTGTCATGGGTTTATTGAACATAAAACATACTATACAATAATAGGTCTTTCTAAGCTGATATGTTGGGTCGATTTACGGAAACGATTTAGTCAGGTCGATGAATGGTAATTCTTCTTGAAAATCAGAATTAGAAAATTTTATTAATGAACCTAAGCACTCATTTTTCCCATTTTGATAAATCACCAATTTGATTTTAGTACATCTGCACAAATATTTTAATTTTCATTAAGGATTTTCGTTATTGCAAATGAATAATATAAATTGCGCAATCGATTGCGCAATATAATAATTAATTCTAATGAACCATAAGACATTATTAATTCATCCCAAGGACAATGTTTTGGTCGCTTTGCAGGATCTTACAGCAGGTGAACAAGTAGAACATAATGGACTGACTATCAATATTAAAGACTTCACACCAGCAAAGCACAAGTTCGCCATAAACGAATTAGCTAAGGGGGATCAAGTCTTTATGTATGGCGGAATTGTAGGCAAAACGCTGTCAGCGATCCCCTCTGGAGGGGTCCTTAGCACACAGAATGTAACCCATGAAGCGGAAGATTTTGGTCAAAAATCCGGCGAATACAAATGGGATGCTCCTGATATCAGCAAATTCAAGGATAAAACTTTTATGGGTTTTCACCGTCCTGACGGACAGGTTGGTACTGGAAATTACTGGCTGGTGATCCCAATGGTTTTCTGTGAAAATAGAAATGTGGATATCATCAAAGATGCTTTTTTGGAAGAGCTTGGTTTCGGGAAACCAAATCCATTTAAGAAAATGGTGCGGGAAATGGCAAGTCTTTATAAGTTAGGTCAAAAAGATTCTTTTGACTCAGTTTCTGTAGAGACCTTTGCTGAGAAAGCAGAAGAAAGACTTTTTGAAAATATAGACGGAATCAAATTCCTAAATCATCAAACTGGTTGCGGGGGTACAAGAACCGATTCTCAGGCTCTTTGCGCAATTATTGCTGGTTACATCAACAATCCTAATGTAGCAGGAGCGACGATCTTGAGCTTGGGTTGTCAAAATGCGCAGTCTTCTTTTATGGAAGAAAAGCTTCGCCTCATCAACCCGGATTTCAAAAAACCTTTGATCATTCTGGAGCAGCAGGTAGAAGGTACCGAGCAGCAGATGCTCACCCGAGCTATCAAAGAGACCTTTATAGGAATGGCGGATGCCAACACCCAAACTCGTCAACCAGCTCCACTGAGCAAGTTGGTGGTTGGTTTGGAATGTGGTGGATCTGACGGATTCTCTGGAATCTCAGCAAATCCAGCTGTAGGCTATGCTGCTGATTTGGTGGTAGCGTTAGGAGGAACAGCTATTCTTTCTGAATTCCCAGAGCTATGCGGTGTAGAGCAAGAGCTGATCAACAGATGTGTGTCTGATGAAAAGGCAGAACGTTTTTCCACCTTGATGCGACTGTATGCAGCTGCTGCTGAAGCTTCAGGCTCTGGATTCGATATGAATCCAAGTCCGGGAAACATCAAAGACGGTCTGATCACTGATGCCATGAAGTCGTCTGGCGCTGCCAAAAAAGGAGGAACTTCCCCTGTTACTGATGTGCTCGACTATGGTGAATACGTAAATACGCCAGGTTTGAACTTGCTTTGCACACCTGGAAATGACGTAGAAAGTACCACGGCTATGGCTGGAGCTGGCGCAAATATGATTTTATTCACAACAGGCCTAGGTACACCTACTGGCAATCCTGTCACTCCTGTGATCAAAGTTTCTTCCAATCACAAACTTGCCGAGCGCATGCCGGATATCATAGATATCAACACAGGCTTTGTGATCTCAGGAGAGAAAAACATACAGCAAATGGGAGAAGAAATCCTGGAGAAAGTAATCAAAGTAGCCAGTGGTGAAGAGAAATCAAAAGCAATGATTCTCGGCCAAGATGACTTTATCCCTTGGAAAAGAGGAGTTTCTCTTTAAGCATGATCAAGAAAAGGGAGCTCAACTTCCTTCTCCAATTCAGAGGACTTATAAATGGCTCGGATCAGCTCAACTGATTTCCGAGCCATATTTCCCTCTACTAAAACGGGCTCATTATTTTCAATGGCATTCAAATAATGCTCCCATTGAGCTTTGTGAAGCGCATGGCCAATTGCCATCGGATCTGCAGCACCTGACCCTGAATTGGTATCAGCAATAATCGGTTCCGGCTCCTCTCCCTGAATACTCCATTGAATCAATTTTCCTGCTTCCAAAACGGCGGACCCACACTTTCCAAAAATCTCCAAACGCTCAGGTAAACCTGGATACAAAGCCGTAGAGGCAGTAATATTTCCCAAGGCTTTATTTTCAAAAGTGACCAAAGCTGCCCCCAGATCTTCTCCTTCTATAGGATGTAGCGAGGTTTTTACTTTTGCAAATACACACTTCACATCGCCCATGATATCAAGTAGCAAATCAAAGGTATGAATCCCCTGATTCATGAAAGCTCCTCCTCCATCTCCTTCCAGCGTTCCTTTCCATGGGCTATTGCTGTAATATTCTGGAGCTCGGTACCAGTTCACATGTGCATTTCCCATCAGTAGTTTCCCAAATTCCCCTTCTTGAACTGCGGCCTTTAGCTTCATGTAATCCTCCGAAAATCTATTCTGGAAAATCACACCCAATTTTACACCATTTTTTTCGCAGGCATCAATCAGCTGATCAGCTCTGGTCACATTAATTTCAATAGGTTTCTCAATTAACAAATGCTTACCTGCTTTTGCTGCCAATAAACCAGCTTCCATGTGGTGGCCACTCGCGGTGCAAATGCATACAATATCAAGCTCGGGATGGGTCAAAAAAGCAGAAACATCTGAGTAAGTGTCAATACCGAATTTATCTTGGGCGGCTTTTGCCCGCTCAGGTGAACTACTACAAAGCGCAACTAATTCAGCATTTTCAATTTCAGCAATCGCATCTGCATGCTTTCCAGTGATCGCCCCAGTTCCAATAATTCCTATTTTAAAACTTCTCATTTTTCAATTCATTTTGAAGTTCATTCCAGAGTTTTTCTGAAATCGGAACTCCATTTTTAAGATTCATATTTCGGGTTTCTAAGGTATTCTCTCCTGGATATCTGACTGACTTATCAGCAAACGTTGCTGAGCTTTTCAAATCTCCAATCAGTGCACCAGACTTAGTTTCTATCCATTCAGTGAGTTCGAGTTTGGTTGGATCAAAGCAAAGGAAAACCTGAGAAACGGCGCTTTCATGGCCAGAGCTTCCAACTTCAAATGAAGCATTTCCTCCGGAAAGCACAGCTGCCAACATATCCAAAACCATGCTCAGTCCTGAGCCTTTCCATAATCCTATCGGTAAACCTAGGTGATTATCAAGTACAGTTCCGGGATCTTTGGTGAGATTACCTTCCTTGTCAAACCCAGCTTCATAAGGCATCTGCTCCCCTTTGGCTTTGGAAATACTAAGCTTTCCGTAGGCAAACTGAGTAAAAGCCATATCCAACACCACTGGTCCTTTTGCTCGGGGAATAGCTATTACGAGGGGATTATTGCCAATTTTCGGTTCACTTCCACCCCAAGCCGGCATATTGGGAATGGTGTTCGTAAAACAAATTCCGATGCATCCAGCCTCCACAGCCTGCCAACCAAAATTCCCACCACGCATCCAATGATTGGTGTTTTGCAACGTCACACAGCTGATTCCAAATTCTTTCGAAAGTTGAATTGCACGTTTCATGGCAAAATCAGCATTGAGGTTCCCCACGCCTAATTTACCATCCCATCGCTCAAACATCGCCAATTGACTTAAAGCAACAGGTTCCTGATCAGGTTTTACCAATCCTTTTTTAATAAAGTCCAGAAACAGGAAAAAGCGATTTACGCCATGTGAACGCACTCCATCCAGATCAGCCTTGGCAAAAAGATGGGCACATCGCTGCGCCCGCTCCTCTGTAAATCCATATTTGAGTAATATATCTTTTAGAGTTTTACTGACTTCTTCGAAAGGAATTGAAAGATCGACCATTAAAAGTTGGGTTCTAAGCGTGATATCCTCTAAGATAAAATCAATGATTCACTTTTACCTGCTTTGCAAAAATTAGTTGACCAAACTATTCAAATAAACCTCCACATTACTGTATTTTTTGTCCAAAGTAAATTCTACGGAGTCATCAGGATTCTTAGGATTCAAGCCATTCCTCTCTTCCCAATCATCTGGCATTCCGTCTTGATCGGTGTCTAGTTTTGTTTCTCCTGGATTTACTAAAGGCCAGCCTCCTACTTCTGTTTGGGAGTTGATAATTCCATTTTCCCCAAACTCATTTTCGCCAGATTCAACTTCTTTTAGTATCCGAACATCGATCACATCACGACTGAAATTTGCACCAACATCCTGCAAGACTGCCTGAAAAGCATCTTTAGCAGTCATTGTTTTTGCTCCTGCAAAATCAAATACAGTAGAGACTTCTACTTCTACCGGATCGACTCCCTGTATCCCCAAAGAATTAGCTGCACTCACCTTCTCAAATCCTTCCACGACATTTCCATCCACATAGAATTTCGCATACGGCTTATAAGGCTCAACGATTCTATCACGATTTGACTTGGTTGCTGGACCGGCTTTGTAATAATTATTTACAATATTGTATTGCCCTTCTTCTCCGGCGTACGAGCTGTTTCCCTTCCAATTGTAGATTACATTGTTCCGGAAATCCACCCATTCTTTTTCCGGCTCTTTATGATAGCGAGCGCCGTTAAAACGAGGATTTCGGCTATTATGATCTGCGAGTAGGTTATAGAGAAAAGAAGCCTTTTTTCCACCCCAAATCCCTCCATAACCGTGCTCCCCTTTTTCGTGAACAGAAATATTGAGACTTTCTGATAGAATCGTCCACTGCAACGTGAAATTCTCATTATCATAAAACGACCCGCATTCATCTGTAGCCCAGCTCAACGAACAATGATCAATAATTACATCTTTCACCCGAATCGCACTCATGGCATCGTCCTGAACGTTGAGCTCATCGCCTAGTCGGCTTCGGATATATCGAATGATAACGTTATCATCTTTCACTTTGATAGGATAGCCTTGAAGTGTGATTCCGCCACCAGGAGCACTTTGTCCCGCGATAGTCAGGTTCCCATAATTGATATCGAGACTTGACTTTAACTTGATATTTCCTGCAACAGCGAAAACAATAATTCTAGGCTCTTTTTTCTGGATCATATCCCGAAGTGAGCCTGGTCCATCGTCGTTAAGGTTAGTTACCACCAGAACCTTCCCTCCCCGACCACCTGTGGTGAACTTCCCGAATCCTTCAGCACCAGGAAAAGCCAACGTTTTACCTGCATTTTCTACTAAAAATTCACTCTTAGTTATGCTAACTTCCTGAGCTTTACAGCTTAAAGAAAGCAGCAGTATCAAACCAAATCCACCAATTTTTTTTAGAATCATAGACAAAGATTAGATCATAGGAATAGCTCTCTTGCATAACTGAAGTGCCAACCCCCAAGGGTCTTTCACCATTACAAGATGAGAACCATCAGGCAAAATATCATCAGAAATCACCTTAGCTCCAGCTTCCACCAAACGGTCCCGGTCTACGCTTGGATCTTCAGAAACCAATGCGAGATGCACCGCAAGTGGATGAAGTTTTTCAAAATCAAGCGTTTCACCTTTCGGATTGGAATAAATTTCAATCATCACCGTCCCGCTATCATCCGCCAAGAATGTCATGTACGGTGGCTCTGCCATTTTCTTCACCACTTTCAATCCAAGATGCTCCTCATACCAGTGGGAAGCTGCTGATGCATTAGAAACGTTTAGTGCAAAGTGTTCGAATTTCATTTTTAGGTATATTTTTTTTTAGAATCAATTACTCAATGGAAAATCCTTTATCAGACTATTTAGGTAAATCTCCAAATAGCTGTAGGGCGTTCCTGGTTTAATTTTCGCTGCATCTGTAGCAAGATTTGAATCAAGCTCATTGGATTTTTCCCAAGCATCAGGAATCCCATCTTTATCAGAATCAATAACTGGTGTTCCAGCTGCTAGTTCTGGCCATCCGCCCACATCTGCCTGAGAGTCAATAATGCCATTCGTAGAACCCAGCGATCCTTCAAAGGAATAGGAATTATTCGTGACATTGTCCAAAATCCTTAAATCGACTTCATCTCTTTTCAGAGAACTTCCTGCATGAAGCAATACCAGTTCCAGTGCTTTTTCGCCTGTATGTGTTGTCACATTATCGTTGATTGGATGTGGGGCCGTTAAGCGAAACCCATCGATATCGGTTTGTGGAACGGTTCCATAACTGTTGTGAAACTGATTCAGCACACCATAAGTCCAGTTGTCCTGAGAAGCTGAAGTACTGCCTTCGATCACATTTCCATCGACGAAAAACTTACCCCAGATATTATAAACCTCAGTTCCTTCATTTTTATTCTTGTCAATTGATACAATTCGATTTCGCTTAGAACCGGAAGGCGTAGCAGGACCAGGCTTGTAATAATTATTGACAATATTCACATTCATAGCTTCGCCACCATAAGCACTGTTTGATCCCCAATTGTAAATCACATTATTTCTGACATCGACAAGGTCAGTCAAAGCAAAAGCTTTTCCAGCTTCCTCTCCAAGCCGTGGATTTCGGCTATCATGATGTGCCAGAAGATTATGGTGAAAAGAAGCATTTTTTCCACCCCAGATTCCACCATAGCCATGAGATCCTTTTTCATGAACTGAGTTTTTCAGACTTTCAGAAATAATACTCCATTGCAATGTGGTGTTCTCATTTGCATAGAAAGTAGCTGTTTCATCCGTAGACCAGCTCATCGAGCAATGATCAATTATAATATCCTTATGAAAACGTGCTTCCAAAGCATCTGCCTGTTGCTCGGCTTCGTCCCCCATTCTAAATCGAATGTATCTAATAATAACATTATCAGCATTGATCACTACAGGGAAATCGCGAATTGTAATCCCATCTCCAGGAGCACTTTGACCAGCAATGGTAATGTCTCCAAAATTAATCTGAAGCTTGGATTTAAGCTGAATCGTGCCTCCTGTATTGAACACAATGGTCCGTTTACCTGATTGATTGACCGCATAGCGAAGAGTTCCGACGGAACCATCATCAGATAATTTGTCCACATAAAAGACTTTGCCCCCACGACCACCAGTCGTCAGCTGACCAAATCCTTCCGCACCAGGGAATGCATAATGCAAACCTTCATAAGGTGAGATCACTTCTTCAATTTCCTCATCCACATCCACCACCGGATTTGGCTCTTCAGAGTCGCTACAGGCAGTTCCTGTAAAAAGAAATAAGAATATAAATAATAGCTTACTTATCAATTTCATTGGCTTTTAATTTGGGTTGAAAAGAATAAGGTGTGGCAAAACCACACCTTTTCTCAATTAATTAATAACCCAATACTTTCCTATAATGTAACTCTCCAGCGCTTGTCACCTGTATCAAATCTTCCGGCAAAACCACTGTCTTTGAAATTGAAATCATTAATTGCTGGACTTACCCAAAGATCCGCTTGACCTTTTGAATAGTTCCCGACAGGGAAACCTGGAATTTCATTTCCTGAGAAACTAAAATCTCCTGTGCTGTAATTGTTCACCAAATTGAAGTTGGTACTTTCCAGACCTTCTATACCTCGTATTCCGTAATTCTCTGCTTCAGCTTCGTCCCATGCGTGTCCATATATACTGTTGGTGATACTGATGCCGTTTGTAACGTTGTTATTTCCATCACCTCCTCTGTAGCGGAACATCAGTCCACCAGGGCTAATGAAATTCCCAAAGGTGCATCCATCAATAATAATGGAAGTAGAATTGTTTCTGGAAGTGATCCCACCTTGGATTTTATTGAAAGTAGAAGATTCAAAAACGATGTTCTGAACATTCGCCGTCATCTCACCATCACTTGGATTTGTATCCGTAGTGAGCAATCCATACCCCCCAATACTATCCACCAAGGTGTTTTTGATGAGGTAGTTTTCTATAGTTACTGTTCCCCTTACTCTTAGAATGCCTCTGAAAGTGCCCATCTTGCAATTTTCAAAAAGAAGTTCTTTTACATTGACATTTTTAGTATTCGGATTGAATACGTAATCTCCAGAGTAATCAGCACCTCGAATTTCCAAATCAATAAATCTGATGTGGTCAATCTGTGCTCCTTCGGCTATATTCCAGTTACCTGTAGTATAGAGTTTTGCTTTTTGCTCGCCGAAACCATAAGCAGCTTGAATGGTGATAGATTTATCCAATGCCTCAGAAGGTAGGTCATAAGTCACTCCTCTTTTCACCAAGATAAGATCTCCATCCGCTGCCACTTCTACCGCGTCTGCCACAGCACTTGGACTTTCATTATCGCGGATATCTATCACTCCAGGAGCAGTTGGGTCTATATCTGCCACACGTGTGGTGTAATTCACCCAACCTCTTAGTACTTCTTCACTGTAGATAGCAATCTGATATTCCATCTCAGGATCCAATCCTTCTACAATCACTTCCGCATTTTCCTCTTCCTCACTCGTGACCATCTGCTCATCAAATAGCGGAGTATTCAACTGCAGGTCATCCGCGGCAAATACTTTCACTCCAGTCACGGCAGCACCAGCTTTCACCCAAGTGACTCTGGCAGCGATATCTGTGACATCGTAGACAGCAGGATTATTCAGGATGGTAGGAAAACGCTGTGTACGCACATTTCCCAAATCAGAAGCCTTGCTATCAAACTGCGGATCTGCAGCTCTAGCTGTCGATCTAACTTGATAAAGCGTATTCCAGAAAAGCTCCTCTCCTATCAGCGCTTTATTGATCTCGATATAAGAAGTATCTGTCTCAATTACATACTCAATGGTGTTGAATGTATCCCGACTCACTTCCAGTGTATAGGAAATAGCACTTTTCATATTACCCTGATTGACAATAATCGTGTTCCCTTCTGAATACAAGTCTTCGTTCAAAACAGGTCTGAACAACCTCGTTTCTTCGAACATCTCTTCATCTTCCTTACATGCTGACACTGCCAAAACAGCTATCAAAAGCATAAAAAGAGTTGTTTTTATATTTCTATTTAGAATTTTCATTGTTGATCTTTTAGATTTTGACAGCCTCATTAAAATCCATAACCATCGTTGGTCAATGTCCCCTGGCTATTGTTGATAGCTGTGGAAGGAATCGGGAAAATGTAGCGTGCTACACCTGGATTTGGTCCATTGTAGTAGTTAGCCCAATCCTTTGTGATCCATTCTTCATACTGAAGCGTCTCATTATGTAGACTCAACAAGAAAGGAACTTGATTCCATGTATCATCTGGCGGAGCCACCACTTTTGTATTAGGATTCAAAAGCACAAACTGTCCAGACTCATTTACTTTCCAGTACATGTAATCAGGTAAATCACCCGTACCATTGAAAGCCTCATCAGCCATTTCTTTCAAGCCTTCGACGGTTTCCTCCATCTTTTCAGCATAATTTCCCCAGCGAATCAATTCGTATTTACGGATCATTTCACCACCAAATTCCCAAGCTCTTTCATCCACAATCGCTTCAAAAAAGGACTCTTTGCTGGCTGAGATATTAGACACATACCCATCTACTCGCGTTGCCCAAAGGTCATCGCTAAATGCTCTTCTTCTCACTCTTTTCAGAGCTTCCTGTGCCTCTGCTGTGGGTCCATTCAACTCGTTCTCAGCTTCCGCAAACATCAACAACACATCCGCATAGCGCATCATTGGCCAGTTGATTCCAGTTCCTTTTGCAGAGGATGCTCCCGGAGGATTCTCCAAAAACGATCTACTCCATTTACCCTGGGCGATATTTGTTCTGTTATTCACAAATTCCTTCTCGAAATTGGTATTGATCTTATACAGTGCGCAAGTCACATCTCTTCTCACATCCAGGGTATCAAAAGAGAAGTAGTAGGTAGGAGGAATTGCCATGTAGTTATTCCCGGATCCGAAGCTATGCGCCGCAGTTGGGCCACCTTCTACTGTAATACCGATGTTCCAGGCCACGTCACCATTTCCTAGCGCAAATGGTACCTCGAAAAGAACATCTGCATTTACCGGAGAAATGAATTTAGACTGATTCAGGAATACCTGTCGGTAATCGGAAGGAAGTTCACGATCCTTCAGCTGCATCAACTTCTGAGTGTAGGTTTTTGCGATCTGATAATACTCCAAATAATCTCCATCTCTAGTTTGGGATAGATCTTCTTTAATGTAATATCCTCCACGCTGCAAGGCGATTCTGGCAATCATGCCCAGCGTATATTCTCTAGTTACCTGCTCGATTCCAAAAGGAGTTTCATCTGCCCAAAGCATTTTTTCCTCTACTTCTATCATATCCGTAATCACTCCGGATAAAATCACATTACGGTCTTCTTTTGGAAGGTTAAATTCAAGACCTGCTTTAGGAGCTTCAGTCACATAAGGCACATCACCGAAATAATACACCAAAATGCTGTACCAATATGCTTTCAGCGTAATTGCTTCACCCAGCAGGTGATTCATTGTTTTCGCCTCTGCCACATCCGTTGACTCCAATTTACCGGAGGCACGAAGTCCCTCGATAGAAATATTGGCATCCCGGATGGCCCGGTATGCATAGGTCCACACAATATCCAAATCTCTGTTTGTCTCTAGCGCATTCAGATCCCAAATCTGGTATCGATCCGAAGAGCTGGTCCAGCCACTTTGATGTTCTATATCTGTATTTCCCGCCATGTTGTTTGAAAGACGGGAACGGAAAGCATCCTGACCAAAATTGGCATAGATTGCATTAACCCCTTTCCGGGCATCATCTACATTGGAATAGATGTAATTCGTATCGAAGGTGGAAAGTGATTCCGGCTCAAGGAAGTCGTCACAAGAAAAACTCATGCCTGCGACAACTGCTATTACTATATGTTTGATGTTCATTGGTTTAAAATTCAGATCCATTAAAATGTAATATTTAACCCCACCGTATAAGAGCGGCTTCGTGGAAATGAGGAGTAATCAACTCCCGGAGTCAAGGCTGCGTAAGTGCTGCTACGGCTCGTACTTACTTCAGGATCATATCCTGAGTAATCTGTCCACAATTTTAGATTGCTTCCGGTACCATAAATTCTCAATTGAGATAATCCAATTCTTGAAATCAAATCCCGGGCAAATGAATAGCCCAGTGTAAGGTTATTCAGTCTAATGAATGACCCGTCTTCTACAGCCCAATCTGAGATAACTGCTCCAGCTATGCCGAAGCTACTGTGTGACCAGATATTTTTATCTGCGTTCATTTCTCCTAGCTGGACAAGATCAGTGACTACTTCACCGGGAGTTCCAGTGTAACCACCATCCACATCGATGTAAGTGAAGCGATTATCAGAACTCATCGTGGTCAGCAGGTTGCCATAAGTAGTTCTTCTAAACTGATTGTATTGGATTTTACCTGTATTGTACACGTCATTACCATATTGGTAATTGAAGAACGCCTGCATGTCAAATCCCTTCCATCTAGCATTGACACCAAATCCACCTTGATTTTTTGGAAGTGCATTACCGATTACTTTTCTGTCATTAGCGTCGATTACTCCGTCTTCGTTAAGATCCTTCAGCTTCATGTAGCCAGGCTTGATGTTGGTGTTTCCTACTACTCCTCCGGAGCTAGGTATTCCTTCCTGAAGTATATAGCTTCCTGTAACTGCGTCATACGATTGGAAATCATCCACGCTATAATATCCATCGCTTACATAGCCATAAATATCCCCTAATTTACCACCTACACGCAGGTAGTAATCATTTATATTATTCAAGTCAGTACTTGCCCAGTTGGATTGGAAAAAACGATCTGTGGTACCGTCAAGCTCTTCAATCTTGGCGATGTTTACCCCAGTGTTGAAATTGACAGAAAGGGAGAAATCAGGCTTATCTACTAAGTAAACATTGATTCCCAATTCGAAACCTTTGTTTGAAGTGCTACCAATATTATCCCATTGAGAGTTAAACCCAGTATTAGGAGGGATAGCGGATTGAAGCAATAAATCACGGGTAGTATTCGAATAGAAATCCAAGCTACCTTCGATCCTTGACTGCATAAATGCAAAGTCCAAACCTAAGTTTCTATTGATAGTAGTTTCCCATACCAAGTCAGGATTGTACAATACTGAGCTACTTGGCGTATAATACACATTATCTACGTTGCCAAAACCAGGGCCCTTATTAGTAGATCCTTGGAAAAGGAATTGGGTTGCGGTAGCGTCTATTCTGTCGTTTCCTGTTTCTCCATAGGAAACTCTCAATTTCAACTCATCCACAAATGTTGAATTCTGAAGAAATCCTTCTTCGGAAATTTTCCATCCCAAAGCAACGGCCGGGAAAACACCTACTCTGTTTTCCTTGGCAAATTTACTGGAAGCATCTGCCCTCACAGTACCCGTCAGGAGCCACCTATTGTTGAATTGATAATTAACTCTACCAAAAAGTGAGAATCTATTCGCATCTGTATTGTTACTCGTTTCTAATCTATCTACACGACCAAAAGTCATATTGGCAAAAAGCTCCTCTGGGGTAATTGACAATCTAAAATCCTCTGAACGGATCATATTGTAAGTCCCTCCAGTAGAATATATCTCCTGCCCAACCAAGAAATCTAACTTGTGCTTATCTCCAAGTCCTTGCACAACCCAGTTCACACTGTTTAACCATCTTAAGGAATTACCATCTCTATTAGTTTTGACACCTAGTGGCAGACTACCACCATTATTGAAAGACTCACCTGTCAATGGTCCGTAAAACCTTAATTCTTCTCTGAATGATTTTGAACCGTTAACAGTCGTTTTGAAATCCAAGCCATTGGCGATATTCCAGTTAAGACCTGCATTGAACACAAAATCGTTATCTGTACGCTTTCTCCAATCTTGCTCAGCCAATTCTACCGGACTAACAAGGCTTAACAGGAATGACTGAAAATCATCTTCTGAGTTGAGTTGATTTAAATCTATTTCCAACTCATCAGCAACACCATTGACAGGCCTAGTTTGTACAGCGTCTTTGATATTAATTTGAGCATTTCCTGAAGTACCGGCTCCGTCAACTACCGTATTGGTGATACGGGCACCTGCGTCAAATGTCAGCCTTTTTGCAAGCACCTGATTCAATTTGAAGTTGATTACATTTCTCTTGTAACCCGAATTGATCATCAATCCCTCATCGGTATTATTGGTCACACTCAGCATCACTTTAGTCTTGTCAGTACCTCCCGAAAGGGAAATATTATGGTACATCGACAGTTTCGGGTCTCCGAATAATTCCTCTTGCCAATCTGTCCCTGGCTTTTGCTTGTAAAGCTCTAAATCATCAAAAACACCATAGAATCTCTCAAATCTCTTCAGGTCAGCTTCTGATCTTAATTTGGCATATTCATAATTTGCCAACACGTACTCATAGGGATCTAGCACTTCATATCGTCGATCCTTTGGCAGCATTTTGAATTGAAAAAAGTTGTTGTAAGAAACCGAAACCTTGCCTGCTGTAGGAGTTTTGGTAGTCACTACAATGACACCGTTGGAAGCCTGAGCACCATAGATAGCCGTCGCTGCTGCATCCTTCAATACAGAGATACTTTCTATATCTGTAGGTGGAATATCACGGATACTGCTCACGATAAATCCATCCACTACATAGAGCGGTGCGTTATCCTGAGTGATCGAGCCTCCACCACGAACACGGATGACAATATCAGCATCAGGAGAACCATCCGTAGTAAGGACGTTTACACCAGGAAGTCGCCCTGTGATCGCTTGTGCAGCACTGGCAACAGGGATTTTGGAAAGATCTTTGCCGGAAATAGAGGCCACGGAACCTGTCAGATCAGTTTTTTTCACTGTTCCATAGCCAAAGCTCACCACCTCCACTGTTTCCAGCTGGGCCATGTCTTCTTGGAGCGTAACATTAATGACTGATTGGTTTCCTACTTCTATGTTTTGAGTTTCCATTCCTATAAAGGAGAAAACTAGCGTTTCGGAAGAAACCGCAGGGATGGAGTAGGTTCCATCGACATCTGTGACCACACCGCGCGTTGTACCTTTTACGGTAACATATGCACCGGGCAGTGGCAAATCATCTGAACCTATAACAGTTCCAGTGATTGGGCTAGTTTGCGCAGAGGCCTGAAAACTTAGGCTGCACAGTAAGCAAATTAAGAGAAATAGATATCGGGACTTTTCCGATACTGGTAGAGTTTTTTTCATTTCATTGGCTTTTTGGGTTGTAAAATCTCTTTTTAAGGATAAAGAGCATCCGTCAAATTTTCAGGATTTGACCAGAGATAGTTTCATGATATTTTAAAATTTAAGTAGTTAAATAATTAATACAGCTATTATTGAGTGCCAATTTTAGAAACTTATTGCGCAATCGATTGCATTATACATATTAATATTTACTGTCGCAAGATTTTCATAAAAATTTTCAGGAATTCAAAATAATTGCTTCAGAAGGCTATTTCTTGCAAAATAATAATTTGAGGAAGGATACTTAGACGTATTTTCTCTTTAGCTTTCACCTAAAATCGTGCAATCGTTTACGCTTACATAAATCAAATAATCTAATACCTTGAGGAATTAATTTAAAATTCTCTCAAAAAATTCATCCATGATTTTTACTGTATAATTAAACCATGGCTCATACAGCCAAAATGGATGCGGTGTTTCGGGTAAAGTGTGGACTCCTGAATAGATCCCTGCTGCATCAAGTTTTTGAATTAACTCATCCCTACCCGCATGAAATCTCGGGTATTGGGAATTGATAAAAAGTATAGGTTTATAAACAGGAGATTTTAAATACAAGGGTGAAGCAGCATCCCAAATTTCAGGCTTTTGCTCGTACGTTCCTCCAAACCATTCTGATGCTACCTGGCCCTCTGCCGACTCAGGATGATGAAAGGCCAATACTCCGTCCATATCTACAATCGCCTGAACTTCTGAAGAAGCAGACAACTCAGTCGCGCCTTCATATTCTGATGTATTCGTCATCCCCACCAAAGCTGCGATTTGACCTCCCGCAGAACTCCCGGAAATAGCCATTTGACTGGTATCAATTCCAAATTCGTTGGCATGCACTTTCAGCCAGCGAATCGCTTCCTTCACATCATGAATCGCAGCCGGATATTGCGCTTCAGGCGAAAGTCTGTATTCTACAACTGCAGTCACATAGCCTTTTTCTGCCAAAGCTATTGCCATCGGAATCTGGAGCTCCTTATCACCTGACTTCCAACCTCCACCATGAACCATGACTATTCCAGGCCGTAAAGACTCCGCGTTCAAAGGTGAAAACACATCCAATTTCAGCTCCCGATTTCCAAGTTTTTTATAGATATGCCCTTTGCTTCCAGCTACTAGTTCACTGGGCTGGATTTCAATAGGTTTGATCTGAGGAAAATTCTTCACATCCTTTTTCCAGGCATCATGCAGATTAAAAGAGGTATCTTTTTCATACCCAAACCAGCGATTCCCAAAGTGATCTGCATCCTTGGTTTTCCCTGAGAAAATCAAATCATTGCTGTACTTTTTGAGCTTTTCTTTATTTAATTGATGCGACCAATCCACCCGTGAAGCCGGATCAGCACCTACTCCAACACTTCCATATTCTGCATAGAAAACAGTTTGCTCAGCTTTCTGCCGACCCCAATTATGCCAGCCTTCAGGTAAAATATGTTTACCCATTTCTGTGTTGATGAAAACCGTTTTGGCAAAATCCCTCCAAGGTCTTCCTAGGTATACTTTGGTCACACCTTCAGCAGCTGTGAGTTTGCAGTTTTTAAACACATAGCCATATTCAACCCATTCAGGTGTAGAAACAGCAGTGATGTAGGAATCTGATTTGGAGTGAATCTCACAATTTTTAAAAAGTACTGTAGCAGATCCAAATATAAAATCAGTAGTACCCTCGATGTAGCAATTCTTATAGAGCTGTCTGGAGTTTTCACCTGAGGCAAACATGGTATCTTGATTTCCTAAAAAACGGCAATTTTCAAAAACCAATCGATCCCCCTCAGCATGGAGGGCAACAGCCTGCCCCACATTTCCGGCTGTATTTTGAATGGTGAGGTTTTTAAAAGTCAGTGAGTTACCAAGAACCTTGAGTGTGTAGGTTTCAAAAGTCCCCATATTGTCTTTTGAGGCATAATCATCATAAGTGATAATGGTGTTTTCGGGGCTATCCCCTACAAAAGTCACATTCGTCACCGGACCTAGAATGACTAGCTTCTCCTTATAAATCCCAGGTTTAATATAGACCGTCAGTGGCTTGGGAAGATAAACCCGAATAGCTTCGAGAGCTTCTCCAATTGTTTTGAAATGTCCGGAACCATCCTGAGCCACGACGATGTCATGCTCTATTTTGCCCTTCAGTTTTTCTGAATCAAGTGGTTGAATATCTTGTGAAGGCACCTGAGAATAAGAATTACTGATTATCAAGAGCAAAAACACCAGATAAAAAAATGCTGATTTCATAAAGCTCTTCATCACTTCTTTCATAATATCTGATTTAATCTAGGCTCTTTGTTCTTGATTCTATTGTCTTGATACTTGATTCTAACAACTAGACACCTAATACTTATCTCTAGATTCTTGACTCTCAATTCTAGATTCTCCTTACTTTATTGCCAGTTCCTTCATTCCATCCAGCACCAATTCTGCAACCGCCTTAGCACCTGCAGGTTGAAAATGTGTATTGTCTTTTTGTCCATCTGGATAAGCTTTGTATAAACCTGGGCCGAAATTCATGAAATAATTTTCTGTCACATATTCCTGCCCTTTTTCAGAGAAAAAATCCATCGATAGCTGGTTCAAATCAATCATTAAAGCTCCCAACTCCTCAGCCACTTCCTTAGCAGCAGCGTCATACTCTCCATGTACATTTTCCAGATTCCCGTCTTTCCAGGGATAATTTCTTGCCACAGGAGTTAACACGATTGGAGTAGCACCTTTCTCTCGAGTCTGATTGACAAAAAGCCGGATATATTCCTTGTAGCCCTCCACGGTGACATAGCGCTCAGTTTTCTCTTTCGCCGCATCATTATGCCCAAACTGCATGATCACCAAATCGCCAGGATTTAATTCCTTATAAACGGCTGACCATCTTCCCTCTTCAAAGAATGTTCGGGTACTTCTCCCTCCTCGAGCTCTATCATCCACTATTACTGAATCGGCATCTACCACGCCCTTTAATGATTTCAAATTTTCTTTGGTCATAAAAGGCTGAAAAACTTGCCCCCAACCCATCAAAGGATAACGATCTTTCTGATAATCTTCCCCTTCATAAAGGGAATAATCCGCCATGGTAGAATCTCCGATGAGATAGATTTTTTTAATCTTCTCTTTTTGGGAAAAAGCGGAGATAACAAGCAAAACTAGAAGTATGGGAAGGCATTTTTTCATGAGTTTATTGTTTTGTCAGTCCATAGTCGATATGGGAATGTGCTCCTTATCTTTGGTGTAATTCATTTCTAAACCAATCCTAATTTGACAGTTGTCTATGTTCCGAGGACTAATTCTAATCTTTCAGAAACTTCACTAACTCGGGCAACTCACGTCGCAACTCTTCTATAGCCAAGTCACTTACCTTGAAAGCCCCCGTTGGCGAGAGATGCGTATTATCTTCTCTCCCTTCGGGAAATTGGGAATAATCCCCAGGACGGTAATGAAGAAATAATTCCTTGGATTTTTCCACTCCAAACTGCTCTAGAACCTCAATAGTCTTCTTGTGTAAATCAAAAAGTGGAACGTCCATTTCTGAAGCGACTTCTCTAACCACTTCAGAATACCTGCCATGTGTATCGGTAAGCACTCCATTTTCATCAAAGCTTCTCCTCGAAATCGGAGTTGCCAAAACTGGTTTTCCTCCTTTTTCACGAATCTCACTGACATATCTAATCAGATTATCCCGATATGTCGAATCTGCAAAAGCATAGCGATCTTCAGAATTGATTTTCTGATCATTATGACCAAACTCAACAATGACATAATCTCCCGGTTTTATTCTTTCCATCACCACATCCCAACGACCTTCGGCACGGAAACTCTTCGTGCTTCTGCCATTCATCGCATGATTCTCAAAGCGGATTCCTTCTTTGAAATAAAGCGGAAAAACCTGCCCCCAACCTTTTTCAGGGTTACTTCCAGCATATGGCTTATCCGCCATGGTGGAGTCTCCGACCAGGAAAAAGGTGATTTCTTCTTCTACTTTATCATTACCAAAAATCGCCGCATAAAACAGGGTGAATGTTGTAAATAGAATTACAATAGCCTTCATCTTATTTTAGTTTTATCGCTTCCTTTGAAACACCATTTCCTGTGGTAATCTGATCTTCTGCACTTTTAAAATCTGCCTTATCAAACTCAACATTATCAGAGTTTCCAAGTACGCGAACCGCAGCTTTTCCATTCTCCTCAAATGTAAATCCACTCACCTTCACTCCTTGGCTATTGTATATCGTCAATGGAACTTCATCAGTGCCAAGCACTTTTACATTGATAAGCTCCAAACCGGCTGCATCGATCGCAGTGATGCCTTTTTTCGCCTGCAAAACAGCATTTTCTAAGCTTACATTTTCCAGTTTCATTTCAGGCAATCCCATAAAAAAGGCAGCTACTTCTGAATCTGTCACCGTGATATTTTTCATGCTGATATTTCTGAAAACCGGAGTTTCTTCTGTTACTGGCTCCAGGTTTTCTTGTCTCGCCTCGTCATCAGCACTTTGATCTTCCTCGATCACAGGACTATTTCCTGTGTAAAACATATTAAAACCAATCGCCTCAGTAGGAATTCCGACCATATCGATATCCGAAATCCAGATATTTTCTACTATTCCACCTCTTCCACGGGTACTTTTAAATCGTAAGCCAATGTCTGTTCCAATAAATGTACAGGCCGAAACATGGATATTTCTCACTCCACTGGACATTTCACTCCCCACAGTCACTCCACCGTGGCCATGATAAACAATGTTGTTTTTAATCACCACATTTTCTGTAGGAATGGCTCTCTCTCTTCCGTCTTTGTCTTTTCCTGATTTGATACAGATCGCATCGTCTCCCACATCGAAGGTATTATTGTAGATCAAGGCATTCTTGCAGGATTCCAAATCCAGACCATCCCCGTTCTGCGAAAACCAAGGGTTTCGCACATTTAGATTTCGGATAATCACATCTTCACTCATCAGCGGATGGATATTCCATGCAGGGGAATTTTGGAATGTAGGTCCGTCCAATAAAACCACCTTGCTTTCCCGGATGCTTACCATCACTGGCCGAAGGAAATCTTTCATCTTTTGCAATTCATTGCGATCGGTGATATCCGGTACATTAAAACTGGAACTTGCATTATGCCCCATTAGGTAAGATTCCGAAGGAAACCAATTCGATCCTTCTACTATTCCCCCACTTTTGACCAAGTTGTTCCACTGAGAATCCGTCATTTTCCCTTTCTTCACTGCTCTCCATATTTCACCACTTCCATCGATCGTTCCATTCCCGGTGATAGCGATATTCTCCACCTGATAAGCATTGATCGGAGAAAGGCAACGAACTGTATTTAACCCCTCAAAACTTGTCTCCACCAAAGGATAATCGTCTTTATCCTTGCTGAAAATTACCAGAGCCCCATCTTCCAGATGAAGATTCACATTGCTGAGAAGTGTAATTGGGCCAGTGTACCAAACACCTCTTGGCACTACCACTTTACCTCCACCGGCTTTATTTACGGCTTCGATGGCGGATTTGAAAGCCTCGGAATTTTTGGTCAGCCCATCGCCAATAGCACCATATTCTTTAATACTTTTTTCAAAATCCGGAAAGCTGGCCTCCTTGACTTTTGGCATATCAAACTCCACTCCATCATAGATGGTTTCCAAGGTTTGCTGCGCATACATCGGCATCATACTCGTAAAAAGAGCAATTAAAACCGCTAAACTTATTGATCTGGTTTTCATATTTTGGGTATTCATTGTGTCTTATTTTTTAAATCTAAACCAATCCACATCTGCAAATCCGCTGTCATTGGTTTTGGTATTTCTTATGGCAAAAAGCCCAACTTTGGCTCCTATCCATTTACCTGGAATTGCTGTAAAACTTTCATTTATCTCTTCAAACTTCTCTCCGTCTTCAGAATATGAGAAGGTACAGACTCCCCCTTTGCTTACCTTCACCCGAAGCTGAATGGAGTTTTTATCCAATTTGGCTATCTCCTTTTTCACCTCCGGCTTACCATGTTCTGCATCTAGACAGGTCACATAATTGAGCGAAATCCCATCCTCGGTACTTTCCAAAGCCAAGTAGGCATAGCTCATCCCCATGACGATCAAGCCAACTTGCTCATTTTGCAGTTTAGGATTTGGATAAAACTCAAGAGATGTTGTCGTAGTGAATTCCTCCGCAGGGAATTTCTGAAGCAGTAAATTAGGAGCATCCCAAAGATTTTTGGCATCCTCTGGAAGTTGAACTGTAAACAACCTCAATCTGCTTTCAGCTGGATTGGCAAAAGCCCAAGTTGCCACAGGATTAGCTTGCCATTGCCATTGCAGCCCGATATCATTCCCGTCAAATTCATCTGAATCAGCAGGAGTAGAAATCGTTGATTTAGCTGAAACACTTGGCTTTTTATACTTCAAAACCGGTTGCCCAGTTCCATCTCCATCCGGATCCTCTCCCATGGTTGGCCAGTCATTGTTCCATTTCATCGGCTGCAAATGGGTAATCCTACCATAAGCCTCCACATCCTGAAAATGTACAAACCAATCTTCTCCTGATTCAGTATCTATCCAGGCACCTTGATGTGGACCATTGATCGGAGTATTTCCTTGTGCCAAAGAAATATGCTCTTCATAAGGTCCATAGGGATTTTTTGATCTCAAAATCAACTGCCAACCGGTGGAAACTCCTCCTGCAGGAGCAAAAATATAGTAGTAACCATTTCGCTTGTAGAACTTCGTTCCCTCCACAGTTGGGTGGGCATCATGCCCATCAAAAACCATTTTTCCGGCACCAGTAGTTTTGGTTCCTTCCCAATTCATCGGTTTCACAACCAACAAACTTTTGATACCAGCTCGGCTACCAGCAAATGCATGTGACAAATAAGCCTTGCCATCCTCATCCCAAAGTGGACATGGATCTATCAGTCCTTTGCCAGCTTCTACAAGCACAGGTTCATCCCATTTTGCCAGCGGATCCTTGGTTTTCACCATATAAATCCCAAAATCCGGATCTCCCCAATAGATGAAATACTCCCCTTCGTGGTAGCGAATCGCAGGCGCCCAAACTCCATTTCCATGCTGAGGCTTTGAAAAGTGATCAACTGGAACTTGTCTTTTCAAGGCATAATTCACCAATTCCCAATTGACCAAATCCTTGGAATGCAAGATTGGCAAAGCTGGAACAGCATTGAAAGAAGAGGCGGTCATGTAGAAATTTTCCCCTACCCGAACTACATCAGGATCTGAATAATCAGCATGCAAAATCGGATTGATATAGGTTCCGTCACCTTGATCGGCTACCCACACTTTGGACACTTCTTTTTGCTGCGCAAAAACTGAACTTATAGCAGCAAGCAAAACACAAAAACTATAAACTAACTTATTCACTTTTGGGTGTTTCAATGTTACTAATTTTTAATCCTTTCAGTTGGATCCCAGTCGTCAACTCCTGCTAACACAGCCTTGACAGAATATTTTAAAGCTTCTTCTTCAGTCAATTGATGCGACCAAGAAACTCTCTGTGACGCATTTGCACCAGCTCCTTTGGAACCGAATTCAGCGTAGAACGCGGTCTCCTCAGCATTCGGCTTGTTCCAATTGTGCCAGCCTTCCGCCTTGATGTGAGCTCCCATTTCCGTGTTGATGAATACAGTTTGGGCAAAGTCTCTCCAAGGTCTTCCTAGATAAACTGAGCCAGCTTCACCATCGCTTGTAAGCTTGCAATCGATGAATACAAAACCGAATTCAGTAGCTTCCTCAGTTGATGCTGCCGTCACGTAGCCTCCGCCATTTTTGGAAAAAATCTCACAGTTATCAAAAACTGCCGTTGACCATCCGAAAATAAAATCGACAGTTCCTTCTATGTAGCAATCCTTGTAATACTGTCGGCTACGGTCTCCATGCGGATAAAGCGTATCCTGAAATCCGAGAAACCTGCACTTCTCAAACACCACTTTATCTCCATCCACGCGTACAGCAACAGCTTGCCCTACTGGCCCAGATGAATTCTCAAACGTGATATTTTTGGCATAAAACCCATCTCCAAACACATAGAAACTTGTCGATCCAGTCGTTCCCATTTCTTCGCCGAACTTGTTTTTCTTCTGCGCAAAATCATCGTGAGTTATAAGCGTATTTGCCGCATCTTCCCCGATGAGGGAAATGTTGGTTTTTGAAGCTGCCAGCACTAGCTTCTCTTTATAAGTACCCGGCTTCAGAAGGATTTTAGTTTCATTTTTTCTAAAATCCGGAACAGCATCAAAGGCTTCCTGAACAGTTTTAAAATCCCCGGAACCGTCTTTTGCTACCACAAAATCAAATTCCTGAGAGGACACAAACCCGCTCAGGAGAAACATAAATAAATAAATTATAGACTTTTTCATGACTACTTATTCAGCTTTTCATACTGAAGGGAAGCCAGAATAAAAGGACCTACACCCTTCGGATCGTTCACCCGAATCTCTTCCCCCACATAATATTCGAATGATCCATCCCGGTAAGGATTCCCACCCAATCCAGCTACACCGCAAACATTTGTCAGACTAACACCTCCATCGGCATCTTCACGGACAAATTCAGCCAGCATTCCTTCGTAGGCTTTTTTACCAGCAGCAAGATCATCCTGATCCAAGTATCCTTTTTCAGCACCTTTCAGCAGGAAGTAGGTGAACATCCCAGAGGCTGAGGATTCCAGGTAATTACCTTCACGTGTTCCTTGATCCACGACCTGATACCATACACCTTCCGGTGTTTGATAGCGTTGTATTCCTTTGGCAAGCTTCTGAGCAATCGCGATGATGTCATTCCTTTTTGGATGATCTGTAGGAAGAAAATCCAATACATCTACCACTGCCATTGCAAACCAGCCTATGCTTCTTCCCCAGTAATTTGTAGAAAGCCCCGTTTCCGGATCAGCCCATTTTTGCTCTTTACTTTCATCCCAAGCATGATGATAAAGACCCGTTTCTTGGCTGTAGCCATATTTATCCATGGTCAGGATCTGATTGGCAACATCATCAAAAAGTGCCGATTCATCAAAGGTTGCTGCATACTGCGCCAAAAACGGAGAGCCCATGTAAATTCCGTCCAACCACATCTGGTGGGGATAGACTTTTTTGTGCCAAAAACCACCTTCTGAATTTCTGGGATGATCGCGCATCTGATCTCTCAGTTCTTCTATTGCAAGTTTATATTTTTCCTCACCCGACTCTTCATAAAGATTGATCAAAAACTTCCCGCCATTCACACGGTCAATATTGAAATCAGTTTTTTTATAAGTCAGGATATTCCCTGCACTATCTACCATAAAGTCCGCAAACTTCTTGGTGTAATCGTAAAAACGCTGCTCGCCAGTTTGCTTCCAGACGGCCTGCATGGATGACATAATCAAACCATGGGTATATTCCCATTTTGGCTTTTTATTGAAGTCAATCGTCCATCCTTCTGGATTTCTGGCAATTTCTGAATCAGCCATCCAGATGGAATAATCTTTCTTTGGAGTGATTTCTACCTCTGAAGTTTCTGATGATTTCTCTGCGGAGCAGCCTAGCAAAAGAGCTCCTGAAAAGAGTGCTAATGAAGTGTATTTAAATAATTTAAGCATCGCTTAGTTTGGGTTTACTTGTTATTGCATTGGACTGAAAATTACTTTACAGAAATTTTCAGTGGATTAGAAATTTTTAGAATTCCCTCATCTAAGTACTTTTTGAATTCTTCTTGAGAAGTGATACCATCTGGCTCCTGCTCCCAAGCTGCCAAAAAGTAATAACTCAACTTTTTGCTACTTGAATCAAAGACTAAAATATGTGACAGCTCATCTTCTGTATCCTGTGTCAACTGGGAAGTTGGGTAAATCACTGCGATTCCCAAATTATCTTCAACTAAACTCTGCGGACCGTACGTAGCTAAATAGCTATAAGAAAGACTTGAATCGCTTTTTAATACTTCAGCTTTCGCATCTTTAATCAAGCCAGTGGCAAAATTGTCAATTGTATTAGTGGACTCTAGATCCATTCTAGACAATCGTGTACCCGAATGAATTGAGATATTTGATAGAATATCTGTTTTACCAGTAGGCAAATTCCAACCAGAATATCTTGTAAATACTGAAGAGTAAACCGGTCCATTATTGGTGATTTCTGCATAAAGACTATCGGTAACATCCACTCTTCTAGCCTTTTCACTTTCAAAGGTGGCTATGCTTCCTAGACCTAAAGTCTTACCAACTTTCAGGACATCCATTCCCCAATCTGATGGTTCGTGATAGGAATCAAAACCATCCTGACCTACATCCTGCAAAACCGGAGTTTTTACTTTTTTACCAAAAACATCTATCCCATTTCTCCAGTCCAGGTAAAATCGGTATCCTACTAAATCGGACTCCCAACCCGGGCCTTCGTAGCGAATAAACCAGGAATGGTCCGTATGCTCTGCAGGAACATGCAAGGAATCTACATTTTCAAAATGGCCTCCGAGGTATTCGCGGTTTTTGAACTCTCCACCAAACTTATGAGAAAGCTCAGCCTGTGTAAGTTTTGGATAATTTGGATCAGAAAGCTCTAAGGAAGCTTTCACTTCAATTTCAAGTTTTTGATTTGAATCAATAGAAGGGATAACAAAAACAAGCCCTTTATCAGAACCTTTTTTATTGAATTGAGAAGGAATCTCTTCCTCACCCAAAAAAACACGAAAGCTGACACCATCCGCCAAATCAAATTTCTCATCTAATTCTTCAAGGCTGATATGGAGCATTTCATTGTTTCTATGGATAGACAATGGGTTTTCTACAGAAAAATGAACAGATTCAGACGAATCTTCCAAGTTTTCATTTTTCTTATGCTGTGCACAACTTAATGCAACAATTAACACAAAACCAGGTATTAGATACAAAAACAGTGGTTTTGACTTACTTAATATTTTGGGCAGTATTATCATTAGCAGTCTTAAAATCAATGAATTACACAATAAATAAACTCAATATCATGAAATCAAAAGCTCAATAATCCATACAATTTGAGCAATCGATTGCATATTATAAATAAATTAAATAATAAAAAATTTTAAGTAGGCATTATTCGCCTTTTTATAGATTAACGGACTATTTTTAATTCATTTACAAAATACTAGTTTGTCATAACTCAATAAACGATTGGTATTATTCATCTTTGATTTTCAAAATTAATACTATATTGCGCAAACGATTACATAGACCCTTATGAGTATTAGCATTGAAACACGGTATTCCTCACACCCTGAGGATTTCAAAAAATACCCTACCCAAGAAATTCGAGATAAGTTTTTACTTGAGGAAATTTTCGTCCCCAATCAAATCACTGGAATCTATACCATGGAAGACCGATTGATTGTGGGCGGAATTCACCCATTAGACAACCCGGTAAAATTGGAGTCTGTCGATCAATTAAAAGCACCCTACTTTCTGGAACGTCGAGAGATCGGTATCATAAACGTAGGTGATCAATGCTCTATTGAAGTGGATGGAGAATCAATCAGTCTTGGTCGCAAAGAAGCACTTTACATAGGTAAAGGGATTCAGAATGTAGTATTTCACCCTGCTTCAGAAGGCAAAGCATTATTATATTTCAATTCTACACCTGCTCATTGCTCCTATCCAACCCGAAAAATAACGCAGCAAGATGCGGAAGTCGTAACTCTTGGTGCGTTGGAAAACTCAAATCACAGAACTATTTATAAGCTTTTAGTAAACTCAGTTGTTGACACCTGCCAATTGCAAATGGGAATGACTGAGTTGAAACCAGGCTCTGTATGGAATACCATGCCAGCACACGTTCATGACCGAAGAATGGAAGCATACTTTTACTTTGATTTGAAGGAAGAGAACGTTGTTTCTCACTTCATGGGTGCTCCAGATGAGACCAGGCATATCTGGATGAAAAATCATCAGGCAGTCATCTCACCAGTTTGGTCTATCCACAGTGGTGCTGGAACTTCCAATTATACTTTTATCTGGGGAATGGCTGGGGAAAACATGGACTATGGAGACATGGACATGGTCAAACCAACTGAATTAAAATAACATGAAACCTAATTTTGATCTAAAAGGCAAAATTGCTTTCGTAACGGGAGCTACTCACGGCCTTGGTATGGCCATGGCAAAAGCCCTAGCACATCAAGGTGCGACTTTGGTCATCAACGGTCATACGACTTCTAAGATGGAAGCAGCACTAAAGGATTATGCTGGCGAAAACATTAAGGCTCATTCCTATTTATTTGATGTAAGTGATGCAAAAGCTGTGGATGCAGCCATCACTAAAATCGAGGAGGAAGTTGGTGATATTGATATTTTGGTAAATAATGCTGGTATGATTCAGCGGGTGCCAGCACTAGAAATGGCGCCGGAAGACTTTCGCAAAGTCGTTGACATAGACTTGGTCTCACCTTTCATAGTCTCCCAAAGAGTTGCCAAGACTATGGTAAAAAATGGTAGTGGCAAAATCATAAACATTTGCTCTATGATGAGCGAACTTGGCCGAAACACAGTAAGTGCATATGCGGCAGCCAAAGGTGGTTTGAAAATGCTAACCAGAAACCTGGCAACAGAATGGGCTAAATACAACATTCAAGTTAACGGTATTGGGCCAGGGTATTTTGCTACTGAACAGACAGCGCCGATCCGCGTAGATGGACATCCTTTCAACGACTTTATTATCAATAGAACTCCTGCAGGAAGATGGGGTGACCCAGACGATCTTGGAGGAACAGTAGTTTTCCTAGCGAGTCCAGCAAGTAATTTCATCAACGGTCAGATCATTTATGTAGATGGGGGTATTTTGGCGACAATAGGAAAGCCCATCGGAGAATAGTTATTTTAGCTTTTGCAACTGTAAACCCACCCTATAGGCAATGAAAAACGGAAAAGCCACCATTCACGATATAGCTGAAAAGCTACAGGTAACTGCCTCTACAGTTTCAAGAGCATTAAATAATAACCCTAGGATCTCTGATGCAACGAAGAAAAAAGTATTAAAAGCCGCTAGAGAACTCAATTATCAACCAAATAATATTGCTTCCGCACTTAGAAGCGGTAGAAGTAAACTCATAGGGGTAGTAGTCCCTACTGCAAATCGAAATTTCTTCTCTTCAGTCATCCGAGGAATTGAGGAAATAGCAAACTCCGTCAATTATAAGGTGGTTATTTCACAGTCTTACGATGACTACGAAAAGGAAATGCAAACAATTGAGGCATTACTCAATGTGCAGGTAGATGGGATTATAGCTTCAATTGGGAAAACAACTGAGAACGTCGACCACTTTAAGAAAATCATTAAAAAAGGCATTCCTTTGGTTCTATTTGATAGAGTTACAAATGAATTGGATGTGAGCCAAGTTGTGATTGATGATTATTATGGGGCATTTCAGGCAACTGAGCACCTGATCAATGAAGGGTGTAAGCGAATTGTACATTTCTCTAATTCTCAAAACATCAACATCTACAAAGAGCGAAAAAGGGGTTACGAAGATGCTTTGCTCAAACATGGAATTTCTGTTGACCCGGAATTGATCAGGTTTAGTAAGCTTCAGCTGGAAGATGGTCGGGCATCCATGCAGGAAGTCATAGATGCAAAAATCCCTTTTGACGCAGTATTCTCAGCCTCGGATTATTCTATCATGGGAGCTATGCAGGTATTGAAAGAGAATGGATACAAGCTTCCTCAAGACGTAAAATTAGTTGGCTTCGGAGACGAGCCATTTACCTCCTTCACCGAACCAACATTGACTACAGTCAACCAAAAAAGTATTCCGATGGGAAATATCACAGCGGAAACATTTTTTGAAATTCTAAATCAAAAGGA
Source organism: uncultured Algoriphagus sp. (assembly GCF_963974365.1). Lineage (GTDB taxonomy): Bacteria > Bacteroidota > Bacteroidia > Cytophagales > Cyclobacteriaceae > Algoriphagus. The sequence continues at coordinate 66,830 of NZ_CAXBBX010000012.1, read as the reverse complement.
CCAAACAAATATTATTTCCAAAAAAACAATTCTAAAACCAGAGTTGATAATTCGGAATTCTTCCTTAAACCAACAGAAGTAATAATTCGCTTTATACACGCAACATTACATGAAACTTCTCTCTAAAACTACTCTACCTCATACTTCTCCAAGACCTGTCAAGGTTCTTCAATTTGGAAATGGGAATTTCCTTCGTGGATTTACAGATTGGATGGTAGAAAAGTCAAATCAAGCTGAAGTATTTAATGGTGATATACACATTGTACAAGTCCATAGCAAGTCTGCAAATAATCCAATGAAAGACCAGGATTGTCTTTTTCATGTGATTGAGCAAGGGTTAAAAAAGGGAGAATTGGTACAGGAATCCACGCTTGTCACCTGTGTAGCAGGAATTACAAATGTGTTTGAAGATTATGAGGAATACCTAAAACTTGGAGAAAATCCGGACCTACGATTTGTAGTATCAAATACCACTGAATCAGGAATTGTTTTCGACCAAACTGATCATTCAGCAGACAGCATTTCCAAAACTTTTCCTGGTAAACTTACAGCATTGCTTTACCATCGCTTTAAAACTTTCAATGGGGACTCTTCCAAAGGCCTGATTTTCCTCCCATGCGAATTGATCGAAGGAAACGGAGAGGCACTAAAGGAATGTATTCAGAAATACATTTCATTCTGGAAGTTGCCAGCAGAGTTTTCTGAATGGATTGATTGGAAAAATATATTCTGCAATACGCTGGTAGATAGAATTGTCCCTGGTTTCCCAAAAGGATCGATTGAAGAAATTCAAGAGAAAATCGGTTACAAAGACAATATGGCTGTGATGGTGGAGCCTTATCATTTCTGGGCCATAGAAGGGGCTGACACAGTCAAAAAAGAATTCGCATTGGATAAGGCGGGTCTCAATGTGAAATTTGTGGATAACCTCGCTCCTTTCCGTACCCAAAAAGTAAGAATCCTCAATGGCGGCCATACTTCTATGGTGCCTTATGCCTATCTGAAAGGCCTAAGAACTGTAAGAGAAGCTGTGGAAAACCCGGAAATCGGAGCTTTTTTGAAAAAAGCGATTTACGAGGAGATCATTCCCACACTTGACATGCCTCAGAAGGAATTGGAACAATTTGCAAATGATGTATTAGAGCGGTTCGCCAATCCATTTATTGTGCATGAATTAAAGTCCATCGCGCTAAATAGTATTTCCAAATTCAAGGTGCGAGTGCTGCCTTCTCTACTAGCCTATTATGATTTGAAAAAAGTTTGGCCAGAGAAATTAACCTTATCATTTGCCGCGCTATTGGTATTCTATAAAGGGAATTATAATGGAGTAGAAACTCCAGTAAACGACAACCCAACGATTATTTCAGAATTCAATGCTGCTTGGGAGCTTGGTTCTACTAAGGAAACTGTTGAGAAACTATTGAGTGAGAGAGATTATTGGGGAGAGGACCTGAGGAATTACGATGGACTGGTGGAAGCTGTATCTGGATCAGTGGACCAACTTTTACAAGCTAAGTAGGATCTCAAATAAGATTATCAGATTCAAATCTGTCTATAAAAAAAGAATAGGGAAAGCAAAACTATTGCTTTCCCTTTGTCTTAATGTGCAATCCTTATAAAGGCATAACCTGCGGAGTAGTTGTTGGCCCATGGACAACTAAAGTGCCGTCAGGTTTGATTTCCATTTTATCCAGAAACACCACCCGCTCTTGTCCTGATTCCTTCGTACGACCATGATAAACACAATACATGTCTCCATTATCCATGAAAACAATGTTATTGTGTCCAGTGCCAGTCACCTCGCCTCCTTTGTGGGTATTGAGTTCCAAAACCGGATTATTTGCCGCTTTAGTAAAAGGACCTAATGGACTCTTGGACGTTGCATATCCAACGGCATAATTTTCACCAGCGTAATAGTTGCTAGAATACATCATGTAATAAGTGTCTTCATGCTTGAATATCACAGACCCTTCAGTCCATCTTCTGTTTATTTCCTGCTTGGTAACTGACCTGCTTTCCCACTCAGCTTGTGCATCATCCATTTTTACAGGTGGGCGAAGGCATAAGACAGGCTCGCCAATTACTCCAGAGAAATCAGGTTTGAGCTCTACACCGTAAACCCAGCTTTCTTCTATCTCCTCATACCAACCTTTCTCTTTGGCCCAATCTGCCACTTCACTTTCCACAGGATGCTTGTAGCATGCTCTTGAATAATAGAGGTAATATTTCCCGTTTTCCCAATAGACATTCGCATCAATAATAGGATAACCAGGGTCAAAAATAGGCTTGTCGTACATCTCTGTAAAAGGTCCAGTCGGGCTATCAGACTCTGCCACTCCAATCATGAAATTCTCCTCTTCGTTCGTTGGATTGACTTTCCATTGGGCACTAAAAAACATGTAATATTTCTCTTCAATTTTATAGACTTCCGGAGCCCAGAAGAATTTACTTGCCCAGCTATCTTCCGTGTTGCCTTGATAGACCTGACCTTCAAACTTCCAATCAATCAAGTTTTCGGATGAATAAGCAGCAAAACCATCTTTTGCTCCCCCTCCAGTTCCGTACATATAGTATTTCCCACCCCCGTCATTCAATATATATGGATCTCCAAATGCTACATCCAATGGATTGGAATATGTTTCCTTATCCAAATCAACTGTGGATTCCTCCTGCTTTGTTTCCTTGGGCGTGCAAGATCCTAAACCGATCAAACTCAACATTACAACCCCAACATACTTAAGCGAACTTCTCATGTAGCAATACTTTTTTAGTTTTCTAAACTACCAAAGTACATTCTTTTGCTAAAAAGGAATTGATTCTAGATAAGAAAGCAGGGAAAAAGATCAAAATGGATTTCAACATTTCAAATGAATTTCAATTTGCAACTCTAATCCAAACCCTAGGATCTTGGCGCATCAATCTCACCAATGTCCCATAAAGCACTGGATTATAATCAAAAAACTCATGCGTTTTTTCAAAGAAAGTCTCTAATACCACAGCAAAAAATTCATCATCGTCAATGCCGGCATTTGTCCTAAAAACAGTTAGCTCTCCTGATTTAATTTTCCTAATTTCTACTGAAGCTATCTCCTGAAATGCGTCGTACACTTCAGGGTTAAAAAACTCGCATTCATCGTTATAGTATATCTGATTTTCCAGTTTGAGGGCATGGGCTACCTCATGAATTCCTAGATTAACTCCATCCTTATCGTTTTCCATTCCATTTAGAAAACAGTTCCAGGACATTGCAATTATTCCATGTCTTGGGTTTACCTCTCCACGATGATAGTTCTTGGAAATAGTGCTGTAATAGGTATCTGGATAGATCAGTATTTTATCGAAATGACGTAGACGAAGGTCATGCCAGCCAAAAGTCACCATCACAATGGTTGCTCCGATTAGGATTTTCATTTCTGGAGTAACAACCCGTATTTCTGACCTACCTATAAACGATTTGGTAGTAAGAATCACTTGAAGCTTTTCCCTGAATTCCTTTTTGTGCTTTTCTGAAAGCCTGGCGTAATATGGAAACTTTTGTTCCAGAACCTGAATTTCAAACTCTGTCAATCGAACCTTACTGAACAATATTCGAAGTTCCTCTATCAAACTTGCAAGACTGTTCATCCTATACAAAGGCATCATACGCTTAAAATAAAAAGGGTAGCTACTAAATTAGTAACTACCCTCAAATTAAGAATTAATTCTTAAGTTATCTAGCGTAATTGACAGATCTCATTTCTCTGATTACGGTAATCTTGATCTGACCTGGATATTGCATTTCCTTTTCTATTTTCTGAGAAATATCAAAAGAAAGCTTACCTGCTGTAGAATCATCTACGTTATCTGCATCTACTAAAACCCGAAGTTCACGACCTGCCTGCATAGCAAAGCATTTATTCACCCCGTCAAAGCTCAAAGCAAGCTCCTCAAGGTCTTTCAGACGCTTGATGTAACTATCCATCACTTCGCGTCTTGCGCCTGGTCTCGCTCCTGATATCGCATCTGAGGCCTGAACAATCGGTGAGATCATGGATGTCATCTCGATTTCATCGTGGTGAGCTCCGATTGCATTGCAAATCTCAGGATGCTCTTTGTATCGCTTCGCAAGCTCCATACCCAATACTGCGTGTGGAAGTTCCTGCTCCTCATGCCATACTTTTCCAATATCGTGAAGTAAACCTGCGCGCTTCGCCATCTTGGCATTCAAGCCCATCTCAGCAGCCATGGTAGCACAAAGCTTGGCCACTTCTCTGGAGTGCTGCAATAGGTTTTGACCGTAGGAAGATCTGTATCTCATACGTCCTACCATTCTGATCAACTCAGGATGCAAACCGTGAATGCCAAGATCTATACAAGTTCTTTCGCCAATCTCGACGATTTCCTCTTCTATATTCTTTTCAGTTTTAGCAACAACTTCTTCGATTCTCGCTGGGTGAATACGTCCATCCTGCACCAATCTATGAAGTGAAAGTCTTGCTACCTCTCTTCTTACCGGATCAAAACCGGAAATAATAATTGCTTCTGGCGTATCATCAACAACAATCTCCACACCTGTAGCTGCTTCCAGCGCACGGATGTTTCTTCCTTCTCTACCAATGATTTTACCTTTGATATCATCACTTTCGATGTTGAATACAGACACGCAGTTTTCCACAGCATGCTCAGTTGCTGTACGCTGTATGGTATCCAAAACGATCTTCTTCGCCTGCTTGGTAGCTGTAAGTTTTGCCTCGTCAAGAATGTCTTTGATCTGGGAAGAGGCTCTGGAATTAGCTTCCTCGGTAAGCATAGTCACCAATTGATCACGAGCTTCTTCACGGGTAAGATTAGCAACTTTTTCAAGGTCTGCGATCCGCTGATTCGTTACTCGATCGAGTTCCTCTTTTTTGATTTTTAAAGAATGTAATTGAGCATTTAAGTTCTCAGATTTACTATCCAATTCTGCTTCTTTTCTCTTCACCTGCTCCAATTCCTTGGAAACCTGCTGCTCTCTTTGCTTAACTTTATTCTCGTTGGTGATGATAATATTCTTCTTATTATTCATCTCCTCATCAAACTCAGATTTCAGCTTGAGGTACTTTTCTTTTGCTTCTAGAATTCTGTCTTTCTTGATAGACTCAGCGTTGATCTCAGCTTCTCTAAGCATGGATTTCACGCGTTCCCGAGTATCTTCTTCTAATTTTGCGTTTTTATTTTTTATCAATGCGCCAGCAATAGAGGCTCCTGCACCAGTCCCAACAAGGGCTGCGAGGACAATATATAGTATGTCTCCCATAGGTATTTTGGATATAATTAGACCTTGGGGAATCTGAAAAATCTCCTGATTTTTGTGTTATAAATAATTACAACGCCTTAGCTAACAAGGCATTAATATGAGAAATACTGGATTTAATATGCTCTGAATCTTCCGTGTTCACTTGGTTGGTTTCTAACGATTCCACCATGCAATCGAAGGCTACCATCGCCAGCAAATCCTGGTTATCGTCCAGTCCGTACTCCTCTTTATACTTTCTTAATTTTTCATTAATCAGCTTGCCAGCATGCCGGATTTTGGACTCGTCCTCGATCTTCACGCGCATAGGATATTCTCTATCCCCTATTTTTAATCTGATGGCAAGTGTCTCCATATCACTCAGATAAGTAGGTGATTAAATGATCGATTTCTTGTATATAATTATTGATTAGTTCACTCATTTCAGTTGACTGTTCCGGATTCACCGGTTGGTTGTCTACAATGTTACTAATTTTAATTTTATTTTTAAAATGTTCGATTTCCTGCTCTTTTTTATCCAAAGCCGTACTTACTTCTGATAATTTTTGTTTCAATTGCTGATTCTCCTCACTGATCTCAAGCAATTTAGTACTCGCCTGTAGCGCTAGTTTCTCTAATTTTTGCAGTTCCTCTTGAATCATTTCTATGTTCTTATCAAAGCACCAACCTCTTTTTCAAAGGCTTGAATCAATTTACTCATAGTTTTGTCAATTACCTTATCAGTTAACGTATTTTCCTGATCCTGTAAGTGAAAACTTAATGCATATGCCTTTTTGCCTGCATCAATTTTATCACCTTGGTACACATCAAAAACTCCAATTCTTTTCAATAATTTTCCACCAAACTTTGTGGCTACCGTTTTGACCTGATCATAGCTCACTGTTTTGTCTATCACCAAGGAAAGATCTCTGCGTACTTCAGGGAATTTTGAGATCTCCTCAAACTTCTTCAAACCTGTAGCTTTTTTGCAAAGCAGATCCCAGTTCAAATCAGCAAACCACACTTCCTGTCTCACCTCTGCCTGCTTCAAAATCTTATCGTCCAGTAAGCCAATTGTCGCCAATTCCTTCTGACCAAGCATGATTTTCAAACCATAGGCATAAGGCGCAGTTTCAATCATTGAAAGATCGCCTGCCTGCACATTCAGCTTTTCCAAAATAGCTTCAACCGTGGAATAAATATCTGCGAAAGCAAATGCCTTGGTTGGCTCCAACCAGCTTTCGGCAGTCTTTTTTCCCGTTAGGAAAAGAGAAAGTCTCCTGCTTTCTGAATATCCTTCCTCAGCCTTATGATAAACGGTTCCAAACTCAAAGTATTTCAAATCGGTCTGACGACGGTTTATATTTCTGGCTAAAACCTCCAGCCCGGAGTAAAGCAAACTTTGACGCATCACATCTAGATCCTCGCTAAGCTTGTTGTAAATAACAACATTGTCTTTTGGATCAAGGAAGCCCGACTTCTCAGCATAAGTCGACTTGGTCAAGCTATTGGTAATCATCTCGTAGTAGCCCTGACCAGTTAAAATCTCGGTCAGACGATACTGTAACTTATTCAGATCCTTCACGGGATGCTCCGCGAGGTAATCCGTTCTTAGGTTTTCGGAAAGCTCCACATTGTGGAAACCGTAGATTCTTAAAATCTCTTCGATGATATCGGCTTCCCGAGTTACATCCACTCTATATGGCTTGGCAGTGACAGTAAAGCCCTCTGCCGTTTCATTTTCCACTTTGATCTCCAGGCTTTCTAAGATCGATTTCACCTGAGCAGGTTCAATTTTCTTTCCAATCAGACGATTGATATGACCGTAATTAACATCGATCACGAAATCCTCGATCGGCTCTGGATAGATATCAATCAGATCAGAGCTCACTTTTCCACCAGCAATTTCCTGCAACAGTTTAACCGCCATTTTCAGCGCATAAACTGGCATATTAGGATCAGTCCCTCTTTCGAAGCGGAAAGAAGCGTCTGTCTTCAAGCCATGAAACTGGGATCCTTTTCTGACGATATCGGGAGAAAAATAAGCCGATTCCAGGAAAATGGAAGTGGTGCTGTCGGAAACTCCAGAATCTTCTCCACCAAAAACCCCAGCAATGCAAAGACCGCCTTTTGGATCTTTAATCATCAATTCCTCCCCGGAAAGCTTACGCTTCTTTTGGTCTAAAGTCACAAATTCTGTGTCCTTCGGAAGCTTGCCAACGATGATTTTTCCTTCGGAAATTTTCTCTACATCAAATGCGTGAAGAGGCTGACCCAAATCATGCAAAATAAAATTGGTGATATCCACCACATTATTGATTGGCTCCAAATCCAATGCCTTCAGAAAATTCTGAAGCCAAGCCGGAGAAGGCCCAACTTTCAAATCGGTAACCACCACTCCGGCGTAACGTGGACAATCAGCCGTGTTTTCAACTTCCACCTCAATCACAGGACCAGAAGCCTCTAGGTTCAATTCAGGCGCAGCATCGATCACTAAATCCTTTCCCAAGAGCGCTTTCAAATCTCTCGCAACTCCTAAATGGGAAGCTGCATCAGCACGGTTCGGCGTCAAACCGATTTCCAACACCTGATCCTGACCAATCTCAATGTATTCTGAGGCAGGAGTACCATTTGGCAAGTCAGTTTCCAAAATCATAATCCCGGCATGGCTAGACCCTAGGCCTAACTCATCCTCAGCGCAGATCATCCCTTCAGAAACCTCGCCTCTGATCTTAGCTTTTTTGATCTGGAATGAATCTCCTTCAGATGGAAAAAGTGTAGCTCCAACCGTTGCAACCAAGACCTTCTGGCCTTTAGCCACATTTGGTGCTCCGCAAACAATCGGTGAAATTCCAGTTCCAATGTCTACAGTGGTAATGCTTAATTTATCAGCATTGGGATGCTTTTCGCAGGTCAACACCTCTCCAATCACAATGCCTTCAAGACCTCCTTTGACTGAAACAAATTCTTCTATTCCCTCCACTTCCAAACCAGACTGCGTCAGCAAGGCGCCGATTTCCTCTGCAGATTCGGTATGAGGGATATATTTTTTTAATCGATTTATCGAGATTTTCATTCGTAGTACTAAATAAAGCAAATCAGAATTGACCTGCGTGATAAACAAAAGGGGTTCGAAAACCCCATTTTATTCAATAATGCGTACAAATTTAAGAGATTTGAGCTAGTCAGAAAGGCTATTTCTCGTAATTTTTCTCCCCAACTGGAATTGGGATGTCCAGTAAATTTTCTTTAGGTGGCAGCGGGCAAGCATAATCGGGATTATAGGCACAATATGGATTGTATGCCAGATTGAAATCTATGGTGACGCTATTCTTCCCATCCTGACGGGCGTTGATATAACGTCCCCCTCCATAGGTATCCACTGCACTGGTTTCATCTGCAAATGCCAAAAAGAAATTTCGCTTATCCGGTTCATTAATCGCTTGGAGCAGCAAGAGCTTCTCAGCCTTGCCATTGATTTCAAATTCAGCCCAAGAGTGCTCTATGTATTTCTCCTTGGTCCCATCCGTAAGCGGGACCTCTCTTACCTTCCTGTCTTCTATGTCCACCATCCGTGCCTTCACCTTGTAGTTTGGGTCGATTGGATAAAAATTCAATTTGGTAAAAGAAGCCTTCTGCTCATCTGTAAGAGGTGATTCGAAGTTGAAACGGATAAACTTGAATTGTCTTTCCCGCTCAGCCTCTATCTTTTCAATGTAATCTTCAGGAGATTCAGCACTCGTCAAAGTGTAAACAACAGCAGCAAAAACCACCACTGAGATAATCAGAAGTATAATTGTATTGTTTTTCATCTGTTTATAATTGACTTTTTAAAGCCATATGCAATAATAATTTCCAAATAATAGCGAGCTAAGCTTTTCAGAACAATCTGATTGAAGCAGGCTATTTCCAAAGGAATTAGAGAATGCCATCATCGGCGAAGCTAAAGTAGCCACTATCTGTAAAAATCACATGGTCAAGTACAGGCAAATCTAATTCTCTGCCTACTTTGACCAAACGCTGAGTCAGCCGCTTGTCTTGTTCAGAGGGACTTAAATTACCACTAGGATGATTATGAACTAATATTATTGACTGCGCCAAGTGCTCCAAAGCTATCTTAAAAACGATTTTAGGATCAACTACTGTTCCTGCAGTACCACCTTGGGACACTAGGTACTTCTTCGTCACCTGATTGCCTCTATTCAATAATATCAAATAAAAATACTCAACCTGCTCATCGAGTAACTCTGGGCGCATCAGATCATAAATATCCTGCGAACTGCTAATCTTAGGCTTCACCACAGGTTCTGAATCCTTCCTCCTACGAGCCAATTCCATAGCAGCAATGATTGAGATGGCTTTTGCCTCCCCTATTCCCTTGAATTTCTTTAGATCCTGAATTGAGAGTTTTGCCAAAGCACGTAGATCATAATTGACATTGCCAAGAATGTGCTTAGAAAGATCCACTGCACTCACAGAAGGAGTACCTGATCCAATCAAGATTGCAATAAGTTCGGCATCGGTAAGCGCAGACCTACCCTTGAGAAGCAGCTTCTCTCTTGGACGATCTTCTTCTGCAAGCTGGGAGATTTTGATAGAGGAGTAAGAATCCATAGCAATCCATTAAAAAGTGAGCTATGAATTTAATTACTTCAGGGCACAAAAAAAACCCTGACAAGCAGGGTTTTAGAGAAATAAAATCTTGTAGAATTAACCTAGAGCAGAAACGAACTTGGCCAATCTTGATTTTTTGTTACTTGCGTTGTTCTTGTGAATCACATTCTTCTTAGCCAACTTGTCCAACATAGAAGATACTTTCTTGTAAAGTTCAGAAGCTTCTACTTTATCGGTAGTTGCTTTCAATCTTTTGATGAAAGTCCTAGTTGTTTTAGCCTGATATCTGTTTCTCAAACGCTTAGCTTCGTTAGCACGAATTCTCTTCAGAGCTGATTTGTGATTTGCCATATCTTAATTATAATTGAATTTCTTTACGTGTCCCTATTCCGAATCGGAGTGCAAAGTTATTGTAATTTATTAAATCTGCCAAAGGAATTTTAAACATTCCCTATCAAAGCAGTCCTTTTCAAATCCAATAATTTGGCAAAACCATCGTTTACGGGGCAAATATACCGATTATACATTCATTTATCTGCCAAAGATTTTGATTATTTTTAGGTATGAAATTTTTTCAAGCTCTCATTTTTTCTGTGACTTTGATCTCAGCTACCTTCGCCACTTGGGGATTTTATGCGCATTCTTTAATAAATAGACTTGCTGTCTTTTCTCTTCCTGAGGAAATGATCGGCTTATACAAATCTCATATACAATACATTACCGAGAACGCCGTGAACCCAGACCGCAGACGATATGCAGTGGAAGGAGAAGCGGAAAAACACTACATAGATTTGGATTATTATGGAGATTCTGCTTTGCAAATTCTACCAAAATACTGGAACGAAGCGGTAGAAAAATTTACTGAAGACAGCTTGAGACTGAATGGAATCGGTCCTTGGTCTGCCTATTTCACTTTTCTAAACCTTACCAAAGCGTTCGAAACCAAGAACTCGGCTGCTATTCTTCGTCTTTCTGCTGACTTGGGGCATTACATAGGCGATCTGAATGTGCCGCTCCATACCACAGTGAACTATAATGGACAGCTTACGGATCAAGTTGGTATCCATGGATTCTGGGAAAGTCGAATTCCTGAGCTTCAGGCAAAAGACTATCCGCTTTGGGTTGGGCAGGCTGAGTATGTAGAAAAACCGCAATTGGCACTTTGGGATGCTGTCGCCACTGCACATGCACAGGTAGATAGCGTGTTGACAATAGAAAGAGAACTAACGAAAAGCTTCTCTCCAGACCAAAAATACAGCTACGAAGAGCGGAACAACTTAACCGTCCGTGTTTACTCCAGAGAATTCACGGAAGCCTACTCACTTGCATTGGACAGCCAGATCGAGCGACAAATGAAAAAATCCATCAAGATGATCGCCGACTTTTGGTTTACTGCCTGGGTAAATGCCGGGCAACCTGATTTATCTACTTTTTCAAAGGAAGCTCTCGAAGAAGAAGATATTGTGAAGGACGCTAAAATCAAGACAAGAGAACATGATAATTAGTGTTCAGTCGCAGTTTACAGTCGCAGGGATCAGTGCACAGATATTTCGAGAGTTTTTAAATAACGAAGTGGTTAAAAAAACAAAATTTTTATTCTTAAATATCAAACCTCATGGACTACAAAGAACTTTTGGCATTCAAAAAAGGATTTGAATTGGCAATGTGCATTTTCCAGATTTCAAAAAATTTCCCAAAGGAAGAAAGATATTCTCTAACGGATCAAATTAGAAGATCAAGTAGATCTGTGTGTGCATGTATAGCTGAATCATATAGAAAACGGCAATACCCTGCTCATTTTAAATCTAAGCTCAGCGATGCTGACATGGAAAATAGCGAGACCAATGTTTGGTTAGACTTCTCTCATGCATGCGAATATATAAGCGATGAAACTCATTTAGAACTCACCCAAAAAGCAACAGAAGTCGGGAAACTGATAAACTATATGATGTTGAATCCTTCTAAATTCGGTGTCTCCTCGAAATAATCCCTCAGTCTGCCACTACAACTGAAACCTAAGATTGCCATCTAAGGTTGATCTCTATGACTGAAAACTGAGACTGATCACTGTAACTGCAAAGTGAGACTGATCACTGCAACTGCCTGCTGAGACTGCCTTACTAAACTTCCACTTCCGACTTCAAATACCTCCTAATCGCTGTCCCAAGTCTCCTAAACGTATTCTTAAACACTTCCTCGTTCTCCTCCAAAAGCGTCACTCGGAAACCTCTCAAATCTGAGCAAAAAGAAGAAATAGGAACCACACAAATCTGCTCGGCTGCCAATAAATTATAAACAAAGCGCTTATCCAAAGGCATGTTTTTCTCTTCCAGCCAGGAATCCAGCAAACTTTTTAATTTCGGATCTTCAATCGGTAGAAACTGATCTTCTTTCAATACGCCCTCCTCAAATACGATGGTGTTATAAAACGCTCCTTGAGTAGGATTAAATTTGATTCCAGGAATATCCCCCAAGATTTCACTCATCCACTCGCTTCGCTTGCCGATTTGAGCATTTGCTTCTTCCCTGTACTTGAAGTAAGCTGGATGCTTCATGATTTTCGGGATAGCTAGTTGCGGTAAAATAGTAGAGCAAACCTCTATCATTTTGGCGTTTTCCAGTGTCTGGCAAAGCTTGGAGAATTCCTTAGAAGATTCCCGGTTATAAAATTCCATCCAACCACATCGTGAACCTGGCCAAGGGAATTCCTTGGAGATTCCTTTCAATGAAATTGCAGGTCTGTCTCCGATTACTTCAGCCAATGGAACAGCTGTAATTCCATTGTATGTGATATTTTGGTAGATCTCATCGGTGATGAGCAGGAGATTAAACTCCTCAGCTATTTTCACAAAAGCCTCCAAAACCTCCCTTGGATACACCATCCCTGTTGGATTATCAGGATTGATAATCAAGATTCCTACTATCGAAGGATTATATCTAACCTTCAAATACAAATCCTCCATATCCGGAAGCCATTGATTATCGGGATCAAGTTTATAGGTAATAGGTGCAGCATTGGCATGAGCAGCTTCAGCAGAACTATGGGTACTATATGCTGGAGATGGACCGATAATTCTTGCCGTAGGGATCAAAAATTGATACAACTTTGCAATAGCGTCGCCCAAACCATTGAAGAATAAAATATCCTCTGCTGTGATTTGGCTGCCGCCTCTTTCATTATTCAGATTAGCAAGAAATCTCCGGGTTTCTAATACTCCTTTGGAGTCCGCGTAGCCGTAAGTTTTATCCTCTTTCAATAAATCAGCGATAATCTCTTTCATCCAATCAGGCACATGATTGCTCTTTTGGATAGGATCGCCGATGTTTTCCCAAGTCATAGAATAGCCCAAGGCCTCGACCTGACGCGCTTTCTTTACTATACCACGAATCTCATAGGTCAATTCTTCCGCTCCGGATCTTAGGAGTTGCTGTCTCATAGGTTTTTAGGCTGAATTCCAACTATTTCGGGTGCAAAGAAACAAAAAAGTGAAAGGAAAGTGGATTTACCTGATAAAAAAAGAAATAGAATTTGGATGACATCTTAAGTCAAGCTTCATTTCCTTTTCAAGGAATCTTGGGTTAATAAGTCAAATAACGAAGTTGGGTCTTATTGATAAACTCAGTTATTTTAAGTAATCAGACTTAAGAATACCCTTTTCTTTAGTTCAATGAAAAATTTTAAGTAAAATTCTTAATTCTGTTTACCCAAATAGGCATATACTACGTAGAAGGTTAATCTATTCTGCCCTTGCTTCATAGTCTCTGGTAAATCACCTTTTAATTCCTCGTTCAAGAAAATATCCCACTATTGCTTCGCATTATAATCCTCCTAGTCTTTGTATTCCTCATCGACTGGTATTCCTATCAAGCATTCTCGACATTATTCCCTGAGCAAAACTGGATTAAGATCAGCTTTTGGATCTTCTCTATTTCAGTTTACGTTTTTGCCGCCTACGGTTTTCTGACCTTCAGTCGTAGTAGACCTACTCCCAACTTTGGCAGGCTTATTTCCTTACTTGTGCTGTCGTTGATTCCAAAGTTGATCATTCTGGCATTTCTATTTGGAGAGGATATCGTTCGGTTTTTAAGTGGAACCTATCAATCCCTTACCGGAAACCGTGAAGGTGATTTTCTAGCTGATCGCAGAAAATTCATCAGTCAAACTGCATTGGTTCTTTCTGCAATTCCTTTTTTAGGAATATTGCATGGCGTATTAATAGGCAAATACAGATACCGTGTAGTAAACCATACCCTGGAATTTGACGACCTACCTGAGGAGTTTGATGGCTTTACGATTACGCAGATCTCAGATATACACTCCGGAAGTTTTGACAATAAAAAGAAGCTGGAATATGGCGTTGAGCTAATAAATGAGCAAGGGTCAGATGTCATCCTATTTACTGGAGATCTGGTGAACAACCAAGCAATAGAAATGGAACCTTGGATTGAGACTTTCAAAAAGCTGAGGGCTCCTATGGGGATTTATTCTATTTTGGGCAATCATGACTATGGAGATTACGTTTCCTGGCCAAGCAAGGAGGCCAAAGAAGCAAATATGCTGCGTCTGTATGAAATCCAAAAAGAATTGGGGTTTACCCTCTTGAGAAATGAAAATGTCAAGCTTGAACGAGGAAGCGCAAGCATAGACCTGATTGGGGTAGAGAATTGGGGAAAGGGATTTGGGCAATATGGAGATCTAAGGAAAGCTACATCAAATCTCAGTGATCAAAGCTTTAAAATTCTGATGAGCCACGACCCCTCCCATTTTGATGAGCAGGTGAAAAATTTCTCCCAATTTATCCACCTCACCTTGAGTGGACACACCCACGGAATGCAATTTGGAATCGAGATCCCCGGCTTCATCAAATGGAGTCCGGCTTCTCTTCGCTACCCGAAATGGGCTGGACTGTACGAGGAACTGGGTCGCTACCTCCATGTCAATCGTGGATTTGGATTCTTGGCCTTTCCGGGGAGGGTGGGGATCTGGCCGGAGATCACGGTTCTGACGTTGAAAAAGAAGTAATTGGGAAATTCAGAAAGCTGATGTTAGAAGTCTAATATTGAAAGTCAGAAGGCTAAAGCCTGCCTACCGGAGGTAGGTCAGAAGTCTAAAACCTGCGCTGTTCAGGTCCCGATTATTATCGTGGATGCAATCCTGAACCGTGACCGTAGGATTTTTAATCCAAGATATTTTGGAAAGGACAAAGTTTTTAAGATTTCTAATGTTTCGATCAAGTTTCGGTATCTTATACATGATATCCCAAGACTACAATTGCTGGAAATGGATTTTTAAGGTTAGAAACCCCATAGAAAAAGATAAGGAAGACAGAAAATACCCTGTACTGGGTATAGGAACTATAGATTTTGATTACGTTCTTAAGGTTTTGTTTAGTTATCAGAAATGAAAGACTTTAATTTTCAATAAATTCTATTCATCCGACAACATACGCTTATTATCATTTGTTGTCGAGACTTAACATCAAAACACTGATAACCAAATATTTAAAGTCAAAATAGAATTAAAATCTTTAAATAATTTAAACACCATTGCGTTTATTCAAGTGTTACCTTCCATTTGGAAAACAGAGCTAGCGTTATTGATTAACAATTAAAAACCAGAAATAATATGATTGAGAACAAGTTTTTACAAGGCATACTGACTGAATTTAAAAATGATTTTAGTCTACAACAAGAAGATGAATCAAAATCATTTGAAAACTTAATTAATTATCTAGTAGTAACAAAATTAATTCCTGATGCATTCTCATCAATCACAGATTTACAAGATATAAATGTGGACGCAGGAAGCAATTTTGGAATTGACGGAATTGCAATTTTAGTAAATAATAATCTGTTGACTAACAAGAACGACATTGAAGTTTATAAGAAATCTAGGACTTTGAATGTTAAAATAATCTTTACTCAATCAAAGACATCGTCAAATATAGATACTGGTGATTTGTATAAATTTATGGGGGCTGTTCAAAATTTCTTTTCCAATTCACCAGGAATTGAATTGACAGATGAAGTAATATATTATAAAGAGCTTTATAATGAGCTTATGAAGCATGAAAACGCCAGGTTATTTGATAAATTCAGTCCTGAGTGCATAATGTATTACTCTACCACATCTAAAACAACAGAAACTGATTTACCTAGGGCTGTTGCAAATCAAGGGGAGATAACTATACTTAATGCAGTTCAGGAATTAAAAAGTTGTAAAATTCATTTAACAGGTGCAGATTATGTAATTGATACATATAATGATATTGAAAATAGATATGATACTATTATCAATTTTAAAAATAACCTTGCCTTAGATAAAATTACAGATATTGAGCAATCATATATTGGCTATTTATCTTTTAATGAATTTCTAAAACTCGTCACTGACAATGTTGGGGATTTACGACGAAACATATTTTATGAAAACGTAAGAGATTTTCAAGGAGAAGCAAACAAAGTCAATATAGATATAACTGAAACCGTTAATACAGACGATTTAAGAGATAAGTTTATTCTATTGAATAATGGAGTTACTGTGGTTGCTAAATATTTAAAATCTCTCGGTTCAAATGATTTTGAGATAAGAGACTTTCAAATTGTCAATGGATGTCAAACGAGCAATATTTTATATTTAAATAGAGATAAATTGCTTAATGAAAGTAATTTTTGGGTTCCAATCAGAATTATTCATTCATTGGACAATAATACCATAACAAGAATTATCAAAGCTAATAATTTTCAAACTCCAGTTCCTGATGAAGCTTTTATTACACTTGAAAAATTTCATAAAAGATTGCAAGAATTTTATACTGTAATGTCTCAGCAACAACCTGAGCAATTATTTTATGAACGTCGTTCAAAAGAATATCAAAATTTTGACAGTAGAATAGACAAAAATAGGATTGTCAATTTGCATGGTCAAATTAGAGCATTTACTGCAATTTTCTTGTCTAGCCCTCAATTAGTATATAATAATAATCCAACTGAAATATTGAGACAAAAGTCAAAAGATATATTTCAAGAAAGTCATCATTATGAGCCTTATTTTGTTTCAAGTTATATATTACATGGATTTTTAAAAGAAATTAAATCAGGAAATATACCAGGTTCTTATGGCTTATTTAGATATTACATTGGTCTTATCTTCAAAGTTCTTTCTACAAATAAGCTAAAGCATCCTTATTTTAACTCGAAAGAAATGATTTCTTATTGTAAAGATATAGTCAACATAATAAATGATGATACAAAAAGAAAAGAATATTTTGGGAAAAGTATAGAATTATTAAAACTAGCTATTGCAGCAGAAAAGAGAAAACACCCAAGCAATGTTGCAGTTCAAAGAGTTATCAGAACCACATCATTTAAAGACGAAGTTTTCGATCAATTAAAGAATAATGGTAGGTAACATTTTATAACAAATAGTCGTGGCAGTAGAATCCCATGGTTTTTACCCCACCATCACCATCTCGGTTTGATAGGTTTGTAGCCAGCAATCGCCTAATAGCCATTTCCTTACCTTAGTACATTATTATAAAAACATGAAAAATGAAAATTAAATCTCTCAGAATAGTTGATTATAAACCCATTAAAAATATTGAAATCAATGATTTAGGGGAAGTTGTTATTATTGCAGGTGCTAACGGGGCTGGTAAAACCAGATTAAAACAAGCTATAGTTCAGACCATTCAAGGAAGTCCTATTATGGACTTAACAATTCAAGCATCCAGAAAAGAAGAAGAAGACGCAAAGTATTTTGGTCAATTGGAATTAGAAGTTAAAAAAGGTCAAGTTAATCAAAAGCTAAACGACTACATTAATAGTAGAAAGTATGGTTCAGGACGTTATGTTGGTTCCTTGGTCCAGATTGATTCTAACAGAAGTATTCAGACACTTAAGTATAATGCAGTAAACTGGCTGGGTGGTGACCCTGATGATGCCGAATCACCAAGTAATTTTTACTTCAACCCTTTTTCGAATAGGTGGCAGGATTTTGTGAATTACATCCACCAAAAATCAGCTTCAAGGGATAAGAAACTTGCTGATGAACTAAAAAAAGACCCTAAAACTGGAGAGCAGATAATAAACCAAAATCCAGACCCACTAGAAAAATACAAAAAGATTTTTTCAGACTTATTACCGGGAAAGGAATTATTGGATATTGACCCAGCTAGACCACGTGAATTCCGATATAAGGATGAACACGGTCAAGCACTAAATTTTAGTTCCCTAAGTTCAGGTGAACAAGAGGTTATCAAAGTCTTATTTGATGTAGCCCGAAAAGAAATTAAACATTCCGTAATAATAGTTGATGAACCTGAGCTTCACTTGCATCCAACATTAACATTTAAATTAATTGAGGCTTTAAAATCTATTGGAGAGCATACAAATCAATTTATATTTTTAACTCATTCTGCTGATTTAATATCAACCTATTATTCGACTGGAAATGTTTACTTTATAGATACTGTACAAACAGGTACAAATCAAGCTCATAGACTTAGCGATTTAAATCATAGTCATAGTGAAGTTGTGAATTTAATTGGTCAAAATCTTGGACTTTTTGCAGTTGGGAAAAAATTAGTGTTTGTTGAGGGTGAAAATTCAAGTACGGATAGATTGACCTATCACACTATTGCACAAAGCATTGATAAAGAATTAAAAATCACTCCTATTGGCTCTGTTTTAAACTTAATGACATTAAATAAAATTGAGGAGCAAATTAGAAATTCCATTTTCGGTATTGACATTTATATGATAAGAGACAGAGATGGATTGACGGATTCTCAAATATTGGATATTGAGAAAAGTGGTAGGGTAAAATGTTTAAAAAGACGACACATAGAAAATTACCTTCTTGATTCAGAGATTTTATATAAAGTTTCGGAACAATTGTATTTAACTCGAACTAACCCCTCATTGGATCCTTCTTTTATAGCTCAAGAGACAAAGAGAATCGCATTTGAAACCTTGAATTTCAATCTTTTCAAAAATGCTAAAGATTATTTGAGTTTAAATTATCATTTGAAACATCCTAAAGTAAAAAGTGTTGACACAAAGTCAACTGAAGAAATAAAAAATGAATTAATAGAAGGTGTTCAAAAAAACCTTTCTGATTTAACAGAAGGACTAAAAATGGAAAAGCTTAGGGATTGGCTAAACAATCAAGAAAATGAACTAAACCAAATATTGGAATCAAATGAATGGATTTCAAAATTTCAAGGTAAAATAATATTCTCAAAACTATGTTCGGATATACTTAAAGGAGATGCTTTGAGAATAAAGCAGGCTTATGTTGACATCGCACTTCAACACAAACCAGAAGTTCTAGATGACCTACTTGCAATATTTAATGAAATGAAATAACTAGAGCACAACATTGGAAAAGACCAATAGCGGGTGAATAGGTTAAATCATAGATTGTGCAATTTAAAAATTTTTGTGGTGAGGGATTTTAATCGACTTGCAATCCACAACTGATTTTAAAATTGATAATTACAAATAATTTTCTCCCCCCCCCGCTTTAGCACCGTCAGATCAATTATCTAAGCTTTGCCTCTTAAAGTAGTTGGCAGTAACTACACTTTACTATCCTTTATAATTTGTAATTATATAATATTCAAAAAATAGAGGTAAAAAAAAATTCTCCTATTTCTCCAACATCCTCTTCATAATCTCCACTTTCTCCCGCTCCGATTCCAACAGCCGCTCATAGAGCTTTTTATTCTCTTCTAAAGCTTCAATTAATTTATCTATTGGATTAAATGAACATTTATAATTTAAGGCAGAAGCAGTTGCGTTATCCTTAAAATCATGGAATGTATTCGAAATAATGTTTATCGCGGTTTCTTCCGAAAAACTCTTAATCGCCTCAGCAGGTACTTTTAGAATCTCAGCCACCTGACGCAATAGCTCCTCCTCCACTTCTTCCTTTTGCTCGAGTAGGCTTATTTTCTTCTGGGACCAGTCCTCTCCTAGCTCAAAAGCCAAGGCCTCCTGTTTGATGCCCATCATTTCCCTGAAGCGCTTGATATTTCTGCCGTGGTGGATCTTCTCGTTCATAGTCTGCTAAGTGTTATGGGAAAGTAGGAAATTCTCTGCTAAGTCCTTGAACTAAATTATTCCATTTCTGGGAATGGAGCAAGGATATCGCCGTATTGATTAAAAAATCTTGACAGAATATGTCATATGGATACCAATTCTAAATGATATCGGTCATGCCTATGGCATTTTTGGGAACCTATCAAAATCCATATTCCTATGTAATTGATCATGCCTACGGCATTAAGGCAATAAAAATCCGACCCTACAGGCTGGCTGCTCGCTATACACTTTAAAAGCTGCCTATCCCTTATCAGTCCCAGAGGGACGGCCCATCTCCTAGCCAGAGGTTTTAACCTCTGGAATTATGAATGACAAAAGTATCTAGCCAAGTCCTGTAGGGACGGACGATTTCAATTCAGTTTCAATCCTCATTAAACAAATGGTGCCACCCACCGGAATATTTTATCCTAGTTCACCCTCTAAAACATCCTTCATAAGAATACTTTAGCCTAATAAAACCAAAGACCTTGAGGTACATCAAAGCCTATTCAAGATGACACTTTCATTTGACCATTCCGAAAATGCGCTATTCGAATACTACTCAGATCAAGATATCAGTATGTATCTCTGGGAAATGTACCAATGCTGGATGCTTGAACTTTCACAATTAGATAAAACGCACCTAGATGTAAGCAATAGGCAATACTTCTTTGAACTCCTAGCGGCTCATATATCCAAACAACAATTACTCGATCAAGCTAATACCTCATCAAGCCAAATAGCCCAAAGCACTATTAAAGAGACTTCATAAAAGAATCCAGGATATGGCATTTTCTATTTACCTCTGCCAATATCAACCTCTATCCCAAACTTTTCCCTGAGAGAAAATTGATAAAATGCTTTTGATCTTTAGGGTTTATCCAAGGTTTATACAGGGATTAGACAGGTTTTATATAATCATACCTTGCTTTTAACCTGTAAAAATACAGTTGAAAAAACGACTAATAATTGCTTAACCATTTGAACTTTAGAGATTTATTTTTACTTTGTTTGTAGTTAAACTTTTAAACTCGAACAACTATGGCTACTATTTCAGAGTCCAGTGTAATTCAGCCTCAAGGAAAAGTGGGAGGTTTTACTTTTTACAAGCTCAATGGCAAAATCATTATGAGAAGTTTGCCCCGTGCTCCTCATAAGAACGGAACCAACCCCACCCCTCTTCAAAAAGTATATCAAAATAGACTGGCAGAAGTAAATGATTATCTCAGACCTCTTTCCCGGGTATTGGATTTTGGATATCAGAATTTTTTAGACCAAAAAACCGGGGTAAATTGGGCGCATACCAATGTATCCACCAAGGGGTATAATCATAAAGCTAATCCACGAATAAATCCTGCCTTCTTACAAATCAGCAGGGGAAGTCTTTTGGGAGCTGAAGCCCCTTTGGCAATTCGGACAGCAGACGGAATTACTGTCTCTTGGAAAGACAACTCAGTGGAAGGAAATGCCAGTGAAGGAGACAGTGTGATGATTCTATTGAACCAGCCGGAATTACAAAAGCATATCTGGATAAAGGAGGCTGGGAGAAGAAGAAACTTGCAAGCACTGGCTGCACTTGAGGGCGAAAATTCGGAAAAGGAATGGGAAGTCTACCTAGCTTTTTACAGACCTCTGAATAATAAAAAACTAGTAATCTCTGATTCTATTTATTTGGGAAGGGTATAGGAGTTGGATCTGATAATCTGATAACCTTTGAGGTTTTTAAAACCTCGAAGGTTTATTTACTTTAACCGCTGAGGACGCTGAGTTGATCGCAGAGACCAAAAATTCAGTTTCCAGTCGCAGTAAGCAGTCTCAGTATGGACTTAAAAATGCTTTATTCGAGGCTCTTGACAAATTGATCAACCTGCTCCAAATACCAAACCCCAAAGCCTTTATTATCATAGTCCACCTGAAAACCAGCGAGATGCTCTCCTTCGAATTGGACAACGGTACAATTTTCCCCTAATGTATTACCAAGAGCTAATGCATCACCATAAGTAGTAATTGTATCTTCAGATGCAGTTAAGATCAAAAGTGGAACCTGAATAGAATTGACCGATTTTTGGTAATCGGTTGACTTCTCAGGAAGGAGGACATGTTTGCCTAATTCCTTCAGTCTTTCTGCTACAGTTGAGGTATTGGTTACGTACCCCTCTCCAATGATAAAATCTATTTTACTTTTTATGTCAGGATATGCACGAGATATGATAGTTGTCCCCATGGACATTCCCAGAACACCTATTTTTGATTCCTTAAGAAGGAGCTGTGAGATGGCTAACATTTCTCCAAGCTGCCCAAAAGTCCTTGACTTAAGGGAGACGGTCAATTTGCTCCAATAATATCAAAATCCAAATTGTCAGATTTCTTCATTAAAAGCCGATTGAGGTTTCAAATTTTTAAACACAAAATTTTTCTTACAAATCCAGATTTTTAGAGAGCTGGCTTTTTGGCCCCCCATCTGAATAAAAAGAAACCAATTGATACTATGATTAGCAATGCTAAGAGCATTCCAACGAAATAGCCTATACCATAAAAGCTTGAAAAATCGAATGCTTGACTTTTAAGAGTGAATAGGGCGGAAATCCCGAAAAACACCATCCAAAGTACTCCCACAATTTTTGATACTATCTTCAAAGTCTTCATACTATATAATTCTTAGTTAAGATATGTGATATCCTTCCAATAAACAACAAGTAATAGTTTTTACTCCTGCTGCTCAACTATAGAAAGTTTAATCTTTAATCAAGATCGTATAAATTAAAATCCCACAAAAGCGGATAAAACACCAAAAATTAGCCCATTGTTGAGGATTGAGACCTCCTTGTATTTGAAGTTTTTAAAAACTAGCAGATTAATAATCTATAGATCAGTATTCGAGATAACGTTGCCTATTCATAGGAATTCGAAGGGCTCGGGAGCAGGGATTGATTTGGCTATTCCTTTTCTCTTAACTCATAGATATAGTAGCACTGATAATCCTTCTCAAACTCATGGAGTTCGGCTTGATCTCCGTACTGTAAATACCTATTTGGTCCCACATTTAATTGGAGACTTCCTGGCAATGTCCACTCGACCTCCTTCCCAAGTAATTTTCCATCCCTAATTAAAAAGTAAAATCTCTTTTTGGTTTGAATTAATTCCTCGCCATCCTGTTTACCAGCATTTAAAGCTGCCAAATCCAAATCGTCCCCCGTCTGGTAACCTACTAAGACCTCATCCCCATTTCCCATCATTTGATCAAAGGCTCCACCCAGCCTGACATTTTCAGACCTATACTCTTTAACGCTAGTAAATGAAGCATCTTCCATTGGAATATCCTTGACAATATCAGGCTGTATTCTATTCAACTTGATTTGATTTACAACGTTGAAATTTTGATTTGGGTCTAGTTGGTACAGAGTGGTATCACCGCGTAAAATAGTGGAAATATACTTCGATTGAAGGTCAGAAAAATAGACGGGCTTGTCCATAAACGGATAAAACCTTCCCGAACGAAATTTCCCATTTTCATTCAATTTCCCTCCTTTTAAAACAGATCCAGTACGAACATCCAGCAGATGAACCATGTTTAGAGTATCATAATAATCCAAAGGGTACGGCTGCAAATAGCCATCATTTAGATTTGCGATAGCACTTAACTCACCCTTTGAAGATTTAAAAGTGCTGAGATTGTCCAAGGTGAAATGAACTAACTTGACTCTTGGGTTTTGCTCAAAGGGAAACTTCCGAAGTTGCTTAAAGTCAAGATCATAGACAAAAGCCTCTCCATCTGAGACAAAAATAATCTCATCCCCAACAAAGCCGGCCCTGAGTAGAACCATCCCAAATGCGTCTGGCCCTTCGGACAGTTTATTTTCTGCTACTATTTCTCCATTTTTATCTAGTAGCATGTAATGTCCTTCCATACTCATCTGCTTCACGGTCAAGTACAATTCTTTTTCATCGTGGTAGTCAAGAATCCGAACTGTCTCCAGAATATCCGTGACAAGGGAATCAACTTTCACGAATTCGAATTCCATGTTTTCATTGGGTTTCACCGTCTTTTCTCCGCATGAAAAAATCAAGAATAAAAGACCTATTAAAGAGAATTGGAGCTTCATTTAATTGTATTTTTAGCTAATCTATTAAAATTTCGTAATAATACAACTTATTCTTTCGTCCTGATAAATCTCGTTCAAGTGTGATCAGAGGGTTTAAAGGAAACGTTACATTTTTTAACAAAACGAAAAAGACAGGCATTTAGACTTGGTTAGAAAAAGCATCCCCAATCCTAAAATCATTATATTTGATTAAACTCTTTCAATATGTTAACTAAAACATTGGTAAAAAGGCAATTGGAAAAACTTCCTGAGGAGTTTTCTTTAGACGACTTGGTAGAGCATTTAATTCTAGTCCAAAAATTAGAAACTGGGCTCAAAGATTCCGAGGAAGGTAAAGTGATTTCAGAAGAAGAACTGGATCAAGAAGTCAACAAATGGTTCGAGTAAATTGGACGAACCAAGCAGTAAACGATCTGAAAGAAATTGCTGAATACATCAGCAAGGACTCCAAACGCTATGCTAAAATTCAAATCCAAAGAATAAGGCAGAGAACCCATATTCTGAAACAATATCAACTAGCTGGCCAAAAGCTAGAAATTTTCGGTGAGTTAAATATCCGACAACTAGTTGAGGGGAGTTATATAATCCTATATCGTACAAGAGGAGATACTCAGGTAGATATTTTGACCGATCACCATTCAGCTAGGGATTTAAATCGAAGAACTTTACTTTTCTGAAATTGAACTAAAAAACCCTCAAAACCTTATTGATTCTGAGGGGTTAACTAATAAATTTTCGCAGAAAATAAACCTCCGAAGTATTCTCTACTCCGGAGGTTTACTTTTAGACTGCTTCGTACCTCGTAGTGACGAAACATTTTTAAGATTTTAGCATTCGGCTTTTATTCAGACTACCTGAATACTGATCACTGCCACTGCCTACTTACTTCAAATTCTTATACCGAATTCTCTTCGGCTCCACATCACCCAGTCTTTTCTTCTTATTCTCTTCGTAGTCGGAGAAGTTTCCTTCAAACCATACCACTTGAGAATCTCCTTCAAATGCCAAAATATGTGTACAGATTCTATCCAGGAACCATCTGTCGTGGGAAATTACTACTGCGCAACCACCAAAGTTCTCCAAGGCTTCTTCCAGTGCGCGAAGTGTGTTCACATCCAAGTCGTTGGTAGGCTCATCGAGAAGCAATAAGTTTCCACCTTCCTTCAGCGTCAACGCCAAGTGAACTCGGTTACGCTCACCACCGGAAAGCACTCCCACTTTTTTCTCCTGATCTCCACCACCGAAGTTGAACTTGGAAACATAGGCTCTTGCATTCACTTCCTTATTTCCGAGCTTCATCAGTTCATTCCCTTCGGAAATCGTCTGGTATACTGTCTTATTTGGATCCAGAATATCATGTCCCTGATCGACATAGGCCAGCTGAACTGTTTCACCTACTTCGAAATTACCAGCATCAGGTTTTTCCTGTCCAGTGATTAATTTGAAAAGCGTGGATTTACCCGCACCATTTGGCCCGATTACTCCAACTATGCCACCTTGTGGCAAAGCAAAAGTCAAGTTTTCGAACAACAGCTTGTCTCCATAAGCTTTAGAAACGCCATTCACCTCAATAACTTTGGCTCCAAGACGAGGTCCTGGAGG
Source organism: uncultured Algoriphagus sp. (assembly GCF_963974365.1). Taxonomy (GTDB): domain Bacteria; phylum Bacteroidota; class Bacteroidia; order Cytophagales; family Cyclobacteriaceae; genus Algoriphagus. Next base: position 41,174 of record NZ_CAXBBX010000012.1, on the reverse strand, counting down.
AATAAACAATTCAAGCTTCGCTTCTTTCTCTTTGGACTCCTCTCCGACTAACTTATCATAAGAATTTAGACGAGCTTTACCTTTTGCCTGACGTGCTTTTGGTGACATTCTAATCCACTCCAGCTCGCGCTCCAATGTCTTCTGACGCTTGGATTCAGTTTTCTCCTCCTGCTTCAATCGGTTTTGCTTTTGATCCAGCCAAGAAGAATAGTTTCCTTTCCATGGAATACCCTCGCCACGATCCAGCTCAAGAATCCAACCTGCTACGTTGTCCAGGAAGTATCTATCGTGAGTTACCGCAATCACGGTTCCTTTATAATTCTGTAAATGTTGCTCCAGCCAATGCACGGACTCAGCATCCAAGTGGTTGGTAGGTTCATCGAGTAAAAGAACGTCCGGCTCCTGTAAAAGCAATCGGCAAAGTGCCACCCGTCTCTTTTCACCACCAGAAAGATTAGCTACGTTAGCATCACTCGGAGGAAGTCGAAGCGCGTCCATGGCTTTCTCCAACATCGTGTCCAATTCCCAAGCGTTGGCAGCGTCTAACTTGGTCTGAACTTCACCTTGCTTTTCGATCAAGTCATTCATCGCGTCTGGATCTTCCATCAAGGCTGGATCCATGAACTTCTCATTGATTTCTTCAAACTCTTTTAGCAAAGCGACAGTCTCAGAAACCGCTTCTTCCACTACTTCTTTCACAGTTTTGGTAGGATCAAGCTTTGGCTCCTGCTCAAGCATCCCAACCGTATAACCAGGCGACCAAACTACCTCTCCTTGGAATTCCTTATCCATTCCAGCGATGATTTTTAAGAGAGAAGATTTACCCGAACCGTTCAAACCGAGAACACCGATTTTGGCTCCATAAAAAAATGAGAGATAGATATCTTTGAGGACTTTTTTCTGTGGCGGATAAATTTTTGAAACTCCTGCCATGGAAAAGATGATTTTTTCTGAACTCATGCGTTATATTTTTACTTAGAAATTGCACTTAAGAATCAAAGATGGCAAAAAAACCGCTTTCTTAGGATAAGTGCTTTTGAATTAATTAATTTGCGGAAATTCGAAAACCGCCACCTAACCTACTGTAGAACAATGGAGCATCCGTATGGATATATCAAAAACGACAAAGTTTATTTGAGGGGATTTTTGGGGCAGGACGATAGAATAATTGGTGAAGTAAAAGAAGATGAGGCTTCTACACTTAAATATTTTGAGGATCGATTCGAACAACTCAAGGAAAAAGTAGAAAAGCTCAAAAATGACATTCAGGAGAACCAGAACAAAGGGTCTTTCCTGATGAAACTCATTCACCTTAGAGAATCGCTTATGCAATCTGATGCATTGGGGGATTTTGAACCATTAATCAACGACCTAAGCCAACAAGAGGAGTACCTGAATGAAATCATACAGGTAAACCGTACCAAAAACCTTGAAGTAAAAAAAGGGTTAATTCTAGAAGCTGAAGAGAAAAAAGACGATACTGACTGGAAAGAAACCACCGAGTTTTACAAGGAACTAAAACTGCGCTGGATTAAGACTGGGCCTGTAGATAAAGAAAATCAAGAAGAAATCGAAGGTACTTTCAATGACATCGTTCAGCATTTCTTCGAAAACAGAAGACATTTCTTCGAAGGCCTTGCACTGCAGGCGGAGGAAAACATCAAAGTGTATGAGGCACTGGTCGTGCAAGCTCGAGAAGCACATGACTTTCCTGATGCTAAGACAGCCTTTGACATCTCTAAGAAAATCCAACGTCAATGGAAAGAAGCCGGTAAAGTACCAGCTGAGAAGAGACAACCGCTATGGGATGAATTCTCCAGATTGAACAACCGTATTTTCTCCAGATACAAAAGAACGCTCCAAACTGGCCCGCAGATGAATCCACGGGAACTAATGCGGAAAGTGGAGACTTTAACCGAAGAAATCAAGGCATTATCTGGTAAACCAACGTCATACGAACTCATTGGGAGAGCCAAAGCGATTCAGGAAGAATGGAGAAAATTACCTCCACGCAAACCACGAGAAGCGAATTTGATCGTTAGATCATTCCAATTCTTCTCCGACATCGTATTTGAGAAAGCTTTCTTAGAAAAACTAGTTCATGGTAAATATGAGGATTTTGATGAAAAGCCCGAAGCGGAACAAATCCAGATAAAAACGGCTTTACTAAAAGATTTATTGAAAAGAGATCAAACTGAGCTGGAGGCGGCACAAAACAATACGGAGAATTTCCGCGTACAGTCAGCTGATTTTGATATCATGATGAAGAAAAAATTATTTGCGGTGAAGAGGAAAGTTGACGTGAAAAATTATATTTTAAAACAACTTTCTTTTAAATAGTATTTACACCGCTGATTATTTCAAAAAAAGAATAATTTTGCAACCCTTAAACTCCGGAACTCCTTTAAAATAAACACTATGTACTGGACACTCGAATTAGCATCCTATTTAGAGGACGCACCCTGGCCAGCCACCAAGGATGAATTAATTGATTATGCCATCCGATCCGGCGCACCAATGGAAGTAGTTGAAAATCTACAAGAATTAGAAGATGATGGCGAACCTTATGAGACCATCGAAGAAATTTGGCCTGATTATCCGACCAAAGACGACTTCTTTTTCAACGAAGACGAATATTAAATGAAAAAAGCCCTGAGTGATCGGGGCTTTTTCTTTTTTGTAACCTAGACTATTTTAACCACAGAGGACGCAGAGATTTCGCAGAGTCACTAAGTAGTCCGCATGACCTTGCAGTCTGAAGACTCAATTAGTAAAAGTATTCAGGCTTGAACAACTCGCAACTGAAAACTGCGACTGATCCCTGACAACTAAAAACCGCAACTGTTCACTGAAAACTATAAGCCCAAAACCTGTCTCAGCCTAGAATACCCCGTCTTACTCACTGGTACTTTCGCACCACCTCTTAGTAGCACCAGGTAATTATCGCGCTCATATGGCTCTATTTTGGTGATTTCATTCAAGTTGATCAAGTAGGATCTATGTACCCGGACAAACTTGGCAGCATCAAGCGCTTCCTCAAGGGATTTCATGGTCATCTTCTTCAGGTATTTGCCAGTTGCCGTGTGTATGGCGATGTAATCGTCCTCTGCTTCAAAAAAGCTAACCTCATGAGTTGGAATGATTTTGATCTCATTCTTAACTCTTACCACCAGCCGATTTCTTTTTTCAGCCAACTCATTCAGTTTTCGAGTGCTTTCTTCAGCCCCTGATTGCTGTGCAAGAAACTTATCTATTGCCTGATTAAACCGCTCCTGCGAAAAGGGCTTCAGCAAGTAATCAATCGCCATAGCATCAAAAGCTTGCAAAGCATACTGATCAAAAGCCGTAGTAAAAATCACTGCAGGCGGTTCATCTAGCAACTCCAGCATCTCAAAACCTGAGATTTTGGGCATCTGCACATCCAAAAAAATCAGATCAGGCTCATGCTCTTGGATGGCTTTGAGTCCCTGAAATCCATTCTGACAAATCCCCACAAGCTCAAACTGCGGAAACCCAGCTAAAAACTCCTGAACTATACTCGCTGCTAAAGGCTCATCATCTATGATTAATGTCTTGATCATTTGAGTTGTGGGATTTTTAAAGTTACTGTAAACTGAGAACCTACTGAATTTGATTCCAGCAAATCCTTTCTTCCAAAAAGCAAAAACAAGCGACGGTCTACAGAGCTCAGTCCAAAACCAGTTCCTTTTGGCGCAGCTACTTCGGGATCAAATGGATTCTCTATTTGCAGCAATAAATAATTGTGTTCCTTAGCTGCTTGAACAACTATTTTAACGTCCTCGGTGATTCCATATAAGCCATGTTTGATTGCATTTTCAAGCAATGGCTGAATCAACAATTGAGGAACCCGCATTTGTTTGACCTCATCTTTCAATTCAAAAACCACCTCCAGTCGATGTCCAAAACGAACACGCTCAATGTCAAGATACATTTTCAGGTAGCTCAACTCTTCCTCCAGACTCACCCACTGCTGATGGTCCTTTCGAATGGTACCCCGCAGAAAATCAGAAAGCTGTAACACCATTTCCCTGGCTTTCTGAGGTTGAGAAACGGTCAGTGCACTTATAGAATTCAAGCTATTAAACAAAAAATGTGGCTGAAGTTGCTGCCGTAGCTGTGACAACTCAGCTTCTTTAGAGAGTTCATTCATCATTGATTCTCTGTTCTTGATTTCTTTTTGCTCTTCAAGTTTGGATACTGCCAAAGCTAGAACTGCCACAAAAATTTCAGCTATTCCCAATATAGCCCAGCGCAGGATAAAATTTTCACGAAGAAAAACCAAATACAACTGGTCAGCATCAAAGATCCACTTTAGGAGCTGGTAATGGAAATAAACTGCAACAAAACAATAAAGCAATGGAAATATTAAAAGCATGCTATTGTTCCGCCCAGTAGGAACATAGAAGTTAAATGTGGTATCTATGATATTCACCCCAAAAACAAAAACTAAGGCGAAAACCAATGCATCTACAATTGCTATTGCTTGCTCAATCCCATAAAGCTGTAGCAAACCAAACGTCGCAAGGAACCAGATTACTCCGGCTCCCTGAACGATCCATTTACTTTTAGAAGGATTTGAAAATGCTCTGGAAAACAAAAGAGGGATGAGTTAAGGTAGGGAATTTCGTTAATATGATTTGATTTCCAAACCTCCGAAGAAGACCGTTCCTCGAATCACCAATACTTTATCTGAATCTACTTCAGACTGTCGATAGGCGCGCTTATCTTCCACTCCCGCGGCTATATTAGTCACTTCCACCCGCACATCCCAGTGAGGAGGCACTACCAGTTTGATTGCTCCAAAGATCACATCAACCTGAAGAGTTACCATTCCGGAGAAGTCTGATTGGGTTAGATCCAGGTCTATACCTCCAAAAGCAGCAGTCAGTTTACCTCCTTGGAAATTCTTGGTGAGCATTCTTTTATTAATTCCGCTGAAGATAGAATCGATAGAAACGCTATCCGAATAACTTGTACCCGAAACCCCGGACATCCCTGAATAGGATTTCGCTCCTGTAGAGTAAGTTGACTTTTCTCCTTTATTATATTCCTCCCCTATTTTATACTCCTCACTTGGTGCTGACGAAATCTTGGATTTAGCCCTGATCTTTTCCTGAATATCTTCTAATACCTGTTGCTCCTTGCGCTTTTTGGTGATCAGGTAAATACCAACCATTATCAGTGCGATGGGAAAAATAAATCGCTGCAATCCGAAACTGAAATTAAATTCCCGCTCCAGCAAAAAGAACATTCCTAAGCCCAGCATCATTACCCCAAAAAAGCTTTTGAACTCATGCTTTACCAAGGTAATAACCCCAATGGCAATAAGTATCATTGGCCAGGAAAGCAACCAGTCAGGGTAGAAAATATCCAGTTTCCTAAGTAAAATAAGGACACCGACAGCGAGGATAATGAATCCGAAGATCATCCCTCCGTCATTATTGTTGTTTATGCGATTTCGTTTCATCTTTTTTTAATTTATTGATGATCGAAAGTACGATACGGCATAACCTCCTGAAATGAAGATAAGGTCAATTCAACCTAAAAGTCGGTGAAGACAACAAAAAAGTCGGTGAAAACTCACACTGCGTTCTTACCGATTGGACAATTGTTTAACGGCAATGTATTCCGCATAATCCATGTCTTCAGGTGTCGTTATCTTGATGTTTTCTGGATTGCCTGAGATCAGCGTCACTTGCCAACCCTGGTTTTCATAGACCGTGGCATCATCAGTAAACTGCTGAAGTTCGGTGACAGAGAATGCTTTCTTGATTTTCTCAACCTGAAAAGTCTGGGGAGTCTGTACCAAACGGAAATACTGACGCTCTTCATAAAATGATTTTCCATCATCTCTCAACTTCCGGATTGAATCTTTCAAGGAAACAACCGCAATAGCACTCCCAGCGCGCTCAGCTACTTCAAAGCTTTCCACAACAACTTCGTGCTTCACAAATGGCCTTACTCCATCATGGATAGCTACAAGTGTGGTCTCGGAATTAAGAGAACTCAAACCGTTTCTAACCGATTGAAATCTGGAATTACCACCAGCAACCAAGCGATGAGGAATGCTGAATTTATATTCGTCACATAAGTGCTTCCAATAAGAAAAATCGTTCTCAGGTAAAACCAAAATCAAATCAATGGAGGGATCTACCTGATAAAAAACAGATAGGGTACGCATCAGTACTGGTTCTCCGGCCACTGGCAAGTATTGCTTGGCTACTGGCCCTCCCATTCTTGTACCTCTTCCTCCTGCTACCAGGATTGCAGCTTTGTTAGTCATAGTAATTTTCCGCAAAAGTAAGGATTCAAATCCCTTCAGGTTTTACTGCAAAGTTATATCTGTGTGAACATAAAAAAAGCTCCTTTCGGAGCTTTCAGTATTAAAGTATCAACATCGCGTCTCCGTAGGAGAAGAATCGATATTTTTCCTTGATGGCTTCTTTATATGCTTTCATCACCAAATCGTATCCTCCGAATGCAGCTGCTGTCATAAGCAAAGTTGATTCTGGAAGGTGGAAGTTAGTAATCAATGAATTTGCAATTTTGAATTCGTAAGGAGGAATGATAAACTTATCTGTCCATCCAGCACTCGCTTTCAAACGACCGTTTGCAGTCACAGATGACTCAATCGTTTTCAATGAAGTTGTCCCAACAGCAACAACTCTCTTTTTAGCATCCAATGATCTATTCACCAAATCTACCGTTCCAGCAGGAATCTCATAGTTCTCGGAATCCATCTTATGCTTAGTCAGATCTTCCACATCTACCTGACGGAAAGTCCCCAAGCCAACATGTAGTGTAATTGGAGCTACATCTACACCTTGAAGTTCTAGTCTTTTCAGCAAATGTGGAGTAAAGTGCAAACCTGCTGTCGGTGCTGCAACAGCGCCTACATTTTTAGCAAACACAGTCTGGTACCTTTCCTTATCTTCCGCTTCTACCTTTCTTTCGATGAATTCCTTCAAAAGTGGCGTCTCACCAAGTGTATCAATCGTTTTATGGAATTCTTCTTCAGTCCCGTCAAATAAGAAACGAATGGTACGACCTCGAGAAGTAGTATTGTCTATTACCTCTGCGACAAGATCAGAATCTCCGAAATAAAGTTTGTTTCCAACTCTGATTTTACGAGCTGGATCGACCAACACATCCCAAAGCTTCAACTCAGCGTTCAATTCCCTAAGTAAAAAGACTTCGATTTCTGCTCCAGTTTTCTCTTTGTTGCCGTATAATCTAGCTGGAAATACTTTAGTGTCATTAGTGACAAAGACATCACCCTCACCGAAGTATTCCGTAATATCTTTAAAAACTCTGTGTTCAATTTTACCCGTATCTCGATGGAGTACCATCAATCTGGATTCGTCCCGATTTTCTGCAGGATAATGAGCTACTAGTTTCTTTGGAACGTCAAATTTGAAATCCGATAATTTCATATGTTTATTATTTGTCTTTTAAAGGCCATATGGAATCTCACATGGCTGATTTTCATGCCAATAAATGTCGTCTCCGACTTGCTCGATTTCATAGATAAGTTTTAGATGTCTTGAGTGATTTAGAATAACTCTAAAAAATGCAAAGATACTAACAATATCAGGCAATTTCAGCTAACTTAACAAATTGTTTTAAACCAACTAAATAAGCATGCTCTTTTTCAAACTCACTTGGGAAAGTTTTCGCTTCGCGATTTCTGCATTAAAGACTAATCTCACACGTACCATTTTGTCCCTTCTGGGGGTCACAATAGGTATTTTCGCTATTATCGCGGTGTTCACATTAGTTGATTCTCTAGAGAAAAACATTAAATCTTCATTTTCATTTTTGGGAACAAATGTGATGATGGTAGATCGTTTCCCTTTTGCAAACGGTCCGCAGGACTATCCATGGTGGAAGTATTTCCAAAGACCTCCAGGCACAGTTTCTGAATATGAATTCCTTCAGGAGAGACTTACCAGTGCAGAAGGAGTGACCATATCTGCATCATCAAACACGACTGTAAAAGCAGGAAGCAATGCTTACCAAGGAATGTCACTCACAGGAGTAGTTTATTCATACCAAGACGTATATGAAATTTCACTAGAAGAAGGCAGATATTTCACTCAGTCTGAAATAAATGCTTCTCGAAACATGGCGATTATCGGAAGAAAAATTGCTAGTACTCTTTACCCTAATCAAGAAATCCTTGGGAAGGAAATCAAAATCAAAGGTGGCAAATTCACTGTAATTGGCGTTTTTGAAGAAGAGGGAGAAGGATTATTTGACATGGGGTCCAAGGATGAAGCATGTCTGATACCTTATGGGGCTTTCAGCAAAATGTATTATACTGGAAGAAATGGTCTTGAGCCTTCCATTGCCATCAAAGGAATGGAAGAAGACATAGGACTTGTGGCCTTGGAAAATGAATTGACAGGTCTCCTTCGTGCAAAAAGAGGATTGAAACCTCGAGAAGAAGACAATTTTGCGCTGAACAAAACTGAATTTATTCAAAATGCCATCGGGTCAGTGTTTGATGTGATCTCCGTCGCAGGTTGGGTAATAGGTGGATTTTCAATTCTGGTAGGTGGATTTGGTATCGCAAATATCATGTTCGTTTCTGTACGAGAAAGAACAAACATCATAGGAATCCAAAAATCCTTAGGTGCAAAAAATTACTTTATATTATTCCAGTTCCTTTTTGAATCAATTTGTTTGAGTCTAATTGGTGGAATCACAGGGATTTTTATTGTGTACTGCCTGACCTTTCTCCAATTTGGCAGTTTAGAAATCTCTCTTTCTCTAAGCAATATCATCTTGGGTCTTGGAGTATCTACTATTATTGGAGTTGTGTCGGGAATTGTGCCTGCATCACTTGCCGCTCGGATGGATCCTGTTGAAGCAATTAGAACCACATAGCTAGCAGAACATCTCGAATATGAAAAGAGGTTGCTCAACTTAATGAGCAACCTCTTTTTTTGGAATAAAAGACTTAAGCTTTATTCCTGTTCGACTACCTCACTGGCTCCTTTAGAGGATAATCCAGAGGCTGCTTTTATTTTTACTTCTAGTTCTTCCATTAGTTCAGGATTGTCAAGAAGCAAAGTTTTCACTGCTTCACGACCTTGTCCAAGCTTCTCTCCATTATAGGAAAACCATGATCCAGCCTTTTTGATAATGTCCAGTTCCACACCAAGGTCAATGATTTCCCCCACTTTGGAAATACCTTGCCCGTACATGATATCAAACTCCACTACTTTGAAAGGAGGCGCCACTTTATTTTTCACCACCTTCACCTTAGTTCTATTACCAAGAATATTGTCGGCACTTTCTTTAATCTGACCTATTCTTCTGATATCCAGTCTGACGGATGCATAGAATTTCAGCGCATTACCACCAGTCGTAGTTTCAGGATTACCAAACATAACCCCGATCTTCTCACGAAGCTGGTTAATGAAAATACAAGAGCATCCAGTTTTATTAATAGCTCCAGTTAGCTTTCGCAAAGCCTGTGACATCAATCGCGCCTGCAAGCCCATTTTGCTATCCCCCATATCGCCTTCTAGCTCACCCTTTGGTACCAAAGCAGCCACCGAGTCAATCACAATAATGTCAATAGCTCCTGATCGAATTAAATGCTCGGCTATTTCCAATGCTTGCTCACCATTGTCCGGCTGAGAGATCAATAAATTTTCAGTGTCTATACCAAGTTTTTCTGCGTAGCTCTTATCAAATGCATGCTCAGCATCGATGAAAGCCGCCAATCCACCTGCCTTTTGAGCCTCAGCGATACAGTGCAGCGTCAGGGTAGTTTTCCCAGAAGATTCTGGGCCATATATTTCAATCACTCTGCCTCGGGGAATACCTCCGACCCCTAATGCTATATCCAACCCAAGTGAGCCAGTAGATATCGCAGGTACATCCACCACTTTATTATCACTAAGCTTCATTACGGTGCCCTTACCGTACGTTTTATCCAGCTTATCGATAGTCAGCTGTAAGGCTTTTAGTTTTTCGGCGTTATTACTCATGCGTTTTGAATTTGTCTTATCAATTATTTAGTGAAAGTAAATAAACAGCAGCCCATTACCAAGGTGCGCTATTCTATTGTTTCGGGATACTAAATTCGTAATTTTAATCGCCTTTCGGCACGTTTTTTCGTAATACCTATAGAATACCCATCTTTTCGTCAGGTATTGTCATTAAAATTTATGAAAAGAATCCTTAGAACATTAACAGTACTTCTTTTTTTCACCCTTTTCGATCTCTCTGCGCAAGGCTCGGAAGACACAACTCCATTTACTTTTGGTGAAGAGCTCTCATTTGAAGTATCCTACGGATGGCTGAATCTTGCTGACGCAAAAATGCAGGTTTCCAAAAGACCTCAAGAGCAGAACGATAAACCACATTATAAAATTGATGTGTATGGGAAAACAAAAGGTGCTGCCACCATATTCGGGAAGGTAAACGATAACTGGGGAACTTATTTAGATGTAGCAACCAATTTACCCTCGGTGTCCTACAGACATATTGAAGAAGGAAAATACAGAAAACATGAGTTCGTTCACTTTGATCAGAACAACAAGAAAGCTACCATGAAGCTTTTTGACAAAGAGAATAGAAACTTGAAGGAAACGAAGGATTTTGATTTACCAGGACAAGTTCAGGATTTAGTGAGCGGTTTTTACTATTTGAGAACTCAAGATTTGAAGGATTTGAAGGAAGGAGAGTCAATCTTAATCCGCGGATTCTTTGATAAGGAAATATATAACATAAAGTTAATCTACGAGGGGACTGAAACATTAGACACCAACCTTGGTAAGAAAGAAACTTACATTTTCTCCCCTCAACTCCCAAAGAACAAACTTTTCAGAGGCGATTATCCAGTGAAGGTCTGGGTCACAAAGGATCAGAACAAAATCCCTGTAAAAATCAAAGCAAATCTTTTTATAGGGTCATTGAATTTAGACATCATATCTGCGAAGGGACTGAAAAACAACTAATTCAAAAGATCATAACATTAGGATAACATAGTACTGCTATTACCAAATTTTCTTGTCATTTTCAAAGTGTAGCTCATACATAGACAATCTATTGTTTGGCTTCAATCCTTAAATATTCCTTAATTTTAACCCAAACATTAAGAAATCACTGATGAGCGATAAGCAAAAAATCAAAGTTCTGGTAGTTGACGACGAACCTGATATTGTTGAAATTCTGAAATACAATCTCCAAAAAGAAGGCTATGATGTAGCAACTGCGGAGGACGGCATGAAAGCGGTAAAGACTGCCGCTAAATTTTTACCTGATGTGATTCTATTGGACATCATGATGCCAAATCAGGATGGTGTAGAGACATGTCTTCAGATTAGACAGATTCCGGAGCTCAAAAACACCTTTATTATTTTCCTCACAGCGCGTATGGAAGAATATTCTGAAGTTGCCGCATTTGACGTCGGAGCGGATGATTACATCACCAAACCTATTAAGCCAAGAGCGCTGATGAGCCGTATTTCTGCTTTATTCAGACGTGAATCCAAAAAAGAGCAGGAGCAGATCCAGATTAAAATCCGTGACTTGATCATTGACAGAGGCAGCTATACGATTGACAAGGCTGGAAAGACTATTACCCTTCCCAAGAAAGAATTTGAGCTTTTGTATTTCCTAGCCAAAAACCCTAATATCGTTTTCAGTAGAGATGAACTTCTTCAAAATATCTGGGGAGCTGATGTGTTTGTATTGGCGAGAACCGTGGATGTGCATATTAGAAAAGTGCGTGAAAAAATCGGAGAAGACTACATCACTACTGTGAAAGGTGTAGGCTACAAATTCGAATTAGGGCAATAAATGTTTACCACATCCAGAGGAATTTCTTTGATCCTGGCTTTAGCCATCTCGGCTCTGGTTGCGGCTTTTTTGTCTTTAATGGATGGGGCGACTCCGCTCCTGCTGCTAGTTGCATGGGCCGTGTCTTTTTCATCCGCGTATCTGCTGATTTCATTTATGTTGGAGTTTTTGATTTTCAAAGAAATAGGTGACATCTATTCTCTCTTGGAAAAAATCCAGCGAAAAGACTTATCCGAAATCAGCGAAAAAGGAGGCAAAAGCTCTATTTCTCCTCTTCGCAAGATTAATAAAGTGATCAACTCTTATGCTATTGCCAGGCAAAAGGAAATCGACACACTTCAGAAGAATGCTGTTTTCCGTCGAGAATTTATTGCTGATATTTCTCATGAATTGAAAACACCAATTTTCGCTACCCAAGGATACATCCACACCCTGCTTGACGGCGCTATAGATGACAAGCAAGTTCGTATGCGCTTTCTGAAACGAGCAGCTAAAAGCCTCGACTCTCTAGACATCTTAGTTCAAGATCTTCTGACACTTAACCAAATGGAAAGTGGTGTAATCAAATTTAACTTTACAGAATTTGATTTAAAGGAACTCTTGGAAGAAGTAATGGAAGAGCTGGAGCACAAAGCTTCTAAGCGCGACATGCACATAAAGTTTGAGGTGCAGCCTGACAAGCATTACCTTACGAATGGAGACAGGCAGAAAATCTATCGGGTTTGTCAAAACCTAATCTTCAATGCCATGAAATACAATCAAAATGGCGGTGAGGTACAGGTAGTATTAAAAACCCATAAAAACACTATTCAAGTAGATGTGACCGATGACGGCCCGGGTATCCCGCCGGAAGATCTGAAAAGAATTTTTGAACGATTCTATCGTGTGGAGAAAAGTAGAAATAAAAAAGAAGGAGGCACAGGCCTCGGTCTGGCCATTGTAAAACATATTCTGGAGGGTCACAAAAGCAAGATTTCGGTGAGTTCAACAGTTGGTAAAGGTTCTATTTTCAGCTTTTCTCTTCCATTGGTGAAAAGCGACTCTATGGAGGACAAACATAAAGCGGCAACTCTCTAATAATAAAACCTAGAGAAGTTTTTTAACCATCCTTTTTTTCCTACTTTTGCAGCCTCAATTGAAAGAGGCAGGAGAATCCATGAAGAAAGTAGATTTTGACAATCTTATTCTGTTTGAAAACGAGGATTACCTGGTAATCAATAAACCGCCGTACCTATCAAGCTTAGACGATAGACACGAAGCGCAGAACATCCTAGACCTTGCCAAGGCACACACCCCCGATGCCCAGCTGTGCCATAGATTGGATAAGGAAACTTCAGGATGTCTAGTGATTGCCAAGAATCCAGCGGCCTACAGGCATTTGGCTATGCAGTTTGAAAGCAGAAAAGTAAACAAAGTCTATCATGCAGTGGTGGAAGGGATCAAGGAATTCAGCGATGAGCTGGTAGACCGAAATCTCTTAGCCAACAACAAAGGAATAGCCAAAGTAAGTAAGGATGGCAAGCCAGCACAGACAGTTTTCAACACCTTGAAAACTTACTATGCGCACACCCTAGTCGAGTGCAAGCCCATCACTGGGAGACTGCATCAGATCAGGGTTCATTTGGCTTATCTGAAGTCACCCATTTGTGGTGACACCTTATATGGAGGCAACCCTTTATACCTTTCTTCTATCAAGCGTCGCTTCAATTTAAAAAAAGAGACAGAAGAATTACCAATTATGCAGCGGGTTTCGCTTCATGCTTATTCGATTGGATTTAAGGGTCTGGATGACAAGGAAATATTCGTAAATGCGCCCTATCCTAAGGATTTCAAGGTTTTGGTCAATCAACTAGAGAAAACCAGCTAAGAGATTTAGATCGAAAAAGAGCAAGAAACAACCGGTTTTAAGAGGTAGTAAAACGCTAAGCCTGTGAAAATTAGGACTTAGTATTGGAAATATTTTGCATCGAAAATAAAATACTCCTATCTTTGTGTCCCTTTTTGAGGGTGAAATAAATTTAACAAGCTAAATATTAAACAGTTACACAGTGGATACTTTGAGCTATAAGACCGTATCAGCCAATGCCGCGACTGCAGATAAGCAATGGGTGGTAGTGGATGCCCAAGCAGCAGTTTTGGGTAGATTGGCTAGTGAGGTAGCAAAAATCTTAAGAGGTAAGACGAAGCCAAGCTTCACCCCTCACGCTGATTGTGGTGACAATGTCATCGTAATCAACTCTGACAAAATCAGATTAACTGGTGACAAGTGGGACTCAAAAGTTTATGTGAGACACACAGGTTACCCAGGTGGACAGCGTATTTCTACGCCAAGATTATTGAAAGACAAGTCTTCAACTATCTTGATAGAGAAAGCTGTAAGAGGCATGTTGCCTAAAAACAGATTGGGAAGAAAATTATACGGCAACTTGTACGTGTATGAAGGATCTGAGCATCCACATACTGCACAGCAGCCTAAAGCCATCACTCTTTAATCGACTATAATGGATATTATCAACAAAATCGGTAGAAGAAAAACCTCTGTAGCCAGAATTTACATGGCGCCAGGAAAAGGTGAAATCACCGTGAACAACAGAGCACTTGACGTTCACTTCCCTTTTGAACTTCACCAGATCGTAGTAAAGCAGCCTCTTACCCTAGTAGGTGTAGAAGGTAACTACGACATCAAAATCAATGTAGATGGTGGCGGAAGTACAGGTCAGGCAGAGGCAGCTCGTATGGCTATCTCTCGTGCTTTGTGCGAATTCGACGCAGAACACAGACCTGCATTGAAAAAAGAAGGTTTCCTTACTCGTGACCCTAGAATGGTGGAACGTAAGAAGCCAGGACGTAGAAAAGCAAGAAGAAAATTCCAGTTCTCAAAACGTTAATCTGGATTTACTTCAGAATATACAAATTATATTATGGCCAAATTAGAATATAAAGACTTACTAGATGCTGGTGTTCACTTCGGACACTTGACGAGAAAGTGGGATCCAAGAATGTCTCCATACATTTTCATGGAGAAAAATGGTATCCACATTATCGATCTTAATAAAACGCTTGTATGCCTCGACGAAGCATCTAACGCAATCAAGCAAATCGTACGTTCAGGCAAAAAAGTGATGTTCGTTGCTACTAAGAAGCAAGCGAAAGATCTTGTAGCTACTGAAGCAAAGAGACTTAACATGCCTTTCGTAACTGAAAGATGGTTAGGTGGTATGTTGACCAACTTCGCTACAATCCGTAAATCATTGAAGAAAATGTCCGGTTTGGACAAATTGATGAAGGAGGAAGCTTATAAGAACCTTGCGAAAAAAGAGCGTTTGATGGTTTCCCGTCAGAAAGACAAAATGGAAGATGTTCTTGGCGGTATCGCTGACTTGAGCAGACTACCTGCAGCTCTTTTCATCGTAGACATCAAAAGAGAACACATTGCAATTGCTGAAGCGAAAAAGCTTGGTATCCCTGTTTTCGCATTAGTTGATACGAACTCCAACCCAAATGAGGTTGACTTCCCTATCCCTGCTAATGACGATGCTTTCAAGTCCGTATCTTTACTAGTTAAAGCGTTCGGCGCAGCAATCGAAGAAGGTCTTTCAGAACGCAAGAGAGACAAAGAAGACGCTAAACTTACTGAAGAGGAAGAAGCGAAGAAAGCTGTGGACGCTGCTGAAACAAAAGATTAATCCACTACTTGATTGAAATATATTAAAAATTGAACATCAGGTTTCGGCCTATGTTCAATTTTTTTGTTTTACCTGCATTTGTCCTGTGAAGCTTTTCCTGTGACCAAATGCTCCCTAGTACCGAATTACAACCTTCCTAGTTCTTCACTAAGACTACAAGGTTTTCGAAATAGAATTATATCGTTTAATCATACAAACTGATAATACCATGGCAATTACTGCACAAGAAGTAAACAAATTGAGACAAATGACCGGCGCCGGTATGATGGATTGCAAAAAAGCTCTTACGGAATCTGAAGGCGATTTCGAAAAAGCTGTTGATATCCTCAGAAAGAAAGGTCAAAAAGTATCTGCTTCCAGAGCTGATCGTGAAACTAAAGAAGGTGTAGCTGTAACTAAAGTAACTGAAAACGGTGCTAAAGGAACTTTGCTTACACTTACTTGCGAAACCGACTTTGTTGCTAAGAATGAAGAATTCGGTGCATTTGCAAACACACTACTTGATCTTGCAGTAGAAAAAGGAGCATCTTCTGTAGAAGAAATCCTCGCACTACCTTACGAAAACATCACTGTTGCTGAGAAAATCACTGAGATGACTGGTAAAATCGGCGAAAAACTTGAGATCTCTCATTACGAAGTGATCACTGCAGAAACTGTAGTTCCTTACATCCACTCAAATGGTAAATTAGGTGTATTGGTGGGATTGACTAACACTAGCGGAACTGACGTAGAAGAAGCTGGAAAAGACGTGGCAATGCAAATTGCAGCGATGAACCCAGTAGCTCTTGATAAAGACGGCGTTGATTCTTCTGTAGTAGAAAGAGAAATCGAAGTTGGTAAAGAGCAAGCAAGAGCTGAAGGTAAGCCTGAAGAAATGCTTGAGAAAATCGCTCTAGGTAAACTGAACAAATTCTACAAAGAGAATACACTTCTAAGCCAGTCTTTCGTAAAAGACAACAACAAGACTATCGCTCAGTATCTTGATAGCGTAAGCAAAGGAATGACTGTATCTGCATTCAAAAGAGTATCAATCGGTTAATCCGAAGGATTCCTAATCTCAAAAAACCTCTTCAATTAAGTTTGAAGAGGTTTTTTTATTTTAGTTACAAAGGCCAGATGAAAAATTTAAATTCAAAGCCCTTAATCGCAAAAGCAAGTCAGCAAATTATATTAGCTTTTGCTTTTGAAATTCATACCCCACATCAGATGAAAAATATTCTTACTACTGCACTTTTACTAGTTGCTTTGGTTTCTTCTAGCCTCGGTCAAAATTGGGATTGGGGAGGACCGATTGACCCGCTGCAAGCAAGGTTTGAGGTGAAGCATTACCGGCTGGAATTAGAACTTTTCCCAGAGAGTAAATCAATCAAAGGTAAAAGCACCGTCACATTTTCTACCAGCACTCAATTAGACACTCTTCGTCTAGACCTTATCGATGAGTATAAAGTAACAAGCGTCAAGGCCAAAGGAGCTGAATTGGAGTTTTCACATAACAATGATCTCATAGATATTCTCATCACTGCTTGTTCCTGCGATGCGGTGGATATTTTCTATGAGGGAATAACCCCAATTGCGATAAATCCACCATGGGAAGGTGGCTTTACTTGGAAAAAAGATCAATTAGGAAATGATTGGATGGGACTTTCATCTCAAGGTGAAGGGGCAAAGATATTCATGCCTGCACTGGATCATCCATCTTCAGAAGCCGCAGAGGGCGTTGATCTTTTGATCACTGTTCCAAAACCGTATTTCATAGCAGCCAATGGGCGTCTAGCCCAAGTAACACAGAAAGAAGACAAGCAGACTTATCACTGGTCAACAACTTATCCGATAAATAATTATGGGATCAACTTTACGATGGGCGTTTTTCATGAAGAAAAGATAAGTTTCACCTCTGTTTCTGGTGATCAAATCCCCATGCATGTCTGGGTTTTACAGGAAAACAAAGCCAAAGCAAAAGACATTTTGGAAGTACTAAAGGTATCTACAGAAACTCATGAGAAATATTTTGGAGCATACCCGTGGCCAAAAGATAAGGTAGCAATAGTAGAAACGCCCTATCTCGGAATGGAGCATCAGACCATCAATGCATATGGAAACTTCTATCGTTTCGTGAAAATGGGCGCGGTGAATTATGATAATTTATTGCACCATGAACTAGGCCATGAATGGTTTGGAAATAAGGTTTCTGTAGGTGATTGGGCGGACTTCTGGATTCATGAGGGAATTACTGCCTACGGAGACTGGCTGTACTACTTAGAGCATGGCGGTGAAGAGGCCTACTTCGAAAAAGTAGATGGAACTTTGAAATCTATCAGTCATTCCAAGCCAGTGGCCAGCCCTGTAAATAGTACCGAAGAGGAGGCTTATCATTCAGAGATTTATACGAAAGGAGCTTTTATCATGCATTCCCTACGCGGAATATTAGGTGACGAAGTTTTCTTCCCGATGTTGAAAGCATTCGCAAATGATCCTCGATTCATCTATAAAAATCAAGTCAATACGCGTGATTTTATTGATTTTGTAAATTCATTTACAGGAGAGAATTTGGAAGGTTTTTTTCAGTTATATCTCTACACAACTGATATTCCAGAAGTAAAAATCTCTAAAAAGGGAAACAATGGTTTTGAAGTTTCACTGCAAGGAATTGACTTCGAACTGCCTGTGGAACTGAAAACAGATAAGGGAATCGAGAAAGTTAAGCTAGGTAAGAAACCACTTTTGATTAATAGCAAGACTGCACCAATCGTCGATCCAAGAGGTTGGCTAATGCTTAAAAAATAATTCTTTAGCGTGGAACCATAAAAGATTCTTAAACATAAAAAACCTCTTCAATTGATTTTGAAGAGGCTTTTTTTTTAAAATATCTATTGCAATTGAACCAGTAATAAGCTTAAGCTACTTAATAGATGGTAAACATTCGCATTTCCGGTACTTCGGTCACCCGTCATCGGTCTTCTGACCGGATGAGCAATGAATTTTAGACTAATGGTATAATTGCGGATATTTATTTCAATCAAAAATGCTTCCAGCCCTGAGCTTTGATCTGCACAGCTGTTCCACTTTTAGTCACTAGGAATTTACCTTCTTCAGCCTTACTGATATGACCGATAAAATGGATATCGGGATGCTTTTCCAGCTTCGCAAAATCCTTCTGATCGATGGTGAATAGCAACTCGTAGTCTTCGCCCCCATTCATCACGCAAGTGATAGGATCAAGATTCAGCTCCACAGCCGTATCAAAAGTCTGCTTATCAATCGGAAGTTTATCTTCATAGATCGTAGCTCCTACTCCTGAAGCTTTGCAGATATGAAAAATCTCTGAAGCCAATCCATCAGAAATATCCATCATACTTGTTGGCACTACTTCCATTTCTCGAAGTTCATGGATGATATCAACCCGTGCATCTGGCTTCAGCTGGCGGGCAGTGACTAAAGTATATTTCCCTAAATCAGGCTTCATTTCTGGATTAGCTAGAAAAACTTCCTTTTCACGCTCCAGGATTTGCAATCCAACCAAAGCTGCTCCCAAATCACCAGTCACACAAAGAATATCATTTTCTTTGGCACCGGATCTATAAGAGATTTGCTCAGGCTTTGCTTCGCCAATTGCCGTAACAGAGATCACCAAACCACTTCTGGAAGCCGTAGTATCACCGCCAATCAAATCCACACCATAGTGCTCACAAGCTGCATGAATCCCTTCATAGAGCGCATCAATAGCTTCTACTGAGAACCTATTGGATAGTGCGATGCTTACGGTGATCTGCTTAGGCACAGCATTCATAGCCGCCACGTCAGACACATTCACTGCCACTGCTTTGAACCCCAAGTGAGGTAATGGCGCATAGGAAAGATCAAAATGAACCCCTTCTACCAATAAATCAGTAGTCACAACTTTGACCATGTTTCCAGCTTCAATCACTGCAGCATCGTCACCAATACCTTTCACAGTGCTGGAATTTTTAATTATTACTTTTTCATTCAAGTGATCGATCAATCCGAATTCACCCAAATCGCTTATTTCTGTTCTCTTTTCTGACATATTTATATTACCTCCCGCGAAGGCGCAAAGGCGCTATTTTTAATTTTTATACTAAATGATACTCTTGAGTATTTCTGATTTACGAAGTACGAATTACGAGTCGGACAGTAGAGTTGAGGTTCTTTTGCAAACCTTACCACTTTACAACCTTGCCACACTTAATCAGCTTATGGAGGGAATCTTCCAATCTTCCAATGTTTCAATTATGAATAATGAAGTACACCAAACTTTACAACCTTACCACCTACAACTTCTCAACTCACATCCTGACACAATTCAATCAAAACACCATTCGTGCTCCGAGGATGCAAAAATACCACTAATTTATTGTCTGCCCCAAGTTTGGGTGTTTCATTCAGGATTTCGAAACCTTCACCTTTGAGTCTTTCTACTTCAGCCAAGATATCTTCCACATCAAAAGCAATATGGTGAACTCCCTCAGATTTGCGCTCCAAGTACTTTGCAATCGGGCTACTTTCATCCGTAGCCTGAAGCAGTTCCACTTTCGTTTCTCCGACCTGAAAAAATGATGTAGCTACTTTTTCTCCCTCCACTTCCTCAGTTTTAAAGTGTTTTTTACCCAGTAACTTCTCAAAGAGCTCATTGGATTTCTCCAGATCCTGAACGGCTATGCCTATATGTTCGATTTTCCTCATGCTTAAAATTGCTATATTTGCATTGAATCATTTTGGGAGTGATACTGTTTTCCCATTACTTCAACTTAAGACAAAGTAATAAATAAAGATATGATAATCGTTTCTGACAAAGCCAAAGAGCGTATCCTACAGCTCAAAAAAGAGGAAGGACGCGCAGAAAATGAGAATATACGTGTTTCGGTGAAAGGTGGCGGATGCTCAGGTTTGATGTATGACCTGGGATTTGATGGCGCTCAAGTGGAAACTGACCACGTATTTGAGGACAAAGGAGTGAAAATCCTGGTGGATAGAAAAAGCTTATTATACCTAGCTGGAACTACGCTGGAATTCACAGATGGACTGAACGGAAAAGGCTTCCAATTTGTGAACCCTAATGCAAGCAGAACCTGTGGATGCGGAGAAAGCTTCTCTGTATAAGCGTTAAATCTTGATAATCATTAGAAGGCAACCTGATCAGGTTGCCTTTTTTAGTGCATTTTTCGCCTCAATCCTTACCTTTGCCCACTAGAAAATTAACCCAGATTATGGAAGAGCAAATCAAAAAAATCCAACTCAATGACTTGCACGTTGCCCTTGGTGGTAAAATGGTGCCTTTCGCAGGATATAACATGCCTGTACGTTACAGTTCTGATAATGAAGAGCACCTTTGCGTGAGAAATGGTGTTGGCGTTTTTGATGTCTCCCACATGGGCGAATTTATGGTAGAAGGCCCAGAGGCACTCAACCTAATCCAAAAAGTAACTTCCAACGATGCCTCCAAAATCGTGGATGGACAAGCACAGTATTCTTGCTTTCCTAATGCTACAGGAGGTATTGTTGATGACCTGATCGTTTACAAATTTGAAGACGAGAAGTACATGCTGGTGGTAAACGCTTCCAATATCGATAAAGATTGGGCTTGGGTAAACCAGCACAATACCATGGGTGCGAAGCTGACAAACATCTCTGATGATATTTCCCTTTTTGCTATCCAAGGACCAAAGGCAATCGAAGCTGTTCAAGCATTAACTCCAGTTAATCTTGCTGACATTAAATTCTATCATTTTACTGTAGGTGAATTTGCCGGAGTTCAGGATGTGATCATCTCAGGAACTGGTTATACAGGTGCTGGAGGGTTTGAGATCTACGTGAAAAACGAAGATGCTGAGAAGGTTTGGAACGCTGTGTTCGAAGCGGGAAAAGACTTCAACATCAAGCCAATCGGTCTTGGTGCTAGAGATACACTCCGTATGGAAATGGGCTATTGTCTCTATGGAAATGACATCACAGATACCACTTCTCCTTTGGAAGCTGGACTGGGTTGGATCACCAAATTCACCAAGGACTTCACCAATTCCGAAGCTCTAAAAGCTCAGAAAGAAGCGGGTGTTACCAAGAAGTTGGTTGGTTTTGTGATGCAGGAAAGAGGAATTCCTAGAGGTCATTATAAAATAGTGGATGAAGCAGGAAATGAGATCGGAGAAGTGACTTCCGGTACTCAATCTCCAAGCATGGGAGTGGGTATAGGACTAGGATATGTGAAAACTGAGTTTAGCAAAGCTGGAACTGAGATTTTCATCCAAGTAAGAAACAAGAACCTTAAAGCTCAAGTGGAGAAACTTCCACTTTTGAAAAAATAAATGCAACAAGTAGAAATCTGTTTCAGTCCAGAGTTAATTCATCTGCATGAACTGCAAGGCAAGATTGTGGTAGTAGTCGATATATTTCGCGCTACTTCCACCATGGTTGCAGCACTGGCAAATGGAATTACAGAAATTAAAACCTGTGCTGATCTCGAAGAATGCAGAGCAATGGCATCTGCTGGTTATTTGATCGCTGGCGAAAGAAATGGAATAATGGCCGAGGGCTTCCAACTCGGAAACTCTCCCCTAGCCTACCTGTCCAGAGATTATCAAAGCCAAAAGCTAGCCATGACCACGACCAATGGCACCTTGGCAATTTCTAAATCTACGGGTGCTGATGAAATTCTGATTGGCGCTTTTCCAAATCTTCAAGCTACAGTTAGCTATATACAGTCTCGCAATAAGGATGTGTTGATTCACTGTGCAGGCTGGAAAGGCAAATTCAATCTGGAAGATTCTTTGTACGCTGGTGCTCTCGTAAAAGCCTTAGAAGCTAGCCATGATGCAGAAGATGATGCTGCAATAGCCATGAAATCTCTCTACGAGAAGGAAGGACATAATTTGAAAGGCTTTCTATCTCAGGCTTCCCATGCTAAGCGCCTTCAAAATCATAACATAGATTCTGATATAGATTTTTGTCTAACGCTAGACCTTTATTCTTTAGTTGGTAAAGTGGAAAATGAAACATTAGTAGCTGTGGAAAATTGGTAGAAACTCACATTTTCAAAAGTGAATACTTTCAAAGCTCGGTAGAATTCTATCGAGCTTTGGTGTTTTTTAGGGTTAATAGTTCCCCATTTTGAAGCATAAAATCCCGCTTAAAAATTGTTTAAACCATCTTTAAAATTTGGCGTTTACCGATTAATCTTAACCACTAACTAACCAACTTTTAAGTATGAAAAACGGGACAATGATCCAATATTTCCATTGGTATTCTCCAGAGGATACCATTTGGAAAGAAGTAAAAGAAAAAGCCGAATACCTAGGCTACCTCGGCATCACCAGCGTATGGCTGCCACCTGCTGGCAAAGGAGAAAATGGGGGAAGAAGCAGCGGATACGATACGTACGATTTATTTGACTTGGGGGAGTTTGATCAAAAAGGATCAGTAAGAACAAAGTACGGAACCAAGGATGAATTCATCGAAGCCACTCAAGCACTTCATGACCGAGGCATTCAGGTAATTGTCGACTTTGTACTGAACCATAAAGCCGGAGGAGATGAATCTGAAATTCTGAAGGCTGTGAAAGTGAATGAGGAAAACCGGCTGGAAACCATCTCTGAACCCTATGATATCGAGGCGTTTACACGATTTACTTTTCCGGGTAGAAATGGGAAATATTCGGATTTTATCTGGGATCACAATTGCTTCAGCGGAGTAGATTTCGACCACAGAAATCAGGAACATGGTATTTTCAATCTCATGAGCGAATATGGAAACGATTGGGAGGAAATGATTGACGACGAAAAAGGGAACTATGACTTCCTGATGTTCTGCGACATTGAATTCAGAAATCCCGCGGTACGACAGGAAATTCTACACTATGCCTTATGGCTTCATGAGCTCACTTACTACGATGGGGTTAGGCTGGACGCCGTCAAGCATATTGCGCCAGAGTACTTTCAGGAACTGATGTATTTTCTCCGTGAGAAAACAGGAAAAGACATTTTCGCTGTAGGTGAATATTGGGCCCCTGGCCATCTGGAATTGCTGCTAAAATATATTGAAGCTACTGACGGCACGATGAGCTTGTTTGACTCAGCACTGCAGCATAATTTTCACATTGCTTCTAATTCTGGAAGTGACTATGATCTAAGGAAGATATTTGACAAAACATTGGTTGCTCATAGCCCAGACCTTGCTGTCACACTGGTCGATAATCATGACACACAGCCATTGCAGTCTTTGGAGGCTCCAGTCGAATATTGGTTCAAACCCTTGGCTTATGCTTTGATTCTGCTTCGCAAAGATGGATATCCTTGCGTCTTTCATCCAGATCTTTATGGCGCGAGCTATTGGGACAAGGGCCAAGATGGTGAGGATCATGAGATTTTCATCAATCGGGTAGATGAGTTGGAAAATTTGCTTTATGCGCGAAAAGATTTTGCTTTTGGCACGCAACGAGACTACTTCGAAAGTCCAAATGTGCTTGGTTGGACCAGAGAAGGAAACGAGGAACACGGAGGTTGTGCTGTAGTACTATCTAATGCAGATGGGGCAACTGTCTCCATGGAAATTGGTTCTCGTTATGCCGGGAAGAAGTTCAAAGACATGCTGGGTAAAATCCAGGATGAGGTTTGGGTGAATGAATCAGGCTGGGCAGATTTTCATTGCGCTCCTGGATCAGTCTCGGTGTGGACAGAAGCGGATTAAACTATTGCTAAGAGCTGGAATATTAATCTCCAGCTCTTATTCTTTTCTCTCTTTTCTTCCTAGCTCTATAAAACCCAATCAATCAAATTCTACTTTTATCTTGACAGCAAATGCCCTAGATTGACTGGTTGAAAACATAGCAGTAAATGGCATACAGATTTTTAAAACATACATTTCTTATTGCTTTACTAGGATTAATTATTATTCCGAGTTTTGCACAAGTAAATAGACCAAATGTACTTTTCATCGCTGTAGACGATCTTCGATCAGAATTAGGGCATTTTGAAAATAGCAGCATCATCACTCCCAACCTTGACAAGCTCGCTGCTGAAGGTGTAAGTTTTACCAAGCATTTTGTCCAAGTCCCAACTTGTGGAGCTTCCCGTGCTGCTTTTCTGACAGGTAAAAGACCAAGCCGAACCGCAGAACTAGGTAACAACATCATGCAGGATGAATTTCCCAAAAAACCAGAAGGAGAAATACCTGAAACTTTTGTTCATCACTTGAGAAGAAATGGATATTACACCATAGGATTGGGCAAAATTTCCCACTCTGCTGATGGCTTTGTTTATGGGTACGAAGAGGAAGTTTCTGATATAAAAGAACTGCCTTATAGTTGGGATGAATTCCTTTTTGACGCAGGGAAATGGGAAACTGGTTGGAATGCATTCTTTGGATATGCAGATGGAGAAAATCGCCAAAGCATGAAAAAACAAGTCAAACCATATGAAGCTGGTGATGTGGATGACTTGGGTTATCCAGATGGACTGACAGCTCAATTAGCGATCAAAAAACTTAGAGAACTAAAAGACAGCTCCCAACCTTTTTTCTTGGGAGTAGGTTTCTTCAAACCACATTTGCCTTTTACCGCTCCAAAAAAATATTGGGATCTTTATGATGAGGATAAAATTCCACTTGCCAAAAACCCTGAGAAACCACAACATGTCGCAAACGCTAGCCTACAGGAAAGTGGTGAATTCAATGGCTACGAATTGGGTGAGGAAAAAGCTGGGTTGGACCATGTATTATCAAATGAATACGCTCGAAAAATCAAGCATGCATATTATGCAGCAGCTAGCTATTCGGATGCTCAGATAGGGTTGATTCTGAATGAATTGAAAGCTTTAGAATTGGATCAAAATACAATCGTAATCGTCTGGGGAGATCATGGTTGGCATTTAGGAGAGCAGCAAATTTGGGGCAAGCATACACTTTTCGAAAATGCTTTAAATTCAGCGCTGATCTTTAAAATCCCGGGTTCTAAGGTTAGTAAAATTGATAATTCTATAGTCGAGTCTGTTGATATTTACCCAACTTTGATGGAATTAGTAGGCGTGGAAAAGCCGAATAATCTGGATGGAGAAAGTTTTGCCTCTCTATTAAATTCCAAAAATTCTCAAAAAGGAAATGTAGCTTATTCTTATTATCATAATGGAATATCGATGCGGACAGACCGCTATAGACTGACTAAATATTTTAGAGAAGCTGAGCCGACAATTGAGCTTTATGATCATCAAACAGACCCATTAGAATCTATCAATATAGCAGCGGGAAACCCCGAACTCGTGGCGAATTTGATGCCTATATTGGAAGAAGGAAATACTGGACTTTACGATAAAAAGTAAGGTTTCCTTACTTCAACTTCTCGTTATTCTTATGTCGATCGATATCACGAATATTCTTCTTTTCGAAGTTCTTCTTCATTGCCTCAGTAAGGTCAACCCCCGTTTGATTGGCGAGACAGATCAACACCCAAAGCACATCTGCCATTTCATCGCCTAGATCTTTTCCTTTGTCAGATTCCTTGAAAGATTGCTCTCCGTAAGTCCTTGACATGATTCTAGCCAACTCCCCCACTTCTTCCATTAAAATAGTCATGTTAGTAAGCTCATTGAAATAGCGAACGCCAACTGTCTTGATCCATTGATCCACTTGCTCTTGCGCCTCTTTTATAGTGATTTCCTCTTTCATAAATGATTTAGGTTTAGCCAAAATTAACAATCTATTGATGCACTGGCAGGTCATTTTTCAGAGAAAAGGATCAGTTATTGATAATTAATATATTTTTCAGAATAGTACTGAAAAGCTATAATACCTCCAGTGAAGCTAAAACCGATTGCATGAATCAATATTTTGAGGCTATTAGAACATCTATCCTCTATTTCCCACTAGCAGCAGTTTTGAGTTTTGTGCCATATGCTTATTTTCAATACAAGAAAATAGGCTATGTCCAATTCAACAGAAGCTTAGTGTTTTATGTTTTTGGATTTTACTCCATGACAGCGTTCTTTTTGACATTGCTTCCCTTACCGGAAATAACTCCTGATTTCTGCGAAGTAAGATCAGGGAGATTTATCCCCAGCTATTTCCCATTCAGATTTGTAAAAGATACATTCAGAGAGGTTCAGGGAAACATTTCCCTTTTCAGTATAGTGAAAAGTACCACCTTTAAGGTAACCGCCTTCAATGTATTACTGCTGATGCCGCTTGGGTTCTTTCTCAGGTATTTGTTCCAACTTAAGAATGCATGGCTAGTTACCTTGATAGGATTTCTGACTTCACTATTCTACGAAGTCACCCAGCTCACTGCTATTTACGGATTGTATCCGTGCAGATTCCGCCATTTTGAGGTGGATGATCTGATCACCAATACATTTGGGTGTTTAATAGGTTTTGTAATTGCCCGATACTCAGATGTTCTTCCTAATATCTCCAGTATACCACTTGTGAATCGCAGCAATGTCACCTTGACACAGCGTTTTTTGGCAATCTTTCTGGACTCTCTATTGGTAATTTTAATTACTGCATACCTAATTGAAGGGCTTACTAATTATGTTTGGCTGCTATCCATCTTAAAAGTTGGATTGATTTTTAGCTACTTTATTTTCTTCAGTAAAATCACGAAAGGGCAAACATTAGGAAAAAGACTACTAGGAATTCGAATCGTCAGAATGGACGGTCTTCCGTTGACTTACAAGGACCTGATAGCTCGTTATGGAATCTTTTTGATACTTCCATTTCTAGTCGGGGAAGTATCCAAATTCCTTATCGACACCAGATTTGACGATAAACTTTATCTATTTCTTTATCTCCTATTTTTAGCAATTTGGTTTTTCGGTACGGTCATGGTCACATTTATTAGAAAAGATCATCGTGGTTGGCTAGATAGATTTGCACACACTACACAGGTGCTTGCTAAATAGTGTAAGAATAAAAAGTTCTCCTTTTTGAATTTTTTAAAGTTAAGAAAATACCATTCCTTAAAATTTTTATGGAATGTTTCGCGATGTTAGTTTAAATTGAAAGCTGGTATGGGCATTAGTCTATTCACTTGAAACAATAATTAGCCATCAGCTATGAAAAATTATATCGCATTAGTTTTCACTATTTTAGTTTGCATTTCTTGCTCTACAAAAGAGGAATCAAAAACTCTTCCTCGGATAGCCATCGCAGGATTGGCTATTGAGTCCAGTACTTTTTCTCCAGCAACTAGTGATGTGGCAGCATTCCGAACTAGAGAAGGAAACGATATTTTCAACTATTACCCTTTCTTGGATTCAGCTTCAGCAGATCGAGGAAGAGCTGAGTGGTTCCCAACTCTACGTGGACATGCCATTCCCGGCGGTATTGTTACTAGAGAAGCTTACGAAGAGCTCGTGGGCAAAACCCTGGAAATGCTTAAAGAAAATCTCCCCTACGATGGGCTTTTCTTCGATATTCACGGAGCGATGAGCGTTGTTGGTTTGGATGATCCGGAAGGTGATTTCATCATTCGCGTGCGTGATGTGGTTGGACCAGAAACCTTGATTTCCACCTCTATGGATTTACATGGAAATGTTTCTTGGAGATTGGCGGAAAACACAGATTTGATTACTTGCTACAGAATGGCTCCACATGAGGATGCTTTAGAATCAAAGCAAAGAGCAGTTGAGAACATGCTTGATCGCTTGGAAAGTGGCAAAGGAAAGCCAGGCTTCAAGGCTTGGATTCCTGTCCCAATTTTGCTTCCTGGCGAAAAAACAAGTACCAGAATTGATCCAGGGAAAAGCCTTTATGCAAAAGTAGATCCTATGACTAAAAAAGAAGGCGTGATCGATGCGGCTATTTGGATAGGTTATGCTTGGGCAGATGAGTCTAGAAATCATGCAGTGGTAATGGTGACAGGTGATGATGAAAAAGCAGTGAAAGAGTCCGCGGAAGAATTGGCACAAAGCTTTTGGGACGTGCGGAATGAATTTGAATTTGTAGCGCCTGTTGCATCATTGAAGGAGAGTTTGGATATGGCGATCGCCTCTGACAAAAAGCCTTTCATGATTTCTGATATGGGTGACAACCCAACAGCTGGCGGGGCTGGAGATGTGACTTGGACTTTGACAGAAATCCTGATGCGCCCAGAGTTCAAATCTGAAAATGGCCCTACATTGATTTATGCTTCTATCCCAGGCCCTGAGTTGGTGGAGAAAGCCATCGCCGCAGGAGTGGGAGGAAAAGTAGAAGGAACAGCTGGTGCCGCAATCGATGATCGATTTGCACCACCTATTATGCTCAAAGGAACTGTGGAAGCAATCAAAGAAGGAGACGGAGCTGCAGAAGTAGAAGTAGTGGTGAAAGTTGGTTCCGTTCATGTGATCGTCACTAAAAAGCGCAAACCTTATCACAATGAAAGTGATTTTACAGATCTTGGTTTGAAGCCAAGGGAAGCAGATATAGTAGTGGTGAAAATCGGATATCTAGTACCTGAGCTCTATGATATGAGAGCAGACTGGATTATGGCCTTGACACCGGGCGGAGTTGATCAGGATTTGGAGCGACTAGGCTATAAGCGTATTAATCGCCCAATGTTCCCTCTAGATAAGGATATGGCAGACCCGGATTTGAAAGCTAAGTTGGTCCCTGCTGCGGATGAGCTAAAAAAATAAATTCCCATATTGGGAACTTTTCCTTTATTTCTTTACTTTTGCAAGAGGACTGATAATGAGAATAATCGCCAGAAAAACGCTTAGAGAATACTGGGAAATTCACAATGATTGTGAACAGCAACTAAATGCTTGGTATCATGAAATTGCTAAATCTTCTTATTCCTCTATTAATGATTTAAAGGTAGATTATCCTAGTGCTAGCATTTTAAAAGAAGGTAGAATTGTTTTTAATATCAAAGGAAACAAATACCGTTTAATTGTGAAATTCAGTTTTGAACATCAACGTTGCTGGATTCGGTTTATAGGGACTCACGCAGAATACGATAAAATAAACGCAAACGAAATTTAAAATGGATATCTCACCTATCAGAAATGAAGAAGATTATCAAAATGCTTTGGATAGACTTGAGCTAATTTTTGATTCTAAAAAAGGAACTCCTGAAGGGGATGAATCAGAAATTCTGACTATTCTAATAGAAAATTATGAAGAAACTCATTACCCCATAGATTTACCAGACCCCATTGAAGCAATCAAATTCAGAATGGAGCAAATGGGTTTGAAACAAAAAGATTTGGCGGAGGTAGTTGGACTCAAAAGCCGCGTAAGTGAAATTCTTAATAAGAAAAGAAAATTGACTTTAGAAATGATTAGAAATTTAAGTTCTAAACTAAATATCCCTACTGAAATTCTAGTTAAAGAATACTGATTTGAATTCTCATGATGAATGCAAAACCATCCTCAGTTGAGGAATATCTTAGCTGGTTCTCTCCGGAAGTGCGTGAGAAGCTTGAACAAATGCGTGAGACCATCCAAAAAGCTATTCCAAAAGCAAAAGAAGTCATCAGTTATAGTATGCCGGCTTACAAAACCACAGAAGTGCTGGTTTACTTTGCCGCGGCGAAAAAACACATTGGTTTTTATCCAACTAACAGCGGTGTGAGCGAATTCAAGAAAGAACTGGAAGGTTTTGTAACTTCCAAAGGAGCTATCCAATTCCCTCTAAACAAACCACTGCCCTTGGAATTGATCGCTGCTATCTCACAATTTAGAGCCGCCGAAGCAGGGGCTAAAGCAGAATTCAAGATGAAAAAGAAGTGAATTATTAGGGTTCAATTTGGCTCATCCTGACCATAAGCTGCCTTAAAAGATTTGTGTTCTTTGCTTGACCTTTGAGGACTTTGTTGTTAAAAACCAGAATCTTAACCCAACACCATTTTAGTCGCATCAAGAAAACTATCTATTTCAGCCTTACTATTATAAATATGAGCTGAAATCCGAATTGCATCCAGCTTACTTTCTGGAACTTGGCGAATTCTAAAACCTTCTTTACTTATTAAACCAGCAGCCTCTTGGTAGTTCATTTTCTTAGGTTTGAAAGTAACCATACTGATTCGGGATTCGGGTTCCGCAGGACTTAATATATCTAGCATAGATCCCATCTCTGATAGCCCATCAAACAAGAATTGATTTAGCTCCTTAATTCTTGCTTTTACTTTCTCTTTCCCTATTTCTTCCTGAAATTCAGCAGCCGCCACGGCTCCTCGCATCATCGGCAAACTCTGACTTCCATAGTCAAAACGATGGGCTGTTGGTACATATCCCTTGAACTCTGGTGGATTCTGGTACAAATCCCAACCTAAATCAGAATATGCACCTACTTGATAGGCCTGCACTTGGTCCAAAACACCCTCTCTAACATACAGAAAACCAGTTCCGTTTGGACCCAAAACCCACTTATGGTAACTGCTTGCATACATATCACAGCCCAATTCATGAAGATCAAGATCGAAAGTGCCTGCTCCATGGGCACCATCAATAGCTGTAAATATTCCTTTACTTCTAGCGAAAGCTGAAATTTCTTTGATTGGAAAAACTAACCCAGTTGTGCACGTGATGTGAGGAATTGCAATCACCTTGGTTTTAGAAGTCACCAAGCTTTTAATCAATTCCAGATTCTCAGCTTGAGTAGCTTTGGGTTCAAAAGGCTTTAATACTATCCCATGCAATTTTGCCCGGTTCAACCAAGGCAACGCATTTCCCACATGTTCATGTAAGGTGATAATCACTTCATCTCCTGCCTTCAGGGGAAGACCCCAACACATAATATTAATCCCCTCAGTTGTATTATGAGTAAGAGAAATCTCAGAAGTTTTGATTCCCACAAAAGCTGCCAATTTCTCACGTTCTGGCTCTATATGACCATATTCACCAGATGTATTAGTGTCAACAAAGGAATTTTGTAAAGCATCCAAAACCACTTGAGGTGAAGGCCCAAAAGTGCCATTATTTAAGTAAACTCCACTGTCCTTCAGAGGAAATTTCTTTCTGAGCTCAGCCCAGAATTCTTCACCTACCAAAGAAGGGTTAATAGATTTCGGAGAGGTTTCCTCTGGAGATTTGAATGAAACCAAGCCTGGAATCGCTATTCCTGCACTGAGTTTCTGGATAAATGATCTTCTACTATTCATAAGGTCGGTGGCTATCTTTATGAGTTAGGAAATGATCTCCAATAATTCAAAGAAAATGCTACTAGCGAGTCAATAATTAGGTTGGTCGGAATACGTTCATTCCCCTAGAAAAAACCAGTTTACTATTGAGAAAAAATAAAGTAGGGTTTTACTTGTAAAAAAACAGTACGATATGCCACTTAAAACTTGTGACAAAGGTCATCAATTCTATAAAACCAGCGATTGCCCCACATGCCCGATCTGTGAAAAGGATAGAAAACCCACAGAAGGCTTTTTATCCAAACTGCCAGCTCCAGCTCGAAGGGCACTAGAGTCAATGCAAATTGACACCCTAGAAAAGCTAGGCACATTTACCGAAAAAGAAATCCTCTCTCTTCATGGTATGGGAAAAAGCTCTATTCCAAAACTAAAAGATGCCATGGAGAAAAAGGGGTTGACTTTCAAAACCCCGGATTAAATTGCATTTTAAAGTTCTCGTTACAATTATCCCTAAAACCCGAAATGATTCAGTACATCCTTTTTCTGCTTTTTGCATTCAGCTTACTTTTTAATCAGTCGAAACCTGAGATTACGGAAACTGACTATCTCGCAAAAGAACGAGCAAGGGTTATTCAACTAGCAGACAAATATGCTAGCGAAAAACCAATTACAGTCACGGCAGAAAGTAGCCCAAGATCTGCAGGCGGGATACATGATTTCTATTCAGAAGGAGATTATTGGTGGCCAGACCCAGACAATCCAGATGGACCATATATTCAGCGTGATGGCCTGACCAATCCTGACAATTTCACAGCACATCGTGAAGCGATGATTCGCTTCAGCCAGATTTCTGGTGCTCTTGCCTCGGCCTATTTAGTAACCAAACATGATAAATACGTGACAGCTTTGGCTCCACATCTGAAAGCTTGGTTTATAGACGAAGCCACGAAGATGAATCCAAACTTGCTTTATGCTCAAGCCATCACAGGAAAAGTTACGGGTCGGGGAATAGGCATCATCGACACCATTCAACTCATGGAAGTGGCCAAAGCGATTGAATCAGTGGAAGAATCAGCTGTGATTGATGAATCGGAAATTCAACAGATGAAAGACTGGTTTTCGGAATATTTGAATTGGATAACTACTCATCCATACGGGATAGATGAGCGTGATCATGGAAACAATCACAGTGTGTGCTGGGCAATGCAGGCAGTCGTTTTTGCGGAGCTTGTAGGAAATGAAGAAGTGCTGGAATACTGCAAGGAAATGTATAAAACTGTACTCCTACCAGATCAAATGGCGGCAGATGGAAGTTTCCCACTGGAACTCAAGCGTACCAAACCCTATGGGTATTCCCTTTTCACTTTAGATGCCATGGCAACGCTTTGTCAAGTGTATGCTGACGATTCCGAAAACCTATTTAGCTACCAAACAGCAGACGGGAAATCGTTGGAAAACGGGATTTCATTCCTCTACCCTTTTGTGGAAAACAAGGATTCCTGGCCCTACCAAAAAGATGTGATGTACTGGGACAAATGGCCTGTTCGACATACTTTTCTGCTTTTCGGAGGACTTGCTTATGGTCAGGAAAAATACCTTGAGCTATGGAATTCACTTGATGCTGATTTTGATACTCCAGAAATCATTCGAAATATGCCGGTTCGATTCCCTATGCTTTGGCTTTCTGATCAAGAAAAAGAAACCATTGGGAAGTTAGACGCTAAATTAATTTCGGATGCAGCCGCAAAAATAATAGCTTCTGGAGTAGTGAATTACAGTGACTTTGGGGCCAAAGGAGATGGCAAAACCGATGACATGCAGGCAATCATCGATGCGCATGAATTCGCCAATGAACATGATTTAAACGTGATAGCGGATGATGGAGCAAGCTATTACATTGGAGGAAAGGCTCGTACAGCCATCATCCAAACTGATACCGACTTTGGTACAGCATCCTTCTTGATTGACGATAGAAATGTGGAAAATAGAACTTCACCCGTTTTCTTGGTCAGCTCAAGCCTAGAATCTTATAAACTTGATGGCATCACTTCACTTAAGAGAAATCAGGAGAAAATTGACATCACTTTGCCAGGTTCTACGTTGATCACTGTCACCAATTCCAACAAGATGCGGTATATCCGATATGGGCTAAATCAAAACAATGGCGCTCCCCAAACAGATATTTTTCTAGTAGACAAAAATGGAAATGTGGATCAGGATGCTCCTATTATTTGGGATTTTGAGCAAATCACTGAGATCACAGCTCTTCCCATTGATGAGAAAACCCTGACTATTTCCGGAGGATTTTTTACCACCATTGCCAATCAGGAGGAATCGAAATACAACTATTACAGCCGAAATATCTCCATACAGCGATCCAATGTTATTGTGGATTCATTGGAGCATCGCGTCATTGAAGAAGGAAATCAAGGAGCCCCATACAGTGGATTTCTAAATATATCCAACTGCACAAACGTAACCGTTAGAAACACCATTTTGACGGGGCATAAAACCTACTCAACCATAGGAAATGCGGGAAAACCTGTAACTATGGGAACCTATGACATCATAGTGAACCGAGCTCTGAATGTAGCTTTTGTCAATTGTACTCAAACAAATGACATCGATAACAATGTTTATTGGGGAATAATGGGATCAAATTACTCTAAGAATCTGCTTTTCGATAAATGCGTCTTTTCCCGTTTCGATGCTCACATGGGCGTTGCCAATGCCACCATCCGAAACTCTACGCTAGGGCACATGGGAATTAATGCAATCGGAACTGGGACATTCACTGTAGAAAACTCCACTATTAGAGGAAGAAGTCTAATCAATCTTCGCTCCGACTATGGCAGCACATGGGAGGGAAAATTAATTATCCGCAACAGTAAATTCATTCCAAATGGAGGTAATAGCTACAGTGCTTCACTGATCAATGGCTATAATTCCGGTCAGCATGATTTCGGCTATACCTCTTATATGCCTGAGCAAATCATTATCGAAAACCTAAAAATTGACGACTCCAATCATCCTGATGATTACCAAGGCCCCGCTATTTTCGGGAATTTCAATTCCGAAAGAACAGATGATTCCTACGAAGAAAAGTTTCCTTATGTCTTAACCAAAGAAGTTAGCCTTAAGAATGTAACCACTACAAGTGGAAAGGATTTGAGAATCAGTAATAATGAGGTGATGTTTAAGGAGGTAAAGGTTGAGATACATTAAATCATACTAAATGACATTAACTCACCCACCCAGCTCAATCACCTTCTCAACAGCCTCCGGCACATCCTCAGCGTAGTGGCTAACATAAATAACAGTGATAGAGCTTCGCTCACAAATTTGCTGCACCGTATCTTTGAAAAGTCTTCGCTGAAACTCATCCATTCCTTGTGAAGCCTCATCGAGAATAAGCAGTTTGGGTTGCTTTATCAACGCTCTGGCCAGTAATGTCCAACGTTGGTTTTCCAGAGAAAGTCGGTTAATCACGATACTTGAAAAAGCCTCCAAATGAAAAAGCTTTATCCAAGATTCAGCCAATGCTTCCTGCTCGGCTGTTACTTTTTTATATAAGCCCATTGTATCAAAAAGCCCCGAAAGGATGACTTTTCGGCAAGTTTGATTGGCAGGAAAAAATCGGCTAAGCTCAGGGGCTACAAAACCAGTAGGCCGCTTCACATCCCAAATACTCTCTCCAGTTCCTCGTTTCCGCCCAAAGAGCCATAGATTTTGAGAATACGCCTGGGGGTTCTCTCCAACCAACAAACTGATCAAGGTAGATTTCCCAGAACCATTGGAGCCTTTCAATAACCAACGCTCTCCTGACCTCACCTCCCAGTTGAGGTTTGTCAAAATCTGCTTTTCTCCGTATTTGATATGGAGGTTTTCCAGACGAATTATTTCTGTATTTTCCTTAGGTCTTTTTGGTAGCAAGGAATCTAATAATCCCCAATCGTAAGCAAGATTTTGCTCATGTTTGGCGGTCAAATGAAAGTCAGCTACTTCCCACACATTCTCTATCCCTTTTCCACTTAATTTGGCTACATGAGTAATTCCTTCAGGGATTTCATTTGCTGAAGTAGTCAACAATACCTGCACACCTTTGGAAATTATAACTTTTAAAATCTCCCCAAACTCTGCCCTGCTTTTGACATCCAAACCAGTCATGGGCTGATCCATCAGGTAGATTTTCGGCTGACGCATAAGCCCCAGGCCTAGCGCCAATCGTCGGGTTTCCCCATTGGAAAGCAAGAGCACAGACTTATCCAGCAACTTCTCCAAATGCAATAATTCAGATACATTTTCCAAGGTCCAAGGCCCTTCAACTTTTGCTTTTACTTCCAATAAATATTCCCGAACAGTGGCTGTATCTTCAGATTCTGATGAGTTGAATCGCTGCTGAAAATAGAAGTTTTGCTGATTGGATTTATTGCGAATTTCGTAGCGCTGAGAAACGTAGGCTATCAGGTCTCGGAAAGAATTGATCTCACCGGAATTGGTTTTCCTCTCCGTATATTCCTGTGCAAAAGGTCGATTGATCTCCCCTATTGGAATCACGCAATTACCTCGAATGGTTTCAATAAAAGCAGTCATATCTGCCCCAGAAGTACCAATGATTGCCCATTGCTGACCTTCTTCCCATTTGAAATCCAGAGATTCAAAAACTTGCTTCCCTTTGGTAAGAACTTGGGCAGAATGGATTTGGAGTAAAGATTGCAAAATTGGAAGATTATAAAATTGGAAAATTCAGGAAGTAATTACACCCGATTCTTACTGTCAATTAGAATAGTCACCGGACCATCATTTACAAGGGCTACTTTCATATCAGCTCCGAATTCTCCAGTGCCTATTGACTTTCCCAAGTCTGCTTCTAATGTTTGGATCATCTGCTCATACAATGGTATGGCAATATCCGGTCTCGCAGCTTTTATGTAAGAAGGTCGATTCCCCTTTTTTGTGCTGGCATGAAGTGTAAACTGCGATATCAACAAAATCTCTCCGTTGATATCCAGCAAGCTCTTATTCATCACTTCATTTTCATCTGGAAATATGCGGAGATTAACGATTTTTTTTGAAAGCCAAGCGATATCCTCCTGATTATCTGACTCTTCAATTCCCACTAAAATCATCAATCCAGTTGAAATTTCAGCTTTTAGTTTCTCATCAATTTTAACGCAAGCCTCAGATACTCTTTGAATAACTACTATCATTTACTTAGCTCTTGCATTTCTCCAGAGGAAATCACTTCTACAGAATTTGATTTTTGCGTAAGCGCAGTTTTCACTAAAGCCTTAGCAACTTGATAATCATAGATCGGACGGATATTTTTAAAAATATTAAGCCAAATCAGCGGCTTCATCAATACCTGAGCAGCACTCTCCGAAAACCTAAACTCATTTCGGTTTCCCATCAAAAGTGAAGGCTTGAAAACTCCCAAATAGTCAAATGCAAAGGTTTTCAAATCTCGCTCAACTTCTCCTTTTACTTTCATATAAAAAAACTTAGAATTCTCATCAGCCGCCCCAGAAGAAACATATAGAAACTTCGATGCTCCAAATTGCTTTGCCCACTGGGCAAAAGAAATCACCATATCATGATCGATGGCATAAAACTTCTCCTTAGACCCAGCCTGGCTCATCGTGCTACCGAGAGCTGATAATGCATGAATTTCGGCAGTCTTTTCTGATAAAGCCTCCACAAGTGAATTATACTCACCTCCCAAGCTCTGAGCGCGAACCTTTTCCTCCCAATTCCAATCCAATAACTTCCCCATATCGCCTTCAATCTGGACGAGCTTCTGCTGCTTAATAGCAAGTTTCCTACGACCAACGCTTAAAACGTAATCGTAGGCTTCACTTTTAAAAAGCTGGTGAAGAATTGCCTTGCCTACAAGACCTGAAGCCCCGGAAATCAGTGCGATTTTCATAGAAATTATATAGTTGAGGCAATCAACGGAGTCAATTCCTCAGCGATTGCTTTGTTTTTATCTCGTGCATACCAAAGGTGTGTACCATCGGCAAATTCTTTGGAAGTAATATTTTGAGGATCGAGTTTATAAGCTTTCAGGCGATTCTGGAGGAACTCAGGTCTTGGTCCCCACACAAAAAGCTCTTTGCTTAAATCCCCACTTAAGCCTATCAAAATTGGAATTGACCTCGCTCCTTCGGTCAAGTAAGCATCCATGAGTTCTGGATTTTCATCCCGCAATACAAATTTCAAATCTATCAACGGATTCAAGGCCGCCAATTTTGCGATGAAAGGTACACTTTGCGCTGCGTCACCACACCAGGCTTCAGTGATTACCAACCATACTTGAGCAGAAGAAATGGAGGCGACAGCTTTTTCCAATTCTGGAGAAATCTTTGCCGTTTTATCCCAGCGATTCATCCGTTGCACATTCATTTTGGTGTAGTCCAAATAACTTTCGGAATGATTGATACCTGTGGTTTTATTTTCCGCAAGAAGTCGATCGATCATCTCTCTGTATTCAGAATAATTTTGAGCTGAGGAAATCAGCTCAGCCGTAATCACGTGTGTTTGTTGGTCTAGCATCAATTCGGAGTTTGGAGGTAAACAGACCTGGCTAGTCTTGAGTTCTTTCCCAATCCAAAAAATCATCAATCTCATCTTTTACTTTGGCATAAATAGCTAAAACTACACTTAGGTCATCCGCAAAGCCAAAGAACCCTAAGAAATCTGGAATGATATCGATGGGCGAAACAAAGTAAACCAAAGCCAATAAAACCAAGCCAAGTGTGCTATTGGTCATTTTGTGGACTCCACTGAAATGCGCTTTGATCATTCGAATAAAAACAGAAACTGGCTCAGTGAGCTTCTTGACACGTGGGTTCTCTCCAACTCTTGAAATCTTATTTCCAACTCCAGCGATTAGCTCGGAAACTTTTTCCTTTTGCTTTCCGAGCGCATCTAC
Source organism: uncultured Algoriphagus sp. (assembly GCF_963974365.1). Lineage (GTDB taxonomy): Bacteria > Bacteroidota > Bacteroidia > Cytophagales > Cyclobacteriaceae > Algoriphagus. The sequence continues at coordinate 2,655 of NZ_CAXBBX010000012.1, read as the reverse complement.
CTGTTTGCCAAAAAGCGCTTTGGCATTATCGATAGTAGCGGAAGTTTTAGATTTGAAGGTGTCCATAGTTAGATCAAAAGTAAATTTGAATCTCTGATTTCACTTGTTTCAACGCATAACTGATGGGATCGTTCTTTCTTTCCAAGGCCTGAGCAAAAATTGACTTTGCCATATCCAGCCCGGTAGCTTCCTCATTAAGTACTTGTCGGCTTTGATTGATGATCGTAGTCACTTCTTCCACAGCGCGTTTCACGGCTTCCCAAGTTTCTTCTGAAAAATACACCTGCTGGGAAAAATTATGGTTGAATTCTTCACGAACCTCTGCTAGCAAAAGCGAATGCAATTCACCAGAAGTAAGCCCTCCAGGATTAGATCTTCTCACCAAATTATTTGGGGTAATTCGCTCTAAGAAAAGGCAAATGCGCTCGGCAGCCTGTAAACGAATTGGAAGAATTGTTTGAGAATTTTGGGTTTTCAGTTCTACCAGTGTCTTTTCTCTTTCCTTGGAAAGAAAAGACACGACCACGAGATACATGCCATAAAGGACGATGCCGGCTGGCAAAAGAATTTTTAATAAATCGACTGCGTATTCCATTTTTGGGGATTAAACTCGAATTTGCACAAATTATCCCCGTTAGAAAACTTCCAGGGAATGTAAATTTGCATTCTCGCGAACCAATTCCCTGCCAAAACCATTTTCTCCACATGATAATTCCAATCAAAATCACCGAAAAGGCAGAAGCTGAGATCAAAAATATCATGGCGAATAAAAACATCCCTGCCGATTATCACCTACGTGTAGGCGTAAAAGGCGGTGGATGTGGCGGAATGTCTTATGCCTTGGGATTTGACAAACCAAAGGAAGAAGATCAAAAATTTGAATTAGCAGGGATTCCTGTTCTGATTGAGAAAAAGCACTACATGTTTTTGATGGGAATGCAGATTGATTTTTTTGAAGGAGACGAAGCACGGGGCTTTACTTTCGTCAATCCAGAGATCCCGAAAAGACATGATGTGGAAAGCTAATTAACCACGGTGGTCACAGATTTTTTCCGCAGTGAACGCAATTTATATAGTAGTCCTGCCTCTCCAAAAGCTGGACTACTATAGCTCTCCATTAGCTGAGGATTATCCACGGATTTTTTAATAAATTCATCCGGCATAAAACCGATACAATGAAAAAGTCTATCCTCACATCCCTTTTATTTTTCACATTCTTCCTAGCTTTTTCCCAAGTGAAACAACTCGAAAAAGATCAAGATCCAGGAAAAGGCAATGTCTCTGACTTGCATTGGCTAGAAGGTTTTTGGACAGGAACTGGTTTTGGTGGTGAATGTGAGGAAGTTTGGATGCCAGCTGTAGATGGGAATATGATTGGCACTTTTCGGTTTTGGAGTGAAGGGAAACTTGTCTTTTCAGAATTCATGAATATCGTGCAGGAAGGAGACACCTTTTCTCTAAAACTCAAACATTTTAATGCTGACTTATCTCCTTGGGAAGAAAAAGACAAGTGGACTACTTTTCGATTAGTGGAAGTCGGGGAGGACGCTGTGTATTTCCACGGCCTCACCATGAAGCGGGAAGGTGATGAAATTAACCTATGGCTCGCTCTCACAGAAGATGGAGTACGAACGATTGAGGAATTGAAGTATGTGAAACGAGCGTTTTAGCTATTAAAATCTCACCTTTTTAATTTCCCCACGTTAAATGTGATTTGAATAGATTCAGAAGATTTCTAGTCTAAAGTCTGGTCACATCTTCCTTTTTGATGTATGCCCTTTCATTTTTCCATTCGACTTCATACCAAATATCTTTTGAAGATTTAATTCGCACTCGATGCCCAGGTTCAACCATGTCAACAAGCTCTCCACCCGCAGTAGGCCTTGTGACAATGAACGTAGGGCTACTTGTGACGAGTCCTGTTCGGGGCCCATTTAGAAAGTTATTGGCTCCAAAAATCAAGACGATTAGCAAAATAGTAGGCCAGAATGTCTGAGTTTTCTCAGATTTCCTTCCCGTAATCCAACTAGTTAAAATAGAGAGCACGAGAAAAAGAGATAATGCCCCAACAATATAATCCTGATATTCAGTCAAAAATATCAAAAATCGCTGACCATCACTTACCTCGTAACCAACTAATGTGCTTTGTCCAGTGAGGCTTTTGATCTTGGTAATAGCTTGAGGATTTGGGTCCAAATCATAATATTTACTCAGATAAAGAGTCGCACGTTCATTGTCTCCAATCCCTTCCGATATGAAGGCCATTTTCAGCAGCATTGCCGGAGAATAAATCCCTGATTGGTAGTTTGAGTCGTAAATCTCCATCGCCTCTTTGTAGCTTCGAACATTAAACAAAGAATCTGCTTTTTCAAGAGCAATTACATCTGCTTGACAATGAATACTTTGTAGCGATATCGATAAAAATATCAAAAGTTTTGTGAGAAAGATTGATTTCACGTTTGGCATTTAAAATTTGTCCCCTTATTTTTGCAGTCCAATTACGGCAATGATCTGGCAAAAAGCAAGGCCAAGAAGTCAATTTGAAAGGTTTTAAGTAACCATTTTATGGTTAAAATTTCTGAAAATATTCAGAGCAATATGATTCCTTAGCTCAGCTGGTAGAGCAATACACTTTTAATGTATGGGTCCTGGGTT
>NZ_CAXBBX010000011.1:0-235185 GCF_963974365.1 uncultured Algoriphagus sp. | reverse complement strand
TCACAACTAACCGTCCAGAAGACAAGAAAGTGACAACCAAAATCAGGTAAGGTCATTCTGTCTTCCCTCTTCTGTCTTCTGTCTTCCGTCTAAACCCAACTCACATCTTCCTAATCATCTCGATCAGTTGCAACTGGGCGTTTGCTTCGATGACATTAGCTTTCAGTCGATAAAACTCCTCCTCCAGCAGCGTGAACTGCACGTCAGGATGGTAGGTCTCTATCACTACCCTATCCAGTCCATCGAAGAAGGGATACTTTTCAAACTCAAATTCCATCCGCTCCATGTATCTGCGAAAAGCGTCAAAATTGAGCTCATCAAAACTGATCATTGCCTGCTTGTACATGAGTCCCATGCGGTCGCAATCGGTGCATTTTGTGAAAACAAAATCCTCGTTCTGATAGATAATTTCTGTTCTACATCCAGACATAAGCGATTGGTTTTGGATTGATATTGAATTGGTGCCTGGGATAGGAGCCTTTGTCGGTTTAGTTTCCAAATGCAGCTAAATTCCCAGGACTTAGTTTTCTTAAGATTACTCGGCCACTTCCAGTTTGCTGATGGCAGTGATTCTACCACCTTCGACTTTTAGGCCTTCTTTGGCAGTGGCCGTGTTAGCATCAAATTCATATACCCAGCTTCCAACATCTGTAGTAATCCCGATGTAGGCAAGTCCATTCTTTTCGGAAAAGTTATTGATAGTCACATTGACGATAGAAGATTCAGCAGGAGCTCCAGTGACCCAAGTGAAAGTTTTATTGTACACATCGGCTACACCAAAACGATTTCCCACGGTATAAGCACCTTTCTCTTTGTTCATCATTACGATGAATTTTCCGTTGCCCGCGTAGGTCTTCGCCGTCACGTAATAGTCATCCGCCAAAGCTTCCACATTGAAATAGTAAGATTGGTCAAACTCCAATTCTCCTTTTTTGATCCTGGTAAAAGCTGAAGGAAGCGTAGATGTCATTTCACCGTTTGAGGATGCTACGGAAGCTGAGAATGCATAGGCATCTCCCAACTCATCTACTTCAAGACCCGATAGAAAATATCGACCTATAAAGCTGGTTCGGTCATCTTTGATCACTTTGTTCAATTCCATGCTTGGGTAATCAAAAACTGCGATCCATGAGCTATCCGGATAATTGGTGCCAAAGCTGTCGTTGCAGCAAGCTTTAATACTGAAGTATGGCGCAAAAAGCTTGTCTCCTACCTGAGTCACCCAGGAGAAAAATGCGCGCTCGCCATTATTGGCTATTTCTTCCTGATTCCACTTTCCATCAGCAACTATCTGAAGCTGGTCAGCGTCCAAGCGATACCAAGAACCCACAGGGTCCGTTGCTCCTCTTGCCACTTTCACCATGACGATATCATCGTTCATCGGACCAAAAGCCTGCACGGTTTCTGATTGAAAATCAGACAATTTCTCCAAAGCACCTTCAGAGTTCAATTCGTAGGTAGTCACAGCACCAGGATTTCCCTGACCGTAAAGCATGCTGAAAAACTTGTTTTTGTGAGTCACATAATAGCGATATGTCCCATCCTGCTCCACACCATTTCCTAATGTACTCACCGTTCCTTCGGTAAGACTTTCAGCTGTCAAGAGATAATCTGCTACTCCGTCCGAAGCCAAAGGCGTGGACGCAATGATGTATCTGCTTTCGGCAGTTGGCGCTACTGGCCCTGGTTCTGTATCATCAGAGTCACAGCTAGAGAATCCCACAGTCACTGCTGTGGCAAAAGCTAATAGGTAGTTAAAGTTGGTTTTCATAAGATTTTAAATTGTGTTTTTATGCTTCCTGAGATTTTCAGGAAAAAGATTTGTTGAAGAATTAATAAATGAAGTATCTGATCTTGCCTGAGAAGTTCCGTCCTGGTTTCTGCAAGCTGAAATTGTCATAGAGTTTACTGTCGAAAATATTCCTGCATTCAGCGATCAACTGAAGCCGACCTTTTTTACCTGTTGTATAGGTCACATTCACATCATGGGAAAGCTGCTGAGGCACATCGAATTTCTCAGATCCCAGACTTGGCCAGTAGAGATAAAAAGCATGCACATAAAGCAGATTGTATCCGAAATTGAGGTCATTTCCTTTGCTAAAGGCATCCTGAAGCATCACGCTCACATCACCATTTCCGAAGAGGTAAGGCATATTTGGCACCCGATCGCGATAGACTATGCTCGGGATCGTTTGTCCTTCTTCGAATTCGGTATTGTTACGAAGATTCTGATAAGTAATATTTGCGCCAGCAGAAATAATAGTTTTATAAGTCCAGCGAATTTCTCCTTCCACACCAAGGTTGGTCACACTATAAAGGTTGTCCATGACCTGCATAGTTTGGTTGTTGTTCAGTCTAGGTCGGATGAAATCTTTCGCATCTCGGTAAAAACCATTTGCAGAAAAATCAATTCGATGATCAGCGCTGAGTTGCTTCCAAATGCTTAGTCCCAAATTGTAGTTGTAGCTGGTTTCCGGCTTCAGATCCAGATTCCCCTGTAGGTTTACCATATCACCAAACAGTTCCTCAGGCTCAGGAAGGCGGTAGCTTTTCTCAAAAGAGGCTTTGGCCTGAATATTTCCTGTGACAAAATAGGAACCTGTTATACCAAAACCGGGATAGGTAAAATTCTCCTTTTCATTGCGATAGGCCACGTCTCCATAATTCCCGGTAGGATTATAGGACATAGTGAAATAGTTGGATTGATTATAAATTTTGGTGAACGCAGAAATACTGGCTTTTTCCTCCCAATTCAGCTGATAGCTCAAGCCAGTGATATTCTTCTGACTTTTGCGGGGCTCTTCATATCGGTCATTTTCAGGACTCAATGCATCGCTACCTACACGATTGAAACTGTTGTACACATTACTGATCGCGATGGTGTGAATCTTTCCAAAATTGTAATGGGCATTTGCAGTAAATACAGCGTTGTTATTGTTGAATTTGTAAAGTGTGTAAGATCGCTCCCCGCCAGGCACATCGTATTCTTTATACTGCTGAAACCAATTGTATCGTCGATTGACCGTATCGATGTTTTGCTCTGAACCAAAGTTGTAATTGGCATTCACATTTACATCCAGTCCTTTGACAAAAAGATCCCGCTTTTGATACTTGAAGGTTGGCATCACTATCGTCCCCTTACGATGCCATTGCCCAAAAACAGACACCAACCTCGCTCCAGTCTGAACTTCTGAATAATTTTTACCCGCCGTCAGACCAAACAAAAGCTTATCTGCATACGATTTTCCCTGAACTCCAAGCTGCGCGATGACAGTCTCATTGTGGTAAGTATCATGAAATCTGCGAACATGTTGGTTCGGATAATATTTCCCAGTTTCTATATCCGCCACATCCACATCTACCCAATAGTTGTTATCAGAATAGTTTTGAAAAGCATTCAGCTGAACTGTAAAGCCTGATTTTGCTACGAAAGCAGTGTTGATTACCGTGCGATGCGTATTGAATGAGCCATAGGAATAGGATACATCCACGTAGTTTTTCTGGACGTTTTTGGTCACAATATTGACTGCACCACCCAGAGCATCTGCACCCAATCCTATCGGAACTACACCTTTATATACTTCTATTCGCTCAGCTAGATTGATCGGAATATTATTTAGCTGGAAGGAGGAGCCAAAGTCATCCATGGGAATTCCATCGATAAAAAATTTGACCTGCTTGCCAGAGAATCCATTGAGGGAAAAATTCATTCGTGATCCCACGCCTCCACTTTCTCTGACACGGACGCCTGATACACGATCAAGTGCATGACCCAAATCCAAATTGGTATGGTGAAGCTTGCGTGCATCGACCACCTCCACATTGAAAGCTCGTTCTTCGATATCTCTCAATTCTGACTTGCCAAGCACGGTGAATTCTTCGAGCTCATTGGTATCGTCAGCAAGCGTGATTTTCAAGGTTTGTGATTCAGCACCAAGAGTAACTTTCTCAGCATGATCTTCAAAACCCATGAATAAAAACTCAAGGGTATACGTTTTGCCAGAAGGAAGATTGACGGAGAATTTGCCCTGGGCGTCGGTGACAAGCCCTTTGGAAATCGGGGAGATTTTGATCAGAACGCCAGGAATTGAATTCCCGCTCTGATCGACTACAAGGCCATTTAGGTTTGTATTTTGCTGAGCAAATGCCGCATAGGCAAAAAAACTGCACAAAAATACAATGGACAATATTTTACTATATTGCATCGCTTTTTAATTGGAGAATTAGAAAGTTTAGTACCCCGAAGCCATACGGTTGCCGCCGTGTGGCTTCATCTTTTTATATACTGTAAAACTTTTTTATCTTTATTTAGATTGATTTTAAATTAAAACAAATCTAAGCCATGAGAGCCAGTCTGACAAGAATCTCTGGAATTATTTGAAGGTTTTTTTGAAGAAAAAATAATTGTAAAAGTTTAGAGTCCATAGACTACAGTCCACAGCCTGACAAAAGGAACTTCCATTCTTTACTTACAAACAGATACTAGCGATAGCGAATGATAAATCCTTCCTAAAATGCAGAAAGGCTGCAAAACCTTACAACCTTTCCACCTTACAACTCTAAACTTAAATTCAAGCTTCCGACAACACCATCTTCTCCTTAACCTCACCCACAGACTCTTTCTTCGCCTTATTTCTCCTCCCCCACCAGATCAAAAATCCTGTCACCGGAAGTGAAGCGATAATCGCACTCAGGAAAAAAGCTAAAATCTTACCCGGCAAACCAGCAATGGCTCCCACATGCACATCATAGTTCATCCGCATGATTTTCTCGGCAACAGTAGCTTCTTCGAATCGGTTGTAAAAATGCTCCACAGGAAGTTCTTCCAAGGTATTCTGATCAAAATACCGGTAGTCAGACTTCCAATAAGTGGATGCATCCGGATTTGCATTGGCTGCAATCGCCGCTCCTTCGAATCCTGGAGGGTGAACTTCTATCCAATCAGCATTCGGATATTCCGCATTCATTTTCATCCAAACTGCGTCCAAAGCAGGGATTTCTCCCTTATAAGTCTGTGTGGAATCTGAAATAGGATCATAATATTCCACAAATTTCTCACCGCCGGAAGCGACAAAGTAAAGACCATCTCTGAACCACAAGAAGCCCCATACCAAACCTGTAATTGCAAAAACCAATGCAAAAGTCATCACATAGAATCCTAAGACTTGGTGCAGATCATAATTTTTCCTTCTCCACCGTGCTGACCACTTGACCTTCAGGCTTTGCTTCAAGTTCTTTTTCTTTGGCCACCAAAGGATCAAACCTGAGATCACCATAAATAGAAATATTAAAGTGAAGGAGGCTACTACGGGCTGACCTATTTCCGGTGGAAGCCATAGGTAAAAATGCCCGTCTAGAACGATTCGGAAAAAGTCCGCATACTCATCTTTTAGCTTGAGCACTTCACCGCTGTATGGGTTGATGTAGGCCGTCTGATAATGATCATGTCCCTCACCGTAGCTGAAGAAAATCGCCTGTGCAGATTTTTCTTTAGTAGGATAAAGTATGGCGTGAAGATGTCCTTCTGGAAAAGCTTCCTGAGCGATTTCACTGATCTGGCTTGGAGCCAAAACCGGAGCTTCCTGAGGCTCCACAGATAGAAACGGATAAGTCAAATCTTTGATCTCAGACTGAAAAGCATAGATGCAGCCAGTCACAGCCACTATAAACACAACGAGCCCGGATGTAAGTCCGAGCCAGAGGTGCAATTTATTTATTGTCTTTTTTAGATTCATCAAAATCTATAATTAAGGCTAAGCGATATGTTTCTTAGGTTCTGTGGGGTCACAGTGGACCAACCGGAATAATATTTTTGATCTGTCAGGTTATTGACTTTCAATGCTAAGAAATATTGAGAGCCGGTGTAAGAAAGTGAAGCGTTAAAAACCTGATAAGATGGAAGCGCAAACGAACCGATCACATCTCTATTGATAGTTAGGTATTCACTGGCAGTGTTTCCACCGAAGCCAAGACCGAAGCCTTTCAATGCGCCCGCTGAGAAATTATAGCTTGCCCAAAAATTGAACAAATCTGCTGGCCCTGCTTCTTCAGGACGTAGTCCCAAGTACCCACTTTCAGCATAATCCTTGGTCACTTCTGCGTCATTGTGACTAAAACCAGCCACCAAGTTCAATCCATTCACTGGACTTGCAATCACGCTAAACTCAAATCCTTTGCTGACTACCTCACCACCTTGGATAGAATTGTTCACGTTGGTAGGATCAGTCATCACGCGATTGCTGACGGTAATATTGTAGTAGCTGGCAGTTGCAGAGATTTTGTCGTTTAGCAAGTTGGTCTTCAGACCAAACTCATATTGGTTGGCTTTCTCAGCATCAAAAGTTTTAAAACGTGAATTGGTGCCGTCGGCATCTGTCACGGTGGTTGGTGCTATGTTTTTGAAGCCGTTCATGTAGTTACCAAAAATGGAAACTTTGTCTTTCACCGGCTGGTAAACCACTCCGAATTTAGGAGAAACAGCAGTTTGCGTATTCGATTCGTTATTGTCTCCCCAAGCTTCATTTTTGAAGTTATCCACCCGTAGACTTGCCATCACAGAAAGCTGCGAAGTCAATTCCAATACATCCGACACATAAGCACTCAAAACTCTCGTATTGCCGGTAGTATTTCCTTCGAACGTATCTTTCAACAATTCGTCTACGCCTGCCTGCGTCAAAACACCTGTGTCATTTCCATCAGAAAGTGTCACTACGCCATTTCCTACCCAGCCTGTGCTGCTGTTGATCAAATCCTGGTCATAATAATCTACACCTACGATCATTTTATTTTTCATAGCTCCCAACAGGAAATTGCCGATGAAATTTTGCTGAATGTCAGTGGAAATCGTCTGCGCATTTCTATCAGAAATATATCGGTAGAAAGAGTCTCCATCACTTCCATCAAATAGGTAGTGATAGTAACCGTCGGATTTGGTAGAGCTTCTAGAAACTACCGTCTGAGAAGTCCAGTTATTGGAAAGTTTGTAGAAAGCCTGAGCTTGAAGTGCATACGAAGCATTGTTGATACTCAGCTCATTTCCAGTAAATGAACGCTCATAATTACGTTCAAAAGGATCAATCGAATCAAAAGTGATTGGATTTGATCTGTTCAAAAAGATCATCGGCGCATTCACTGAAGTTGCGTTCAAAAACTCGGTGTTGATCAGGAAGGAAAGCCTTTCGCTAGCCTGAAACTTAAATGAAGGGGCAATGAAAAATGAATTTCTGTTTCCGGCATCCTGAAAGGTATTGTTGGACTGATATGCTGTATTTACACGCATAGAAGCATTTTCATTCAAAGGAACATTCACATCTCCTGTGATTCTATTTAACCCATAACTTCCTGTGATAAAACCAACTTCTCCTTTAAAGAAATCAGTGGGACGCTTGGTGGTGATATTGATCAAGCCTCCATAGGAAATCACTGAGCTACCGAAAAGCGTGCCTGACGGACCTTTGATCACATCCACAGTTTCGATATTTGCAGGATCAAGTCCACCATTATTTAAGCTTGGCATTCCGTTTACCATGGTTGGCTGCACAGAGAATCCTCTCATGGAATAATATTCTGCGCCATCACCTCCACGGCCAGTAGACTCCCAAAGTCTGGTAATACCTGTTGCATTTTTCAGGGCATCATTCATATTCGTTACCACTTGCTCTTTCAGAAGTTTGGAAGAAACTGAGTTGTAGACTTGCGGGTTTTCCAAATCTGTCAGAGGAAGTTTAGCTACAGTAAAGTTGCTGTCAGAATAAAAGCGATTGGAACTCATATCTGTAACGATCACTTCATTGAGATCAGTAGAACTTTCTGACAAAGTAAAATTCACAGAAAGTATTTCTCCAGCACTTAACTGGATATTTTTCTCCTGCTTTTCTATACCTACAAACGAAGCATAAACAGTATAGCTACCCGGAGCGATGTTCTTGATTTCAAAAAAACCATTTCTGTCAGTTGCATTGCCCTTCGCAAGGCCTTTGATCCCGACATTAACAAATTCCATCGGCTGGTCATCCGATGTCTTTACAAATCCTTTGATGCTGGCAGACTGGGCAAAAATGCCAAAAACGCAAAGGTAAAATAGGGTGGATAAGAGTAGAATTTTACGATTCATGTTGGTTTGGTTTTCAAATATTTCACAAACCTATTACTTAGAATAATTCTAAACAAGAGTTATTTAGAATTAATCTAATAAAGAATAAAAGAAATTTGTTTACTATTTCTCAAAGACTTTATTTCCAATACTTTAGAAAGAATTGATGCTTTATTTTTTGCCTCTCAGTAATTTCAGATACAGATGATATAAATGGTTAAGCCAGACAACTTTCTCAGAATTTTAAAAGTGCTTTCAATTGTGATCACAAATAAATCTATCCTCTCTTTTTTATTTTAAATATTTTGAAATCCACCAATTTACTTTTGCCAACAACAAAAACGTAAATCGTTGTCGAATAGATATTTAATCGTATTCAAACGTATTTTTCATTAGCTATTTCTGTGCAAAACTGATAACTTATTGCTTTCTTTTTAATGAATACTTTTAACCATTTATTTCATGTCTTATTTAAATTCTCCCCGCTTGACTTTTTCGGGACTGTTTCAGGCAGACCCATCCACAGTCAACAATGATCCTACCCATTTCAACAATGAAACCTTCCAGCCGAGTTTTCAAAAAATGCAAGAAGGTAAAAATGCCAACGGCTGGTGGAATCCAGAAGGCACAGGCAACTGGCGATTTCTGAATTGTGATGTAAAAAGTGTGACCTACCTTGATGGTACATTCACTACCAATAGTGCCGATGATCCAGTCCTGAGCATGTCTATCATGGACTCAGGCACAAAAGTGGCAGGTAAAATCGTCGACTTGGATACTCAGCAACAAATGGTCTCCGCACTATGGGGATTAGTTGTACGTCTCGTTTCTGGCGAAGAAGAAATACTCAAGGCTGATTACGAGGTTGCTTCATTCACCAATATCTGGATGAGTAGAGCTCCGTCTCTTAGTGGGGACACCACAGCAGCGGCCATCTATCAATCTGTTCTAAAAAACATTCATTGGAACATAGACCAGTCAGAGTCACGCTTCCTCAAAGAGCTTTATCTACTAGGAAGGTATCAACTCTCTATCCAGTTTACTGTGGATCTATACGACATGGATCATACTTCTCCACAATTTACCATCGGAAGAATTACGGGGTCCATAGCACCTCAATACAGTGAACCCAGTTTTTTCACCATTGGCAGACCACTTTTCCCTAACAGCAGCAAGGTAAATTATGCAAATGCCATCGTTGACCTGGAACAAAAAGCTATTGTACTGGACCTTGCCAATTCCTTTCCTATCAACCCCGATGGAAACTTATTAAACAATTCAAATTTATCGCTAGCGGTACTTGACAGCTCAAACAACAATAAGCCAATTGAAATCGGCGTGATCGATTTCCAAGATCCAAATTGGTACTCTGTGAAATCGGGAATTATGAGTTTCCCGATAGCAGATAAACTGGACCTTGTCGAAAACAACCCGTTGATCATCTTGGATCAAAATAAAAACGTGATTTTGAGAGAGAGTGTAGAATACGTATGCGCAGATAAATTTGTGTTTTATCTAAATCCAGGAGAGTCTTGTGAAGTAGAGTTCTATGCCACCACACTAGGCAAACCTCTCGCCAGCCAAATTATAGAGCTGCAACTCAATGCAAGTCAATTTGGCCCCACCCCTCCCCAAGTAGGATGGCCAGAATCAGCACTGTCATTTCCAGAAACTGTAACTCTGGATTACGCCGGAAGAGCAAAAGTGACTATCACTGCTGGTGATCCAGGGAATCCACGTGGATATATTGATGGTCAGGTGTATGGTATCGCCTATAATCTCTCTACAGATTTATTCTCAAACTGCAATCCCTCAAATTTCATCAGTATTCTAGTATTTGACAAAGTACCTGAAGATAAAATAGCTAACCCTACTTGGGATGACATACAGCCTATAATGCAGCAATATGCCAATCTTTACCCGCTGATGTCGAAAGGAATATTTAATCTGGCTAACAAAAAAGTCGTGGATGCCAATGCTGAGATTTTAAAATTTGTCTTTAGTAAGGATAAAACTGACCCCAACTACATGCCAGCTACTAGGGATCTCTCCCGAGATAAGTCCGCCATGATTCTAAACTATCTGGATTCTGTATTGAATCAAGGTACCCCGAAAGACTCCGTTACTTTTAAAAAATTATAATCCCTTAATCATGATTTTTCTTAAACAAATTTCTATTGACACCATAGAAGAACTCCGTACTGCCATTCAGACGGCAATTGAGCTGGAACATTCTACCATACCGCCATACCTCACAGCAAATTTCACACTATCCAATACAGGTAATGATGCTATCTCCAACGTGATCAGCTCGGTAGTCGGTGAGGAAATGCTTCATTTATCTATCGCCTGTAACCTGCTCAACGCGATCGGGGGAAGTCCAAATCTAAATCAACCTGAATTCATCCCCAAATATCCAGGGCCACTTCCAGGAGGTGTAGATACAGGGCTAATTGTTCCTTTGGAAAAATTTTCCGTAGAGCTGGTCAGTAATGTCTTTATGTCAATCGAAGAACCTGAAAAACCTATTCACATCAATGCTATGCCGGGAGCAGAAGGCTCTATGACCATAGGACAGTTTTATCAAAAAATAAGTGATAGACTCATCTTTTTTGAAAAAGAAGCCGAGAAATCAGGAAAAACAATATTTACCGGCGCCCTAGGCAAGCAACTTATTTACCCGAAGTTTTTCCCAGAAAAGTTACTTTTCCCTATCACAAGATTGGATGCAGCGCTGAAAGCCATAACAATCATTGTGGATCAAGGCGAAGGTACATCCACTGATCCTTTTGTCAGTCCAGACGACTCCGCTGTTGAAGAGCCAGCGCATTACTATCGGTTTCAGGAAATAGTCAAAGGAAAATCCCTGGTCCGTGATAGCTCAGGAGGATACTCCTACTCTGGATCTCCAGTGGCATTTGATCCTACGTCTGTTCCAAATATGAAAGCCAACCCCAAAATGGCTGATTTCCCAGTCAATTCCCTCGCTTACCAATACAGCAAATTGTTCAATTTTACTTACACCAGTTTGCTGAACAATCTGCATTTAGCTTTCAATGGTCAACCCGAGAAGATGGATGATGCTATGGGGCTGATGTTTTCGCTCAAACTCTATGCAGGCAAGTTGCTAGCGACCCCATATCCTAATCACCCGGGGTATGTTGCCGGCCCCAGCTTTGAATTCGTAGCCAATGAGGAAGTTCCTAAAGAAGGAAATCCTTTTATGGATAAAGCATTTTTTAAAGCAAACTCCTTAGTAATTAAGATCTCAGTAAGTGATATGGAAAGATCCAGGAATTTCTTTATACAGCTGCTGGGATTCACAGAGGATGAAAGGTACAGAATCAACAGCGGAGGAAATTTTGGAACGGAATCCTACATGCAACTAAACCTAACTAAAGGCGGACAAAATAGTGTGACTCTTGGCCTCTATAAAGACATCAACCAGCCTTTTCAGCCTGATCCACAAAATGGCACAGTGCCAAGTTTTATCGTTGAGGATATTGAGACTACTCTTAAGATTTTCCAGAAGGAACAGGTGAGAATTGATTTGCAGGATGGGCAAATTATAGTATCCAATACTTCAGACCAAGGGTATGTCGATCGCTTTTTTTTCTTCAGGGATCCTGACAATAACTCCTTTGTTATCCGTGAAAACATGACTTACGCGGATTAATCAATCCTAAAACTACAAATCCAAGAGACACCTCAATAATTGATTATTGAAGGTGTCTTTTTTTCTGGGGCGGATTCGCATTGTGATTCCTATAAAAATCATATTATGTATATCCGCTTTTCTGCCTATCAAGAGACTAAAGTAGTATAAGATTTGGCCAACATTAGTATTGAGGCTACTTCGGTCTCCCGATATCGGGACCTCATCGGTCTTCAAGCCAAAAAACCAAGGAAAATATGGCTACTGGCATCATTAAGGATAATCATAAACCATATTTAAGAATTCCTTAATACATATTTTAAAAAGAGTCTCACTTTTATACCCTTCTTTACATTCCTATTTTTACTAAACCACTGATTTAATGAATGCATCCAAGTACATATTCACCATTCTATTTTTAGTAGCGACATCCTCCACCCTTTTCGCCCAGCAATTCCTTCCATCCGAATTCCCAGATAGAATTGTACTAACCTGGTCAGATGATCCGATGACTACGCAGTCTGTGACGTGGAGAACTTCCCCAGAGATAACTGATTCCAAAGCGCAATTTATCTTAGCTCCAAATACTCCGATTTATACAGATAGTGTAGAGACATTTGATGCAAAAACAGAATTCTTGGATGTCGATAGCGTGCAGGCAAATTATCATTCCGTGACTTTCGAAGGCCTTCAGCCGGCAACTACTTATGCTTACCGAGTGGGAAAAGAAGGAACATGGAGTGAATGGTTTCAATTTACCACAGCACCGCAAAAAGGCACACCATTTTCATTCGTGTACTTTGGAGATGCGCAAAACAACCTGAAATCTCAGTGGTCTAGAGTTATTCGACAGGCATATTCCAATCTTCCCAAAGCGGCCTTCATGCTTCATGCTGGTGACCTCATCAACCGAACACAATCTGACTCGGAATGGGGAGAATGGAATTATTCTGGCTCATTTATTAATGCTATGATCCCGAGTATCGCCACTCCCGGAAATCATGAATATGACCGGGCAGAAAACGGAACCTTAGTCTTAGACTATCACTGGAAAAAGCAATTTACGCTTCCTGAAAATGGACCAAAGGAGTTTTCGGAGACTGTTTACTACACAGACTATTCAGATTTGAGAATGATCTCTCTCAATTCTCAAGAGATCGTTTTGGATGAAAATTCTATGGAAATCCAAAAAGTTTGGCTCGGGAAAGTATTGGAATCAAACACACAGAAATGGACGATTATCACTTTTCACCACCCGATCTATTCCTCAGGAACAGGGCGAGACAATAAGGAGTTTCGGGAAGCTTTCAAACCGATTTTTGACAAATACAAAGTGGACTTAGTTCTCCAAGGACATGATCACTCGTATGGCCGGGGAAGAAACTTACCTTCAGGGGTAGCCAATCAAGATCCGGAAGCCCAGGGTCCAGTTTATGTGGTTTCTGTCAGCGGACCAAAAATGTACAATCTCACCTTTGACAAATGGATGGATCGTGCGGCTTCCAATACCCAATTGTATCAGATAATTTCAATCGAAGGTGACCTATTAAGCTATGGTGCTTACACCGCAACTGGTGAATTATACGATGCCTTTGATCTGATAAAAGCCGAGGGCAAACCTAAGGAGTTCATCGATAGAGCTGACAAAGCAATCCAAGAAGCCATAGAACTTACTCCAGGATCAGAGAAAAAAATGACTCCTGAGGAAATGGCTGAATACATGCGAACTTATAAAAAAGGGAATTGAACAAAATTTAAAAGGCCTTCACACTAACAAAACATTCCTTAGTAGGTTTGTAAATAAAGACAACTTTATCGCATTCTGGCTTATTTCTTGACGGTTTATTAGGCTAGAGAAGAGGTCATTTATTTTCATCTACAAATAGTTTAATCCGATTAAAACTTTTCTTACCAAATTTTTCAAGATTTTAGGCATAGTGCTGGGTGTGATTTTGGCTTTAGCATTTATCCTGATTCTTTTTATCAGAAGCCCTTGGGGTCAGGGGATTATTGTGGACAAAGCCACCAACTACGTTTCTAACAAAACCGGCACTGAAGTATCAATAAAGCGCCTTTTCATCACGTTTTCCGGCAATATTTACCTCGAGGATTTGTACTTGGAAGATATCGATGGGGACACGTTGCTTTACTCAAAAAACTTAGAGGCTGGCGTTGCTTTTGCGCCCCTTCTGACCACAGGAAATATCAACGTGACAAAACTCGATTGGGAAGGTGTGGTCTCCAGAGTAAGTAGAAGTGCTGAAACTGAGAAATTCAATTTTGACTTTTTAATTGAGGCATTCGCTTCCCAGCCTGCGGATTCTACCCAAATAGCAGCAGACACCACTGCTTCCGATCCATTGAAAATTAAACTTTCGCCTATTTCTCTCAGAAATTTTGACATCACCTATTTGGATGAAGTGATGGGTATAGATGCGGCAATTGTTCTAGGAGAATTGGATGTCACGATTCCTGGTTTGGATTTAGAAGCATATGAGTTTGACATCAAACAGGTCTCGCTCCAAAACACCAAAATCAAGTATCATCAAACCAAGCCTTTTCCTCCATCTGAGGAATCAACGGAAGAATCTTTGATGCCAATAATCACATTGAATGAGTTGATTCTTAGCAATGTCTCCGCTGACTATATCAGCAAACCAGACAGCCAGGAAGCACAAGTTCAGATCGGCAATTTACTGGTAGAATTACCTGAAGCGGATCTTCAGTCTCAGACTATTATTCTTGAGAATATAGCGCTCGAAAACTCATCCATTTTATACCATGATTTCTCGATTCCACTCGCTTCTGACACAACAAATTCTACCCCGTCAGAACCTTTTACCTGGCCAGACTGGATCGTGGAAGCTGACAAAATATCGATAGCCTCTTCTTACATTGAATACAAATCTGAAGACATTTCTGTTAGAAAAGGGTATTTCAATCCTGAAGCAATCGTAATTTCTGATTTAACTTTTGATGCTGAATCCGTATTTCTGAAAGACGAAAAAGTTGGTGCAGATCTTCATGGATTCCATTTCTCGGAAGCCAGTGGTTTTGAACTGAAAGAATTCCAATTTGACCTCAAAGCCAGCAAGACTTCCGCAAGTCTCGAAAACCTACTTTTGGCTACCAATCGAAGTAAGTTAAATGCTGAACTTTCGCTGAAGTACCCATCGATTCAAGAAATAATAGAAAAGCCGGAAGCTATAAACTTTGATTTGCTGGTGAATGAAGCCATTCTGGAAGTAAAAGACAGTTACTATTTTGCCCCTGAATTGGCCCAAGACACCTTGATTCAAGAATTAGCTCTAGCGCCTTTTGCATTGGAATTACAGGCAACGGGAGATTTGGGCCGAATGGAAATCCCTAGGCTAGCTATCCATTGGGGTGAGTCAGACTTCAGCGCTAATGGCTCAGCAAATCAGGTGATGGATGTTGATCAATTGACATTTGATTTCCCGAAAATGAATCTACAGACCACACGGGAAACGCTCTTAAAATTTGTCAATGAAGAAGACTATGGAATAAAGTTTCCGGAAGACATAAACCTTCAGGCTAATGCCAAGGGAAAAATTGATGATCTCTTGGCTCAATTGGACCTTCAGACGGATATGGGAAATATTCTTTTGGATGGAGGATTTCAGAATGATGGCCAAATCGCGTTTGATGCCATTCTAAAAGTTGAGCAATTACAACTTGGCAATTTGATGAAGCAGCCTGAACTGGACACACTGACTTTTGAAATTAAAGCCAAAGGTTCTGGAGCTAGTTTAAATGAGCTGAATGCGGAATTGACCTCCACATTTGAGCGACTTAAACTTTATGGCTCAGATTACTCAGGCTTGAATTTGGAAGGAAAAATAGTGGATGGCAATGGAAATCTTAGCGCCGGATTGGATTCTGAGTTTTTGGATTTTGACCTTCTCACCAACTTTGAGCTAGATTCTACCAATTCAACTGTGGCGCTAAATTTAGACCTGAAAGGTGCTGATTTCTATGAATTGGGATTATCTGAGCAACCCTCACGAGCCCGACTTCAACTTGTTGCAAACTTTCAGGGAAACTTCGACGAATTCACCCTTACCTCAAAAGTGCAGGATGCAGTGCTGATTTATGACGGGAGAAATTATCCTGTCGGAACGATGGCTTTGGATGCCAATGTGAGTGAGGATTCCACCAGCGTTGATATTGCCAGTCGCCTGATTAATGGCTATATCAGTACTAACACCAACCCCACAGACCTTACTACAGCACTCTCATCTCATTTCCGCCAATACATAGATAAATCTGATTCTGTATACTCCTCAGGTGACCGAAATATTGTGATGAATATGGATTTAAAAATCGCAGATGATCCGTTGCTAACAGAAGTTCTATTGCAAGGGCTGGAGCAATTTGATTCTGCGAGAATTCAAACAACTTATATTCAAAACATAGACTCACTTACAGCTGATATCAATTTCCCATATATCAATTATTCGGGAACGGAAGTAGATAGTTTAGGCTTGAGAATCCGATCAAACAAGGAAGAATTGCGCCTGTATTTTGGATTCCAAAACCTGACCTCCGGACCACTTGATTTGGACAAAACGTTCTTGACTGGTCAGCTAGCTGATTCACGATTATTCTTTGATTTCCATTCGTATGAAGAGGATGACCGCACCTACCACGTGTCATCAGATATCGGCTTGAATAGCGATACGATTAGCTATCACGTCTCATCAATCGACCTCATACTAAAGGGAGAAGAATGGAAAGTACCGGAGAGGAATCTTGTGACATTCTCTGGAGAAAGCCTGGAATTTCGGGATTTCAAATTCACAAAAGGAAATCAGGAAATTTCATTTGTGAATAATGTGGATGGATTTACAGATGAAAACATCGCCATGTTATTCAGGGATTTCAGGCTGTCCACGATTACCAGTTTATTCAATCCAGAGGAGATTATTGCCGGAGGAAAAATGAATGGAAGGTTAGTCGTTGAAAATCCTTTTGGCGCTACTGGATTGATGGGCGAGTTAACAATAGATAGTCTAAAAGCAGTAAATGTACCGCTAGGAAACTTGAACCTAAAAGCCACAGCAAAAAGCCTTGGTAATTATATCATAGAACTAGGTCTAAAAGATGGAGGATTCGATCTGGATCTCAACGGGGATTTTGTAGCCAACGAGACTGGAGGAGACTTTGATATGAAACTCGATCTCAATAGGATCGAAATGGAAAAAGTAGCAGCGCTCTCACAGGATCAGCTACTGAATGCGGCTGGATATTTATCGGGTACAATTACGGCAAATGGAACCACCAATGATCCCAAATACCAAGGAGAAATTCAGTTTCATGAGACCTCCTTTGTTCCAGCTCAACTTAGCACCAAATATCTTCTCTCAGACGAAAAAATCAGCGTTGACAATGCTGGTTTGTATTTTGATAAATTCACACTAAGGGACTCAGAGAACAATACGTTTACAATTGATGGAACTGTAGGAACGGAGAGCTACCTCAATCCGACGTTTGACTTGAATCTGACCGCCAAAAACTTCATGGCTGTCAATTCAACCGACAAAGAAAATGACCTCATTTTTGGCAGAGGGACAATTGATGCCGATGTGTCGATTCAGGGAGATCTCATCCTCCCGATAGTACGAGCCACACTTGGAGTAAAAGACAATACAGACTTGACAGTGATCATTCCAGAGTCTGAACTTGACCTGGTAGAAAGGGAAGGTGCCGTAATTTTTGTCAATAAAGAAAACCCAGACGATATCCTGACAAAACAGTCTGAGGAAACGACGAGCGCGTTTTCCGGATTTGACATTCAGGCACTTTTGAAGGTAGATCCTAAAGCACTATTCACTATTGTCATCGATCCTGTCACAGGCGATAATCTTCAGATTGCCGGCGATGCAGATCTTCAGATGGATATCAATCCAAATGGTAGAATTACACTCAGTGGACTGTATGAGATTTCGGATGGGCACTATGAAATGTCACTTTATAACCTTGTCAGCAAGAAATTTGATATCAACCCCGGAAGTAGGATCAGTTGGAATGGTGATCCTATGGACGCTGACATGGACATACAGGCAATTTACAGGGTGGAAACCTCAGCTTCTCAACTGATGTCTGCGCAGCTTACCGGAAGTAATACCGAAACGCAGAGTCAATATCAGCAAAAGCTCCCATTTTTGGTCTACTTGAATGTAAACGGAGAATTGCTCAAGCCCGAAATCTCATTTACGCTGGACATGCCGGAAAATCAACGAGGTGCTTTTGGTGGAAATGTCTATTCTAGGGTTCTTCAAATCAACGAACAAGAGGATGAGTTGAACAAGCAGGTATTTTCATTACTTGTCCTTAATAGATTTTTCCCATCCTCAGGAAGTGATGGCTCTAATGGTGGAGCAGAAGCAATCGCTAGAAATTCCGTAAGCCAGGTACTCTCTGATCAAATGAATGCCTTGTCCAATAAATTATTTGGTGACAGCGGATTCCAAGTTGGGTTTGATGTGGACAGTTATCAAGACTACCAATCTGGTAGCGCGCAAAACAGAACTGACCTAAATATCAATGCACAGCAAACTCTATTTGATGATCGACTAGTGGTACAAGTGGGTAGCCAGGTAGACTTGGAAGGAAGCACTCAAGGATCCGATCAAGCCAATTCTATTTTAGCCAATGTGAGTTTTGAATATATGCTCACAGAAGACGGGCGCTGGAGAATTCGGGCTTTCCGGAAGAATCAGTTTGAAAGTATTATTGATGGGCAACTTGTAGTCACTGGTGGAGGTTTGATATTCAATAGAGAATTCAATGAATTTTCAGAGTTGTGGAGAGCACCTATAGCTCCAGAAGATCAGGACAATACTAATCCTATTGATGAGCTAGAGAAAAAGAACAAGAAGAAAAAAAAGGAAAAGAAAGTTAAAGAATCGGAAGAAAATGAGGATTAAGGGATTCCTATCGACGATGTGCATACTACTCATTGCGGCCACAGTAGGCTGTAATGTGAAAAAGTATATCCCAGAAGATGAATTCTTATATAAAGGTGCAAATCTAAAATTTCAAACCGAAGCTGATATTAAAGGACTAAAAGATATTGAAGAGGAATTGGAAGGGCTGCTGCGTCCTGAGCCTAATACAAAATTCTTAGGCATGTATGTGGGCCTTTGGGCTCACTACAAAGGAACGCAGGAAAAACCGGGATTTATTAATCGCTTTTTGAACAAAAAAATAGGGCAAGAACCTGTTTATTTCAGCCAGGTAAGTCCAAGTCGAACAGAAGAGCTTATCATAAATAGGCTTGAGAACAAGGGTTTTTTCTTCAGCACAACCAACTCAGAAGTCACTCGTGGAGAAAAATTCGCAGAGGTATCCTATTCAGCGAATATTTCTGAACCTTATAAACTCACCGAAATAGAAGTGGAGCGAGATAGCCTTGAAATAGACAAGGAAATCATTGCTCTGATGCAGGAGACATCGTTGGATTCTGGGAGTCGATTTGACTTAAATACATTGAATTTCGAAAGGAATAGAATTGACTCCGCACTGAAAGCCAAAGGTTATTACAATTTCAACAGCGATTATTTAATTTTTGAAGCAGACACTAACATTTCTGATACTGCCAGACTATTTAAGCTCTATCTAAGACTTAAAACCAATGTCCCTCAGAATGGAACAATCCCTTACAAAGTCGATACTATTAATGTTTTCCCGAACTATTCAATCACTGAAAATGGAGAGAAAATCGATACTGTGTCAATTGACGGGAAGAATTTCATTCAGGGAAATGATGTCTTCAAACCAAGGCTTTTGAACGATTACATACTTATTGAAAAAGGGCAGCGATATAACCCCAAACTTTCAAGACTTTCGAGCAATCGACTTAGCTCAATTGGAAATTATAAATTTGTCAATTTACGCTATGAGGAGTTAGGTATTTCAGATTCCCTTGGACACTTAAGGGCCAATTTCTACTTATCCCCAATGACCAAAAGATCAGTGAGGGCTGAACTGCTAGCAGTATCCAAATCCAACAATTTCGCTGGCCCGGCTTTAAATTTGGTCTACAGAAATCGTAATCTATTCAACGGTGGCGAGACCCTAAACCTAACAGGAAGAGTAGGCTACGAATTCCAAGTTGCTGGGGGCGAAGGAAGAAAAGGACTTCAATCCTTAGAGCTAGGTCTAAATGCAGATCTGATTTTCCCGAGAGTGATCTTTTTCGTCCCTATCAAGGAGAAATTCAGCTATTCAGTTCCCAAAACAAAAATGGGAGTAGGTATAGAATACCTGAGCCGAGGCGGACTGTATCACCTTAATTCAATTTCAGCCAATTACGGCTACTTCTGGAACGCAAACCAGTACGCTTATCATGAAATTAACCCGATAAGTCTGAGCGTGGTGAATCTAAGCAAGACCTCTCCTGAGTTCGATCAGATTTTGGCAGACAACCCCTTCCTTCAACGAAGCTTTGAGCAGAATTTTATCGCAGGAATTAATTACACGTTTAACTACAATAAGTTAAATGACAGATTCCGTACGCATGGTTATTTCATTGGCTTAGGACTGGATTTTGCGGGTAATACGTTGCATCTAATTGATAAAATTTCAGGTAAGGATGACGGTAAATTCCTTGGACTGGAATATGCGCAATACGGAAAAGCAGATCTTGATTTGCGATATCATCTAAACATTGATAAAAACCAGACAATTGCAACTCGACTATTTGCTGGATTTGGATTCCCATTTGGCAATTCCTCCTCTCTTCCCTACATCAAACAATACTTTTCGGGTGGACCTAATAGCGTAAGGGCCTTCCGCATCCGGTCCATCGGTCCAGGCACTTACCGTCCTGAGGACCAGAATGTCAATTCCTATTTTGATCAATCAGGGGATATCCGGATTGAAGGAAATATAGAATACCGCTTTCCTATTGTGTCCTTACTGAAAGGTGCTCTATTTATGGATGCTGGAAACATCTGGCTGGTGAATGAAAATGACGCCCTACCTGGAGGTAAATTCACATCTAACTGGTGGAATGAGCTAGCAATTGGCACAGGATTCGGGTTACGTGTGGATATTCAGTTTTTTGTGATTCGCTTCGATCTGGCGACACCTCTTCGAGTACCTTATTTACCTGAAGGAGAACGGTGGGGAAACAGCTTTGATATCGGAAGTAAAAGTTGGAGAAAACAGAATTTGATTTTCAACTTTGCCATTGGGTATCCATTCTAAGTTTTTATAGGAAAAAAGCAGAACTTTTCATAAGCCAATCAATTGGTTCAATTCCTCTGGCAATCGCTTAGTTTCTCAGTATATTGAATTTTAGAAATTCCGAAATGAATTTCAGCTTATTGTCTAACACCAAATAAATTCCACTAATAACTATGGCATTTATAGATTACTATAGCGTACTCGGCATTGATAAAAATGCAAGTGAGGCAGACATCAAAAAAGCTTATCGAAAGCAGGCGCGAAAATACCACCCGGATGTCAATCCCGATGATAAGGAAGCTGAGCTAAAGTTCAAGGAAGTCAATGAGGCCAATGAAGTTCTCAGTGATCCGGAAAAGCGTAAGAAGTATGATAAATACGGCAAGGACTGGAAGCACGCTGATCAGTATGAGCAAGCAGGGGCTAGAAGCGGTGGGCAGCAACGCAGCCAAGGAAGTACTGGTGCTGGATTTGGTGGAGAAAGCTTCGGGGGAACAGACTACTCGGATTTTTTCGAATCGATGTTTGGAGGATCTGGAGGAGGATTTCGACAAGGCGGCAGAAGTAATAAATTCAAAGGGCAAGACTTCAATGCACAACTGGAATTAAGCATTCACGACGC
Organism: uncultured Algoriphagus sp.; assembly: GCF_963974365.1. Taxonomy (GTDB): domain Bacteria; phylum Bacteroidota; class Bacteroidia; order Cytophagales; family Cyclobacteriaceae; genus Algoriphagus. The sequence continues at coordinate 213,603 of NZ_CAXBBX010000011.1, read as the reverse complement.
TTATAAAACACACAAACAAGTACTGACAGTCAATGGTGAAAATATCCGTCTCACTATAGCTGCGGGAATAGAAGATGGCCAAATAATCAAAATAAAAGGAAAGGGTGCACAGGGGATAAACGGCGGGCCAAACGGTGATTTATACATCAAATTTGTGATCAATAACAACACAAAATTCACACGCGAGGGAAATAATTTATACGCCCCTATTGAGTTGGATCTATACACCGCCATGTTAGGAGGTGATATTATTGCTGACACCTTTGATGGAAAAGTCAAACTCAAGGTTGCGCCCGAAACCCAAAATGGCACGAAAGTACGACTCAAAGGAAAGGGATTCCCTGTCTATAAAAAAGAAGGAGAGTTTGGGGATTTGATTCTTACCTACTCGATTAAAAATCCCACAAATCTCACAGCAGAAGAGAAAATGTTATTCGAAGAACTCCAAAAACTACGATAAGATGGCACAGCAAGAATTGATTTTGATAGAGACCCTTTGTACTCATTACGAGATTGAAGTTTCATTTGTGGACTCATTGTACAGTTTGGGTTTGATCGAGATTCAGACCGTAGAAAAGACACGTTTTATCCCTGAAGAGAAAGTAGCTGATCTCGAAAAAATGATCAGAATTCATCAAGATCTGGAGGTCAACCCGGAAGGCATAGATGTGATTTTTAATCTGCTTCAACGAGTAGATGATTTAAAAAGTGAATTGGCAGCTACTAAAAATACGCTGAAGCGATACAAACTTGAAAACCAATAAGGGAACAATCCAAAAACAAACTATGAATATAAATTTCGATATCTGGAGAAATACCCGATCCATCTACTCTAAATACCTTCAGAGCTATTCATTAGAGCAACTAAATAAAATCCCAACCGGATTCAGTAATAATTTGATGTGGAATATCGGACATGTGATTGTGGTGCAGCAGCGATTGGTTTATGATCTTTCAGGCCTCAAAATGAATATATCTGAAGATCTCTTTCTTAAATTCAAGCCTGGAACAAGGCCTGAAAATGCAGAACCAATTGAAACTTTAGAACTATTTAAAGAGCTTTTGATCTCGCCTATCGACCAGACCATAAGTGATTTCGAATCAGGCAACTTCAACACCTACAGTCCGCTTACTACCTCCAAGGGCTTTCATCTTGCCAATACAACAGATGCCATTATTTACAATAATTATCACGAAGCCATGCATCTGGGCACTATGATTTCCATCTCAAAATTTCTATCCTAACATCTCATCGTCATGAATAGATTCCTCGTTTCAGCCACCGCGTTGACAGGGGCATTCTGCCTCGGTATTTTCTTTAATTCAATATTCTATTTTGATCTTAGCCCATCAACTACTACTCAGCCTAAAACAAACACAGCCATGAAACTAGGAGCATTTTCTATTAGCCTTAGCGTCAAAGACCTTAAAGCTTCCAAAGCATTTTATGAGGATCTAGGTTTCACCCAGTTTGGAGGGGCAATGGAAAGCAATTACTTAATCATGAAAAATGAAAGTACCCTGATCGGATTGTTTCAAGGCATGTTTGAAGAAAACATCTTGACTTTCAACCCAGGCTGGGATGAAAATGCACAGGAAGTGGAAGGATTTCAGGATGTGAGGAAAATCCAGCAGCATCTTAAATCCGCAGGAGTAGAAATAATTAATCCAGCAGATGAAAAGAGCTCAGGACCTGCCAGTTTTGTAGTGAAAGATCCAGATGGAAATATGATTCTTTTTGATCAACATCTTTAATCATAAAACTTTTTTTTAAAACTTAGTCTCACTTATGAATAAATCCAGTACCGCAGAGATCCGCGAAAGATTCGACAATGATGTAGAACGATTTTCGAATCTAGATACAGGCCAGGTAGCTACCATCGATGCGAAAATATCCTTAGAACTCATCACAGAAGCAGCCAAGCGAATTGTCCCAAATGCAAAATCAATTTTAGACGTGGGTTGTGGGGCTGGGAATTATTCGCTCATGATGCTTTCTAAATTACCCGGGTTAAACTGTACCCTAGTAGATCTTAGCGGGAAGATGTTGGAAAAAGCAATGGAAAGAGTGTCACTGGAAACCAATGGTGATGTTTCTATTTTCCAAGGTGATATTCGAGATATTTTACTTCCTGAAGGCAACTATGATATAATTTTAGCTGGAGCTGTTTTGCATCATTTACGGGAAGATGAAGATTGGGAAAGAACCTTTTCGAAGCTCTATAAACTTCTCAAACCTGGAGGATGCTTGATGATTTCTGATCTAATCACTCAAGATACGGATTTGGTAAATGAGTATACATGGGAACGGTATGGCAACTATCTGGAAGAAATAGGTGGGAAAGAGTATCGGGAAAAAGTGTTAGCATATGTAGCAAAAGAAGACTCCCCAAGGTCAATGAATTATCAGCTTGACTTAATGAAAAAAGTAGGTTTTACTAAAGTTGAAATCCTTCATAAGAACATGTGTTTTGGAGCTTTTGGAGGGATAAAATAGAAAGACAAATGTTAACCATTTGTCACTAAAAGGAAGTTTTATGGGGAATAATAGAATCTAAAATCCTATTTTAGATCTAGCCTTAATTTTTAGAATTTACCCATGACTAACCTTCCCCTTTCCAACCACAAGCGGTTGGTTTCCTTAGATGTTTTCCGAGGGATAACCATGTTTTTATTAGTAGCTGAAGCTGCTTCTGTTTATCACACTTTACTGCACGCAAATCCTGAAGGCAGCTTTCTTCACAATTTCTTCGAGCAGTTTACTCATCATCCTTGGCATGGCCTGCGTTTTTGGGATTTAATCCAGCCATTTTTCATGTTTATAGTGGGAGTCGCCATGCCTTTTTCTCTAAACAAAAGAATGTCAGTAGCCAGGGACCGAAGTAAGGTGACTGGCCACATACTGAAGCGATGTCTTTTACTCTTTCTCTTCGGGACTTGTTTGCATTGCGTCTATGCGGGAGAGTTGGTATTTGAGCTTTGGAATGTTTTGACTCAGTTATCATTCACCATTCTGGTGACTTATTTCCTTTTAGATAGGTCATGGAAAGTACAATTGGGAGTTTCAATGGGACTGCTTGCCTTGACAGAAATCATGTATAGACTCTATAATCCCGAGGTACCTTATGAGCACGGATCCAACTTTGGGAATTACATGGATCAGATTCTGATGGGCCAGATAAATAAGGGAGGATGGGTAGCAATAAACTGCATCCCTACAGCTGCCCATACGATCTGGGGAGCAATTTGCGGGAATTTACTTCTTTCCAAAAGATCAGAAAAAGATAAAATAAGAACCCTAGTGGTAGTGGGAATACTCGGATTAGGATTAGGATATGGATTAGATCTAGCAGGAATTACTCCGATTGTAAAGCGGATTAGCACCACAGCATTTGCATTTGCTTCAGGTGGATATGCAATGTTGGCTTTAGCTTTCTGCTATTGGTTGGTGGATGTCAAAAAGGTAAATTCCTGGGTTTTCCCTTTTGTGATAGTTGGGATGAATTCCATATTCATTTATCTCTTTGCTGAGATTCTGGGCCATAGATGGCTTTATAGCTTTATAGAAATTTTCAGTAGTGGGGCTTTAGAACCGATTGGAGTTGGTGACTCTCTTATCGCCATTATTACCGCCTTCCTCACATTAGGGGCAATGTGGCACCTATGCTATTTCCTGTTTAAGAAGAATATTTTCTTTAAAATTTAGAATATATCGAAAAAAAAATGTGATCCAGTCTCTTGGATCACATCATTAACTTTAAAGAATTTTCTACTAAACTTTTAGAGTTCCTTCAATGGAATCATCCATTGTTTTGCCTGAAATAGCACTGATCAAAACCTTGATTCCAGCGACTGCATTTCCATGCTTATTGTCCCAGTAATATCCACTGTCAGGGATAAATTGGATCACTGAAATTCTAGGATCATCTTTTCCTTCAGTAAACCATGCTTTGACTGTTGGATCCCAAAGCTCTTCAATTTTTGCTTTATCATCAGTAATTCTCGCGTGACCGTTAAGCTCCAAGAAATCCGAGTAGGATGAGCCCTGAAAGTAAAGTGTCACATCGGTATCAGCTGCGATCTCCATATTTTTCATACTGTCCTTTGCGCTGAGAAACCAGATATTTCCAGCATCATCCGTTTTTTGCACAGACATAGGACGGGATTTATGGGAATTGTTAAGGCTGGTAGAAGTCACGAAAAAGCAAGACCCTGATTTATCTATCAGATCTCTAATTTTCTCCACAGCTTCTGATCCCATCAAATCTTCTCTATTTTTCTCTTCTTGGTTTTCGTTAATTGAGTTCATGGTATAGTTGGTTTAATATTTCAATTTGTAATCATTCGTTTTTACAATTGAATTAATGCAAACCCTCTGCCCAAGAGAACTCCGCTCTTCTAAACGATTCAAAATCCTTCCTAATAACCAACGGAGACGTATATGAAGGGTGATTCTTCATTTAAACAAGAAAATTACTCAGCTATTTTATAGCGATTATACCTCAATAGGGGAAAATGATTCCTAAGAAGTAATTAACCAAAAAGATCCGAACTCAAATATCTATCGCCGCGGTCACAGGTAATGCAAACAATAACACCTTCTTTCAACGATTTGGAAAGTTCAATAGCAGCATGCAATGCTCCACCACTACTCATACCTGCAAGGATCCCCTCTTCTCTAGCCATTCTACGGGTCATTTCAGTAGCCTGTTGCTCGCTTACATCTATTACCTGATCTACTCTATTTGGGTCAAAGATCTTAGGCAAAAATTCCGGAGACCATCTTCTTATCCCAGGGATACTGGATCCGTCTGTAGGTTGCGTACCTACAATCTGAATATCAGCATTTCTTTCTTTCAAGTATTTTGACACTCCCATGATCGTACCCGTAGTACCCATGGCTGACACGAAATGTGTGATTTCACCATCAGTATCTTCCCATATTTCAGGCCCGGTAGTCTTGTAATGAGCGAGGTAATTATCAGGATTCCCAAACTGATCCAGCATGAAGTAGCCCTCTTTGCTCATCTGCTCTGCAAGAGTTCTAGAATATTCAATAGTCTTTGCCGCAGGGGTCAAAATCACCTCAGCTCCGTAAGCTTCCATAGAGATTACCCTCTCTTTAGTGGAGTTATCAGGCATGATCAACGTCATCTCCAATCCAAGAACTTTGGCAACCATGGCCAAGGCAATGCCTGTATTCCCGCTGGTTGCCTCTACCAGCTTATAACCGGATTTGATTTCACCACGATCCATGGCACTTCGCAACATATTATAGGCAGCGCGATCTTTTACGCTTCCTCCTGGATTCTGACCTTCCAGTTTACAAAAAATCTTGACTTTTGGATTCACTGGAATATGTTCCAGTTGTATCAAAGGAGTGTTTCCTATCAGTTCAAATAGCCTCATCTTGATCGTTTTTGAAAATATACATATCCGTCACAGCAGATTCCGCATGATACATTTGTGTTTGATAATAGACTTTACTTCCTCTAGCCACGCTTTTGGTAAGCCATACATTGCCTCCTATCACACTTCCTCTTCCTATAACTGTATTACCGCCTAAAATCGTTGCGCCTGAATAGATCACCACATCATCTTCTATGGTTGGATGTCTTTTACTGTCGGCATCTGCTTTGTCCACACTTAAAGCTCCAAGAGTAACTCCCTGGTAGATCTTCACATTATTCCCGATTTCAGTAGTTTCCCCTATCACAACGCCAGTTCCGTGATCTATGCAGAAATACTGACCGATAGTTGCTCCTGGGTGAATATCAATCCCTGTACGGCTATGCGCAAATTCTGTAATCATTCTTGGAATCAATTTAACTCCCAATCCATTGAGCGAATGTGCAATTCTATAGGCTGCGATTGCATAAAAACCTGGGTAACTTCTAAGGATCTCAGTCCTTGATTTGGCTGCGGGATCACCTGCAAACATGGCATCTACATCCTGATGAATCCAGTCGAAAACCTGCTCAAGATTCAGAAAGAAAGCATGGGCTATTTTAGAACCAATTCCGTTATGTAAATGAGGATTGCGATCAAGTATCGAGGAAAGGTCGCTCTTCAATTGAAACAATGCAGCTTCTATTTGTGATTCCTCACTAATTTTATCAACCGTAAATTCTGGGAAAAGCAAACCTAGTGTATCTTCGAAAAACTGTTGAATTACCTTCGGAGAAGGACATTCTGAGCAATCCCGATGAGATTTGTATAGTTTTGAAACAAAAGAATCCATGAAAAGTGAGTTAGAAGTATCTACAGCACAAAACCCACACGGATCACGTATGGTTCACCATAGGGCGAACGAAGATTGTCATGTAATACATTATATAAGAAGGTGAAATTAACTCCACCTCTGGAACCAAAAGGCGCAAAATAACCACCTCCTAAAAAAAGTGCATTCGACCAAATTCGCTCAAACTCATCAGATAACAAATTGTAATTGTCAAAATTGATCGATTCATATTCTGCATGAGCAAAAATATTCGGAAAGATATTATACCTACTAAAAAGCCTTCCACCATAGGAAGAGGTCTCCCCACCGATATAGCGCTTATCATTAAAGTACTGGTAAGTGATCCCAACCCCTGAGGAGAATTTTGGAGTGATCATCACACCAACAAGAGGGGAAAAATCAATTAAAGTAACAGTACCAAATTGCATCCCAAAGTTCCCCCCATAATATAATCTCTCTTTGAAAGGAATGGAATCGCCTTCGTATATTTCTCGCTGAGCAAATGCGGACGTTTGAAACAGGACAAACCCTAGAAAAAATAAGAATAGGTATTTACTTTTTAACAATGACATAGAGATCTTCAGTATTTTTCTTCATTAAGTACTTCTCACGGGCAAACTTCTCCAAAAGTTCAGGATTACTCATCAATTCCTCTCGTTCAGCTTTGATTTTCTCTTTACGCTCTAGATAGAACTCTTTTTGATCTTCAAGTTGGCCCAGCTTACTACTCAACTTTACCTGGTTAACAACATTGTTTGAGTCAATAAAAATCATCCATGCAATAAAAAAAACAAGTCCCAGAAAATAGAAGCTTTTGGTGTACTTAAGGTATTTGCTCATATGAAATGATTGTTATACGGTTTCAAGTTACAAAAATGGTGCAAAAAAAAGACAGCCTACCTAGGTAAGCTGTCTTAAAAGAATACTTTTTATAAAGCACTGAATTAGAACTTGCCGTTGAAAACAGCTGAATCTCCTAATTGCTCTTCAATTCTAAGTAATTGATTGTATTTAGCCATACGATCAGATCTAGATGCTGAACCTGTTTTGATCTGTCCACAATTCAATGCAACTGCAAGATCAGCGATAGTTGAATCTTCAGTTTCACCTGATCTATGAGACATTACCGCTGTGAAACCTGCTTTGTGAGCAAGGTTAACTGCATTGATGGTCTCAGTCAATGTACCAATTTGGTTTACTTTGATCAAGATTGAATTTGCAGATTTCTCTTCAATTCCTCTCTGAAGGAATTTCACGTTAGTAACGAAAAGATCATCTCCAACTAGTTGTACCTTATTGCCAATTTTGGCAGTCAACATAGCCCATCCTTCCCAATCTTCTTCAGCACAACCATCTTCGATAGAATCGATAGGGTATTTTTCAGTAAGCTCAGCTAGGTAAGCAACTTGTTCTTCTCTACTTCTTGCTACGCCAGTAGAACCTTCAAATTTTGTATAGTCATATTTGCCATCCACAAAAAACTCAGATGCTGCACAATCCAATGCGATTGTAATATCATCACCAGCTTTGTATCCAGCCTTAGCGATAGCATCCAAAATACTTCCAAGAGCTTCTTCAGTTCCTCCAGAGAAGTTAGGAGCAAACCCGCCTTCATCACCTACAGCAGTGCTTAAGCCTTTGTCATGAAGAATTTTCTTCAAATTGTGGAAGATCTCAGTTCCCATTCTCATTGCTTCTGAGAAAGTAGGAGCACCCACAGGGCGGATCATAAATTCCTGGAACGCGATAGGCGCATCAGAGTGAGAACCACCGTTGATGATGTTCATCATCGGTACAGGAAGTGTATTTGCATTCACACCACCGATGTATCTGTAAAGTGGTTGATTAGACTCCATAGCTGCAGCTTTAGCGACTGCCAAAGAAACACCCAGAATAGCGTTAGCTCCTAAATTACCTTTGTTAGGTGTGCCATCAAGATCAATCATGATCTGGTCAATCGAATTTTGCTCAAATACGTCAAAACCTACAAGTTCAGAAGCTATGATGTCGTTCACATTGGCAACTGCTTTCATTACGCCTTTGCCCATATACGCACCCTTCTCACCATCGCGAAGCTCAACAGCTTCGTTGATACCAGTAGATGCGCCACTTGGAACAGCAGCTCGGCCAAAGGCTCCATTTTCTGTATATACATCTACTTCAATAGTAGGATTTCCTCTAGAATCGAGGATTTGTCTTGCATGAATTGATTGAATCAACGTCATAGTTTTAAAAGGTTTAAGGGTACTAGTTTTTATTAATTAAAGAAATAAAATCGTCAAACAAATAACGGGAATCATGCGGTCCTGGGGATGATTCCGGGTGATATTGAACGGAAAAAGCAGGTTTGTTTTTTAGACGGATTCCAGCAACAGTATTATCATTCAAGTGTACATGCGTAATTTCTACATCAGAATTTTGCTCGGTATCCTCACGGGTAATATTAAATCCGTGATTCTGGGAAGTGATTTCGCTTTTTCCAGTCAAAAGATTTTTGATAGGATGATTCAATCCTCTATGTCCATGGTGCATTTTATAAGTAGAGATGCCACATGCTTCAGCCAAAAGTTGGTGACCTAAACATATTCCGAAAACAGGCTTTCCCGTTTCTAAAATATCTTTAGTAGTATCTACCGCATATTCCATTACTGCTGGGTCTCCAGGACCATTTGACAAGAAATATGCATTAGGCGCCCATTCTTCCATTTCTGAAAGAGTTGTTTTGGCAGGAAAAACCTTACAATATGCACCACGATCAGCCAAGCTTCTCAAAATATTCTTTTTTATCCCGAAATCCATACAGGCCACTTTTATTGAAGAATTTTCATCTCCAAAGAAATAAGGTTCCTGAGTGGATACCGTGGAAGAAAGCTCAAGGCCATCCATATCTGGAACCCTTTCAAGTTCAGCTTGCAACCCTTCCAAATTATCTTCATATTCAGAGCTGATAATTGCATTCATTGCACCTTTAGAGCGAAGATGTCTAACCAATTGCCTAGTATCAATATCGGCAATCCCTGTGATGCTATTCTTTACAAGGTAATCCTGTAAAGAACCAGAAGCGTCTAGACGAGAGTATACATCCGAAAATGTATTGACTACTATTCCACCTATAGTAGGATGGTCAGATTCTACTTCTTCATCTATCACACCATAGTTTCCAATATGTGAAGTAGTTGTTACAATGATTTGACCAGTGTAGGAAGGATCTGTATAGATCTCCTGATAGCCTGTCATTCCGGTGTTGAAGCAAATCTCGCCACCATTCGTTCCTGGATTACCGATTAAAGAACCGTGAAAGACCGTTCCGTCGGCCAAGAGTAAAGTTGCTTTTTGTTTGATCATTTTGCTAAGTAATTGCCCAAAGTTAAATATTTATTGGGAAGGAAGTTAAATGAAAAGGGTATAAAAAAAGGATTGAACAAATGTCCAATCCTTCCAATATCGTGAATCCACTGACCAACTTATTTGTTATCAGTTTCTTCTTCAGCGGAATCAGCAGAAGCTTCAGGTGCCTTAGGCTCCTCAGTGTCCTTTGCAGGTGCTTCTTCTACTGCAGGTGCAGTAGTTGCTTTAGTTTCCTCAGCGGCAGCAGATTTACCAGAACCTCTACGAGATCTTCTAGTAGTTTTCTTAGCAGGCTGAGCATCTTTCAACATCAATTCGTTGAAGTCTACCAATTCGATGATACACATTTCTGCATTATCACCCAATCTGAAACCAGTTTTAATAATTCTGGTGTATCCACCTGGACGAGTAGCTACTTTAGAGATTACTTCACCGAATAGTTCGATGATAGCTTCCTTATTTTTCAAATAAGCGAAAGCCATACGTCTATTGTGCGTAGTATCTTCTTTAGCTCTTGTTACCAGTGGCTCCAAGTACTTCTTCAATTCTTTTGCCTTGGCAAGCGTGGTTGAGATACGCTTGTGAAGAATCAGCGAAGTTGCCATATTAGAAAGCATTGCTTTTCTATGAGCGGCCTTCCTTCCAAGGTGGTTAAATTTCTTACCGTGTCTCATTATTATTTATTCTTCATCAAGTTTATACTTAGAAATATCCATCCCGAAGGTCAGGCTTTTTTCTTGGATAAGTTGCTCAAGCTCAGCTAGGGATTTTTTACCGAAGTTTCTGAATTTCATCATATCAGAAATTTCAAGCTTGGCAAGATCGCCCAAAGTCTTCACGTCAGCAGCTTTAAGACAGTTGAATGCTCGAACAGAAAGGTCAAGGTCACCCAAAGAAGTCTTAAGAAGCTTTCTCATGTGCAAGAATTCTTCGTCAATTGGCTCCGGCTCCGCAATTCCTGTTGAATCTAGAACCATAGTCTGGTCAGAGAACAACATAAAGTGCTGGATAAGGATTTTGGCAGATTCCTGAAGGGCTTTCTCCGGGTGGATAGAACCGTCAGTAGAAACTTCCATAATCAATTTTTCGAAGTCAGTCTTCTGCTCTACCCGCGTATTTTCCACACTGTATTTCACATTCTTAATAGGAGTGAAAACAGCATCGATCGCAATAGTACCGAAGATTTGCTCTTTTGGTTTGGATTCTTCAGCTGGTAGATAGCCTCTTCCTTTTTCCATCGTTAACTCAATCTCAAAGTTTTTAGTCTCGTCGATGTGACAGATTATCAACTCTGGGTTTAAGATTTCGAAAGAAGAAGTGAACTTAGCAATGTCCCCTGCAGTGAACACAGACTGATTTTTAATCTCAACAGTGATTTTTCCGTCAAATGCTTCGTGCACCTTCTTGAATCTCACTTGTTTCAGGTTCAAAATAATATCTGTAACGTCTTCAACTACACCTTCGATGGTCGAAAACTCATGCACTACACCAGGAATCTTGATGGCAGTGATGGCATAACCTTCCAAGGAAGAAAGCAAAATTCTTCTCAGGGCGTTACCGATTGTAACTCCATAGCCTTTTTCGAGTGGTTTGAAAGTGAATAGGCCATGAAAATCATCGGCTTTTTCCATTACCACTTTCTCGGGCATTTGAAATGCTAGTATGGACATATATCTCGTTCTTTTTTAAAAGCTGAAAATATTAAAATATTACTTAGAGTAAAGTTCGACAATGAGTTGCTCCTTGATATTCTCTGGAATATCATCTCTGCCTGGAACACTGACGAATTTGCCGGTCAATGATGTGCCATCCCACTCTAACCAGGAATATTTATTAGCACCTCTACCTGCTAAGCTACTTGTGATTGCTTCTAGAGACTTAGATCTTTCTCTTACAGAAACTACATCACCTGGCTTAAGTGTAAACGAAGGAATGTTAACTACCTCACCGTTTACAAGCACATGCTTGTGAGAAACTAGTTGTCTAGCACCTCTTCTGGTAGGAGAAATTCCCATTCTATATACCGTGTTGTCCAATCTAGCTTCAAGAAGCTGAAGAAGGTTCTCTCCGGTGATTCCAGTTTTTCTGGAAGCAATATCAAACATCTTAGCGAATTGTCTTTCCAATACTCCGTAGATGTATTTTGCTTTTTGCTTCTCAGCAAGCTGGATTGCATATTCAGACTGCTTTTTTCTTCTACCTCTTCCGTGCATGCCGGGAGGGTAGTTTTTCTTTGCAAGTGCTTTGCTATGTCCTTCTATAGCTTCGCCGAATTTTCTGGCAATTTTTGCTTTAGGACCTGTATATCTAGCCATTGTATTACAATTTTATGATTAAACTCTTCTACGCTTAGGAGGACGACAACCGTTGTGCGGCATTGGAGTCACATCGATGATCGTAGTCACATCCAATCCTACATTTTGCAATGTTCTGATCGCTGATTCACGACCAGATCCTGGACCTTTTACAAATACTTCGATTTTTCTCAAACCTAAGTCATATGCTACTTGTCCACAGTTTTGCGCCGCCATTTGAGCTGCGTAAGGAGTATTTTTCTTTGAACCTCTGAAACCCATTTTACCGGCAGAAGCCCAAGATATTACTTGACCTGCATTGTTGGTAAGAGAGATAATGATGTTGTTGAAGGATGCTCTGATGTGAGCCTGCCCTACAGCTTCAACCTTTACTACTCTTTTTTTACCCTTTGCTTTATCGTTTCTTTTCTGAGCCATAATCTAATCAGGTTTTATTTAGTCGCTTTTTTCTTGTTAGCAACTGTTTTTCTCTTACCCTTCCTTGTTCTGGCGTTGTTCTTGGTATGCTGACCACGAACTGGAAGTCCTTTTCTGTGTCTCAAACCTCTATAGCAACCAATATCTTGTAGTCGCTTGATGTTCAATTGGATCTCTGACTTTAATACACCTTCGGTTCTGAACTCTTCAGCAATAATATTACGGATAGCAGTTGACTCATCGTCATCCCACTCACCTGCTTTTTTATCGAAAGAGATACCGGCCTTGGTCAGGATAGCTTTGGCTGCAGATCTACCTATTCCGAAGATATAGGTAAGACCGATTACGCCACGCTTATTGTCTGGTATATCTACACCTGCAATTCTAGCCATAATTTAACCTTGTCTTTGTTTAAACTTAGGATTCTTCTTATTGATGACATACAAAACCCCTTTTCTACGGATTAGCTTGCAGTCAGCACTTCTTTTTTTGATGGATGTTTTTACTTTCATCTCAGTCTTATTTATATCGATATACAATTCTGCCTTTACTCAAATCATAGGGAGACAGTTCCAACTTTACTCGATCACCAGGAAGAATCTTGATATAATTCATCCTCATCTTACCAGATATGTGAGCGATCAGTTGATGCCCATTCTCTAGTTCCACTTTGAACATCGCATTAGACAATGCCTCTTTAATCGTACCGTCTTGCTCTATTGATGTTTGCTTGGCCATATTAGAATTTAAAATTCTCTTCTATGTATTTATGAGAGGTTAACACCTCTGTTCTATCTTCAAATATCGCTACTGTGTGCTCATAATGTGCTGAAGGTTTCCTATCCGCAGTACGAATAGTCCATCCATCCCGCTCTTGGACAATATTCCGTGTTCCAAGATTTATCATGGGCTCAATTGCGATCACCATTCCATCTTTAAGTAAAGGACCGCTTCCCTTTTTTCCATAATTAGGAACTTCAGGTGCTTCATGTAGACTTCTACCCAATCCATGTCCAACAAGCTCTCTGACTACGGTGTAGCCTTTTGCTTCTACAAACTTCTGAATTGCATTGCCTACATCGCCAATTCTTTTCCCAAAGACAGCTTGCTCAATTCCAATGTAAAGTGAATCTTTAGTGGCTTTTAATAATGCTTTTACAGCAGGAGAGACCTCACCAATAGGGTATGTATAAGCGGAATCGCTATGAAAACCTTGGTGAAAGACTCCACAATCTACTGAGATTATATCGCCATCTTTCAATTCATATTCACTGGGAAAACCATGTACAACTACTTCATTCACAGAAATACATAGTGAAGCAGGAAATCCATTGTAGCCCTTAAATGAAGGAACTCCATTGTGATCCCTGATAAACTCCTCAGCAATTTTGTCTAGAAAAGAGGTCTTTACCCCTTCCTTAACATACTTCGCTACTTCCCCATGGGCTTTTGCTAATATGTCGGCACTTTCTTTTATTAACTTAACTTCTTCCGAAGTCTTGTAATTGATCATCTTAGGCAACTTGGTAATTAGAAGGATTATTCTTCACATTACCGCTTTTCATCATGCCTTCGTAGTGTCTCATCAACAAGTAACTTTCAATCTGTCTCAAGGTATCCATGATCACCCCTACCATAATTAATAGAGAGGTACCACCATAGAACTGAGCAAACTCTCCACCCACTCCGGAAATAATTGCGAGAGCAGGAAGAATAGCTACTGCAGCTAATAGAATAGATCCCGGAAGTGTAATTTTGGAAATAATTCCATCAATAAATTCCGATGTAGGAGCTCCCGGCTTAATACCTGGAACAAAGCCTCCATTTCTCTTCATATCTTCAGCGATCTGCTCAGGGTTAACTGTAATAGCAGTGTAGAAGAAAGTGAAAAGAATGATCATTGCTGCGAAAAGCAGATTGTATTGCCAAGAAGTGAAATCACTGAACGTAGCTCCAATATAGTTGGCGATGTCATTTTCTGAAGCCCAAATCTGAGCGATCAAAGCTGGAACAAACATCAACGACTGTGCAAAGATGATTGGCATGACTCCAGACGCATTTACCTTGATAGGTATATACTGTCTTTGTCCACCATATACTTTACCACCTACTACTTGCTTAGCGTACTGTACAGGAATTCTTCTAGTCGCTTCGGTCAAGGCAATCACCCCAACTACCACGAAGAACAATACGGCGGCTTCAATAAGAAGAAGCAACATACCTGAAGTACCTTTCTCTAGACCTTCAGCTATGATCGCTCCAGGGAATCTAGATATGATACCAATCATAATAAGCATTGAGATACCGTTACCTATACCTTTTTCAGTGATTTTCTCTCCGAGCCACATGCAGAACATGGTACCGGCAGAAAGTAAAACCAAAGAGCTAAACATAAATAAAGTAGAGCTAACCATCACCGCACCTGTAGGCATTATAGTAGCGGAAACATATCCGATACCTTGCGCAATAGTGATTAGGATAGTCAAAACTCGAGTGATCTGGTTGATTCTTTTTCTACCAGATTCACCCTCTTTTTGCATTTTTTGAAAATATGGTACTCCGACAGTCAATAACTGCAACACAATGGATGCAGATATATATGGCATGATGCCTAGACCGAAGATAGATGCGTTACTGAACGCTCCACCAAGGAAGGTATCGATCAATCCAAAGATCCCTTCTGGGGCTTCACCTAAACGAGAAGGATCAACACCAGGAAGAACTATGAACGACCCTAATCTGAATATGATCAGAAAACCGATCGTATTCATGATTCTAACTCTAAGGTCTTCGATAGAGAAAATGTTCTTAACTGTCGAAATAAACTTTTTCATTAACTTAAATTGTGTTTACCGTTCCACCCAACTTCTCAATAGCTGCTGTTGCAGTTGCTGAGAATTTATGAGCAGTTACGTCTAATTTGGATTTCAATTCACCTCCACCGAGGATTTTGATTTTGTCATTCTTAGAAGCAATACCATGAGAAACCAAAGCTTCCATGTTTACAACTTCAAGATTGTATTGCTCAGCAATGCTTTGCAATGTATCCAAATTTACTGGTTTGAACTCAACTCTATTCAAGCTTTTGAATCCAAATTTAGGAACTCTTCTTTGAAGTGGCATTTGACCACCTTCAAAACCTAATTTAGACTTGTAGCCTGATCTAGATTTCGCTCCTTTATGACCTCTTGTAGAAGTTCCACCTCTACCTGAACCTGTACCTCTACCAATTCTCTTACGATTTTTGGTAGATCCTTCAGCTGGTGTTAATGTATGCAGTTTCATAATTAAGCTTCCTCCACTTTTACAAGGTGATTAACTTTATTTACCATACCGGCAATCTGAGGCGTATTCTCTACGGTCACTGATTTGCTGATACGACCAAGACCCAAAGCAGTGATAGTTGCTTTTTGATCTTTTGGTCTATCAATGGTACTTTTGGTTTGCGTGATTTTGATCTTAGCCATTTCGATTATCCGTTAAAAACTTTAGACATTTTAATGCTTCTCTGTTGTGAAACAGCGATTGCATCTCTTAGCTGAGTCAAAGCTTCAATTGTAGCTTTTACCACGTTATGAGGGTTAGATGATCCTTTAGATTTTGCCAATACGTCAGTAACGCCAGCACTCTCTAACACTGCACGCATTGCACCACCTGCGATAACGCCTGTACCTGCTGCTGCTGGTTTGATCAAAACAAATCCTCCACCGTATTTTCCAATTTGCTCGTGAGGGATAGTGCCTTTCAAAATTGGCACTTTCACCAAATTCTTCTTTGCGTCTTCGATACCCTTAGTGATTGCATCTGTTACTTCGTTGGCTTTACCCAATCCATAACCTACAACACCTTGGCCATCACCCACTACAACAATTGCTGAAAAAGAGAATCTTCTACCACCTTTTACCACTTTGGCAACTCTGTTGATAGCTACTACTTTTTCCTTTAGATCTGTATCTGTAGCCCTGATAGGCTTTCTTCTTAATTGAGACATAGCTTATTAAAATTTAAGGCCTCCTTCTCTGGCACCATCTGCCAAAGCTTTCACATTCCCATGATACAAGTAGCCATTTCTGTCAAATACTACGGAGTCAACTCCGTTTGCAACAGCTCTTTCAGCAAGTTTTTTACCTACTTCTTTGGAAACTGATACATTAGCGTTAGCCTTTGCTCCCAATTCTTTGGAAGAAGCCTGCGCCACAGTCTGACCTTTAAGGTCATCGATAAGCTGAGCGTAAATGCCAGTATTGCTTTTGAAAACTGACAAACGAGGTCTGGAATCAGTACCAGAAATCTTTCTTCTGATACCCTGCTTGATTCTAAGTCTTCTGGAATTCTTATTAAATGCCATAACCTATTATTTTTTAGCGGCAGTTTTACCAGCCTTACGTCTAACTTGTTCACCAACGAAGCGCACACCTTTTCCTTTGTAAGGTTCAACCTTACGAAGTGATCTGATTTTTGCAGCAACTTGTCCAATCAATTCTTTATCTATCGATTCTAAGGTAATGATTGGATTCTTACCTTTTGCAGTCTCAGCTTTAATAGCAACCTCTTCAGGAAGCATCATAAAGATGTTGTGAGAGTAACCAAGATTCAATTCAAGAATCTGACCTTGATTAGACGCCTTATAACCTACACCTACAAGCTCCAAATCCTTCTTGTACCCTTCAGAAACACCAATCACCATATTGTTGATTAGTGATCTGTAAAGACCATGAATAGACTTGTGTCTTTTGGAATCAGTAGGTCTAGTGACAACGATCTCGTTGTCCTCTACTTTCACTGTAATATCGGGATTCACATCCTGAGTCAGTGTACCCTTTGGACCTTTAACAGTCACAGTTCCATGAGCTGTGACGTCTACAGTAACACCGCCGGGTATATTTATTGGTTTTTTACCTATTCTAGACATGATAGTAAATTAGTATACGTAGCAAAGAACTTCTCCACCTACACCTTCAGTGCGGGCTTCTTTGTCTGTCATCACACCTTTAGAGGTAGAGACGATTGCTATGCCGAGCCCGTTGATTACTCTAGGAAGCTCCGTATGTTTCACATATTTTCTCAAACCTGGCGTACTAACTCTCTTCAAGCTTACAATAGCATTTTGCTTAGTGACAGGATTGAATTTCAGAGCAATTTTGATAGATCCCTGAGGACCATTTTCTTCAAACTTGTAATTCTGAATGTATCCTTTGTCGTGCAATACTTTTGTAATCTCTTTCTTGATGTTAGAAGCAGGGATTTCTACGATTCGGTGAGATGCCTTGATGGCATTTCTCAACCTAGTCAGATAATCAGCTATTGGATCAGTCATTGTATTTTATAGTCTAGCTACACCCGTTTTGGGCGTGCAAAGTTACGAATTGATTTTTATAATAAAAACTACTGTCGTTATTTTACCAGCTGGACTTTGTCACTCCAGGGATCTTGCCTGCTGAGGCCATTTCTCTGAAGGTTACCCTGTTGATACCGAACTTTCTCATGTAGCCCTTAGGACGACCAGTTAGTTTACATCTGTTGTGAAGTCTAACTGGAGACGCGTTCTTAGGCAATTTATCAAGTGCTTCATAATCGCCAGCAGCTTTAAGTGCGGCTCTTTTATCAGCATACTTGGCTACCAGACGCTCTCTTTTTCTCTCACGAGCTTTGATTGACTCTTTTGCCATGACTATTCTTCTTTAGTTTTTTTAACGAAAGGCATTCCGAAAGCTTTGAATAATTCTAAGCTTTCCTCATCTGTTTTAGCAGAGGTAACGAATGTAATATCCATACCTGAGATTCTGTTGACTTTCTCAATGCTGATCTCAGGGAAGATAATTTGCTCTTGCACACCAAGTGTGTAATTGCCTCTTCCGTCAAATCCTTTATCAGAAATACCTTTGAAATCTCTTACACGTGGAAGTGCAATAGTGATCAAACGATCAAGGAATTCATACATAGTCTGACCTCTCAAAGTAACTTTAGCTCCGATTGGCATTCCTTCTCTCAACTTAAAGTTGGAAACAGAAGTCTTTGCGATAGTCGAAACAGCTCTCTGACCAGTGATCAAAGAAAGCTCTTCTACACCTTGGTCTACCAATTTTTTATCTGCTACAGCAGCTCCGATACCTTTGTTGAGAACAATTTTCTCCAACTTAGGTACTTGCATTACTGAAGAGTATTGGAATTTCTCTTTCAAAGCAGGGACGATTTCGTCCACGTACTTTTGTTTGATTCTTGGATTAGCCATTGATCACCTCCCCAGTTTTCTTAGAGTATCTTACTAATTTACCATTTTCACCTTCTTTGCGACCTGTTCTAGTGGCTTCACCAGTCTTAGGATCTACAAGTTTCAGGTTACTAATATGGATAGAAGCTTCTTTCTTATCGATACCGCCCTGAGGCTTAGCTGCTGTAGGCTTCACGTGTTTAGTGATCATGTTAAGACCTTCCACGATTGCTCTACTTTTTTGCTTATCTACAGAAAGTACTTTTCCTGTTTTGCCATTGTCATCACCTGCGATCACCTTTACAGTGTCACCAGTTTTGATATGAAGCTTTGTTTGCTTGTTCATTTTTCTTTCCATGATTACAATACTTCAGGAGCCAATGAAACGATTTTCATAAACTGCTTCTCTCTCAACTCTCTAGCCACTGGGCCGAAGATACGCGTGCCTCTTGGCTCATCGTTGTTGTTCAATAACACAGCTGCGTTGTCCTCGAAACGGATATAAGAACCGTCTTTTCTTCTTATTTCTTTACGAGTACGCACGATTACCGCTCTTGAAACGGTACCTTTTTTCATGCTGCTGGAAGAAAGCGCAGATTTTACTGTCACAACGACTTTATCGCCGATGGAAGCATATCGCTTTTTTGTTCCTCCCAATACGCGGATTACCAATACCTCTTTGGCACCAGAGTTGTCCGCTACGCTTAGTCTTGATTCTTGCTGGATCATAATTACTTAGCCCTTTCAATAATTTCAACTACTCTCCAACGCTTGTTCTTACTCAGCGGACGAGTTTCGCTGATTTTCACCAAGTCACCTGGGTTACAATCATTTGTCTCGTCATGAGCCATAAATTTGGTTGTTTTGGTAACAAACTTACCATAGATGGCGTGCTTTACGCGACGCTCGATCAATACGGTAATGGACTTATCCATCTTGTTACTTACCACCTTACCAATTCTTTCTTTTCGAAGATTTCTCTCTGTCGTAGCCATATTCTTTTTGTTAGCTATTATTTGGCAGCCAATGCAGTCTTTAATCTTGCGATAAAGCGCTTGGTCTCGCGGATTCTGTTAGGATTCTCTATAGGAGATATCGAGTGCGCAAACCTAAGTTTGGTTAGATTCTCCTGCTCAGCGACTAGTCGCTCGGCGATTTCACTGTTAGACAGTGATTTGATTTCAGTATTTTTCATAGTGCTTATTATTCAGCGTAATCTCTACGAACAACAAATCTAGTGCTTACAGGTAGCTTTTGCTGTGCAAGTCTCAACGCCTCTTTAGCTGTCTCCTGGCTCACGCCAGTAGCTTCGAAAAGGATCGTTCCTGGCTTGATAACGGCTACCCAATATTCTGGAGCACCTTTACCTTTACCCATACGAACCTCTGCGGGCTTTTTAGTGATAGGTTTGTCAGGGAATATTCTGATCCAAACCTGTCCTTCTCTTTTCATTGCTCTCGTCATCGCGATACGAGCTGCCTCGATCTGACGGGAGGTGATCCATCCTGCTTCAAGGGACTTGATGCCAAAGTTGCCAAAAGAAAGCGTATGCCCTCTTTGTGCAATGCCTTTGACACGGCCCTTTTGCATTTTCCTATATTTAGTTCTTTTTGGCTGTAACATGAGTTCTCACTTATGGGCGAAAATTAGTTATTTCTTTTTCTTCGTCTTGGACCATCATTTCTCTTAGGACCTGCATTACGAGCACCTTTAGGCTCATTAGCTGCTCCCTGATTAGGAGAAAGATCTCTCTTACCGTACACTTCACCTTTGAAGATCCAAACTTTGATTCCGATCAAGCCATATACCGTAAGGGCTTCTGACAAGGCGTAATCAATATCTGCTCTCAATGTGTGAAGAGGAATTCTTCCTTCTTTGTACATTTCAGAACGGGCCATTTCAGCTCCGCCTAGACGTCCAGAAAGTTTAACTTTAATTCCTTCCGCTCCCACTCTCATGGATGCTGCAATAGCTTGCTTCATAGCTCTTCTGAAAGAAATTCTTGCTTGAAGCTGCTGAGCGATTGATTCACCTACCAATTTCGCATCCAATTCAGGACGCTTGATCTCGAAGATATTAATCTGAATATCCTTGTTGGTGATATTCTTAAGTTCTTCTTTCAGTTTATCTACTTCGGCTCCACCTTTACCAATTACAACACCTGGACGGGCAGTATGTATCGTAAGAGTGATTCTTTTAAGCGTACGCTCAATAATCACTTTAGAAATACCTCCCTTAGGAATTCTGGCAAGGACGTACTTACGGATTTTCTGATCTTCATATAGCTTTTCAGCGAAGTCTTTCCCACCATACCAGTTGGAATCCCAGCCTTTGACTACACCAAGTCTAAATCCTATTGGGTTGATCTTTTGTCCCATAGTCTGTTCTTAATTTGCCTTTTCGTTTGTTTCTACTACATCAGCGGTAACTTCTTGCGTGTCGAATGAATCAACAATAAGCGTTACATGATTTGATCTCTTGCGGATTCTATGACCTCTACCTTGAGGAGCTGGTCTTAATCTCTTAAGCATTCTACCTTCATCTACCATTACAGTCTTGATGAATAGGTCAGCTTCTTCCAATTTGGCATCAGGGTTTTTCGCTTGCCAGTTGGCTACAGCGGAAAGCAACAACTTCTCAAGTCGAGCAGCTCCATGATTAGGAGTAAACTTCAATATGCTAAGTGCCAATCCTACTCTCTTGCCTCTGACAAGGTCAGCCACAAGGCGCATCTTACGCGGAGATGTAGGGACATTATTTAATTTTGCTAATGCTTCCATGATTATCTCTTTCCTTTATCTTTTTTGGCAATGTGGCCTCTGAAATTTCTGGTAGGAGCAAATTCACCTAGCTTATGACCTACCATGTTGTCTGTTACAAATACTGGAATGAATTTATTCCCATTATGCACAGCGAAGGTATGTCCTACGAAATCCGGAGAAATCATTGATTTTCTTGACCAAGTCTTGATTACCGATTTCTTGCCTGATTCGTTCTGAGCATCCACTTTTTTCACAAGATGGTGCTCGATATAAGGACCTTTTTTTAATGAACGTGCCATAATTATTTAGATCTTTTGCTTACGATGAACTTGTTTGAATACTTCTTAGGAGATCTTGTTTTCTTACCTTTAGACAATAGACCTTTTCTAGATCTAGGGTGTCCTCCAGAAGAACGACCTTCACCACCACCCATTGGGTGATCTACTGGGTTCATTGCTACCCCTCTTACACGAGGACGAGCTCCGAGCCATCTCTTACGACCGGCTTTACCCAATACTACGTTCATGTGATCACCATTGGAAACAGTTCCAATAGTTGCCATACACGTATTAAGAACAAGTCTCATCTCACCAGATGGAAGTTTCACTGTCACGTATTTCCCGTCACGGGCTACGATCTGTGCATAACCTCCGGCACTTCTTACCATTGCGGCACCTTTTCCTGGCTTCAACTCCAAACAGTGTACAATCGTACCCATTGGAATGTTCACCACTGGCATCGCGTTGCCCACTTCTGGAGCAACTTGCTCACCGGAAATCACTGTTTGTCCCACTGACAAACCTTCCGGGGCGATAATGTAGGCCTTCGCACCATCTGCATAATATAGTAGGGCAAGACGTGCTGTTCTGTTTGGATCATACTCGATAGATTTAACTACCGCAGGTACGCCGAACTTGTTTCTTTTGAAGTCTACAATACGTAGTCTTCTCTTATGACCACCGCCAATA
The DNA here is from genome assembly GCF_963974365.1 of uncultured Algoriphagus sp. Taxonomy (GTDB): domain Bacteria; phylum Bacteroidota; class Bacteroidia; order Cytophagales; family Cyclobacteriaceae; genus Algoriphagus. The sequence continues at coordinate 191,341 of NZ_CAXBBX010000011.1, read as the reverse complement.
TTACGGACAGTCATTTTGCCTTCATTATTTCGTCCACCTGACTTCTTGATAGGAGCAAGAAGAGATTTTTCCGGCTTTGACGCTGTAATCTCGTCAAATGCTGGAGCTACTCTGAATCTTGTCCCTGGAGTTACAGGCTTCAACTTTTTAATTGCCATGATATAGATTCAATTAAATTTCTCCGTAAAAATCAATCACTTCACCGTCGGCTACTTGCACGATTGCTTTCTTGAAAGCATTGGTAAAGCCTGAAACCACTTTAGCTTTGGTGTATCTAGATTTATGCTTTGCTGCATATCTGATGGTTCTGATAGAAACCACTTTCACACCAAACGTTTTTTCTACAGCAAGTTTGATTTCCGGTTTCTTCGCAGTTTTTTCCACGATGAATCCATAAACGCCTCTTTCGTTCATGGCAGAAATCTTTTCTGTAATTAAAGGCTGCTTTAGAATATCCATTGTCTTATTTCGATAAAATGGTTTCCAACTTACTTAAAGAACCTTCACAGATCACTAGGTGATCAGCGTTAAGAACCTGGTAAGTATTTACATCATTTACAGTCACAACTTTTGCCTTTGGCAAGTTTCTGCTGGAAAGGAACACGTTAGCATTTTCCTCAGGAAGTACTAGTAACGTCTTCTTATCTCCTAGAGACAAACCGTTCAGCAATGCCAAGTAACTCTTAGTTTTTGGAGAGTCAAATGAAATGCTTTCCAATACTGACAAGCTGTTATCTTTCACTTTATAAGTAAGTGCAGATTTTCTGGCTAGTTGTTTTACCTTTTTATTCAATTTGAAAGAATAGTCTCTTGGCTGCGGGCCAAATACTCTTCCTCCTCCTCGGAATAGTGGCGACTTGATAGATCCAGCACGTGCACTACCAGTGCCCTTTTGCTTTTTGATCTTACGAGTAGAGCCAGCTATCTCATTTCTCTCCTTAGACTTGTGCGTACCTTGTCTTTGGTTTGCCAAGTACTGCTTTACATCAAGGTAGATCGCGTGATCGTTTGGTTCGATTGCGAAGATCTCATCAGACAAGCTGATTTTTCTACCTGTGTCTTCTCCTTTTTGATTAATTACTGCTAATTCCATGGCTTACTTCTCTAGAATAACGAAAGAATTTTTAGGACCAGGTACAGAACCAGAAACCAATAGTAGGTTTTTGTCAGCATAGATTTTCAACACTCTAAGGTTGACAACCTTCACTCTGTCTCCGCCCGTTCTACCAGCCATTCTCATTCCTTTGAATACTCTGGATGGCCAAGAACATGCACCAATTGAACCTGGGTGTCTACCTCTGTTGTGCTGACCGTGAGTTTGTCCACCCACACCAGCAAAACCATGACGTTTTACTACACCCTGGAATCCTTTACCTTTTGAAGTTCCGATAGCATCTACGAAGTCACCTTCGATAAATACCTCACCAGCCTTCACAGTAGCTCCTAGATTTACCTGGCCTTCAAATTCGACCCGGAACTCTCTGAACTCAACAACTTTGTGCTTTGGTGTTGTACCAGCCTTTTTAAAATGACCGATCAATGGTTTTGGCGTATTTTTCTCTTTACGCTCACCATAAGCCAACTGCACTGCGTTGTACCCGTCTGTTTCAACGTTTTTTACTTGCGTCACTACACAAGGACCAGCTTCTATTAGCGTGCATGCGACGTTACGTCCATCGGCACTGAAAATGCTAGTCATTCCTACTTTTCTACCTATTATACCAGACATCTTTTATAAGATAATATAATAACCCACAGGCATTTGTCTGCCGGGGCTCCTTTTAAAGGACTGCAAAGTTACTGAAATAAAATTCTGTAACAAATCCGAAATCCTAAATTTTAACTCTATTGCAAAATATTTCCGTTGTGACTCAGGCATTTATAGCCCTAGAGCCTCCGTATAAACCCACTTAAGCAAAAAAGACCTGCTCCGAAAAGCAGGTCTTTAGTATATTAATCCAGTCCGATCAAACTTTGATCTCTACATCAACTCCACTTGGAAGCTCGATTTTCATCAAAGCATCTACCGTTTTGGAGGAGTTAGAGTAGATATCCACCAATCTCTTGTAAGTACAAAGTTGGTATTGATCTCTAGCTTTCTTAGACACGTGTGGAGATTTCAATACGGTGAATTTCTCCTTCTTTGTAGGCAATGGAATTGGCCCTACTACTACTGCGCCAGTGGCTTTCACTGCCTTTACAATCTTCTCTGATGACTTATCCACCAGGCTGTGATCGTATGATTTTAATTTTATTCTGATTTTCTGATTCATCGCAAATATTATTTAGTCCTTCTGACCTTTTACTGTAGCAATTACACCTTCGGCAATGTTGTTAGGCACTGACTCATAGTGAGAGAATGTCAATGAAGCTGTAGCTCTACCAGATGTGATAGTTCTTAGATCAGTAATGTAACCGAACAACTCAGACAATGGTACAGATGCTTTGATTACAGAAGAAGTACCTTTAGTGTCCATTCCCTTCATCAAACCTCTTCTTCTATTCAAGTCACCAGTGATTGGACCAGTGTACTCATCAGGAGAAACCACATCTACTGCCATAATTGGCTCAAGCAATTGAGGCTTACATCTTTTAGCGGCATCTTTGAAGCCAAGTCTAGCTGCTAATTCAAAAGAAAGAGCATCTGAATCGACATCGTGGAATGATCCATGGAACAATCTCACTTTCATAGACTCGATAGGATAACCTGCCAAAGGACCATTTTTCATGGACTCAGCAAATCCTTTCTGTATGGAAGGGATAAATTCTTTAGGGATTACACCACCTACGATAGCGTTTACAAACTCAAGACCTGGCTTGATTTCTCCAGTTTCTGGATCTGGATCTCTCGGGCTAAGTTCGAATGATATATCCGCAAATTTACCCTTACCACCTGTCTGCTTCTTGTAAACTTCTTTATGTTCAACAGAACCAAATAAAGCTTCTTTGTAAGCCACTTGAGGAGCTCCTTGGTTGATTTCAACCTTGAATTCTCTCTTCAAACGATCGATGATAATATCCAAGTGAAGTTCACCCATTCCTCTCAAGATAGTCTGACCAGTTTCGTGATCAGTGTTCACTTGAAGTGTAGGATCTTCTTCTACTAGTTTAGCGATAGCCATACCTAGCTTATCAACGTCAGCTTGAGTCTTAGGCTCGATAGCATAACCAATTACAGGCTCAGGGAATACCATTGATTCCAATACCACCTTACGGCTTTCGTCGCAAAGTGTATCACCAGTTTTGATATCTTTAAAGCCTACCACTGCACCAATATCACCAGCTCTTAGGGCATCGATTTGGTTTTGCTTGTTAGCATGCATTTGGAAAACTCTAGAAATACGCTCTTTATTTCCAGAACGGCTATTGTATATATAAGAACCTGAATTCAGGATACCTGAATAAGCTCTTACAAAGCAAAGACGACCTACAAATGGATCTGTAGCAATTTTGAAAGCAAGTCCTGCAAATGGCTCAGTCTCATCAGGAGAGATTCTTACGTCTTTCTCCTCGTCATCTATATCATGTGCAATGATATCGTCCTTATCCATAGGAGAAGGAAGCAATTCCATTACTAGATCAAGCATGGTCTGAACACCTTTGTTTTTGAAAGAAGATCCACATACCATAGGTACAATCTTCATGTCAATCACTGCTTTTCTCAAAGCTTTAAGGATTTCCTGCTCAGTGATGGACTCTGAATCCTCAAAGAATTTCTCCATCAAAGACTCATCGTAATCAGCAACAGCTTCAAGCAAGTACTCCCTGTATTCCGCTACTTCGTCTAGCATATCTTCAGGAATCGGAACTTCTTCGAAAGTCATTCCGAAATCTTCCTCATTCCATACGATCGCACGGTTATTGATCAAATCAACTACACCGCGGAATCTATCTTCAGCACCGATAGGAAGTTGCAAAGGAACAGCGTAGCTGCCTAGCATTTCTTTTACCTGCTTACAAACCTCAAGGAAGTTTGCGCCGGCACGGTCCATTTTGTTTACGAATCCAATACGGGCAACTTTATAGTTATCCGCAAGTCTCCAGTTAGTCTCGGACTGTGGCTCTACGCCATCTACAGCACTGAAAAGGAATACCAATCCATCGAGAACACGAAGTGATCTGTTTACTTCAACAGTAAAATCAACGTGACCGGGAGTATCGATGATGTTGATCTGGTATTTTTTCTCTCTGTAATTCCAAAAAACGGTAGTCGCAGCAGAAGTAATAGTAATACCTCTTTCCTGCTCCTGAGCCATCCAGTCCATGGTAGCTGCACCGTCGTGAACCTCACCTATTTTGTGAGATACGCCCGAATAAAAAAGAATTCGTTCTGTCGTTGTAGTTTTACCCGCATCAATGTGCGCGGCAATACCAATATTTCTGGTAAGTGTTAAATCTCTTTTAGCCATATTGATTAGAATCTAAAGTGGGAGAATGCTTTGTTGGCCTCAGCCATTCTGTGCGTATCATCTTTCTTCTTCACTCCGGCACCTTCGCCTTTGGAAGCAGCGATAATTTCGCCAGCTAGTCTGTCCATCATTGTCTTCTCACCTCTTCTTCTGGCGTAGCTGATCATCCATTTCATTCCCAATGCAACCTTTCTGTCAGGACGGACTTCCATTGGAACCTGGAATGTAGCACCACCAACTCTACGACTCTTCACCTCAACGGATGGAGAAATATTGTTTAGCGCTTTTTTCCAAACTTCAAGACCATTCTCACCTACTTTTTCTTCAACTTTTTCTACTGCATCGTAGAAAATTCTGTAAGCAATACTCTTCTTCCCATCTACCATTAGGTTGTTCACGAATCTAGTCACTAGCGTATCGTTGAACTTCGGATCAGGAAGAATATATCTCTTCTTTGGTTTCGCTTTTCTCATTTTTTCTAAATGTTATAAAGTATTATTTCTTTGCCGGAGCGCCTTTTCCAGCCTTCGGTCTTTTAGCACCATACTTAGAGCGACCTTGCTTACGGTCTTTAACTCCTGCGGTATCTAGTGCACCACGGATGATGTGATATCTCACACCTGGTAGATCTTTCACACGACCACCTCTGATCAAGACGATCGAGTGTTCTTGTAGATTGTGACCTTCTCCAGGAATGTAAGCATTCACTTCTTTTCCGTTTGTCAATCTCACCCTCGCCACTTTTCTCATTGCAGAGTTTGGCTTCTTAGGGGTTGTAGTGTATACTCTGGTACAAACTCCTCTTCGCTGTGGACATGCATCCAAAGCTCTAGATTTTGATTTGGTCTCCAGTGTAGTTCTACCTTTTCGTACTAACTGTTGAATAGTAGGCATTAACTGATAAAATTTAGTTTTCCCGTAAACTGTTAAATTTTGGACTGCAAAGGTAAACAAAGTAATAAGAGTAACAAAGCTAAGCAGTTATATTTTTACTAGGCTTCTCCCGGTGTTCCGAAACTTATCGGAAACTGGGGTGCTCCTCCTGACTGGCTTATCTTTCCAAAGGCTGCTTCATACTTCTCGATATTATCTTTTAAAGCTGAAAGCAACCTCTTCGCATGATCCGGAGTCACGATGATTCGTGACTTCACTTTTGCCTTGGGCACGCCAGGCATCAGGCGAATAAAATCAATAACAAATTCTGAATTAGAATGAGCAATCATCGCCAAATTGGAATATACTCCCTCAGCAACTTCTTCTGAAAGCTCTACATTAATCTGCTGGTCTGCTTTTTTTTGTCCGTTGTCGTCTTGCATGGTTGATGTTATTTATATAATTATCCCTAATGATGCCAGTACCGCTATTTCCTTTGTTTATTAGGCTGGAAGACAGATGACAGGTGACCGAAGTAGCCTCAATGCCATTGTTGATCCAACTCTGTAATGCATAAGTCTCTTAACTATTAACAAGGAGACTAATGAATACTAAATTACCTATAACCAATTAACTAGCTTATTTATCCAGTTGGCAACTCTGGTTCATCATAAGATATCTAAACTGCGTTCTCTGCGCAAACCTTCGCGTCCACCGCGGTTAATAAAGACATTCATAAAAAAGGCCTGTCGCGAAACAGGCCTTTTAAATTAATTTACTAGAATATTACAGGATTGCTTCGCTTGATCTTTTAGCGTTACGCTCCATGTTTTCTGAAAGCTTCTCATATTCTTCCTGAGAACCCACGATGATTGGCTGCAATCTTCTCTGGCCGGTACCGGCAGGAATCAAGTGACCAACGATTACGTTCTCTTTCAGACCTTTCAATTCATCTCGTTTGCCTCTGATAGCTGCCTCGGAAAGCACCTTAGTAGTCTCCTGGAAGGAAGCTGCAGAGATAAATGACTCAGTACCCAAAGATGCGGCAGTGATACCCTGTAGTGTAGGCTTAGAAACCGCAGTTTCAGCATCACGTACTTGCACCAGCTTAAGATCCTTACGCTTCAAGCTAGAATTCTCATCTCTCAATCTTCTTGCAGAGATAATCATACCTGGCTTCAACGTAGAAGAATCACCAGCATCCATAACCACCTTACGGTCAAGAATATTATCATTCTCTTCTCTGAATGCCCACTTATCCACTACTTGGTTCTGCAGGAATCCAGTATCACCAGCATCAAGGATTTCAACTTTCTGCATCATTTGAGATACGATCACCTCGATATGCTTATCGTTGATTTTCACACCTTGAAGACGATAGACTTCCTGGATTTCATTTACTAAGTATTCTTGAACAGCAGTTGGGCCTTTGATAGACAAGATATCATTTGGAGTGATCGCTCCATCAGAAAGTGGTTCACCAGCTCTGATAAAGTCATTCTCCTGAACCAAGATATGCTTAGAAAGAGATACCATGTATTTCTTAATTACTCCATCTTTGGACTCAATGATGATTTCTCTGTTACCTCTCTTGATACCTCCATAAGATACTACACCATCAATTTCAGAAACTACAGCCGGATTGGATGGGTTTCTTGCTTCGAATAGCTCGGTAACTCGTGGAAGACCACCGGTAATATCTCTAGTCTTACCAACAGATCTTGGGATTTTCACCAAGATTTGACCTGATTTCACTTTGTCTCCAGCCTCAATTGCCAAGTGAGCTCCTACAGGAATGTTATATCCTTTAGACTCTTCACCATAGTTGACAATGATTGCAGGGTTCTTAGTTCTATCTTTTGTATCGATAATTACTTTCTCACGGAAGCCTGTCTGATCATCGGACACTTCTTTGAAAGTAACGCCTTCTACGATTGCTTCGAATTCAATTTTACCATCGAATTCAGATAGGATAACTGCATTATATGGATCCCACTTACAAAGAGTCTGACCCTTAGTAACTTTCTCCTTATCCTTCACATTGACAATTGAACCATATGGGGCATGATTAGACACTAATGTCTTACCTGTCTTAGGATCATTCACTTTGATCTCACCAGATCTACCCATGACCACCGTTACTGGTTCGCCATCCTTATTGGTAGTCTCGATTAATCTCAATTCATCGTCAAATTCTACAACACCGTCGAACTTAGCTATCACACTCGCTTCTACAGCCATGTTTGATGCAGTACCACCTACGTGGAAAGTTCTAAGTGTAAGCTGAGTACCAGGCTCACCGATTGATTGTGCAGCGATAACACCTACAGATTCACCTGTCTGTACCATATGGCCAGATGAGGTTAGATTTCTTCCGTAGCATTTCCCACATACACCTCTACGAGTCTCACACGTCAATACAGATCTGATCTCAACCTCGTCAATACCAGATTCGTCAATCAACTGAGCAACCTCATCGCTGATCATAACTCCTGATTCAATGATCAACTCATCCGTTTCTGGATGGTATATATCATGGACAGAAACTCTACCTACAACTCTCTCAGAAAGTGGCTCGACGATATCGTCATTATCTCTCAATGGCTGAACCATCAATCCTCTCAAACTACCACAATCGTCTTCAGTCACAATCATATCCTGCGCCACATCCACTAGACGTCTGGTTAGGTAACCAGCATCGGCAGTTTTCAATGCAGTATCGGCGAGACCTTTACGTGCACCGTGCGTAGAGATAAAGTATTCCAATACATCCAGTCCTTCTTTGAAGTTTGAAAGGATTGGGTTTTCAATGATCTCACCTACAGAACCTTGAAGGTTTTTCTGTGGCTTAGCCATCAAGCCTCTCATACCACCCAGCTGACGAATTTGTTCTCTGGAACCACGGGCTCCTGAGTGCATCATCATGTAGATCGCATTGAATCCTTGCTTATCCTCTTCCATCTGCTTCATTAGATTATTAGTCAAATGAGAGTTGGTACGAGTCCAAATATCAATTACTTGATTGTATCGTTCGTTATCCGTGATTAGACCCATTAGGTAGTTGTTCCATACTTGGTCAACTTCGTCTTTGGCCTTAGTAATCATCGGCTCTTTTTCTTCTGGGATGATTACATCATTCAGACCCATAGATAGACCTCCTTTGTAGGCCATCTGGAATCCAAGGTTTTTGATATCATCTAAGAATTGAGCTGTACGTGCCATTCCACACACCTTAACCACCTTAGCAATAATCTGCTGAAGTTTTTTCTTGGTCAAAAGCTCATTTACATAACCTACTTCTTTTGGTACGAACTGGTTGAAAATCAATCTACCGGCTACGGTTTCAATGATCTCATCCTTGTAACCTCCATCTTCGGTTCTTACCTGCACTTTACACTTGATATTCGCATGTTTGGAGATTTGCTCTTCATTCATTGCGATAATCACTTCTTCAGTGCTGTAGAATGTCATTCCTTCACCTGGAACCTTCTCCTCTGGAGTAGATCTCTTACCTTTGGTCACGTAGTATAGACCCAATACCATATCCTGAGAAGGTACAGTAATCGGAGCTCCGTTAGCAGGGTTAAGAATATTGTGCGAAGAAAGCATCAACGTAGAAGCTTCCAAGATTGCCTCATGTCCAAGCGGTACGTGAACTGCCATCTGGTCACCGTCAAAATCGGCGTTGAATGCAGTACATACCAATGGGTGAAGCTGGATAGCTTTTCCTTCTATTAGTTTTGGCTGGAAAGCCTGGATACCTAATCTGTGAAGCGTAGGAGCACGGTTAAGGAGCACAGGGTGTCCTTTTAGTACATTTTCCAAAATATCCCAAACCACTGGATCTTTACGATCAACAATTTTCTTGGCCGACTTAACTGTCTTCACAATACCTCTTTCGATCAGTTTTCTGATGATGAAAGGCTTGAAAAGTTCAGCAGCCATATTTTTAGGGAGACCACACTCGTGAAGCTTCAACTCTGGTCCTACCACGATCACAGAACGACCGGAGTAATCCACACGCTTACCGAGCAAGTTTTGACGGAATCGACCTTGCTTACCTTTCAACATATCAGAAAGGGATTTTAAAGCACGGTTTCCATCAGATCTTACCGCATTTACTTTTCTAGAGTTATCGAATAGAGAATCTACAGCTTCCTGAAGCATTCTTTTTTCGTTTCTCAAAATGACCTCTGGAGCTTTGATATCTATCAAACGCTTCAGACGGTTGTTTCTGATGATAACTCTTCTATAAAGGTCATTCAAATCAGAAGTCGCGAAACGACCGCCATCCAAAGGAACCAATGGACGCAATTCAGGTGGGATCACAGGAACCATACGAACTACCATCCACTCAGGACGGTTTTCGATTCTGGTTCTAGCATCACGGAATGCTTCTACCACTTTCAGTCTCTTAAGTGCTTCTGCCTTTCTCTGCTGAGAAGTATCAGTAGCAGCTTGGTGACGAAGTGCATACGAAAGGTCATCCAAATCAATTCTTGCCAATAGCATCTCCAACGCTTCAGCACCCATTTTGGCGATGAATTTATTTGGATCCTCATCGTCAAGCATATGGTTTTCCTTAGGAAGCTTGTCCATGATATCCAAGTATTCATCCTCAGTCAAGAAGTCCAGATACTGAACACCCTCTTCTGCTTTGATACCTGCCTGAACAACCGCATAACGCTCGTAATAGACAATCTGATCAAGCTTCTTGGTTGGAAGTCCAAGAAGATAACCGATTTTATTAGGAAGAGATTTGAAATACCAAATGTGAGCAACTGGAACTACCAGTTCGATGTGCCCCATTCTCTCTCTTCTTACTTTCTTCTCTGTAACCTCTACACCGCAGCGATCACAGATAATACCTTTATACCTGATGCGCTTGTACTTGCCACAATGACACTCCCAGTCTTTTACCGGACCAAAGATTCTCTCACAGAACAAACCACCCATTTCAGGCTTGTAGGTTCTATAGTTGATCGTCTCTGGCTGGGTCACTTCACCGTTTGAGCTATCCAGAATAGATTCTGGGGAAGCCAAACTAATGGTGACTCTGGAAAAATCATTGTTAAGTTTTTTATTTTTTCTGAACGCCATAGTTTTTTGAAAGATATGTAAAGGGCTCTTGCGAGCCCATTCGCTTTATTAATCTAGGGTAATTTCAAGAGCCAAACCTCTCAACTCATGAACCAATACGTTGAATGATTCAGGAATATTTGGTTTTGGAAGGTTTTCACCTTTCACAATCGCTTCGTAAGCTTTTGCTCTACCAATTACGTCATCAGACTTCACTGTCAGGATCTCCTGAAGTACGTGTGATGCACCGAATGCCTCAAGTGCCCAAACTTCCATTTCTCCGAAACGCTGACCACCAAACTGAGCTTTACCACCCAATGGCTGCTGCGTGATCAAAGAGTATGGACCGATTGAACGTGCGTGCATCTTATCATCTACCAAGTGACCAAGTTTCAGCATGTATGCGATACCTACTGTAATTGGCTGGTCAAATTTAACACCTGAAAGACCATCGTATAGGTAAGTACGTCCATAAGCTGGAAGACCTGCCAATTCCAATTCGTGAGATACTTCTTCCATAGAAGCACCATCAAAGATTGGTGTAGCGTATTTCTTATCCAGCTTCTGTCCAGCCCAAGCCAATACAGTTTCAAAGATCTGCCCGATGTTCATACGAGAAGGTACACCTAGTGGATTCAATACGATATCCATTGGAGTTCCATCCTCTAGGAAAGGCATATCCTCGTCTCTTACGATTCTAGCAACGATACCTTTGTTACCGTGACGGCCCGCCATCTTATCACCTACTTTAAGCTTACGCTTTTTAGCGATGTACACTTTGGCAAGTTGAACGATACCAGCAGGAAGTTCATCTCCTACCTCAAGAGTGAATCTTTCTCTCTTGAAGGTACCAGCAATCTCATTTCTTGAATTGATGAAGTTTTTCACCAATTGAGCAATCAACTCATTGGTATGAGGATCATTGGTCCAATCGTCAAGAACGATATCAGAAATAAGGTTAGCCTCTTCCGGAACATTGTAATTGCTCTCATCTCTGTAAGGATTCTTAGCAGGGAAAAGATTATTTTCAATGTTCTTAGCATTAAACTTCTGTCCTTTAGTGATGATCTCATCACCAAACTTATGCTTAACGCCTTGTGAAGTTTTACCATCAAGGATAGTCACCATCTTATTAATCATTCGAGCTCTGATGCCCAATAGATCTTTAGAGTATCTACCTTTAAGTTTTTCAACCTCCGCCTTAGACTTAGCTCTTACGTCTTTGTCTTTCTTTGGCCTTGCGAAAAGCTTAGTCTCGATCACCACACCATTCAATGAAGGTGAAGCTTTCAAAGAAGCATCTTTCACGTCACCAGCTTTATCACCGAAGATTGCTCTAAGCAATTTCTCTTCCGGAGTAGGATCAGTCTCTCCTTTTGGAGTGATCTTACCGATGATGATATCGCCTTCCTTCACTTCAGCTCCTATCGCAATGATACCATGCTCATCAAGATTTTTAACTGCTTCTTCAGAGACGTTAGGAATTTCAGAAGTCAATTCTTCTTCACCTCTCTTTGTATCACGAACTTCCAGTTGGAATTCTTCTACGTGGATTGAAGTAAAGATATCTTCTCTTACTACTCTCTCAGAGATTACGATCGCATCCTCAAAGTTGTATCCTTGCCATGGCATGTAAGCCACTTTCAGGTTTTTACCAAGAGCAAGCTCACCGTTATTAGTAGAGTAACCTTCTACTAGAACCTGACCTTTTTTCACTTTCTGGCCTTTAAGCACCAAAGGAGTAAGGTTGATTGTAGTATCCTGGTTCGTTCTTCTGAATTTGATCAAATCATAAGACTTGTACTCATCTGTGAAATTCACCAAAAGCTCATCATCAGTCAGGTCATACTTAATGACAATTTTCTTAGCGTCCACATAATCTACTACACCACTTGCTTCCGCAATGATGAGAGATCTAGAATCTACAGCTGCTTTTGCCTCAAGACCAGTACCTACGATAGGTGCTTCCGCTTTCAACAAAGGAACTGCTTGACGTTGCATGTTTGACCCCATCAATGCACGGTTCGCATCATCATGCTCCAAGAAAGGAATCAAAGATGCCGCAACAGATACAATTTGGTTAGGAGCAACGTCCATATAGCTAATTTCAGATGGCTCCAATACTGGGAAGTCACCCTCAAATCTTGCTTTTACTTTTTCATTGATAAACTTACCAGTTTCGTCCAATGGAGCATTTGCCTGAGCAATGTTATGATCGTCTTCTTCTTCAGCCGTTAGGAACAAAACATCCTCAGCTTTAAGACTGGCTTTTCCATCCTTCACCTTACGATAAGGAGTTTCAAGGAAGCCCATTGAGTTCACTTTAGCATGAACACATAGCGAAGAAATCAAACCAATGTTTGGACCTTCTGGAGTTTCGATAGTACATAGACGACCGTAGTGCGTATAGTGAACATCTCGAACCTCAAATCCTGCTCTTTCTCTAGATAGCCCCCCTGGACCCAAAGCCGAAAGTCTTCTCTTGTGAGTCAACTCCGCCAATGGATTGGTTTGATCCATGAACTGAGAAAGTTGGTTTGTACCAAAGAATGAATTGATCACAGAAGAAAGCGTACGTGCGTTGATCAAATCGACTGGTTTAAAGTCTTCATTGTCACGAACGTTCATTCTTTCACGGATCGTTCTGGCCATTCTTGCCAAACCTACACCGAACTGGCTGTAGAGCTGCTCGCCTACAGTTCTTACACGTCTATTGCTCAAGTGGTCAATATCATCGACCACAGCCTTAGAGTTGATAAGTCCAATTAGGTATTTTACGATGTTGATAATATCTTCTTTCGTAAGAACGATTTTATCAGAATCGATGTCAAGACCTAGTTTCTTGTTGATTCGATAACGACCAACTTCACCCAGATCATAACGCTTATCAGAGAAGAACAAGCTATGAATCACCTCACGAGCCGTTGACTCATCAGGAGCTTCAGTGTTTCTCAACTGACGGTAGATAACCTCTACTGCCTCTTTTTCAGAGTTAGAGCTATCTTTTTGTAATGTATTATAGATGATTGAGTAATCAGCTACGTTCACATCTTCTCTATGAAGAATAATGCTTTTCGAGCCTGAATCCAAAATCATTTCAATGTCTTCGTCTGTAAGAACGGTATCACGCTCTAGCAAAACCTCATTTCTATCGATAGAGACTACTTCACCAGTATCTTCATCAACGAAATCTTCTACCCAAGTTCTTAGAACCCTCGCAGCAAGCTTACGGCCAGCTACTTTTTTCATTGCTGTTTTCGTAGCATTGACTTCTTCAGATAGCCCGAACAGATCAAGAATATCTTTATCAGAGCCATAGCCAATTGATCTTAGCAAAGTAGTTACAGGAAACTTCTTCTTACGATCGATGTAAGCATACATGACATTATTAATATCAGTAGCAAATTCAATCCAAGATCCTTTGAAAGGGATAATTCTGGCGGAGTAAAGTTTCGTACCATTGGTATGCTTGCTTTGCGCAAAGAACACACCTGGTGAACGGTGAAGTTGTGAAACAATAACTCGTTCTGCACCATTAATTACAAATGACCCTTTCTCGGTCATATACGGAAGATTACCTAAGAATACTTCTTGCTCAATCGTTTCGAAATCTTCATTATCCTCATCATGACAAAGTAATCTCAACTTTGCTTTCAACGGTACAGAGTAGGTCAAGCCACGGTCAATGCATTCGCTCACAGAATATTTCGGTGGGTCTACTGCGTAGTCAATAAACTCAAGAGTAAAATTCTCTCTAGAATCACTGATTGGGAAGTTTTCTGCGAATACTTTAAATAAACCGTCTGCCCGGCGCTTTTCAGCTGGAGTATCCAATTGGAAAAAGTCTTTGAAAGACTGCAACTGAATATCTAGAAAATCCGGATAGTTTTTGACCACCTTAATGGAGGAGAAACTTTTCCTTTCGGTTTGATTCTTGATAGCCAAGGTAGTGTATGTTTATGGTGAAATGTTATTAGCGAAATAATCTTATTTTCGCTTAGAATAATGCAATTTTAAACCTGTGCATAAACAGGAAAAGACCTGACTAAAATAGTCAGGTCTTAGGTGTGAACCCCAACCTAATAGTTGCGGTTCAGCAAATTATTTGATCTCTACTTCAGCACCAGCTTCTTCCAAAGACTTCTTCAAGCCTTCAGCTTCGTCCTTAGCTACACCTTCTTTCAATGCTTTAGGAGCAGAGTCAACTAGTTCTTTAGCCTCTTTAAGACCAAGACCTGTCAATTCTTTTACAAGCTTAACAACTGCCAGTTTAGATCCACCAGCAGCTTTCAAGATTACGTCGAAAGTCGACTTCTCTTCTTCAGCTGCAGCTTCTCCAGCACCAGCACCACCTGCTACAACTACTGCGCCTGCAGCAGCTGGCTCGATGCCATACTGATCCTTAAGGATATCTGTCAATTCTTTAACCTCTTTTACAGTCAAGTTTACCAACTGATCTGCAAGTTGCGTAAGATCTGCCATTGTATTTGAAATTTAATATTTGTTTGAATTATTTTTTTAAACTTATTTTTCCTCTCTATCAGCAAGCGTTTTAAGCACACCAGTAATGTTGTTCTGGCCACTTTGCAATGCTGAGATAAGATTCATCGCTGGAGATTGTAGCAAGCTGATTAGATCGCCTAACAATTCCTCCTTTGACTTCAACTTAGATAACATTTCTAGGTTTTCTTCTCCGATGAAAATATCTGCATCGATAGAAGCGCCTTTAAATGCTGGCTTAGTTGCTTTTTTTCCTAATTTTTTTCTAAAATCCAGCAATACGTTTGCTGGAAGATTACTCGTCTCTTTTGAGAATAAAATTCCAGAGAATCCCTTCAATGCTTTTTCTGACAACTCCGAGAAGTCAGCATCTAAATTTTCCAGCGCTTTAGTAACAAGGGTGTTTTTGTACACTTTGTACTCAACGCCTTTGTCAAAACAAGCTCTTCTGAAAGCATTCACTTGAGCTACAGAAAAACCTGAAGCATCAGTGATATAGAAGAAAGGGTTTTCTTTAAATTTCTCAGTAAGACCGTCGATTATTATTTTCTTTTCGTCTCTAGTCATGATTAAATTCCTTGAATGCTACCCTTGTCCACTGCTATACCAGGAGACATTGTACTGGATAAATGAATACTCTTGAAATATGTTCCTTTAGAGGATGAAGGCTTAAGCTTAGAGATTGTAAGGATAAGTTCTTTTACATTCTCTTCGATCTGCGCTGCAGTGAAGGATGCCTTACCGATACCCGCGTGAATAATTCCAAATTTATCTACTTTGAAATCAATTTTACCCGCTTTTACTTCTCTTACTGCCTTAGCTACATCCAGAGTAACAGTTCCTGATTTAGGATTTGGCATAAGACCTCTTGGTCCTAATACTCTACCCAATCTACCTACTTTCGCCATTACGTTAGGCATAGTGATGATGACATCAATGTCAGTCCATCCGCCTTCGATTTTAGCTATGTAGTCGTCCAAGCCTGCGTAATCTGCACCTGCTTCGGTTGCTTCTGCTACTTTGTCAGGAGTACAAAGCACCAATACTTTGATGTCTTTGCCTGTACCATGAGGAAGCGCAACAACGCCTCTTACCATTTGATCTGCTTTACGTGGATCTACACCCAAACGGATGTCAAGATCTACAGAAGCGTCAAACTTCGTCATAGTAATATCCTTCACGATAGTAGAAGCTGCCTCCAGGGAGTACACTTGGCTTGGGTCGTACTTAGAAAGAGCTTCTTTTTGCTTTTTTGTTAACTTAGCCATTGTTTTTTATTTATACTTCCCAAGGGGCTTTACCAGATACTGTGATTCCCATGCTTCGTGCTGTACCAGCTACCATTTTCATAGCAGACTCAACTTTGAAAGCATTAAGGTCAGGCATTTTAACCTCTGCAATCTCCTTAACCTGATCCCAGGTTACTGATCCCACCTTCTTACGGTTTGGTTCAGCAGAACCGCTTTTAAGTTTCGCAGCCTCTAGCAACATGTTCGCTGCAGGAGGAGTTTTTACTACGAAGTCAAAAGACTTGTCTGAGTAGATAGTAATCAATACTGGAAGCACTTGACCCATTTTTTCTTGGGTACGTGCATTGTACTGCTTACAAAACTCCATTATGTTCAGACCCTTGGAACCAAGAGCTGGACCTACTGGAGGCGACGGGTTTGCCTGGCCACCTTTCACTTGTAGTTTTAAATAACCAGTGATTTCCTTAGCCATTGCTTAGTCTTGTTTTTCTACTTGTATAAAGTTTAATTCGACAGGAGTATTTCGGCCGAAGATCTTAACCATAACATTAAGTTTTTTCTTCTCCTCAAATATCTCCTCTATTGTTCCGGTAAATCCACTGAAAGGACCGTCCATTACTTTGACAGTCTCTCCGACTATAAATGGTGTATCCAGTTTCTCTGCGAACTCGTCGATCTCTTCAACCTTACCTAAAATACGGTTGATTTCTGACTGACGAAGTGGCTCAGGGGTTTTGGAAGCCCCACCTGAGTTTGATCCTAAGAAACCGATTACTCCCGGAATACTTGTAATTACGTGATTGGCCTCACCATTTGAGAGATCCGCATTGACTAAAACGTAGCCAGGAAAGAAGTTTCTCTCTCTAACTCGCTTTTTACCGTTACGCATCTCGTATACTTTCTCTGAAGGTATTAGGACTTCAGGAATAAAATCTCCAATCGCCTGTCTGGAAATTTCATTATCCAAATAGGTTTTAGTTTTTTTCTCCTGCCCCGCTACTACTCTGAGTACGTACCATTTATGTTCAGCCATTCTGTAATGTCAATTCTATTAGAATAAATCGTAAAACCATTTCATGATGTTCTCAAATCCTAAATCCACCACGCCTATAAATAGGGCAAAGATCAAAGAAGCGACTAACACCAATACTGCACTATTTTGAAGAAATGAAAATTTCGGCCAGGTGACCTTATTTACCATTTCGTCATAAGACTCTAGGACAAAGTTTTTTAGATTCATAGTGTACTTAACTTACTGGCACGGGCAGAGAGATTCGAACTCCCATCAACGGTTTTGGAGACCGCTATTCTGCCGTTGAACTATGCCCGTGTAAATGAACGCCCCGCTAATGGGAACGCAAAATTAGGTATTGATTACTAAAGAAACAAATGCGATCCCAAAATAATTTGAGATCGCATTGTATAAATAGTCAATCTGTGATTGATGAATTAGTCAAGAATTTCAGTAACCTGACCAGCTCCTACTGTTCTACCACCCTCACGGATCGCAAAACGAAGACCTTTCTCAAGAGCAACTGCGTTAAGCAAAGTCACTTCGATAGTCACGTTATCACCTGGCATTACCATCTCAACGCTTTCTGGAAGTTTGATCTCACCAGTTACGTCAGTAGTTCTAAGGTAGAACTGTGGACGGTATTTGTTGAAGAATGGCGTGTGACGTCCACCTTCTTCTTTAGAAAGAACGTAAACTTCAGCGTTGAAGTGAGCGTGAGGCTTCACAGATCCTGGCTTACAGATAATCATACCACGTTTGATTTGTGATTTTTCAATACCTCTTAGCAATAGACCTACGTTATCACCAGCTTCACCTCTGTCAAGAATCTTACGGAACATCTCAACACCAGTTACTGTAGACTTAAGTCCTTCAGCACCCATACCGATGATATCAACAGGCTCTCCAGAGTTGATTACACCTCTTTCAATTCTACCAGTAGCTACTGTACCACGACCAGTGATCGAGAATACGTCCTCTACAGGCATCAAGAAATCTTTGTCAACAGCTCTTTCTGGAAGAGGGATATAAGAATCAACAGCATTCATCAATTCCATTACAGTTTCAACCCACTTTTCTTCACCGTTCAATGCACCAAGTGCAGAACCAGCGATTACAGGGATATTGTCACCGTCGAATTCGTAGAAAGAAAGTAGTTCTCTGATTTCCATTTCCACAAGCTCAAGAAGCTCAGGATCGTCAACCATATCTACTTTATTCATAAATACTACTAGTTGAGGTACACCTACCTGGCGAGCTAGAAGGATGTGCTCTCTAGTTTGAGGCATTGGTCCGTCAGTAGCTGCTACTACTAGTATAGCGCCGTCCATTTGGGCAGCACCAGTTACCATGTTCTTAACGTAATCAGCGTGACCTGGACAATCTACGTGAGCGTAGTGTCTGTTTTCAGTTTGATATTCTACGTGAGAGGTGTTAATGGTGATACCTCTTTCTTTTTCTTCCGGTGCATTATCGATAGAAGAAAAGTCTCTTAATTCAGATAGACCCTTACTAGCCAGAACGGTAGTGATGGCAGCAGTCAAAGTGGTCTTTCCATGATCTACGTGACCAATCGTACCGATATTAACGTGCGGCTTGGAACGGTCGAATTGTGCTTTTGCCATGCGTGAAAATCCTCAGTTTAAGTTTAAAGATAAATTTATTTTTTTTCAATATAAGCCGAAATGAGCCAACGAGGGGATTTGAACCCCTGACCCCTTCCTTACCAAGGAAGTACTCTACCCCTGAGCTACGTCGGCTTAGACTCTTATGCTTTCCGTAGAAAGCAAAGAGCGGGAGACGAGGCTCGAACCCGCGACCTGCAGCTTGGAAGGCTGCCGCTCTACCAACTGAGCTACTCCCGCTTGTAATCTTTTGAGATGAAATCATCTCTGCCGCTCTACCTCTAGGTACTAGATCTTGCGATTTATACCTTGGAGAGCTACTTCCCTATAAATCTGGTCTTATCCAGATTTTTTTCGCCCAGCAAAATTAGGAAAAAATTTTGCATTAGGACAATAGTGTGGGGGAAATAGGATTCGAACCTATGAAGACTTAAGTCAACGGATTTACAGTCCGTCCCAGTTGGCCGCTTTGGTATTCCCCCAACTAACGCTACTTTTCAAACCTTTCTCTCTGGCTTTTCTATCGTAACGGATGGCAAAATTAGAGGCTTTTATTAAAGATTCAAAACATGCATTTCAAATTTGATGAGATTTTGTTGTTTTTATTTCCAAACAATTAAAAATCAAGCCATTAATTTTCATCTTTTAGTGCTTCTAAAAAATATTGGTAATACTGAACTAGGTCGGTATCCTTTTCCAGTGATGCTACATCACTGATTCTTTTCAAAATCTCAGGATCATCAGAAAAACCCAATAGTCCTTGAAATGCCCCCAAACGAATGTAGCTTCTCGAATCAGAAGACATTCTTTGTAATAGAAAAGTGACTGCATTATCCTCACCCTCTTCAGGGAACCGGCTGAAATATTCTCCAAAATACCCAAGGTAATAGTACAATCCCTCTCCTGATATAGTGTTTGCCTGGTCTATAAACCAATCTCCTTTTCCGGGAATGGCATTAGTAATGTAGTAATCAGCCACAGGAATTACCATTCGAAAGTTACTCTCTGTAGCGTAGCCTTCAATCACCGCTGGATCTACAGTTTGCGACTCCATCGTTACGAGACCCATCAGCGCAGATCCTGCTACCAAATAGGAAGAATCCTGTGCTAACTTTAGAAATGTTGTGTAAAAGTCATCTGGAGAAAATGCTGAAAGCACATCCAACGCTCCTGCTCTGACTGAATTTCTAGTATCATTTAGCGCCATGTCGCTAATTTTTCGAGCTAATTCAGGCGTATCTTCGAGCCACTCTGGATATCCTTGGAGAATAGATAAGGCTAATTCTCTGACCGACCAAAACTGGTCTGTCAATGCCTCAGGGATAATTGACTCCAATTCAGTCACGGCCTCCCAAGTAGCAAGACTATCCAGTGCTTCATACCTTGTAACGCCAACATTGGAAACTCTAAATTGCTGGCGCATTTTTTCTGTGTTTTTTCCAAAAGACTTTTTGGCTAGGAGATTTTTCTGTTCGTCAACAAAAACCAAGTCCACCGAATTTTCATTTTCTAAAGAAATTTGCTGAGAAGCCTTGGTTATTATAAAGCGCTTACTTTTTCGCACTTTCCCTTCATACCAGCTCACATCCAAAGGAAGTTGATACAGTGGTGTTGTGTTCAAATTTTGTTGTTGAGTGACGGTTATTTTAATGTTTGTTGGGTCTGAGTAATCAAAATCGAAGTGAAGATCTGGATGTCCTTTTGCTAGAAACCACTGGTTGAAAAACCAATTCAAATCCTCTCCGCTCACCTTTTCCATAGCTATTCTGAGATCATTCACTTCTACATTCCCAAAGGCATGTTCAGTCAAATAATAATTCAAACCCCTATAAAACGCCTCTTCCCCCAGGTACTCGCGAAGCATGTGAATTATTACTCCGCCTTTGGAGTAACTATGCGAGTCAAACAAATCTTCTGCATCCTGATATTCAAATCGTATCAGCGGGACTTGCTTAGTCAATGCTTCGGTGAAATAATTTTCTGTTTCTGCTATCAGCTTGAGTTTTGCCTCATCTTCACCATACTTATATTCGTTCCATAGGAACTCACTGTAATTAGCAAAGCCTTCATTCAATGTAAGATTTGCCCACGATTCCATGGTCACATAATCGCCAAACCATTGATGAAAAAGCTCATGAGCAATGATGTAATCCATCTCAGAATCAATCGCTTCCCGTTCGGTAAGTCTTAGTTCCTCCATGAAAATAGACACCGTAGTATTCTCCATCGCGCCGGAAACAAAATCTCGAACAACTACCTGATCATACTTAGGCCAGGGATACCGCACACCAAGTAATTCGGAAAAGAAACCAATCATCTCAGGGGTATTTCTAAATACTTTTTCAGCTCCCTTTTCATACCCTTTTTCCACAAAGTAACCCAACGGAACATCCTCCCAATTAGCTTCAATCTTACCAAAATCACCTATGGCAAATGCAGACAAATAGGCTGAATGTGGAAGTTTCATTTCCCAATAATCCTTCCTCATTCCATTTCCCAAATTCTCTTGCTTGATTAATTCTCCATTACCAATAGTCATCAGCGTATCTGAAACAGTCAATTTTATCAGCTGAGTGAATTTATCATTGGGAGAATCTATCGTAGGAAACCACTTCGAACTGTGCGCAGTCTCGCCTTGCGTCCAGATCATGGTCGGCTTACCTGGCAAAGTATCAAGCGGATCTATAAAATAAAGGCCTTTGGTATCCGTAATAGCCTCACTACCCCCACCGGCATTTCTCTCTGGAAAGGCCTTATAATCTAAGACAATCCGAAAAGTATCCGATCTAGACAATTCTCTAGGGAGGTGAATGTGAATTTTATCCTCATCGTAATCATAAGGAACCGATGCAGAAGTTCCATCCTGAATAAATAATATCTCCCCCAATTCAAAATCCTGCGCATTAAGAACCAATTCTTGACTTGGATAGAAAAAAGGTTTTATCGTCAGCTCAGCTTTCCCAAGTACTAGTTGATTTTGGTAGTCAAATGATAAATCCAAGTCAGTGTGGAGTATATCAAAATCTTTTTTGGCTGCTGGCTTATAGGCTTCAATTTCAAGCTCCTTCTCTGCGACAAGTGCTTCTAAAGCTGTGCTATCGACTTTTTTCAAGGGGATTTCCACTATCTCCCTATCTTCAAGCTCCTGAGTTAAGACTTGAGTTGATTTACATGCAATCCCGAAAAGAAGAAAAATAACCGACAAACCAGTTGAAGAAATCCATTTGGTTTTTGGCGTATGCTTAGCTAATTGATTCATTTTTAAAACGTATGAAGAAGGATCAGTTTTAGGGGAAATTGTATATTCGGTTTCAAATTAACATGAATGTTTACAGTTACCATCCAAAACAAAAGCTATTCGGTAGAAAAAACCGACGATTCACTTCAAGTAAATAGCAAATCGATCGATTGGGACCTTAAGTGGGTTTCTGATCGAAAAATACACCTGATCCATGAAAACAAGTCTTTAGAAGCTGAGTTAATTTCTATAGATAAGGAAACAAAAACAGTACAACTCAAGCTTGGAAATAAAATCTCCAGTCTCCAAATCAAGGACAGATTTGATCTACTTTTGGAGCAGCTTGGAATGAACGCCAACGCCTCTCAGACTTTGAAAGAGATAAAGGCGCCTATGCCTGGATTGATTCTAGACCTGAAAGTGAAGGCAGGTGATGAGGTAAAAAAAGGAGATGTAGTCTTGATTTTGGAAGCTATGAAAATGGAGAACATCCTTAAATCCCCTGGAGACGGGATTGTGAAGGCAGTAAAAGTTTCTCTCAATCAAAGTGTAGAAAAAAACCAAGTCTTGATTCAATTTTAGCTTTTAAGCCTAGCATAATGAATTGAAGAAATTATATTTGTCGGATTATTTAGTGCAAATCGTGCCCTGCCCGATTCTTTTTCAGTCAATTTTGCTAATGTTTTTTAGCGCCAATCTGAGAATAACGCGCCTCAAATAATCGCAACAGTAGCGATAATCAACCTCTGAAAACAATACCAATCACATGAAATCGAGCCTTCCGAAAGTAGCAATCAGAACTGCTATCAAACAGAATGCGAGATACCATGTGGCCTTTGAAAAGCAAATTATAAGCACATGAAATACAAGAGAATACTGCTCAAACTCAGTGGAGAAGCGCTAATGGGTGATAAGAATTACGGCATCGATCCAGTTAGACTTCAGCAATACACACAGGAGATCAAAAAAGTACACGACATGGGGGTGGAAATTGCGATCGTAATCGGAGGTGGCAATATTTTCAGAGGAGTTCAAGCTGAATCATCCGGAATCGATAGAGTTCAAGGTGACTACATGGGGATGCTAGCGACCTTGATCAATGCTATGGCTCTTCAGAGTGCACTTGAGCAGGGTGGAATGTATACTCGCTTGATGTCTGGTATCAAAATTGAAAGTGTTTGCGAACCATTTATCCGCAGAAGAGCAATCCGCCACCTAGAAAAAGGTCGTATCGTTATTTTCGGAGCGGGTATTGGCAACCCTTATTTCACTACAGATTCTACTGCAAGTTTGAGAGCAATCGAAGTAGAAGCTGACATCGTTTTGAAAGGAACCCGAGTTGACGGCGTCTATACTGCCGATCCGGAAAAAGATTCAACAGCCACAAAATATAAAATCATTTCGTTTCACGAAGTGTATGAAAAGAACCTAAATGTCATGGATATGACAGCCTTCACACTTTGCCAAGAGAACAACCTTCCAATCATCGTGTTCGATATGAACTTGTCTGGAAACCTTAGCAAATTAGTACAAGGCGAAGAAATCGGGACTTTGATCACTTCTCTATAAGTTTTAAAATCATGGAAGAAATCGAATTATACTTAGAAGAAGCAAAAGAATTGATGCAGAAAGCAGTAGCTCATACTTCTGCCGAACTTTTGAAAATCCGTGCAGGCAAGGCAATGCCAAACCTCCTTGACGGAATTACAGTGCAGTACTACGGTGCAAACACGCCTTTGAGTCAAGTATCATCAGTGAACACGCCTGATGCACGTACGCTTTCCATTAAGCCTTTTGAACGTTCCTTAATTTCTGAAATTGAAAAAGCCATCATCAATTCGGATCTCGGACTTGCACCTCAGAACAATGGTGAAGTGATTATCCTGACTATTCCTGCACTTACTGAAGAAAGACGTATTTCGCTGGTGAAGCAAGCTAAGCATGAATGTGAAGGTGGAAAAATCTCACTGAGAACCGTTCGTAAAGACATAAATGACGAACTCAAAAAGCTTCAAAAAGATGGTGCGTCTGAAGATGAAATCAAACGCGCTGAGGAGGTTGTTCAAAAATTAACTGACCAATTTTCTACTAAAATAGATGAACTACTAGCCAAGAAAGAAGTAGACATCATGAAAGTCTAACTCATAAAAAAACCCGGTTTGAAACCGGGTTTTTTTATGCCTAATTTTTCTCAATTAATTGCCAGAGCTAATATTTATAAACGTGGCAACACCAAATCGAACTCCCCCACGTAGAAACTTACTGTCTTCAAATCCTGCCCCCATTTCTACCCGGAAGATTCTAAAGAGATTGTCCAGTGAATATCCTACCTCCCAATAATTTGGAGAGCTGTCTGTCTTCAGGTAATTAAAGAAAATATTCTCCCGGACTCCTGAGAACCTGAGCATGGGCAATTGGGTAAAAATGAATTTTCTAAACTGATAATGTACAATTCCGGAGAAATACTTCGAATTCGTGCTGTACTTGTAATAGTCCATGAAACGATAATTGGATGCAGGCCCAAAGTTTGAAAAAATGGTTCTATTTCCTCCGAAATGCTGGAAATCGGGAAAATAAACCTGATCATTTGACAAAAAAGCTCCCGCAGAAAGGTTGAAGTCCAGCTTGCCACTCACTCCAAATGTGTAGTCATGCTGAATTCCAATTTCTAAATGGTCGAAATCTGCCGCAGTTCCATCGCTACTAATTCCGCCAAAAGCCTTGTTATAAGCAAGCTTGACTAAAGGAGAACGCCCAGTAATCGGATATTTTCTTCCGTTTCTAATTCCGTATTTTATCCCAGGCCTCCATTCTAGCTCCGCATTCAATTTTAAAATATCGTGATCTGCAAATGAGTTTGAATTTGTCTCTACATTCTCAGGCTGATTGGGTGAATATTCCCGCCCTTCCTTATTGTAGAAACTGTAATTATTGGTATCGAACAATTCGGTACGATTGGCATAGGTCATGTTTACACGATAAGTAATCCCTCCATTTACCCGATGCGCCCAGTAAGCTTGCGCAAAATCCTGTTCGTAGAGCTTCATGTAATTCTGCCTGAAAAGCAAGGAATACACCGCATTCACCTGCTCGTTGATCGGCTCTCCTCCATTAAACTGATAGATGAACCTACCGCCTTTCAATCCAAAAGTAGTCCCGGATATAGGCAAGGTACTGGACCATCGGAAGTCTACTTTCCCGTAAAAGCGATTGCTCGAAAATCCATAGCGGAGCTCAGGTTCTATATTGAAGCTTTTGCGCAGTATGCTCACACTATCTGCAGCCTTAGTGACTTTCTCCTTTCGGTAGAAAAGCGCCATTCCCAACTTAAAACCCTCAACCGTATTGAAGGATGTTTTTGTCCAATTTTGCTTAAACCCAATTGAAGTTCCCTTTCCCAAATTGTAAGTCGCTCCATTCATAAAATCCAGAGGTTTGAATTTCCTCCTCGCTTTTTTGGCAATAGAGTCTACATCACTCATCTTGGCCGCTTCTACCGTCGCCACACTATCATCCCGCTGATATCCCTGAATCTCACTTTCGGTCAAAGGAACTGGGCGAATGCTATCCCAATAAGCTTGATTGTATTTTTTCGCCATGGAATCTACCTCATAGTAGCTTTCTTCTATCACCTCTGGTTCCTCCTGCTCTTGCTGGTTTTCTTTCTCGTACTCATTCAGGAGTTTTCGATATTCCTTTCTGGTTTTAGGTTCTTCTGATGCGAGCTGCTCCAGCGCCGACAGAGACTTGTCAAACTTGACCGCCTCATCAGGAACTTCCTGCACTTTCTCATCAATAATCTCTGGGACCAATTCCAAATCAGGGTTTAGCTCGATTTCATACTCGCGGGTAGATGCGAGGTATTTGAAATTACCTTCAAACCCAAAAATCTTCCCCCCAAAATCATACGTATGAGTCAACGGCATCCACACATTTTCAGCTACTGGGGCATATTGCTGCTTTGCCGTAATCTGAAAGCCCAACAAAGATGTCTGTAGATTCAAACTGTGAATTGCCCACAAATCTTCAATTATGTAAATAAAACCTTCAAAGACCTGCTCTCCTCTGGAGCGTGGGGTTACCTTGATTTTACTTACCATCACATTTTGATCAAAAAAGCTTCCTTCGTATTTGAACTTATAATATTGGAAGGCAGATCTGGAAAGTGGAGAGATTATTCCATTAATTTTCTCTTGGTAAAAAGTAGTCTGAATGTAGGGAGCTGGAGAAGTGGATTGATTATCACCATTGGTGCGGATCGAAATCACTTTTTCCTCCACCTTATTTGGCTGAGTAAACGTAATCCTCGACACAGATTCAGAAGTGTAAGCTTCATTAAGCTTTAGTCCTTCTTTTTCTATAGTCTTACGAAGGAAAAACGGCGCATCTGTCAGCTTTCCAGTTCCCTTGAGATAGACAGTCATACTGTATTTCTGGATTTGAAGCCGGTGATATTTTGCCTTTGCGATTGCTTTTCGCATAATAGTCAGCGCCGGATCTTCCGCGCCAGCCCTTACTTCCACTTCTGCCAAGGTATATTCTTGTGGCTCCAGTACAAAGTCTTTGACTGTCCATTCGTCAGTGACGATGATGGTCTCGAGTTGGGACTTGTAACCTAGATACTGAATTAACACATCGTAAATGCCTTTCGGAAGTTTATACTCAAAGCTCCCTTCCTCATTGGTAGGAACTCCGTCGCCCAGGTTCCGAATATATACTGAAGCAAATGCTAAAGGTTCACCCTCAGTGGTCGTCACCCTACCACGGATTCCCTGTGCATTGGATTGATTAGTATAAAAAAATGAAAGGAAGGAAAAGCTTAGGACAAGAATTAAGTGTACTTGTTTTTTCATAAAAGTTGGTTTGACAATCAAGATAGTCACCTTTTCAAAAACGGCCTTTCTAGCGCTCATGTTTTAAGATGATTTAGGGATTTTTTTATTTCCTACAAAAGTCTCAAATCACATTACCTACTAAGCGAAACTATTCTAATTAGGGCTAACTATTCAAGTATTTGACTAAAAAACTTCCACTCAATTTTTCTTATTTCTTACAGCTTTTTAAAAAATTTTAAGAAAGTCTTTTATCGAAAAAATTTCTACAGCACCTAGAAAGATTTTTTTTTGAATTTTTTAAAAAAAATACCATTCCATGACTTTTCGAAAATGGAAAACGATTTCCATTACCAATATTTCAACAAAACCTTGAATATATTAATCAATCACTTGTTAAAACAATATTCTGTTAAATCGTGTTTTCCGAATGCCGAATGGCACAAATGTTAATAATTGCAAAATTAAAATTTATGCACCACTTTCGATTCGAGATGTAATGAACTAATTAAATCTCGCAGATACCAAACAATCAAACCCTATGAGAAACTATTTACTTAAACAAAAGGCGTTTCTACTTGCCTTAGCGCTCATCTTCTGCGCTACTCTTGTAGCCAACGGTCAAGGGAGAACTGTGACAGGAACAGTCATGGATCCTACGATTGGAGAATCAGTTCCTGGAGCTACAGTACTTATTAAAGGTACTACCCGGGGAACTGCAACTGACTTAGATGGTAAGTTTTCACTTGACCTACAGCCAGGCGATCAGATACTTGTTATTTCATTTGTTGGATATTTAGTCCAGGAAGTAGAAATCGGTAACCAAACTAACATTACTATCAACCTGGAAGAAGACATCCAAAGCCTTGAAGAAGCGGTAGTAATCGGATATGGCTCACAAGATAAAAAAGAGATCACCTCTGCGGTGGTAGCTGTGAAGCCTGAAGACTTCAACAAGGGTAATGTATCGAACCCAGCTCAATTACTTCAAGGTAAGGTAGCCGGATTATCGATCACAAGACCAGGTGGCAACCCTAACTCAGGCTTCAATGTAAGACTTAGAGGTCTTTCCACTTTCGGAGCAAACTCTTCTCCCCTAATTGTTTTGGATGGAGTGATCGGTGCCTCATTGGATAATGTCGATCCTAACGACATTCAATCCATCGATGTATTGAAAGATGGTTCTGCAGCTGCTATTTATGGAGCAAGAGGGTCATCAGGTGTAATTTTGGTTACTACTACCAAACAAAACCCAAAAGATGGAAGGGCTAGTGTCTCTATTAATTCCTTTGGCACAATGGATCAAGCTACTAATCTGATCCCAGTGCTATCTGCTGAAGAATTTGTAGCAAGAGGAGGTACAGATTTCGGAAGCAAAACGGACTGGAGAGATGAATTAATTGATGATTCGTTCTCTTATACAACTAACGCAAGTTTATCCGGTGGATTTAATAACACCAACTACATGGCAGCAGTAAACTACCGTGACAATCAAGGGATCGTAAATGGCGTTTCAAATAAGAGACTGAATACAAGGCTGAATCTTTCTCAAGGAGCACTTGATAATAGACTTAGATTTAATGTCAACCTCTCTTTTACGAATGTGGACAGAGAATCTATCAATGATGCAGCATTTAGATATGCTACACTATATAATCCTACTGCTCCTATTTTTGAAGATACACAAGATGCTAATGAGCGTTTTGGCGGCTACTTCCAGCGAGATCTTTTCGATTTTTATAATCCTGTGGCTTTAGCAAATCAGCAGAAATTTGTGAGTGAGACGAAATCAGCCCTGACTTCCTATAGAGCTGAATTCGATATTATTAACAATCTGACTATTTCCGCGCAATATTCTCAGGATAGAAGCAACACACTTTCAGGAGATTTCTGGTCTAGACTTGACTACAACGTAGGTCTAGGAACTGGCGGTTCGGCCCAGAGAAGAACTAATGACCGAGTGCAAAAGATTTTTGAGACTACGCTTCGTTATGAGCTTGATCTGAGTGATGGTTTGAATATGACTCTATTGGCTGGTGCAGCTACACAATCCACCAAAAATCAAGGTTTCAATGCTAGAGTAAAACAATACTTATTTGACTTAGGCTGGGACAACTTAGGCGCAGGTTCTATTAGACTTGGTAATAGCACAGAAATCGCTTCTTATGCCAATGAAGATCAGCTTAACTCTTTATTCGGAAGAGCTAACTTCAACTTGAACAATCAATTCTTCCTGTCTGCTTCAGTTCGTGCAGAGACTTACTCAGGCTTTGGAGCAAACAACCAAACGGGTGTGTTCCCCGCTGTAAGTTTAGGTTCGGATTTCACTCAGATCTTTAACATGGGGCTATTTAGCCAGTTCAAACCAAGAGCTTCATTTGGAATCACTGGGAACCTTCCTCCATCTCCTACTTTGGCGTTAGGTGTATATGGCAACGGAAACAGAGTGGATCTTGATGGAGATCCCCTTACTACGACTGACGTATACGTAGGTATCGTACAAAATTCAAATCCAAACAAGGATTTAAAGTGGGAGACCAAACAAGAAATCAACCTTGGTTTGGACTTCGGACTATTCAATAACAAGCTTACCGGTAGCATGGATTACTACATCAGAAACATTTCTGATCTCCTATTCAACGTACCTGTTGCAACGGGAGCACCTAACCCATTTGATCCAGGAAGATTCAATACTGCTTCATCAACTTGGGTAAACCTTGCTGATTTGAGAGCAGCAGGATTCGAGTTTGCACTAAGCGCACATGACATTCAGTTGGGACCTATCAAATGGCATCCAAGCGGAAACTTTACCATTTATGACAAAACAACGATAGAGAGTTTGTCAGCAGGTGACTTAGGATTTGATGAGTTAAGGTTTGCGACTCCAGGATCTCCAGGTCAAAATAACAACCCAATTATTTATAACAGAGTAGGACAAACACTGGGTGATTTCTATGGTCCTGTATTGGAAGGCCTGACAGAGGATGGTCAATACATTCTTTCTACCACCGATCCAGATGAATTCCAGAAGTTGGGTAATGGTCTTCCAAAAGGAGAATTTGGCTTTGCCAACAACTTTGTATGGGGTGGCTTGAATTTAAGCTTCTTCTTTAGAGGAGCTTGGGGACATGATCTTTACAACTCGTACAGAGGCTTCTACGAAAACCAAGATGCATCTTCTAACACATGGAATTCCGTAATAACTGACAAAACCCCTGTAGTGACTTCAACTCCTACTTTCAACAGTTCTTACATTGAGAATGCATCTTTCATTCGCTTGGACAACATGGAGTTGGGATACAATTTCAAAACTCCAGCGAAAAACCTAAGTTCGTTCAGAGTATATTTTGCTGCGCAAAATCTATTCACAATCACCGATTACACTGGAGTAGATCCTGAAGTGAGAATTACTGATTCAGAAAATGGTAACGGTTTCACTACCTCATTATCTCCTGGTCTTGAGCGTAGAAACACCTACTTCCAAACGAGATCATTCACATTAGGTCTTTCTCTAAATTTTAAATAACAAAATCTAACTACAGAGATATGTTAAAATATATAAGTAAAATCTGTCTTTTGGTTCCAGCTTTATTTCTGCTGGGATCATGCTGGGAGCTAGATCAAGAGGTTCTTGATGGGGTGACACCTGATGATGTTGCAAATAGCGACAATCCTATTTTGATTGATGTATTGAAAGCCTCTGCTTATTCCAGAATCGTCGGAAGCTGGGGTGGCCACAATAGTATCTGGTCGATCAACGAAGTAGCCTCTGATGAGATGGCTATACCGCAGAAAGGTCCGGATTGGGAAGATGGTGGCATCTGGCTAAGAGTACACCGCCATACTTGGGGTGCTTCCGAAGACGCATTCAACAACTCTTGGAACTATTGCTTTACGGCAGTTGGTGAAATCAACAACTTGATTATTTCTTTTCCGGATGTTGAGTTACTAGTAGCCGAATTAAAAGTGCTGCGTGCTCTACCTTACCTATGGCTAATCGATTCTTTTGGCAATGTGCCAATCATTACCGAAGAATCCACTGGAGGAAATCCTACGAATAATTCTCGTCAAGAAGTGTTTGACTTCATCGAGCGATCAATTTTGGAAAACATAGATCTTCTACCTAAAGAAGACACCAGAACCACGTTGAATTACTATTCGGCGCATGCAATGCTGGTGAAACTTTACCTAAATGCAGAAGTATACACTGGTACTGCAAGATGGGCAGATGCAGAAGCTTCAGCTAACGAAGTGATCTCTGGGCCTTATTCATTGAGCTCAAACTTCTTCTCCAACTTCGCGACAAGAAACGGAGGATCTACTGAGAACATCTTGACACTTCCGTACGATGAGAACAATGCTCCAGGATTTAACCTTGCTATGATGACCTTGCACTACTTGAATCAAAACACATTTGATCTTAGTGCTCAGCCATGGAATGGATATGCTTCCCTAGAAGAATTTTACAATAATTTCGACGAAGGAGATGTGAGAAAGCAGAGCTTCCTGGCTGGCCCACAATTCTCCTCTGATGGAACTAGATTGGAAGATCTATCGGCAGAAGCAAGTGATCCTGACGGTCAACCATTGACCTTCACCCCTAATATTAACATGCTCGCTCCTAATGCGCTTAGACAAGCCGGAGTAAGAGTTGGAAAGTTTGAGTTCTCCTCAGGTGCTGGTCAAGAATTAAGCAATGACTATCCATTGTTCAGATTGGGCGAGATCATTTTGGCAAAATCAGAAGCAGCTTTCAGACAAGGGAAAATTGCTGAAGCGCAAGATGCATTGGATCAAGTAAGAGGAAGAGCTGGTCTACCAGTGGTTCCAGTGTCCTTGGATGCGATTTATGATGAAAGAGGATTTGAAATGTTCGCAGAAGCTAGTCGTAGAACTGACATGATTAGATTTGGCAAATTCAGTCAGCCTTGGTGGGAAAAAGGAGTTTCTGAAGACTTCAGAAAGCTATTCCCAATTCCACTTCAGCAGATCAACGCAAATCCTAACTTGGTTCAAAACCCAGGCTATTAAAAGAAGCTAGTTGTAAGAATTAAAAGGAAGTACATCTAGTGTACTTCCTTTTTCACTTAATGGGACGTGGTACTTCTGGTAAGAATTCAGAATGAATGGCCATAAAACTTTCGATTCTCTTAACATCGGCTATCTTAACATCTTAATCGTTAGACACCCCTAATCCCCATAGTCAAACGAAGTATTACGCGTAATGAAGACCCTGCATAACCAATTACAATTCCCCTTACTAGTACTAGTATTTGTAAGCCTCAGCCTCTTTTCATGCCAATCTGAATATCAAAAAATGGAGGAAAAAGAATTGGCTTCCGGTAAAATCCAAAATGACCTCTTTTTAGGATTAGAACTCGGGATGGATAAAAAGATTTTTTATGAAAAGTGCTGGGAAATGAATAAACAAGGTATTTTGCTAAACGGCCCAACAGAACTTTCTATCGAATATCAAGTAAAATTACCATCCGCCTTGCCTTCAAAAATGCGCTTTTACCCTAAATTCAATCAGGACAAAATATACCAGATGCCAGTGGACTATACTTATGAAGGATGGGCACCATGGAACGAGGAACTTTCGGTTGAGAAACTGAGAACTGATGTATTAGCACTCTATGAGAAATGGTACGGTCCGGGCTTTATAGAAGTGAAAAGTGAAGACGGAAATCAAGTGGCATTTGTTAAAGTGGATGGTAATCGTAGAACTAGAATATTTAAGAAAAATCTGTCAACAGTACGAGTCGAGATCATGGATCTGAATATTCAACATGAGCTAGAAAAAGATCCCGCATGAGAAAGTCAGTCATCATATTAGCTGCATTTGCATCGCTTCTTGCCTGTAAGCCCAAAGTGGAGCAAACGAAGACGCTCTTTGAATCCATTCCTACTTCTGAGTCAGGGGTTGACTTTGCAAACGAACTTTCTTTCGATGAAGAGTTCAATATTTTCACGTACAGGAATTACTACAATGGCGGTGGGGTAGCTCTCGGGGATATAAATAATGACGGGCTTCTTGATATTTACTTTACAGCCAACCTAGGTCCAAACAAACTTTACCTGAACAAAGGCAACTTCAAATTCGAGGATGTGACCGAAGCATCTGGAACAGCAGGAACCCGTGCCTGGAGTACAGGAGTCGCTATGGCAGACGTGAATGGGGATGGTTTTTTGGATATTTACGTTTGTAATTCAGGTGATATCGCAGGTGACAATAAACAAAATGAGCTGTTCATAAATCAGGGAAACGGCACCTTTTCTGAGCAAGCAGAAGCTTATGGATTAGCGGACAAAGGGTTTTCGACTCACGCTGTATTTTTCGACTATGACAAGGATGGTGACTTAGACACTTACCTACTGAACAATAGCTACCAAGCAATCGGCAGTTTCAATAAAATGCAAAATGAACGCCCTAAACGCGATTCTGTAGGAGGAGATAAACTCTTCAGAAACGACAATGGTAAATTCGTCGACGTCAGCGAGGAGGCCGGAATCTATGGATCCATCATCGGTTTTGGCTTGGGAATCACGATTGGAGATGTGAATCAGGATTCTTGGCCGGATATTTTTATTTCCAACGACTTCTTCGAAAAAGACTACCTGTATATCAATAACCAAGATGGAACGTTCACCGAATCGCTTGAAAAATCCATGCGCTCAATCTCTGCCGCTTCGATGGGTGCAGATATCGCTGATATCAATGGAGATGGGTTGCTGGATATATTCGTGACCGATATGCTACCAGAGCCTCAAGTGAGATTGAAGCAGGTGACCACTTTTGAGAACTGGGATAAATTCACCTTCAACAAAACGCATGGGTATCATTATCAGTATTCCAGAAATATGCTTCACATCAATAATGGTGATGGCACTTTCAGCGAAATGGGAAGAATGGCTAATTTGGAAGCTACAGACTGGAGCTGGGGTGCATTGATCTTCGACATGGACAATGATGGTAAGCGTGACCTATTTGTAGCCAATGGCATATACCAAGATGTTACTGATCTGGATTACCTGAATTTCATCGATAATGAAGAGACCAAACTCAAGATCATCTCCCAAGAAGGCGTAGACTACAAAGCATTGATCGATCCTATCCCGATCAATCCAATTCCAAATTATGCTTTCCGAAATCTTGGGGAATTAGAGTTTGAAGATGTCTCCACTGCTTGGGGTTTTGGTGAGGCTATCCATTCCAATGGCGCGGCATACGGAGATCTGGATAATGACGGTACGCTTGATTTGGTCTTGAACAACGTGAATAAACCTGCTTCGATCTTCAGGAATTTATCAAAGGAATTTTATCCGGATTATCACTCCCTACAAATAAAGCTAGTAGGAAAAGACAAAAATACCGATGCTATAGGAGCTCAGATTAAAGTCTTGGCAGGGAACCAAACCTTCTTTGCCGAGCAAATGCCAAATCGTGGGTTTGAGTCTTCTGTTGATCCAAAAATCACAATTGGACTCGGTAAAATAAATTCTATAGACCTGCTTAAAGTCCTTTGGCCAGATGGGACTTTTACTCACTTAGAGAACATCCCTGCGGACACCTTACTTACACTGAATTGGGCGGATGCCAACCCAATTCTTGAAAATGAAAGTTTCTTTGACAAAAAAGAACCTACATTTTTCCACCAGGAAGAAGTCTCAAATTTGAGCTTTACCCATGTGGAAAACCCAATGGTAGATTTTGATAGAGATAGGCTCACTGTTCACATGTATTCGACAGAAGGCCCAGCTTTCGCAAAGGCGGACGTGAATGGAGATGGAATCGAAGATCTCTATTTTGGCGGAGCCAAAGGTTTCCCTGGTCAGCTCTATTTAGGATCTACCTCTGGTCAATTCAATAAGTCAACACAAAATGCTTTTGAAAATGACGCCATTTCGGAAGATGTAGACGCAAAATTCTTTGACGCGAATGCAGATGGGAGCTTGGATTTAATGGTTGTTTCAGGCGGAAATGAATCTGGACTTGGAACGCCGGAACTTACTGACAGATTATACCTGAACGACGGAAAAGGCAATTTTACCAAAAGCACTCAGACAGGATTCAACTCCAAACGAGGAAGTAGTTCTGTAGTCGAAGTGCTTGATATTAATAAGGACGGGTCTCCGGATCTGTTTATTGGAGGTCGACTTGTGCCTTTTGTTTATGGTGCTCCCGCGAGTAGCAGCATTTGGATCAACGATGGCAAAGGCAACTTCACTGATCAGACCGCTACATTGGCTCCAGAGCTGAACGAAATTGGAATGATCACCGATGCCAAAGTTTTGGATTGGGACAATGACGGAGTCGAAGATTTGGTGCTTGTTGGAGAATGGTTGGCGCCACTATTCATGAGAAACACTGGAGGCAAGTTCCAGAAAATTGAAATGCCGGAACTTCAAAATCTAAAAGGTTGGTACAGAACGGTGGAAGTTGCAGACCTAGATGGAAATGGTTTACCAGATTTGCTATTAGGAAACAACGGTTTGAATTCCAGATTCAAAGTCTCAGAAAGCACTCCTGTGAAAATGTACTTGAATGACTTCGATCAAAATGGATCAGTGGAGCATATTTTCATACGCGAAGAAGGCGGTGTGCAGGTTCCTTACACGCTGAAGCATGAGTTGGAAAAACAAATACCATCGATCAGGAAGAAGTATATGCGTTACAGCAACTACAATAATCAATCGCTTTCGGATATTTTCCCAAAAGACGTATTGGACAAATCTATCATCAGCGAACTCAACAATCTGTCCTCAGGTGTGCTAATGAATGAAGGGAATGGAAAATTCACCTGGAAACCCTTCCCAAGAATGGCTCAGCGTTCTTACGTTTTTGCAATCCATGTAACAGACCTGAATCAAGACGGTATTCAAGATTTGATCCTAGGCGGGAATCTGTTCAATGCAAAACCTGAAGTCGGAAAATACGATGCGAGCTATGGTGATGTATTGCTTGGAAAAGGCGACGGAACTTTCGACTATTGGCCAAATTCTAAAAACGGACTTCAGCTAGAAGGTGATATCAGAGCATTTGCAGACTTGGGAGAGGGAAAACTCTTGGTCGTAAAGAATAGCGCACAAGCGGAGATTTGGAAGTATTGAAATGAAGAATTTTTCTTTACCCTTTCTAATTGCAATTAGTCTACTTTTTTCCTGCAAGGAAAAAGCAAAAGAGGATACACTTTTTGAATTGATGCCAAAAGAAAAGACTGGAATCTCCTTTGAAAACACGCTGATCTCTTCAGATTCCCTGAATATTCTTGAATACCTCTATTTCTACAATGGCGGCGGAGTAGCTGCTGGAGATATTAATAACGACGGCTTGGTAGACTTGTATTTTTCAGGAAATCAAGTTTCAAACCGTCTCTACCTTAACAAAGGTGATTTTCAGTTTGAAGATATTACCGAATCTTCAGGAGTAGATGGTGATGGTGGCTGGTCCACTGGAGTTACTATGGCAGATGTAAACGGGGATGGACTGCTGGATATCTACGTAGCCCAAGTCGGTGATTACAAAGGATTATCCGGAAAAAACCTGCTTTATATAAATCAGGGCGACACAAAATTTGTAGAGTCAGCTGAAGAATATGGGATAGATTTTAAAGGTTTTAGTACTCAGGCAGCCTTCTTTGATTACGATCGAGATGGGGATTTGGACATGTATTTATTAAATCACTCGGTCAAATCTCCTGAAGTTTTTGCGCAAGCTGAGCAAAGAAACTTAGCCGATGAAGGGGGGGATAAACTCTACAAAAACCTAGCTTCAGAAGGCAGGATAGGTTTTGAAGAAGTCACCGAAGTCTCTGGAATTTATTCCAGCGTCTTAGGATTCGGTCTTGGTGTCGGAATAGAAGACTTCAACGTCGATGGCTGGCCGGATATTTATGTTTCCAATGACTTCACCGAAAACGATTACCTCTACCTGAATCAGCAGGATGGGACTTTTGTAGAATCCCTGCAAAAACTAATCTCTAATACCAGTCGCTACAGCATGGGAAATGATGTGGCGGACCTGAATGGAGATGGATTTCCTGAGATTTTCACCACCGACATGCTTCCGCTAGATCCAGAAATATGGATGAAATCAGTTGGAGAAGACAAGCCTGAAGTATATCAGATCAAGAAGCAATTTGGCTATGCTGATCAATACGTCAGAAACCACCTTCAGCTCAACCAGAACGGAAATGGATTCAGTGAAATCGCTCTTTTTTCAGGAATTTATGCATCTGATTGGAGTTGGTCGCCACTGATTTTTGATATGGACAATGATGGACTGCCGGATATTCATATCACTAATGGCATAGAAAAACGACCTAACGATCTTGACTTCATTCAGTATAGTCTTCAGGCTGAACCAATCTTAACCTTGACTGAGCTGCGCCAAAAGCAAATCGAAATGCTACCTACCGTCAAGCTTCCCAACTTAAGTTATCAAAATAATGGTGGGTTGATATTCTCAGATCAAGCTGCAATTTGGGGTTTGGATCAGCCGAGTTATTCCAATGGCAGCACCTATGCAGACTTGGATAATGACGGAGATTTGGACCTGGTTACCAATAACCTGAATCAGCCTGCATTTATCTATCAAAATCACACCGAAAAATCCGGGAATTCATTTTTGAGAATTAATCTTAAAGCTGAAGGAAAAAACCCGTTTGGGATGGGTGCTAAAGTAGGGATCTACTACGAAGGACAAGCCTTATTCCAGTATTACTCTGGAAGCAGAGGATTTATGTCTGGAACATCATCTACATTGGTTTTTGGGCTGGGAAAAACTCAGGAAATAGATTCCATCTCTGTCAGCTGGCCTAATGGAGCAAGGGAGATCTTTTCAAGCCAATCAATCAACCAAACTTATTCGCTTACCCAAGGTAAAGGAAAGCCACTCCTCAGGCTAGAAAAAGACACTCAAGACTCTTTTAAATCCCCTGAAATCTCATGGGAGCATGTGGAGAAAAACACGGTAGATGAAACAAAACGGGAGTATTTGATCCCGAAAAGCTTTGCGAGTATGGGACCAGCCTTAGCAATAGGCGATGTAAATAACGATGGACTGGACGACTTCTATGTCGGGGGAGCACAGGAACAATCAGGAGCGTTATTTATCCAACTTCCGAATGGGGAGTTTGAAGAAAAAAAACAGCAAATATTCGAGCAACTAGCCAGAGCAGAAGATGTAGTGGCAGAATTTGCTGATCTGAACGGAGATGGAAATCTGGACCTCTACGTGGGAAGCGGTGGAAATGCCCATCCTAGTGGAGCACTTTTCAACTTTGATCGTATTTTTTTCGGAAATGGAAAGGGTGATTTTCTTTTTAACCCAATGGCATTACCCAAAGTCGGTGAAAACACCTCCACGATAGCAATTCACGATATAGACGCAGACGGTGATCTAGATCTATTTGTAGGTAGCTCAGTGGAAGCTGGCGATTATGGGGTGAGTCCTTCGAGCGTATTGCTCATCAATCAAGGCAATGGGACTTTTCAAGATAAGACTGCAGCTTGGTTTGGAGAGGGAAAAGAGTTAGGAATGATCAATTCTGCACGCTGGACTGATCTGACTGGGGATGGAAAGCGTGAACTAGTGTTTACGGGTGATTGGCAAGGAATCCGGGTTTTCAGGAATATCAACGGAAAATCCCTCCAAGAAATTTCTATCAACGGGCTGGAGCATTCTTCCGGATGGATTCAAGACCTAGCAATTACCGATATAAATGGAGATGGCAAACTTGATATTTTAACAGGAAATCTAGGGTTGAACTCAAAACTAAAAGCAAGCGTAGACCAACCACTATGGCTCTATCATTCGGATTTTGACGAGAATGGTCAGGCAGACCCAGTCATTTTTCATTCTATGGAGAATCGTCTGGTTCCTTTTGCTTCCAGAGATGAACTAATCAAACAAATTCCTGGGCTTAAGAAAAAGCATACCTCTTATCAGAGCTATTCACAGATTACTGGCCCATCAGATTTATTCTCAGAAGAAGCCTTGGAAAAGGCCTCAAAGTATGCAGTTTACGAATTTCGCTCCGGCGCTTATTTGCAGCAAAAAGATGGTAGTTTCCTATTTGACCCATTTCCTGATACCGCCCAGCTATCCCCTACCTTCACTATTAGCTGGGATGAATCTGAATCATCAGCTTTACTTGGCGGGAATTTCTCTGGATATCGCGTAGATCTGGGTAGTAATTCAGCGGCAGCGTTTCAGTCTTTTCACTGGACAGAAAAGGGCTGGGAGAGAAAGACATTTACCAATACAATCCCTTCGAAATCACAACTCAGAATCATTCGTCAAATCAAGGTAAACGGAATTGAATTTGGACTTGCAGCAAGTAACTCAGGGCCCATTTACTTGATCAAACTTGATTGAAATCTTTTGATACTTCCTTTATTTCCAATAGCTTTGAAAGCCAAACAAGTTCAACTGAAGTCCGCTTTGACAAAGCTCTACCTCGATTTCAGACTAACACAGACTTAAAAAAATCCAAAATATGCGTATCCTAAAACTCATGCTAATTTCAGGAATACTCCTGACTGTAGCCTCTTGCGCAAAACAAGTTGATTATACCGATGCCATCACAGATGGGCAATACATTAGTGAAGCCCAGAATAGAATTACCGAAGTGATCATCCATGATATTTTCTCTCCGCCAGTTGCCGCGAGAATCTATACCTATGCCTCGCTTGCTGCCTATGAAGTCGCTGCATCGGTGGATCCAAATTACGAATCTCTTTTAGGTCAACTTAACGGATCTGAGAAGATCACCTTTACTCCATCTGAAAAAGTATATCCTCCTTTGGCATCGCTTGCTGCATACTATTATGTAGGTACAGGGTTGATTTTCTCAGAAGACATGATGAATGAGCACCGGGATGCGACCTTTGCTACCTTGAAAGAAAAAGGCATTCCTGAAGATGTATTTGAGGCTTCTCTAGCCTACGGCAAAGAAGTGGGTGACGTGATCAAGGCATATTCCTCTAAGGACAATTACCATCAAAGTCGCTCTTTCCCGAAATTCACCGTGACGGGTGAAGAAGGAACTTGGCAACCAACTCCTCCCGCTTATATGGAGGCGATTGAACCACATTGGAGTAAGATCAGAACTTTCGTTCTAGATTCAGCTTCCCAGTTTAGACCACTGCCACCACCTCCATTTTCTACGGAACCAGGAAGTGAGTTTTACAAAGTCGCCAAAGAAGTCTACGACATGGATCGGGCTGCAACTCAGGAACAAAAAGACATCGCATTATTTTGGGATTGTAATCCTTACAAAATGAATGTGAAAGGTCACGTGATGTTTGCTGAGAAAAAAATCACACCAGGAGGACACTGGATGAGCATTGCAGCGATAGCATCTAAAGCCGCAGGAAAAGACTGGAAAGGCATCACAGAAGTTTTCGCCATGACAGGTATTTCTTTGAATGAAGCATTCATTTCCTGCTGGGATGAAAAATACCGAAGCAATCTCATCAGACCTGAAACCTATATCAATCAGCACATCGATGAGCAATGGGTACCACTTCTACAAACACCTCCTTTCCCAGAGCATACCAGTGGACATAGTGTAGCCTCTGCAGCTTCTGCCTACACATTGGCACATATCTTTGGAGACGAGTTCCATCTAGTAGATAGCTCGGAAGTGGCTTATGGCCTTCCAGTCCGAGAATACAACTCATTTTCTCAAGCTGCGGAAGAAGCAGCGCTGAGCAGATTTTATGGAGGCATACATTACCGACCCGCGATAGAATATGGAATCACCGAAGGTCGTGATTTAGCTGCTTTCATCTGGAAAAAGGTTGACACAAAACCCAAAAATGTAGCAAGTAACTAACACCAAAAGCATCCGCCTCAACGGATGCTTTTTTGTTACCAAATTATGAAATATGACCATTGAATGAACTCATCAGGACTCTTCTGGTTTATATTCTTGGAGATATTCTTTATCTTAACTCATCACCTTTTTGAATCGGACTTATCCTTTTCTTGTTTTTAAACCTACTATTTTATGTCAAAAACCATCATCGTTTCCAATCGCCTTCCTATCAGCCTACGTCACCGCAACGGCAGATTCGAGTTCAAACCAAGTGCCGGCGGGCTAGCTACCGGCCTTGGGTCAATCTATAAAGAAGGAGAAAATATTTGGATCGGATGGCCAGGAAATACCGTCGACGATCCTGAACAAAGAGCAGAAATCATTCTTGAACTTCATGAGCTAAAAATGGCTCCTGTTTTCCTATCAAAGGAAGATGTAGAAGAATTTTACGAGGGTTTTAGTAATGAAACACTTTGGCCAGCATTTCACTATTTCACACAATACATGGTCTATAATCCAGAACACTGGGAAGCCTATGTACGCGTGAATCAAAAATTTTGTGATGCTATCCTGAAAAAAGCCGGACCAGACGATACGATCTGGATTCATGATTACCAGTTGCTTCTACTTCCGCAGATGCTACGTGAAGTGTTACCAAATGCTACTATTGCTTTTTTCCAGCATATCCCATTCCCATCCTACGAGATCATCCGAATGATTCCTTGGAGGAAAGAATTGCTGAATGGAGTGTGCGGAGCAGATTTGATCGGTTTTCATACCTACGACGACATGCGTCACTTCCTCAGTGCAGTAGGGAGAATTACAGGCTTATCCAGTGAAAGCGGCTACATCCAAGCCGAAAACAGAATCATCAATGTGGATTCTTTCCCCATGGGAATTGATTACGACAAATTTGCCAAGCAGGCAAAAAGCAAACGAACGCAACGCTTTGTAGGGGAATTTGGGAAGCAAGTAGAAGGTCAAAAACTACTTCTCACAATCGATCGACTAGACTATTCCAAAGGAATTCCTCAGCGAATTCAGGCCTTCAATCAATTGCTCGAGCAGCATAAAGAATTGCATGGCAAAGTATCCATGATCATGATCGTGGTGCCAAGTCGTGACAAAGTTCAGTCGTACAAAGAACTGAAAGAGGAAATTGACCTGCTCGTAGGGCGTATAAATAGCGAGTACTCCACGCTGAATTGGGTACCCGTGCATTACTTCTATAGAAGTTTCCCTTTCGAAGAACTGAGTGCCTTCTACAACATGTCTGACATCGCGCTAGTAACTCCCCTGCGTGATGGTATGAACTTGGTTTGTAAGGAATTTGTGGCCAGCAAAACTGATCAGACTGGTGTATTGATTCTCTCGGAGATGGCTGGTGCTTCCAAAGAGCTTCAGGATGCAATACTGGTCAATCCAAATGATCGACAAGGTGTGGTTGATGCGATTTATAATGCGCTTTCTATGCCGTTGGCGGAGCAAAAAGCCAGGATCAGCAGTATGCAGGAAAGTCTCAAAAAATACGATGTATTCCAATGGGTGAGAGTATTCATGGATCGTCTGGAGCACGTGAAGAAAAAGCAGGAAGAACTCACATCCAAAGATGTGGACACCAAGGTGATGAATGAAATTCAAGCAAGCTTCAAAAAAGCTAAAAATGCGGTGTTATTCCTGGACTATGACGGCACACTTACCGGATTCCATTCGGACCCGCAGAAAGCATATCCTGATGAAGAATTGAAAAAAATAGTGAAAGACTTAAGCGCACTTGCCCAAGTGGTGGTCATCTCAGGAAGAGATAAGGATACCCTAGGGAAATGGTTCAATGGTCAACATATTGACATGATTGCCGAGCATGGTGTATGGGTCAAAAAGAAGGAAAACAAGGGCGATTGGGAACTTTATGCCGAAGT
Source organism: uncultured Algoriphagus sp. (assembly GCF_963974365.1). Lineage (GTDB taxonomy): Bacteria > Bacteroidota > Bacteroidia > Cytophagales > Cyclobacteriaceae > Algoriphagus. The sequence continues at coordinate 148,781 of NZ_CAXBBX010000011.1, read as the reverse complement.
CGAAGATGGCTGGAAAGACGATATCCGAAAAGTAATGGAATATTACGTACTCCGGACTCCTGGTGCTTTTATAGAAGAAAAACATCACTCACTGGTTTGGCACTACAGAAAAGTGGAAAGTGGTTTGGGAGATCTCAGAATGCGAGAGCTTTTCAGTCACCTGAAGTACATGGCCAGAGGCTACAACTTGCAGGTACTGGAAGGAAATATGGTTTTGGAAATCAAGCGACCTGACATCAACAAGGGCCGAGCAGCTACAGCGATGATGAAAGGAGCAGAATATGACTTCATATTGGCGATTGGTGATGACTGGACTGATGAAGACACGTTCAAAGCAATGCCAAAAAATGCCTATTCTATCCGAGTTGGTTATGCGTATACCCAAGCAAATTACAATATCAAATCATTCAGACAGGTAAGGCAACTGCTTCAAAAGTTGACTTCTTGATCTCTTGATCTGAATAATGATCTGAATTTTAATGATAGGAGCGAAAGATTTTTCGCTCCTTTTTTTATGTGCTTTTCGTTTGGTTCAAGTCCAGTATGGATCAAGTCTCATGACCATGGCCTAAAGAATTTCTGTCTTCAGACTGCTTCAATTATTAACATATTCAAGAACCTTCACTTGCCCCAGCGGAGCTAACTATGGGTAAAAAAAGGCAATTCGTTTTTACTGTGCCTTTAGGTACTGCGCTACAATTAAAACAAGTAATAAAGCCGTACCTAACGGCACGGCTAATTAGGGAATTAATTATTTCCTACCCACAGAATGTCCCTAAGGGGACTGAATAGCTGAGAACGAAGACTTTGAAAACCAAAAGTGACAGCTACGGAAAACCTACGGCTCCAGCTTAGACTGATGGAATTGATAAGATTTTTTACGGTAAAATATTTTTATCCCCACCTAATTAAATCCCGACTTTCCCATTTGTGAAAACCACCGTGCGCTCTGCGGCATAAACTACTACAGATACTTCTTATACAGATTATCCAAGATTCTCTTATCAATTTCGGTCAGTGGTGATTCTATATCCCGCTGAACAAAGTGGAGCTTAAACGAACGTATTGCAGCTTTTTCATCACTTACGTCGTAGCCAATAATTCTTAATGCCAATACCGGATCTACTGTATTCGATGGCAAAGAGTCGGTAGTTTCTATAGGAAAAGTAGTGGCATTTTGAGAAGATAAAACTGGGAAAACCACATCCTCATCATACCATAAACCATATCCTTCCTCAGCTAATTTTTTCCAAGGGAAATAGGTACTTGGGTCGACTTTTCTCGATGGCGCAATATCCGAATGACCGATAAAATTGGCTGTTGGAATTCCATATTTCCACTTGAGCCGCTTAAGCAAAACCAATAAACTTTCAATCTGTGCCACAGTAAATGGCTCGCTTCCATTGTTATCCAATTCGATGCCGATGGAAGCTGAATTTAGATCTGTGTCATTTCCCCATCTTCCTCTTCCAGCATGCCAAGAGCGCAAATAATCATTCAGCATCTGGACAATCTCACCATCTCTACCTACGACATAATGCGAACTTACTTGAGTTCTGCTAAGTGTGAATGTATTTATCGTTTGCTCCAGTGAGTCTTGAGCTGTGTGGTGGATGATCACATAGTTTGGCTTTCTGATACTAAAGTTGGTTGTTCCCACCCATTCATCAGTGATGCTGAGCGTATCGTAATCCAGCTCAGCTTTTGTTTTAGGAATTTCTTGAATGGTAGCCGTGGCTTCCTTGACTGCCTTTTTATGTGCTTTATTATTCTCACGGTAGATGTCTTTGGAACAGGAAGCAAAAGCTATCGAAACGCAGATCAATAAGGAGACTGAGGTAATTTTATGGAAACGCATATGTTGTACTAGTTAATCAGAAATCGAAGCTACAAGTATTGTACTAAGCCTGAAAACCAACTGTAGAAAAGTGATGGAATATGATGATAACCTTTGAGGTCTTTTTTGGACCTCGAAGGTTTTTTGGTCAAAAAATTAAAACCTTCGAGGAGATCCAGAAGTCTGACGACATTCAGGATTACACCCCAAAGGTTAATAAAAGTCCTGCTTCTGGAGAAGCAGGAAAATACTAGTTGTAGTCAATACAATGACCTCAATATCTGCGGAGATCCGCGCTAGGTATCCGCGAATATCTGCGGGGAATATATTACAAGAAATTCGGTCTGTCCAACTTCCTTCCGATACGGAAAGCAGCATTCATCAGTCCAACATGGGAGTACGCCTGAGGGAAATTTCCCCACTGACTTCCTGTCTTCTGATCTACATCTTCGGAGAAGAGATGCAAGTGATTACAATATTTAACAAGGGTCTCAAAACCTTCCACAGCCTCATCTAATCTTCCTACGCAAGCTAGTGCCTCAATGTACCAGAATGCACAAATCAAGAACGTAGTCTCTGGCACACCAAAATCATCCATGTGCTTGTACCGATAGAATAGGAAATCCTTTGCCAACAACTCATCTTCCAAAGCTTTCAGATGATCATTTGCCCGCTCCAGATCTTCTCCAAAATATCCCATGGTGATCAACTGTAGCGTGGAAGCATCCATGTAAGTAGAACCTAAAGCTTGTCCATAGGCTTTCTTATCCGGTAAATAACAGGATTCAATTTTTTTAATAGCGACATCACGAAGCTCAATCGCCTTTTGGTACATGCTATCATCTTTCAGACGAATACCGATTTTTGCGGCAGCACAGGCTCCAGCCCAGTGAAACAAGAAGGTATAGCAGTGCTCCTGAGCTAGATTTCTAAACTCCCAGAGCCCCGCATCTTTCTCATTCATCGTGGCTTCGATCTTATTCAGCAGATTCATGATCATCGGCTTGGAGCTACTTCTCTCCTCTTCTGTAAAACGCTGATCAGAATAAAGAGGCAGCAAGGAAACCAAAACCTGACCATAGAGATCATTCTGAATATGGGTATATGCCTGATTACCGAAGCGAACTGGCTTCTCACCCAAATACCCATCCAGATCGGAAATCTCCTCTGTAAGCAAAGAATCACCTGTAATCGAATAAAGCGGCTGGTAACGTCCATCAAGTCCAGGCCGAAGATTATGAATAAACTCGAAGTACTTCTCCAATTCCTCAAAGTGGCCTAGGCTATTGAAACAAGTCAATGTGTAATAGCTATCCCGAATCCAGCAATAGCGGTAATCCCAGTTTCTGGTCGATCCTGGGGACTCAGGCAAACTAGTCGTTGATGCTGCAATGATGGCTCCTGTATCTTCGTACTGGTGGATTTTCAGGATCAAAGCCGAGCGTAGTACAAGCTTCTGATGAAAGTTCGAAATACTGGTAGACTTCACCCATTCCTGCCAATACGCAGTGGTAGCATGTAAAAACCGTTCAGCGGTAGTTTCTATAGGAGCTTCCAAAGGTCTACCATAGGTAAGCACCAAGTAAACAGGCTTGTTCAAAGCAAAAGCTTTCCCGTCCATAATGTAGCTAAGCGGAGCGTTGGTAGAAAGTCTGAGCTCCTGATCTGTATCCATAAAGCGGATATGATTAGATCCCATACTCGATTTTAGCAATCTGGCTCCATGCTCAGCCGAAGGTTGGCATTTGATCAGGATTTTCGGAGATCCTGATATCGCTTCGATTTTCCGGATCAGCATCAAAGGTTTGTAGTAGCGATCGAAGTTTTTGAACCGTGGGGCAAAGTCAGTGACAGCATAGCTTCCCTCTTCGGATTTGACCGTTGTCTTCAGGACATTGGTGTTTTCCAAATACTCCTGAGAGGACTTAAAATTTCCAGACTCTGGATGAATGGTGAATTCTCCACCCTTCTCCCTGTCTAGCATTCCCCCAAAAATAAAATCTGAATCAAATCTTGGCAGACACATCCAACTGATATTTGTGTCCAATTCCACATGGGCGATAAAGGCACAATTGCCTATCACCCCACTTCCATAGGTATGTTTTTGCATTAAGGTCAGGTTTGAAGTTGAAAAGTCAGGCTTTTGGGTCAATCTTCAAGAAAGGGAAAAAGAGTGCTTAATCCAAAAAATACGGGGATTTTAGCATTGCTCCTTTATAAATATGACTAGCCTCCTGTAAGGATTAAAATAAAACATCACTCACTCTTCTCATATTCAAGAAAATCAATTACCTGCTTTTTAAACAAACTGGGAATTCCTGATTCTGCATTGATTATTACATCCTCGCCATCTACAAAATAAGACTGGATCGCCTTGACTTCATAAGGTATTTTATCAAGCTGATTCATTTCATAGAATTTATTCTTTTTATCATAAAACACAGAATAGGGATATCCCATATCATCCAACATTCGAACTAGATCACTTTTATCAATTCTTTGATTTTTACCCGCAAACACCCAGATCACCTCCAGTTCAGGGTAATTGAATTTTAGATCAATCCATCCTTTAGAGTTCATCTCCAAGAAAAAAAGATCCCTTTGAGTTAAATCCAAATAACCCACGAATTTCTTAGGACATTCCAGACAAAGTGGCTTAGAGTTTTCACCAATTCGCAATTCTTCTAAGCCTTCTGGAAATTTTATTGTAGTAGGATGATCTCTGCATGAACTTAGTAAAGTGATAGTTAGAAAAAGGCAAAGCGAGAGATAAATTTTTCTTTTAATCATTAATCTTAGTTGTGAGTAATATTGGATAGTCATAGTTCATTTCTTGGAGGTTAGGTGGTAAATCCCCTTCCAATTTCTTTTTCAATACCGAGTGATAGGTCAAAAACGTAATTTCTCCATTTTCCATTGCAATAGGGTCACTGTACACCTCTTCTTCAGAGGATGTGCCATCCCAATAGTTTGAATTCCCAGTCTCCTTATTGATGAGAAGTAATTTCTTGAAAGAACCTGCCTTACTTTGAATATGGATGTTAACCAAGTAATTGCTATCATCCTCAAAGACTGATTTTATCGTTGCAAATCCGTTTTCCTGTAGTCGACTAAATCCTACCATGAGATCTACATCCCAAAAGTTATCTGGAAGTGAATACTTTCCCATATCAATTTCCAAAATAGGCATTAATCCTGCCTCAGAATATTCATAAACTCGGTTGTTGAAAATTTCGGAATAGAGCAGGTTTTCACCTGATTCATAGAAATTTCGCTCCCCCATTGGTAGCATTTCATTCTCATAATCATTAGGCAAAAAAGTAGATTGAATGATCCCAATTGAATCTGTCAAAACAACACGGTTAGCTACAATTGGGAGGTTATATCCACCAGCCAAAAGAAAATTACCAGAAGATGGAATGGTAAATGACCCTGCCAAATAATCGGTTTCAAAAACTGTAGTGAGCCTAGCGACGTCTTCAATTTTAATGATAGTGGACTTATCGCCCAATGAAGACAAAACCAGCAGGTTGCCTTCATTATCAATTTGAAAATCCTGCAAACCCAGCAGTTGACCTGGCCCTTCACCTATCGAGGCTGCGGCACCTAGATATTTCCCATCAGAAGAAAATTGATGCACTGCATCTCTTGTCCCAATGTCCATCACATAATAACTCTCTTCATTTTGGTGCACCCTCAAATCGAGCCCCATCAAGTTAAATTGATTGGTTTCTAATGGGATGAGTTCCAGAATTTCAAACTTTTCTATGTTCATTAGTTCTGATTCCTCAAGTTCAACGTGAAGAATACTTTCGTCAGAAACTTTTTCAGAATTAGTTTTGCAGGAAAAAAAGGTTATTAAAATAAAAATCAGGGATAAGCGAAAGTACATATAATCAGTTTTTTAATTCAAAAAAAACAATAAAACAATTAGAGGCAAACGAGCCTCTAATTATCACCTATTTATAGAGAACACTTATAGCATGCTTCATAAGCTGCAGAGCATAAATGCCCAGTTTGATAGTTTTCACAGTTATAGACTACAACTTCCCCAGAGCACCAATACATTCTTTGATAGCAAGGTTTTACAGGAACGTCTGCTTTAGCGTGGAAAGATACTCCTGTGCTCATCATAGCCCCAATAAAGGCCATTCCAAATAATAACTTTTTCATAAAACTTTAATATTGAACTAATTAAAAAAACTCGGCCAAGAATAAGGTCTCACTTAAGACTTCGGTATATGGTTACTATTTTTTTTAATCGCAAGGATTAGTTTGAAAATAACTAGAAACTTATTTACACAGCAAATACCTGTGTATCAGCTTCATTTTCATAACAAAAGAGACTTCACTTGCTACCCATCTCCACACTGAGACTGATTACTGAAACTGCTTACTGATACAACTTCTTATCCCGGATATAATCTGCCACCCCATCAGGAAGTAGGTATTTGACAGATTTTCCGGCAAGAATGGATTTGCGGATAAAGGTGGCTGAGATATCTAAAAGTGGTGCGTCGATCAGCTTGATATTCGGATGCTCAAAGGAGATCGCGTCGCCTGGTCGTGGATAGACGAAGATCTCATAGTTGTCCAGAATGGTCTGGTAATTCTTCCAGCGCTTCAGCTGAGTCAGGTTATCCGAACCTAAAAATAAGCAAAACTGATGTTGCGGGTGTTGATCGGTCAGGTAAGCGAGGGTATCTATGGTGTAGCTAGGCTTGGGCATGGAGAACTCCACATCTGAAGCCCGAAACTGATAATTGTCCTCGATCGCCAGCTCCACCATTCGCAGTCTATCAAACTCATGAATCAAAGACTGGCGTTTTTTAAGAGGATTCTGTGGACTCACCACAAACCAAACCTGATCTAAATCTGTGCGGTCGTGAAGCGTGTCTGCTATGATCAGATGACCAATATGTATGGGATTGAAGGAACCGAAGTATAGACCGATTTTCAAGATTTTATCTAGCTAAAAATTCGCTGACCAAATACTCAGCTTCTGCGCTTGACTTTGAGAATTCGTCATTAACTACAGTGACATCAAACTGGGGTTCAAACTTGGATTCAAACTCAGCTTTGAATAAGCGGCGGGAAAGTGATTCTTCGGATTCTGTTCCTCGATCACTGAGTCGTGTTTTGAGTACTTCCAAGCTAGGGACTTTCACAAAAATCGCCAAAGCCTGCTCTCCGAAATATTTTTTCAAGGCTAATCCACCTTTGACATCCACATCGAAGATAACTGCTTTACCGGAATCCCAGATACGTTGGATCTCTTCTTTTAGCGTACCGTAGAAGTTACCGGCATAGACTTCTTCCCATTCTATAAATGCATCTTCGTCTATTTTCTTGATGAATTCCTCCTGAGAGAGAAAGTAGTAATCTTTGCCATGAACCTCATGTCTTCCACGTTTGTCACGTGTACAGGCAGAAATAGAAAATCCCAGATTTGGGATATTTTGAATCAAATGCTTCACTAAGGAAGTCTTGCCTGATCCTGACGGAGCAGAAAAAATAATAGCCTTGCCTTGTGTCATGATTATTTTATGTCCTGAATCTGTTGACGGATTTTATCTGCCAATTCATTAGGTACAGCATGTTTGGTACACTTTGTTTTCAATACATCACGAATGGCTTGCTCCAAGTGATAATGTTCAAAACACGGTTGGCACTTAGCCAGCTTTTCCTTCAAGACTTCCTTGCCAGAATCCTGAAGTTCTCCGTCCAAAATACTTTCTAGCAACTCAAAACATTTGTTTTCGTCGCTGCATTGCATCTTTCGCTCTCCAGATGGGTTGTCATTCATTTCCATGGGTAATTATTCTTTATTAATCCTCCTCTTCGTCCGTACTATCGGTATTATATCCCATATTCTGGGCATATCCCTGAAGTTTCTCTTTCAAGAGATTCCTTGCGCGGTGCAATCTGGATCTTACTGTCCCGATAGGGATGTCCAGTATCTTGGCCATCTCCTCGTAGGTAAATCCTTCCAAATCACACAGGATAATCACCGTACGAAAATCCACTGCCAAGCTATTAAGTGCATTTGAGATCTCATCACCGAGCATATCCTTCACGGATTCGGCCCTGAGATCGCTAGTAGTTTGGTAGTGAACATCATCGGAGTTGTAATAAGTTTCAACTTCCTGATAATCTACCTTTGCTGGCTGCTTACTTTTCTTCCTATACTCGTTTATAAAACTGTTCTTCAGAATTCTAAATAGCCAAGCTTTGGCATTAGTTCCCTGTTCAAACGAGTTGATAAAACGATAGGCCTTCAGGTAAGTATCCTGCACAAGGTCTTTGGCATCATCCTCGTCAAAGGTGAGCCTGTAGCCAAAATTGTACATTGAGTCTATGTGTGGCATAAACTCTCCATCGAAGATGGCATTTTTCTCTTCCTGAGAATATTTTCTGCGCTGAACTTCCGACATAAGTTCCAAAAGTAATGATTGGGTCAATTTATAACTAGAAAATGAGAATAATTCGAACGCATCCTTTTGGAAATGCGTTCTAATTTCTTCAAAAATATACCAACAAATTACAGTTTAGACAGCGATGTTTGTTCTTCGACTCTTCTCCAGGTTACCATTATCGGTACTTTACATTTTTTCAGACATTCTTTATTTGATAGCTAGATATGTGGTCGCGTACCGCAAAAAAGTCATTGATGAGAACTTACTTCACGCTTTTCCAGAGAAAACTCCAGCTGAAAGAAAGTCTATTCGAAATAAGTTCTACAGGAATTTCACAGATGCTTTCTTTGCCGAAACATTCAAGATGTTGACAATTTCCGAAAAGGAGCTTCGGCAAAGATTTCAAGTTGTCAATCAGCACATGGTTGATGATCCAGTGAAAAACGGAAAAAGCTCACTCATGATGGCTGGACATGTTTTCAACTGGGAGATGGCTATTCTCGGAGTCGCATTGAACACAGAAGTTATTGCTGAGACTGTTTATTTGAAACTGAATAATACTTTCTTCAATAAGTTAATGCTGGAAATCCGTACACATTTCGGAGGAATAATGACTGAGAAAAGTGCATTTAGGCGCAGTATGATTAGCCTAAGAAATACACCAAGAATTGCTCATTTGGCCGCTGATCAAAGACCACCTGTATCGGATAGTCGATACACGCGGGAGTTTTTGAACAGGCCTGCCCTGTTTTTCGAAGGTGGAGAAGTTCTGGCAAAAAAATTAGGCCTCCCAGTTTTCTATGGTACTATGACCAAAGTCAAACGGGGACATTACAAGTTTGAATTTTCTCCATTGGCATCACCGCCATACGCAGCGGATGCTCCTCATAGCATTACTGATGAGTTTTGTAGGCGACTTGAAGATAACATACGTAATCAGCCTGATCTTTACTTATGGAGTCACAAGCGTTGGAAACTATAAGGCAAAAAGGCAAATTTCATTGCTAGTGATAATACTGTGGTCAAACAAGCACTTTGTGACTGATAAGGTTTTAGTACGGTAAGAATCCGAGTGATTTCCTTTTCTTTGTGAGTAATTGACAGGATCGACGCGATTTACCCAATAACTAATGACCTTTGTAATAAGGCTTTTCTCTTATCTTCCACTTCCTATACTTTATTTGTTTTCCGATTTACTTTATTTGGTGGCTAGATTTATTCTTGGCTATCGAAAAGATGTAATTGATAAAAATCTAAAATTTGCTTTTCCTGAGAAAACAGAACAAGAACGCAAAAGCATCAGGAATCGATTTTATAGAAATTTCACTGATTCATTTGCAGAAACCATCAAACTTCTGACTATTTCCACGAAAGAGTTTGAGCGAAGATTTGTATTGATTAATTCTCGATTTCTCGACGAGGCCGTTTCATCAGGTACTTCCGCTTTGTTGGTTTCCGGGCATTTGTTGAATTGGGAAATGGGTGTAGTAGGAATAAATCATGCGATCCAAGCTCCTGTAGAAACAGTTTATCTTAAGGTAAATAATCCTTTTTTTGACAACCTGATTAATTCTATTCGGACACATTTTGGCGGAATAGTTACAGAAAAAAAGGCTTTTCGAAGGACCATGCTTACCTTAGCAAAATCACAAAGAGTAGTATTGCTTGGTTCAGATCAAAGACCTCCTAGTTCGGAGAAAAGATACAAAAGGGACTTCTTAAACAGGACCGCTGTGTTTTTTGAAGGAGCAGAATTTCTTTCTAAAAAGATGGAGTTGCATGTCATTTACGGCAAAATGACCAAAACAAAAAGGGGCCATTACCGGTATGAAATGATCAAAATGGCAGAACCACCATTTGCTGGACATGTAGAGCACAGCATCACAGATCAGTTCTGCGAGTTGCTCGAAGACAACATCAGACTTCAGCCGGATTTATACCTATGGAGCCACAAGCGGTGGAAAATATAAATTATGAATTGCAAGGACTTTTCCGCCGTGGCGGATTGAAAAATTGAAAGATTGGAAAATTCCCAAACTCTAACTTTAATCTCAAATCTTGATACTAGCTACTTGATACTCTCTCTTGATTCTTGTATCTAGTTTCTTGCTTCAAAACAAAATGGATTACCTCGATAGTTTAAACCCAGAGCAGCGACTGGCTGTAGAGCATACGGATGGACCTGTTATGATCATTGCAGGTGCAGGTTCTGGAAAAACCCGTGTACTTACCTACCGCATCGCCCACCTGATATTTGCCAAAGGCGTAGATGCCTTCAATATTTTGTCATTGACCTTTACCAATAAGGCCGCTGCTGAGATGCGCCATCGAATTGAGACTGTTGCCGGACTGGAAGCGAGAAATACCTGGATGGGCACCTTTCACTCCGTATTTGCAAAGATCCTTCGGGTGGAAGCTCCAAAAATCGGCTACCCTTCCAACTTCACGATTTACGATTCAGACGACTCCAAGTCACTGATCCGTACGATTGTAAAAGAAATGCGTCTTGACGACAAAGTTTATAAAGCAAACGCAGTACTCTCTCGAATTTCGGGAGCCAAAAACCGCCTGATCACTTGGAAAGTATATCAGGATGATCCCTTTGTGAAAGCAGACGATGAAGCTGCCATGAAACCGAAAATGGGAGAAATCTACCAGCGGTATCAAGACAGACTTTTCAAGGCCGGAGCGATGGATTTTGATGATTTGCTATTTAATACCAATATCCTATTCAGAGACCATTTAGATGTGCTGAACAAATATCAGCAGCGCTTTAGGTATGTGATGGTGGATGAGTTTCAGGATACAAACCTTAGCCAATATCTCATCACTAAAAAGCTGGCAGCAGTACATCAAAACATCTGTGTGGTAGGCGATGATGCGCAAAGTATCTATGCTTTCCGTGGAGCGGATATCCAGAACATCCTCAATTTTGAGAAAGATTATCCTGATCTATTTGTGGTAAAACTGGAGCAAAACTACCGATCTACCAAGATGATCGTAGATGCTGCAAATTCTATCATTGAGAAAAATAAAGCGCAACTCAAGAAAAACGTCTGGACTTCAAACGGTGACGGAGATCAGATCGAATTGATCAAAGCAAGCACAGATTCTGAAGAAGGCAGAATTGTAGCCTCCACGATTTTCGAAGAGCGAAATACCAAAAAACTTAATAACAGCGACTTTGCGATTCTTTATAGAACAAACTCCCAGTCTAGAGCGATAGAAGAAGCCCTTCGGAAATTGAATTTGACATACAAGATCGTTGGCGGACTTTCTTTCTACCAAAGAAAGGAAATCAAGGATCTGATGGCTTATATGAGATTCACTGTGAATCCCGTGGATGAAGAGGCATTCAAACGAATTGTGAATTATCCAAAGCGCGGAATTGGAGATACTTCGGTGGATAAGATTCTAGTCGCAGCATTTGATCATGATATGCAGCTTTGGGAAGTAGTTCAAAATGCACACAGCTTCATAGGAAGTAGAGCCGCCAGTCAACTGGATGACTTTGCGACGATGATCAAAGCTTTCAAAATCGAAGTGGAACGCAAGGATGCTTTCGAAGCAGCAAGTAGCATTGCGAAGCAAAGTGGTCTTTTGCGCGAGCTTTATGAGGACAAAACCATAGAAGGTCTAAACCGCTACGAGAACGTCCAGGAATTGCTCAATGCCATCAAAGAATACGTGGACAATGAAGAGAATGAGGACAAGAGCCTTGGTGCTTTTCTTCAGGAAATCGCTTTGTTGACAGATAATGACCGTGACAAAGACACTACAGACGCTATCACGTTGATGACAATTCACTCTTCAAAAGGATTGGAATTTAAGCAGGTTTTCGTGGTAGGGATGGAAGAGGATTTGTTCCCTTCACAGATGATGATGCAAAGCCGCGAAGATCTCGAAGAGGAACGAAGATTGTTCTACGTAGCCACCACCAGAGCGATGGATAAGTTATATTTCACTTATGCGCTCACGAGGTATCGCTACGGCAGGTTGCTGAATTGTGAACCGAGCAGATTTTTGGAAGAAGTATCTCCAGATTGCATCAAAGTGAGTAAAAAAGTATCTTCGAAGGAAATGCCAGGAGCATTCCGCAGAGAAGGATTACCGGGAACTTCGGAATCATCAGGCTATATTGGTATTAAAAAGAAGCCGGAAAGCAGGATGCCTACGGCGATGAAACTTCATACGCCAAGTCCGGATTTCAAACCTTCCAATACAAATAATCTTCAGGCAGAGCAATTGATAGAACATCCAAAGTTTGGTTTTGGGAAAGTTCAAAAGATTGAAACAGAAGGAATTAACCGAAAAGCGACCATTCAATTCGAGCATTTTGGTGAGAAAACATTATTACTTAGCTTTGCGAAGCTCAGAATTATAGACTAATCACCTGCTCCCCTGCCTTTTGGTAATTTTTTCATTACCTTAATTAGCGCTAAACGGGATGCAACATGGAGCCATTAGAATTAGACAAACAAAAACTCATTTTGAAAGAATACGGCAAAAACATTCAACGCCTCGTTGATCATATCACGGCGATTGAAGATCGGGATAAGCGTACCCAAAGTGCATACACGGCAATTGAAATCATTAAGCAGTTGAATCCTACAATGAAGCAGGAGAATGACCAGAAGCTTTGGGACGATTTACACATCATGTCCGATTTCAAACTCGAAGTAGATTCTCCATTTCCTATCCCTGAGAAGGAATTGTTGGGAAAGAAGCCTTTGCCAATCGGCTATCCAAAAGGTGAAATTCGATTTAAGCACTACGGTAGAAACATCGAAAAACTGATAGAAAACGCCATCAAAATCGAAGACAATGAGGAGCAGGAAGCTGCTGTGATTTTTATCGGTCAACTGATGAGAAGCTTTCACTCTACCTGGAACAGAGAAAATTTTGATGATGCCATAATCTTGGACGATATCAAGACGTTATCCAAGGGTAAATTGCATATCGATCTGGAGAAGGTGAAAGAAAACGGCTTATTTGAATCTAACACACACCGTGATTTCAAATTGCCGCTTCAGGAGGAAAGAAGAACTTCCAAAAACAAGCGATCAAATCACAGCAACAATAATAAGCGCCGCTCAAACAACGGACATAATAAAAAACGTAGAAATTAATGGGTTCATTTCGGGTCAATGGTGGAATCAAACTTAAAGGCGAGATTATTCCTCAAGGAGCAAAAAACGAAGCACTTCAAATCCTATGCGCTGTTCTCCTCACCCCGGAGAAAGTCACAATCCAAAAGATCCCAAATATAGTCGATGTCAATAAGCTCATCGAGCTATTGAGCGATATGGGTGTCAAAGTCACCAAGGAAGGGCCTGAGACTTATACTTTTCAAGCTGACGAAGTCAATCTTGACTTCATGGAAACGGAAGAATATTTGAAAAAAGCTTCCGCACTTAGGGGCTCAGTGATGTTACTAGGTCCTTTGCTAGCAAGATTCGGCGCTGGAAAACTTTCCAAACCTGGAGGAGATAAAATCGGCCGCAGAAGAATGGATACGCACTTTACAGGTTTCCAGAAGCTTGGTGCAAAATTCAATTACGACGCTAAAAACGAGATTTTCCACATCGATGGAAAAAACCTAAAAGGTTGCTATATGCTTCTGGACGAAGCATCCGTCACCGGTACAGCGAATATCGTCATGGCGGCAGCAATGGCAGAAGGCACCACCACTGTCTACAATGCCGCTTGCGAACCTTACCTTCAGCAGCTTTGCGACATGCTCAACCGTATGGGGGCAAAAATCACTGGAGTAGGATCCAATCTTTTGACGATAGAAGGAGTGAAAAAATTAGGAGGAACCACTCACAAGATGCTTCCAGATATGATCGAAATCGGATCTTTCATAGGACTAGCAGCCATGACTCAATCCGAAATCACGATCAAAGACTGTCAGATTCCTCGACTTGGGATTATTCCGGAAACCTTCCGAAGAATGGGAATCCAATTGGAATTCCGAGGAGACGACATTTTCGTGCCTGCACAGAAGCATTATGAGATTGAGACGTTCATTGATGGTTCTATCCTGACTGTTGCCGATGCGATCTGGCCTGGATTCACTCCTGATTTGTTGAGTATCGTTTTGGTAACTGCTACTCAAGCAAAAGGAACCGTTCTTGTTCACCAAAAGATGTTCGAATCCCGCTTATTCTTTGTTGATAAGTTGATCGACATGGGAGCTCAGATCATTCTTTGTGATCCACATAGAGCCACTGTAATCGGTTTGGACAGAAAAACTGAATTACGCGGAATCCGAATGACTTCTCCAGATATCCGTGCAGGGGTAGCCTTGCTTATAGCGGCACTATCCGCGAGCGGAACTTCTATCATCGACAACATCGAGCAGATCGACCGTGGATATCAAAATATCGACGACAGGCTAAGAGCATTGGGAGCAGAAATTGAGAGAATCTCCTGACCATCGCACTCCATAAATGAATGAGGGCTTTGAAATAATTTCAAAGCCCTTTTTTATGAAACTGTGTAAGCGTAGTTAGCCCGATCTAGCCTTACCTCCACTTTATCAACTAGATAGAAAATTTTCCGACTGGTCACACCTGAGAAAACCAGGCTACCAATACCTATTAGTACTCAAAATAAATACCTCAGCAATATTCTTTGATTTCTTTCCTTCCCGAAATTTTTGGTAAATTCTGGCTCGAATAGCCAAAACAACCTATATGTCAAAGAAAAAACTCCGAAGCCAAGACTGGTACGGGCGCACCGGAAAAGACGGAATTATCTATCGTTCCTGGATGAAAAACCAGGGTTTTCCTCACCACCTATTTGAAGGAGATAAGCCTGTAATCGGAATCTGTAACACCTGGTCCGAGCTTACGCCCTGTAATGCACATTTTAGAGATCTTGCTGAAGCGCTAAAGCGCGGAATCTGGGAAGCTGGAGGATTTCCTTTGGAATTCCCCGTGATGTCACTGGGAGAATGCTCAGTAAAGCCAACTGCTATGCTTTTCAGAAATCTAGCCAGTATGGATGTGGAAGAAAGTATCCGGGCAAACCCTATGGACGGTGTAGTTCTCATGTGTGGATGTGACAAAACCACTCCATCACTCGTAATGGGAGCTGCATCTGTAGACATTCCTTCGATAGTTCTTTCGGGTGGCCCAATGTTAGTCGGTCGCTATAAAGGTAAAAAAATCGGTACTTCAGATATCTGGCGATTTGCCGAAGAGTTCAAACTCGGTAAAATGACCCAAGCTGATATGATAGACGCTGAAGCAGCAATGTCCCGCTCTGTAGGACACTGTGCTCCTATGGGCACTGCATCGACTATGGCTGCCATGGTCGAATCACTTGGCCTCTCACTTCCTGATAATGCAACGATTCCAGCGGCCGATTCCAGACGAAAAGTACTGGCTCACATGACAGGTATGCGTATCGTGGAAATGGTCAATGAAGAATTGAAAATGAGCAAAATCCTGACGAGAAAAGCATTTGAAAACTCTATTATGGTGAATGCAGCGTTAGGCGGTTCTACCAATTTTATCCTCCACCTTACAGCCATTGCGAAGCGAATAGGAGTGGATATTGACTTGACTGATTTTGACAAATTCTCTTCTATCATTCCTCTGATTGCGAATGTCCAGCCTTCTGGAGAACATTGGGTGGAAGACTTGTTTTATGCCGGCGGACTTCCAGCTGTCATGAAAGAAATAGAAAAATACTTGCACCTTGATTGTATCACTGCCAACGGCAAAACAATCGGTGAGAATTTTAATAAAGCCGAGTGCTACGATAGAAACCTAATTGGGACATTTGAAAAACCAATCAAACCGGAATCGGGGATCGCTGTGCTAAAGGGCAATCTCTGTCCAAATGGCGCTGTGATCAAGCCTTCTGCTGCCTCTCCGAGCTTATTGACACATACTGGGCGTGCAGTAGTCTTTGAAAATATTGATGACTACAAAGCGAGAATTGATACTCCAGAATTGGATATTGACGAAACCTGCGTGATGGTAATGAAAAACGTAGGGCCAAAAGGTTACCCTGGAATGCCCGAAGTTGGTAATATGGGATTACCTCAAAAGCTTCTTGCCAAAGGAGTTAAAGACATGGTTCGTATTTCTGATGGAAGAATGAGCGGAACAGGTTACGGCACCGTTGTCTTACACGTCTCACCAGAATCTGCAATCGGTGGACCGTTGGCTTTTGTACAAAATGGAGACATGATCGAACTCAATGTACCTGCTAGAACTTTGAATCTTATGATATCTGAGGAAGAATTTGAAAAGAGAAGAGCGGGATTCCAGCCATTAAATCTACCCTATGAGCGGGGGTACGTCAACCTTTTCCTCGACAAAGTAAACCAAGCACATGATGGAGTTGATTTTGATTTTCTCCAAGGAAGTTCTGGCTCTGAAGTAAAACGGGATTCGCATTAAAAAATGAAACCCAAAAAGACAGCCATAATCACCGGTGCAGGACAAGGAATAGGCTTGGCTATAGCCGAGAAACTTGCTGCCCAAAGCGTGAACATAATTATCAATGATCTAGAGGAAGGCCTGATAACTGAAGCCTGTAAGAGAATTAGTATTATTCATGGTGTTCAAGCCATTGCTGTTGCAGGTGATTCTAGTGCTGAGGAAGTGATAGATGAATTGATCCAAACAGCTCAGACCAATTTTGGAACGCTGGATATTGTGGTTGCTAATTCAGGAATTACCCTTTTCGGGGCTTTCTTAGACTACTCCAGAGCGGACTTTATGGAAGTCTCCCGAGTCAATCAGGCCGGGACTTTCTTTCTGGCTCAGGCAGCGTCCAGAGTCATGAAAGATCAGCCTAATGGCGGTGCTCTGCTTTTCACCTCATCCGTCACAGCTCATCAAAGTCATGAAAATCTCGCCGCCTACGCAATGAGCAAAGCAGCATTGGAAATGCTGGCGAAGAATCTTGTCTTAGAATTAGCCCCTTTTAAGATAAGAGTCAATACCATCGCTCCAGGGGCGACAGTCACTAACCGGACAAAGTTGGATCCAGAATATGAAAATACCTGGTCGAAAATCACGCCTATGGGACGTCCTGCAGTGGTGCAGGATATCGCAAATGCTGCAGCATTTTTGGTATCGGATGAGGCAAGACACATTACTGGACAAACACTCATTATAGACGGAGGTTGGACGAGCGTCAGCCCTTCTCCATATGCCTGAAAACCATCAAATCACTCTTAAAAACTTGAAGTTAGTCAAGCATGCTCCCGCACCATGGAAATTGAAGGGAGAGGGAATAATTTTGATCTATAAGTTTTCAAGGAAGTGGGTAGAGCAACACGGGATTTTACCAGAGCATCTGAAAGGAAAATTCAAAGGGGGCCTGGGCTATGTCATGCTGGTAAATTATCACACTTCACCTGTTGGTCCGTACAAAGAGTTACTCTTTATACCCGGAAAATTCACCTCTTATCGCAAGCAGGCAATCACCAAAATATATGTGAACACGGAAGTAAGCACGCAAAACGGCCATGTGAACTGGGGGATTCCTAAGGAGACCTTACCAATTTCATGGGAAAATCAAGATGGAAAAGAGGTTATCCAAGTGAAAGACGGGGAAAAAACAGTTTTCTCCTGCGAAATCAAAGCAGGCGGAATTTCCTTTCCACTATCCACCAGCCTATTACCCATCGAACTGCATCAACATTGGGATGGGGTGGACTTTTTCACCAAACCATCTGGTAGCGGCTGGGGTAAAAGAGCTACCATAAAAAATCTACAAATAGATTCAGCATTTTTTCCAAATATCGCCACACAAAAGCCACTTTTCGCAGTCAAAATAGAACCTTTTCGAATCCAATTTCCAGAAGCAACTTATGCTATATAAACCATTCACAGAAGCTCATATTATAGTCACTGGTGCTGCTTCTGGAATCGGGGAAGAGCTGGTAAGGCAATTGACACCATCAAACCCTGAGATTTTGGCAGTGGATTTTGACTTTGCAGGGTTGGAGAAATTGCAACGTGAATTCCCAAAAATCCATACTCTACACGCTGATCTCGCTGACAAATCTGGCAATGAAAAGATGTTAGAATGGATCTCCACTACGTGGGAAAGAGTAGATTTTTGCTTTGCAAATGCAGGAAAAGCTCAGTTTGCTCCTGCAGAAGATCAAAACTGGAAAGAAATGGATCGCCTTTTCCAACTCAATGTCCACAGTCCGATCCAAATTGGCATGGCAATTCGCGAGCTTTTTCCGGGCGCAAAATTCCGTCTAATCATTACTGCTTCGGCCATGTCATTCTGGACCATTCCTGGTTACAGTTTATACGCCGCTAGCAAATCTTCTTTACTGCAATGGGCACGAACAGTCTGGCTGGAGAAAAAAGGACACTGGCTCACCTTAGTATTTCCCATCGCAACTAAAACCCAATTCTTTGAATCTGCCGGCAAGGATATTCCGAAGGCTTTCCCCATACAATCTCCCAGCTGGGTAGCAACGACGATTCTGAGAGGAACAGCCAAAGGAAAGAAAAGAATCTTCCCTTCGCCCCTTTTTGTAAGTATGCTGGTTTTAAATCGATTTTTCAGATTCATCAAAAAGCTATATCAACTGTTTGAATACCAGAAGTATAAAAAGTGGCTAAAAAAACAATCTGAAACTTAAGTCTGTTAACTTTATAAAAAACCGACACCATGAAAAATTTTGTTTACGCTCTACTAGTGGTCTGCGCCCTGCAGGCATGTCAACCCAAAGAAACCACACCAGACACCTTGCCGATGAAAGTGGCGATGGCGTATGGTTTCGACAAGTTTGACGAGATCAACTCCATCGCATACACTTGGAATGTCCGACGGGACTCCGTAAATGTGATGACAAGAGACTGGAAATGGAATATCAAAGACAGAACGGTTTACTATGCCACAGCAGATACCAGCTACACCTACAGCCTGGACATGCCAGCAGATTCTTTGCCTGAAGCCGACAGAGGATTCATTAATGATAAGTACTGGATGATGTATCCTTTTCAGCTGGCATGGGACTCTGGCTATGAATACGAAACTGAGGAAAATGTCCCGACCCCTATCGCTGGAACAAACTCTACCAAACTGACAATAGTCTATAACGGCGCAGATGGATACACTCCGGGGGATGCATATGACTTGTATTTAGATGAAAATCATATGATCCTGGAATGGGTATTCCGAAGAGGAAATGGTCCGGAGGGCCGACCGACCACTTGGGAAGACGTAGAGCAATTTGGCCCAATCAAGATGGCTACAACACATGCCAATCAAGCTGGAGAGAAGTTCATTTGGTTCTCGAATATTTCGGTGAATTAAAAGATTTAAATACCTAAAAATTAGCCGCTTGGATCATGCAAGCGGCTTTTTTTATTGCTTTTCACTATCTTGAAAGATAACAACACACCCAATCAAACCTATTTTAAAATGAAACCAAACAGAAGAAATTTTATCAAAACCTCTAGCCTTTTTCTTGGCACAGGACTTCTTGCCAATCCATTTACAGCTTTTTCAAAGTCCAAGAAAAACTACACTGTGGGAGAAATCATGGATTTATTTATTGCCCAAATTCCAAATACTCCCTTCCCTACTACCGTTGATACCTTAAAATCCGGGAACAAAGATCAGGTTGTCACTGGCATTGTCACCACCATGTTTGCCACAGTTACTGTGATCCAGAAAGCCATTGAGCTTAAGGCGAATTTTATCATTGCACATGAACCTACTTTCTACAATCATCTGGATGAAACAGCTTGGCTAGAAAACGATCCAGTTTATCAGTTCAAAAGAAATCTTCTCGATAAGCATGGCATAGCTGTCTGGCGAAATCACGATTATGTACACAGCCTAGCAATAGATGGCGTGCAGGCTGGGGTGGTGAAGGAATTGGGCTGGGAGAAATATTACAAGCAAAAAGCGGTATTGGATCTTCCTGAAACTACCCTCGGGAATCTAATCACGCACATCAAGACAAAGATGAACGTCCCTCAGCTTCGCTATGTAGGAGATCTTGCACAGAAGGCAAGCAAAATCATACTTATGCCTGGGGCCGCAGGTGGAAGAAGACAACTAGAAATGATCATGAAAGTAAAACCCGATGTGCTGATCTGCGGAGAGAGCCCAGAATGGGAAACGCCAGAATACGTCCGAAACGCAAATGAAATGGGTGAGAAACTTGGATTGATTGTGATCGGCCATTCGGCAAGTGAAGAAGGCGGCTCAGAATTTATGAAAACATGGGTAGAGGAAAATGTCCCAGGCATTCCGGTAACTCATTTTGCAAGTGGCAACTCTTTGAAGATGTTTTAATAGCTTTAAAAGCTTTCTACTTATTCACTTCTCATGAAAAAAATTATCCTAGCATTCTTCCTCCTCGGCTTGCATTTCTCTATTTCAGCCCAACAGCTTTCCAATGATGAAAAAAAGCTGATAGCCGAAGTAGAGAAAAACTACATAGCAACCGTAGCGCTTCTTAAGGAGGTTACTAATATAAATTCAGGCTCACTGAATCTGGAAGGAGTAAAGGCTGTGTCCGATGTTTTCGAAAGAGAATTTCAAAAGATTGGATTTGAAACAGAGTGGTACAAACTTCCACCAGAAGCCAAAAGAGCTGGGCATTTCATTGCTTCGCGCAAAGGCAATTCCGGTAAAAAGGTTTTCATCATCGGTCATCTCGATACAGTTTTCGAAAAGGAAATGCCTTTTACTCCCTTTACCTACTTGAATGATTCTACGGCAACGGGACAAGGAGTGAATGACATGAAAGGTGGGGATGTGATGATTTTTGCAAGTCTGAAAGCGCTGTATGATTTGGGAATGCTAGAGGATAAAACGATCACCGTTTATTTCACTGGCGATGAAGAAAGCTCAGCAGATGAAGAGCTTTCCCGAAGGGATTTTATTGCAAGAGCAAAAGAACATGACATTGCATTGGCCTATGAGACCGCCCAGAGTTTCGGGATCGCAACAGTGGCGAGGAGAGGTAGCAGCGGATGGAAATTAAAAACTAGCGGAAAACAGTCCCATTCCAGTGGTGTTTTCAGGGAATCTGTAGGCTACGGAGCTATCTATGAAGCCGCGAGAATCTTAACAGAATTCCAAGAGGAATTGTCAGGCGAGCAGTATTTGACCTTCAATCCGGGACAGATTATCGGAGGTTCAGATATCAACTATAATACCGAAACCGGGAAGGGTGAAGCGCTTGGCAAAACAAATATTGTTGCCAGAGAGGCATTTGTAACTGGTGATTTAAGATTTTTAGGCGAAGAGCAAAAAGCTGCAGCACGTATAAAAATGAAGGCGATTGTAGATCGGCATCTAAATCAAACCAATGCCGAAATCAGTTTTGAAGATGGGTTGCCATCCATGATCCCTACCGAAGGAAACATGGCGCTGGCAGAGCAGCTCAACGAACTCAGTGAAGATATGGGGTTGGGCGAAGTGAAGCCTGGCGATCCTGGGAGTCGCGGTGCTGGAGACATTTCCTTTGTAGCTGACTTCGTGGATTGTTTAGATGGTCTCGGTGCTTCAGGAAATGGAGCGCATGCTCCTGGAGAAACAATTAACATGAAAGAATACCCAGAATTAATAAAAAGAAGCACCTTATTCCTTTATCGATTGACGAGGTAAACCAGTAAATTCGCGCCTTTTCAAAATGATATTAAAGATAAATGCCTAAAAAGAAGTCAAGGTCTGCGCCGCTAGGTTTAATATTTCTTGGAGCGATCCTGATCTGCGCAGCGATATTCTTTATTTATACTACTTGGATCCAGCTTCATGGTAAACCTTCTTATATCAACAAGCCAATTTCTGAACAGGAGGAGTTAAAATTTGAATACGTCTTCAAAACCCAAACTAATGGCATTTTGGGAATAGATATCTCTCATTATCAAGGCAAAATCAATTGGGATGAAATCGAACTGAAAATCAAGGATCGACCTATTGAATTTTTCATTTTCCGAGCGACTATGGGTGATGATCAAGATGAGCTTTTTCAGGAATATTGGAAAGCCCTGGACACGATGAACATCAGGCGAGGCGCTTATCATTATTATCGCCCCAACCAGAACAGTAGCATCCAAGCTGAGAACTTTATCAAAAGTGTACGCTTGAAACCCGGTGATTTTCGCCCAATCCTTGACATTGAGAGGCATTCTACGATTCAATCCAAAGATAGACTCAGGGAGGGAATTCAAAACTGGCTAAACATAGTCGAAGCTTATTACGGCGTTAAACCCATTATTTACACAGGCGATAGGTTTAATACTGATGTGCTGGTTGGTCATGGATTTGAAGATTACCCCCTTTGGGTAGCAAATTATAATCCTATTAGAGAGCCAAAAAGTGATTACTGGGTCATTTGGCAGTTTAGCGAAAAGGGAAGAATGAAGGGAATTTATGAATCCATTGACCTAAACGTGTTGAGGGGTGGGCCCAAAACCCTGGAGGCACTGCTGATCGAATGATCAAGTACTTTGATTTAGCATAGATTTTTTTTGAGACTTTCTAAATACTTGACTCTAAGGATCAATCCAAAATTCTTTTCCCATGGGATAAGTGAAAAAGTATTATAATTTGCAAATGCAGTGCTTTTAACCTAACCCAAAAAAGACCGTGAAGACTTACTACTTCCTTTTATTTTTTCTTCTACTAAGTACATTTAGCGTGAAGGCTCAAGATGGCTATGAATACGGCCCAAACTCAGAAGTCTATGAGACCATTCCTAAGGGAATTGTAACAAAACATTCCTGGGAAAGCACGACATTTCCAAACACCATCCGTGATTACTATATCTACGTTCCATCACAATATGATGCCTCACAGCCAGCTGCCCTGATGATTTTTCAGGATGGACATGCCTACGTCAATACAGAAGGAGATTTCAAAGTGCCTACCGTTTTTGACAATCTCATCGCTCAAGGAAAGATGCCAGTGACCATTGGGCTTTTTATCAATCCAGGACACCATAAAGATCTACCTGAACCAGAAAGTCCTTGGAGAGCCAGCAATAGGAGTATGGAATACGACGACATGTCCTCTACCTACAGTGATTTCTTGTTGAATGAAATGATTCCAGAATTAAAGAAGGATTATAACATCTCTGATAATCCTAAAATGACAGCAATTGCAGGGCTTTCTTCTGGAGCCATTTGTGCATTCAGCGCGGCCTGGTTTCATCCGGAATCTTTTCATAAGGTGCTCAGTCATTATGGAAGTTTCACAGACATCCGTGGTGGGCACAACTATCCACCGATGATTCGTAAGACAGATAAAAAAGCGATCAAAGTATTTATGCAAGACGGCTCATCAGATCTCAATAATCACTATGGAAACTGGTGGCTAGCCAATCTACAGATGGAGTCTGCGCTGAAATTCAAGGACTATGAGTATGAGTTTGTTGGAGGCACTGGAGGGCATAACGGCAATCATGCAGGTTCGATTTTACCGGAATCTCTGGCTTGGCTTTGGAGTGATGTAGTGCCTAAAAGAGTTGCTTCACAGGTATACTCTTTTCCATCAGTAAAAGCTGACACAGTACTTATGAAAGGAGAAACCATGCATCTTGATGACATGGAATTCACAGCGAACTTCATGAATCCATCGGCTCAGAAGACCTTTTTCGATACGAAAAAAGAGCAAATCCTGATCATCAAGGAAGGAGAGGTAAAAGCAACTTTGAACGGCAAATCCACAACTCTTGGGGCAAATAGCGTGGTAGTTATCATACCTGGCGACAAAGCGGAATTTACAAGTTCATTTGAAGGCGCGGCATATTACCAGATGGCCTATAGTTCGAAGGATTTTAATATGAAGCGAGGAAAAAAGGCGGGATCAGAGATCTTGGATTACAGCCAACTCGAATATAAAACGCACGATCTAGGTGGGATTCGAAATTATTTTCACCGAGAAACTGCCATGTGCCCATACTATGAAATGCACATGACAAATCTGAATCCAGGTATAAAAAGCCATGAACCTCACACCCATGTGGCCACAGAAATCGTCATCATGATAGAAGGTGAAACTGAGATGGAAATTGGTAACCAGAAATACCTGGGAAAAGCTGGAGATGTTTATTTCTTAGCCTCCTCCGTCCCACATGCGATTCGAAATATGGGAACTGAACAGGCGAGGTATCTGGCATTTCAGTGGGACTAACTAAACTGGGATTCTTAAATTTGCTTCACTTGTTTAAGAGGCTTAACTTATTAGGCTAAACCCTGTTACCATGCCAGCCTTTTCGATTCTCATTTTATTACTTCTGCTATTTTCTAATCCGACTGAGAAACAAGCACCTAAAGCTTCTCAACCTAACATCCTGTTTTTGATTGCTGATGACTGGTCTTTTCCGCATGCGGGAGTGTATGGAGATCAGGTGGTTCTCACCCCAACTTTTGATCGATTGGCCGCTGAAGGAGCGTTGTTCACAAATGCCTATACTGCTTCCCCTTCCTGCTCTCCTTCTAGGGCATCAGTTCTTTTGGGAAGATACCCACACCAAAATGAAGCGGGCGGAAATCTCTGGTCAGAATTTCCAGCGCAGTACCCAACTTATGTAAGTTTACTGGAGGAAGATGGGTATTTCACAGGTTCATCCAGAAAAGGCTGGGGACCAGGAGATTTTAAAGTAAGTGGAATGGAAAATAACCCATCCGGGAAAACCTATGAGGATTTCAAATCCTTCCTTGCTGAAAGACCTAAAGATCAGCCTTTCACCTTCTGGTTTGGAAGTACAGATCCACATCGGGAATATGTCCCAAATACTGGAATTCAGACGGGGATGCAGCTTGAAGATGTGATCGTTCCGGGATTTTTCCCAGACAATGACTGTGTCAGAAATGATATTCTAGACTACTATTTTGAGATAGAAAGATTCGACAGAGAATGCGGTCAGCTGATCAAAATGCTCCAAGAAGCTGGCGAACTCGACAATACTATCATCGTGATGACCAGTGATAATGGCATGCCTTTTCCTCGGGCCAAAGCTAATTTATATGATTACGGCACCCGGATGCCGCTAGTGATCAGATGGCCGGACAAAATCAAAGCAGGAACGGTCATCGATGACTTTGTGAATTTCATAGACTTCGCCCCAAGTTTTGTGGAAGCTGCCGGATTAGAAGCAGAGACGATGAGCGGACAATCTCTTTGGCCCCTTTTTGCTGGGGAAAAACAAGACCGGGATCAGGTATATCTGGAAAGGGAGCGCCATGCCAATGTGAGAAAAGGTGACCTATCCTACCCTATGAGAGCAGTCAGAGATCACAAGTATTTATACATCAAGAATATGATGCCTGAGCGAAATCCTGCCGGAGATCCCACAGTTCACCAATCGGTGGGTCAATATGGAGACGTGGATAATTCTATCACCAAGTTTCTCATCATGGCAATGGAAGGGAAATCTAAATCTGGTTCACCAGACTATTTCAAATTGGCATTTGACAAAAGACCAGAAGAGGAATTATATGATGTAGTCGCAGATCCTTATCAGTTAAATAATTTGGCAGATGACGAATCCCTAGCAACTGTCAAAGAAAACATGAGGAAAAAGCTACAAAACTGGATGGAAGAAACTGGAGATTTGAGAGCTAAAGATCCACGTTCTTTATACTGGGATGAAGTACGCTACACGCCTGATTACCAAATGAAAGATTTTAACCTTTCTCAGGGAATAGAGGAATATCGAATAAAGCCGCCATTTGGAAAATATGCTAAAGAGGGAATCCCTTGTATACAAGGCAATTAATTGCTAAAGCCTTCTCAATTTGCTACCTAGCTGATCGGAATCACCGGTTTTACTTCACCACCATCGCATCCTTATTTGGCTTATAGCCAATTCTATGAGCCAGCACATAGAGTGAATCGCCGGCACTCATTTCAAATGGAGATTGGTACACCGTCCAAACATCTGAAGTACTTTTCTTGTAGCCTACAGAAGCGCTTTTTGTCGCTGAAGAAAGTGATACTTTTCCATTATCAAAATGAACTTCAGCAGGTTCCGTAGTAGGTGGTACATCTGCTCCACCCCACCATTGACTTACCATTTCCATCTCTGGAATTGCCCCTAGATCTCCATAATCTTCAATCCACTGTAGATGAGCGTTGCGAAGCTCTGTTAGTTTATCTGCATAGTCAGGATTTCCCGCTAGGTTATTAAACTCATAAGGATCAGAATTGGTATCGTATAACTCTTCCTCGGGTTTGGTTTCATCAAACCAACGCTCTTGATTTGCATCTAATTTTCCTTCTTCGTGGAGCTGTAGCATATGAACCATCAGTGGATTTTGCAGTCTATAGCGGATATTCTGATAGTTAGGTTTATCCGTCATGTAGTTTTTGATGTATTTAAACCTGCCATCACTGACAGCTCTCACTCGATCTACTTCTGAATCCATGCGATCCCGTGCAGCATAAATATATTTTCTAGGCTCTGATTTTTGATCACCCAAGAAAGCCTGCCCTTGCATAGTATCAGGGATTTTTACTCCCGCTAGGGAAAGAACAGTAGGACCAAAATCAACAAAGCTGACAAGCTGGTCGTCGACCGTTCCAGGTTTGATAAATGGAGCTTTCACAAAAAGTGGAACTCTCAATCCCCTATCGTACAATTCTCTTTTGTAATAAGGCATACCATCCCCATGATCTGAGTAGTAGAAAATGATGGTGTTTTCATACAATCCATCCTCTTTCAAATGCTGCAGAAGTTCTCCAACCAGCGCATCGAAGCGCATGATATTGGTAATAAACCGAGCCAAAGTTCTCCTGGTAATTGAATCATCTGGATATACTGGCGGCACCGTCACATCAGCCGGATCTATTAGCAACTCTTCATTTTCCCGTGCCCAAACCTGAGATTCATGGGTTATGGTATAATTGAAAATGGAGAAAAATGGCTGGTTTGGATCTTTACGATTTCTCCAATGAGCTTTATTACTACTCTCATCCCACATGGTACCAGGACCGACAAACTGATAATCTTCCTTTACATTATTACTGGTATAGTATCCAGCCATCCGCAAATACTCTGGATAGCCATGCATTCCGTCAGGAATCACCGCAGAATAAGGCTTATGATCGGGAGGATAATTAGCTCCAGGCGCAGAAGAGAAAGAAAGTGTACGCATATGCATCGCACCAATCGAAGTCTGATATGCGCCCGTGATCAGCGCAGCCCTGCTTGGCGCGCAAACTCCAGCAGTGGAAAAAGCATTTGTAAAAATCACTCCACTCCTAGCCAGAGAATCCAAAACCGGAGTTTTCCCACCAGTACCTCCATAGACTCCCAAATGCTCAGGAGACATATCTTCATTCACAATCCAGACAATATTGGGCCGTTCTGGATATACTATTTCTGCTGGTGTATCTGCCTTTTTTTGACAGGCAAACAAGACAGACGAAAGAAAACAAATGGAAAGTAAATGCTTCATAGGTTAGTGGGTTTATACATTTCAAGTTATTCTATTTAGCCTAGAAATTAAAACCTTCTGCATAGGATAGGGACCAAAAACCATAGAACATTTCCCATTACCACTTCTAATAGCAAAGTTCTTTGGAATCAAAGCCAGCTTTGGTAACTTAAACATCTATCCCTGATCCCAACCATGGCTCCAATTAAAAACTTAAACCGTAGAGAATTTCTTGGTTCTGCAGCTACCGTAGCTGCATCTATCTCCATCGTTCCTTCCAATGTCATTGCTGGCCTAGGCAAAATCCCACCTTCCGATCAAATCACTGTAGCAAATATTGGCTGCGGTACCCAAGGGTTGCGGGAAATGGGCGAGCTTTTACAAAACCCGAAAGTTCGGGTAGTTTCTGTTTGCGATGTAAATAAGTACACTGAAAATTACATTGACTGGTCGCCGTATGGCATTAGAGATGACATGCGAAAAACACTTGGAGATGACACCTGGTGGAGTAAAGTGAAAGGAATTGCCGGTGGAAGAGATGTGGGTCAGGCTTATGTAGAAAAATATTATGAGAAAAACAGTCCATCCGGAACCTACAAAGGCTGCACTTCCTACGAGGATTTTCGGGAGTTTTTTGCAAAAGAAAAAGGAGTCGACGCAGTCAAAATCATGACTCCAGATCATACTCATGCTTCTATTGCATTGGCAGCAATGAACCAAGGGATTCATGTGGTCACCCACAAACCTATTTCCAATAGATTGCTGGAAGGCAGGAAAGTGATCGAGAGAGCAAAATCAAGCGGTGTTATCACTCATTTGCTGGCTTGGTCCGATAGACCGGAATACCGGCAGATCAAAGCTTGGATGGATGAAGGATTGATTGGTGAACTAAAAGAAATCCACAATTGGTCATATAGACCAGTTTGGCAGCAATGGACTAAGCGTCCCGCTGGAAATGAAACTATCCCAAAAGGCTTCAATTGGGATCTTTGGCTCGGGCCAGTTCCTGAAATGGATTACCATAAAAACTATACCCATAATGTCTTCCGGGGATGGTATGATTTCGGTGGCGGTTCGGTGGCTGATATGGGGCATTATAGCTTGTTTCCACTCTTTGAAACTTTAGGCATCAACAAATCACCGATAAGCGCCAAAGCTTTTGGAACCACTACACGTGAAGAAATCAATGGCGTCTATCAGTGGGTGAAAAACGATGTGGCTTTTCCAGCCAGCTGCATGATCAAATGGAAATTCCCGGAGCAGGCTAGCCTTCCTTCCTTTGACCTAATTTGGTACGATGGGGGGATGAAACCTTTTGCACCTGAGGAACTGGAAATAGACGATAAAGAAACACCTGAAGAAGGATTGATGCTTGTTGGGACCAAAGGAAAAATCTTGGGAGGCTTCAGGGGAGAAGACCCAGTATTACTTCCTGAAAGTAAAATGGATACTCGCCCAACTTCCGAGAAAATAGATTCCAAAAACGTAGAAAGAAACACTTCAGCCTGGGTAGAGGCTATACAATCAGGAAAGCAAACCCCGGGAAGTTTTATCCGAGCTCAGACGATTACGGATACTATTAATCTGGGTGCAGTCGCTTTGCGAGCAGGAAAAAAAGTAGATTTTGACTCCACCACTTTGAAGATCACCAATGATGCTGAAGCAAACAAATTGCTCAGCAGAGAATATAGAAAAGGATGGGAAATTTAGTGATCAGTTGTCAGTTTTCAGTTTGCATCAAGTCTCCAATATATTAAGCAATAAGTACTCATAATTACCTAAGTCTTTACCTAAAATCACCATGAATACCAGAAGAAAATTTATCAAATCAGCAGGACTTGCTTCTGCAGCCTTAGGGTTAGGATTACCTCAAATGGCTTGTTCATCCACCAAAGCAGATCCACTTTTTAAAATATCTCTTGCCGAATGGTCACTGAATAAACAGCTTTTCGCAGGTAAAATGGATCATTTAGACTTTCCAATTCTTA
This sequence comes from uncultured Algoriphagus sp., assembly GCF_963974365.1. Taxonomy (GTDB): domain Bacteria; phylum Bacteroidota; class Bacteroidia; order Cytophagales; family Cyclobacteriaceae; genus Algoriphagus. Next base: position 119,146 of record NZ_CAXBBX010000011.1, on the reverse strand, counting down.
CCAAAAAAGTGGGGATAAGCGCAGTAGAATACGTCAATCAATTCTTCATGGATAAAGCAAAGGATAAGGCTTACCTAAAGGAAATGAAAACAAGGGCAGAAGGAGAAGGTGTGCGTTCTGTTTTGATCATGTGTGACAGTGAGGGAATGATGGGCGCAGCTACAGCTGAAGAACGTGCTCAAACGGTGGAGAATCACAAAAAGTGGGTGGAAGCGGCGAAGTTTCTCGGCTGTCATTCCATACGCGTAAATGCCTATTCTTCCGTTCCATGGAGTACTTCTAAGGAAGACTTTGATAAGTCAAGTGACCTCGCCAGCGACGGCCTACATTCACTTTGCGAGTTTGCAGATGACTTCGACATCAATGTATTGATAGAAAATCATGGTGGCTTCTCCAGTAATGGAAAGTGGCTAGCTGAAATGATCAAGAAAGCTGATCATCCCCGAGCTGGCACGCTCCCTGATTTCGGTAATTTCAGAATAGCAAATGTAAATGGCAAAGCCGTCTCCTATGATTCTTATAGAGGTGTTGACGAATTGATGCCTAGAGCAAAGGGAGTGAGCCTTAAGCCAAAGGTTTGGGACGATAATGGAAATGAATCGCCCTTAGACTATACTAAAATGATGAAACTGGTACTAGCCCATGATTTCCACGAGTATGTGGGAATTGAGCATGGGGAAGAGGGTAGAGAGTGGGAAAGTATTGAAGCAATTAGGATAGAACTAGAGAAAACGAGAACTCAGCTAGAATAGGTAGTTAAGCCTTTCTTTAGTCAAGAATTATTGATCGGAAAACATTTATCAATTCACATGAAAACTGATTTCATATGCACTATCCCAGTGCTCCCCTCTCAAAACATAGCCCGAGATCTTGATTGGTACTCTAGGACATTTGGGTTTGTGAAAACCTTTGGTGATCACATGTATGCTGGTATGCGATTGGAAGAAATTGAACTTCACTTGCAATGGCATGCAGACACTCCCTCAGACCCCTTGCTTGGAGGATCAGTGGTACGAATTTTTGTCAAAAACATAGAACCTTACTTTGAATCTTTAGTCATAAAAGGCGTGGTAAAATGTGATAAACTACTCAAAAATACAGCTTGGGGAACACATGAGTTTGGTTTATACGATCTTAATAATAACTCCATTTTTATAGTAGAAGACATAGAATCCTCAGCAGAAAAAACTTCATGAGTAATTTTGCAGAGTTTCAAATTCCTTTTGCTTTTCCCTATTTGCACCAATGAAACAACAACTAGGACAAATCGCGATTTTGGTAAGGGATTACGATGAGGCAATAGAATACTACACGAATATTTTAGGCTTTGAATTAATCGAAGACACCCATATCAGTGATGTAAAGCGCTGGGTAAGGGTTGCTCCTCCTGGATCTACATGCCATTTGCTACTCGCAAAAGCTACCAATGAGCTTCAGAGAAATCAAATCGGATTCCAATCTGGAGGAAGAGTATTTCTATTTTTATATACTGACAATTTCTACCGGGATTATCATAATTACACTGCAAAAGGAGTTGAGTTCATTCGAGAGCCTTCCGAAGAAGCCTTTGGAACAGTGTCAGTCTTTAAGGATTTGTATGGAAATCTTTGGGATTTTATAGAAAGAAAGTAACCATCCATCGATAAAGAATTCATAATTTTAAATTCACCCATTTTAAATTCTACTTTGGAAAACCAACCCAACAATCCACTTCACGGCGTAAAGCTTGCAGACATGGTCGAACATCTGGTAGAGTTCTATGGATGGGAGGAACTTGGTGAGCGGATAACTATTCGTTGCTTCACACATGACCCTTCAGTCAATTCAAGCTTGAAGTTTCTTCGTAAAACCCCTTGGGCTAGAGAAAGAGTGGAAGGATTGTATTTGAAGTCTTTGCGTGACGCGAAGAAAGGTTAATTGTAACCTTTGAGGTCTTCAAGACCTCGAAGGTTTTGATTGAATAGTGGATTTAGCTCTAATTGGTTCAAGTCTCATGACTTGGACCTACCATTATGAAGTCTTCAGTTTCAATTAAGTGAAGCATATAAGAGAGTCAGAAGAATACATTCCATATGGCACAAGTCTGAAGACTTGCGCCAGAAAGGGTCATTGAATCGCATTTGTGCTCTTCGTGAAAACACCGTGGGCTTTGCGGTTCAACTAATCAAGACCTTCGAGGTATTCCAAACCTCAAAGGTCACAAAAAAACCCGAAGGAATCTTCGGGCTTTTCGTTTTATGGTTTGTGGTTATTATACGTAGTTATTCAACATCACAGGCATAACTAGCATTAGGATGTCTTCGTTTTCATCCTGCTCAGCTGGAAGGATCAAACCTGCACGGTTAGGCGCAGAGAACTTCAAGCTAACTTCTTTGCAAGAAAGGTTATTCAACATTTCCACCAGGAATTTCGCGTTGAATCCAATTTCGATATCCTCTCCATCGTGCTCACAAGAAAGTCTCTCGTTCGCCTCGTTAGAGAAATCAAGATCTTCAGCAGAAATCATCAATTCGCTACCTGTCAATTTCAATCTTACCTGATGAGTGGTTTTATTTGCATAGATCGCGATACGACGAAGTGAACTCAACAATTCTGAACGGTCAATCGTCATCACATTCGGGTTTTCCGCAGGAATTACATTTTCGTAATCAGGGAAACGCTCATCGATCAAGCGACAAATCATCTTGATATTATTGAAGTTGAAATAGGCGTTTGACTGATTGAACTCTACAGTTACCGGAAGATTTTCTGAAGGCAAAGTTGACTTCAAAAGGTTCAATGCCTTACGAGGAATAATCAAAGTAGCAGCATCCTGTGAAGCAATATCAACTCTTCTGTATCTCACCAGTCTATGTCCGTCAGTTGCTACGAAAGTTGTATTCGTTGGGCTTAGATTGATGTAAACACCAGTCATCGCAGGACGAAGTTCATCAGAACTAGTTGCGAAGATCGTGTTTGAGACAGCTGAAGAAAGCACCTCAGTAGACATGTCTACAGAAGTAGCATTGCTTACAGTTGGGATTTTCGGGAAGTCAGTTGCATTCTCACCAGCCAATCTATATCGACCATTGTCAGAACTGATCTCAACCGCATATGTATCATGATCAATGCTGAAAGTAACCGGCTGCTCTGGTAGGTTTTTCAACGTCTCGATCAAAATCTTTGCAGGCACCGCGATATTTCCATCTTCCTTAGCCTCCACGTTGATTTCAGTAATCATAGAAGTCTGCAAATCAGATGCGGTAATGGTCAATAGACTCTCTTTGATCTCAAAAAGAAAATTTTCCAAAATTGGCACTACGGGATTGGTTGTCACCACACCGTTGATAGCCGAAAGCTGCTTTAATAATGCAGAAGAGGAAACAATAAATTTCATATGATTATAATTTTTCTATTGAAGGTCATATGTAATCTCGCATAGATTATGAACATCCCAATCTGAGAAGTTTAGTCATGCTCGATTTCATATCGTAGGGCTTAATATATTTTTACTTTTGAATGGGGGTAAATTTATAAATAAATTCTAATTCGAACCGTCGTATAAATGATTCTCTGACAAAATAATGAAATAGAACCTATTTTTTTGACTCAGTTTATTCTGCGGCTATACTTATTCTTTCTAATCCACCAGACCAATCCTCCAAAAATCACCAAAACAATCACCGGAGCTAGCACATTCAATCCTTGCCAGAATGCCTTTTGCTGCGCAATCTTAGCCTTATTCAAAGGACGAATCTGAAAAGATCGGGTACGGGAAGCGATAATTCCTTCCGGATCAGCAAGATATTGTGCTAGATTTTTTAGGAAAAGCTTATTTGCAAAAGTCGTCTGGCTAAAGGGATCTTCACCTAAGGCCAAAGGGGTTCCATCCTCCAAATTTGTTAATGCTTGAAAAACATCACCATCACCTACTACGACCACTTTTCCTTTACCACTTTCTTTAAAATCTGCTTTCGAAAAGCCTTCTGGAAGGAAACGGTTTTTGTACAAGGAAGTGAATTCTCCCTCCAATAAATAGGCAAGCGGTAAATTTCTTAGCCCAAATTGCTTTACATCAGGCTCCTGCTCCATATCTGCAAAAGCTACACGCACGGGCGCTTGCATAATTCGGGACAAATCAGAGCTAAAGATCAAAGGAGTCTTAGTCACTCCATCAGCTTTCACAGTATCCAGGCTACTTGCAAATCGAAACTCAACCACATCCAATCCCTTGGTAACTGCATGCTCCTGCATCCTTCCAGCTAAAACATAAAATGGCCAAGGCAATGAAACCATCTGTTGCTGATCTCCGAAGTTCCCTCCCATCACCGGAATATAGCCAAAGCTCAAATCCTGAATCAAATCTTTATTCACACGAATTCCATATCGAAAAAGAAGTTGATCCAATCCTACATCGACAGGCATTGCCAATGTGCCTTCACCTCCAGCATTCTCGATATCAACTGCTACCCCGTCTAACAAAACCACGAGATTTCCTCCTCCCATCACGTATTGATCCAGCTGGTAAATCTCTCGTTCGGTAAATGCTTCCTTAGGTCCTTGGATAAAAATCATCTTAAACCCAGCTAAATCTGCAGGAGTATTCGCTTGCTCAAGCGGCACCTTGAATAACTCAAAATCACCATCCAAAGCCTCTACAATGCCGTAGCCTTCATCCGAACTCATTTCTCCATGGCCCATAATCATGGCAATAGAGGAAGACTCGGGGGAAATCAGTTTTCGAATTGCATTGCTCAGCTCAAACTCCAAATTCTCAATGGATTGATTTAGAGTTTGATCCGGACTCATTCCGCGCTCCCCTTTTAGAATTAATGCTCCGGTTTCGTATTCTTCATTGCTGACAAGAATACCTGGAAAAATAAGTTGCGTCTGCAAACCAGTTGGTTTATTGACAGAGAGATTGGTAGGGTTAATTCCATACTGAGTCAAGGAAAGTATAAAATCCTCTTGCTGATCAGCTTCTATGCTTAATGGATCAAAATAGGAAAAAGTGATTTTTTCAGGACTGTAGGCATTGAAAGTTCGTACCGTTTCTTCTACTGATTTTTGCAATCTCCTCATGCCACCAGGGAGATCTTCACTAACCAAAAGAATATCCACGTGAAGCGGTTCGGTGATTTGCGAAAGCACTTCTTCAGTAGCAGGATGAAGAGAATAACGGTTTTCCTCGGTAAGATCAATTCTGAAATTCAGGAATTGAGCCAATAAGCCAAACAACAAAACACCTCCTAAAAGTATCAACCAAGGCTTAGCGATATGTAAAGCGGTGTTTTTCATTTATTCCTCAATACCAAAACTGCACCGCCCAAAAACAACCAGATCATCCCAAACAAAAAGAATAGATCTGCCGAATCAACCACTCCTCTACTCAAATTGATGTAATGAAAACTTAAGCTCAAATCATCTGCCCAATAGGAAATATTTCCAAGCTGCATATCTGCCAATGCCGAGAATCCAAAGTACAAGACAAAACATAAAAACACGCCCATCACGAATGCAACTACTTGCTGAGAAGTAAGAGCACTAGCGAATAAGCCAACTGCAGCGAAAACCGCCCCTATCATAATCAATCCTATCCAAGAGCCGAAGAAACCAGCCTGATCAAGATTTCCTAAAGGATCACCAAGTTGTATAATGCTATAGAAATAAAGCAAAGTTGGTACAAGCGCTACCAGAACCAGACAAAGCAAGGCAAGGTATTTGGCCAAAATAATCTGCACCAAAGACAGTGGAGAAGTTCTCAATAGCTCCCACGTTCCGGTTTTACGCTCATCTGCAATAGCTCGCATGGATAGTGCTGGAACTAGGAAGGTAAATACATAGGGAGTATAAGTGAAAAGTGCTTCAAGATCTGCATATCCATATTCCAATACGCTTGTTTCCGGAAAAACCCAGACGATCAACCCTAAAGCCACCAAGAATAAGGATAGCACCAGATAACCCAACAGGCTACCAAAAAAGGAATTGAATTCTTTTAGAAAAAGGCTGCTCATCTAGTGATCTCTCGAAAAATCTGTTCCAAATTCTTTTTACTTTGATTCAAACTAATCAGGTTCAAGGAGCGCTCCTGCACGATGTTCATCACAGCTTTCCTTCCTAAAGTCGCATCTTGACAAGAAATCATTAGCTCTGAGGTTCCTTTGGAACCAAAGGTCACAGTGCCAACATTCTCAAACCACTCCAGCCGCAATTCCTCTTCTGTCTCCAGAATCAATTGGACTTCATTTGTTCCAGATTTCAACTTACTAAGTGAATCTGAGGCTAGGATTTTTCCTTTATTTATGATTACCACATCATGGCAAATAGCTTCTACCTCCTGCATGATGTGCGTAGAAAGAATAAGCGTTTTGTCCTTTGCCACTTCTTGAATCAGACTTCTTATTTCTACCAATTGATTTGGATCGAGACCAGTTGTCGGTTCATCCAATATGATCACTTGAGGATCATGGATCAAAGCTCGCGCAAGTCCTACGCGCTGACGGTATCCTTTGGAAAGTTGTCCGATTTTCTTGTGCTGCTCCGGCTCTAGTCCGGTTCGATGGAGCAATTCCTTGGCTCTTGATTTTAAGGTTTGACCAGACATTCCATATAAGCCTCCTGAGAATTCCAGAAATTCCCGCACATACAAATCAAGATATAGTGGGTTATGCTCAGGTAGATATCCAATGAGTCTACTCACTTCCTTCGGTGAATTCACAGCGTCCTTACCCATCACAGTTACTCCACCGGAATTGGCAGAAATGTAACCTGTAATCACCTTCATAGTAGTTGATTTCCCTGCTCCATTTGGTCCCAAAAACCCAAGTATCCTTCCCGGTGTTGCCGAAAATGACACTTCATCAAGTGCTTTTTGTGTTCCGTAAAGTTTGGTGAGCTGGCGTACTTCTAGAGACATTGGGCTTTTTTAGTCATTCAAAAGTAGGGAAAAAATGTAGCTTTCATTAGCAAACACTTGATTGACTTACTTAACGAAAAAAAGGGGCAATTCTGATTTTGATAATCTAGCCAAAATCAGAATTACCGCCCTGAATTATTTACCAGCGCTCAATTTCTCAAGTAAAAGCTCAATCTTGGTGATCCCTACATATTCGGCCACCAACTTCTTTTTACCATCATAAACGTAAATAGAAGGCACACTCCTTACTTGATAGAAACTAGCTACTTTCATTTCAGAATCAAGTAAAAAATGAACGTTGCTTTTGTCCTTAATTCCCAGACCATTTACAAAATCTATCATTTCCTCCAAAGGCTGAACCGTTGTTAGAATTAAGTTGTAGCCCTTAAACTCTTCAATTCTTTTGGAAATATTTCCGAGTTCCTCTTGGCAAAGGTGACAGGTGGAATTGTAGTAAATGAACAGTGTCGGCTTTGCACTTGCCACTTCGTGAATGGAGGTTGCATTTCCATTGATATCATTCAAGGTAAAGTCTGGCAGTTCGCTTGGAGCTGTGAGAGTAGCAGCTTCAGCGGTGGTTCCTATTTGGGACAAATATCCCATGTAGGTAGCTCCACCTAAAAGGACTATTAGTAGTATAATCAGATTTGTTTTTTTCATAGCTCAAAAGATATCTTTCAAAATAAACACATAACTCGCTCAAAACAATTTTAAAACAAGCCAAAAGGCTATTTTCTAGTTTAGAACATACATGTATAACTCAAAAAAACACCGATGAGCATCAATAAAATTGTCCATCGGTGTTTAGAGTTGAATTAGATGTAATGTCCTATTTCTTTCCTTTTGGCCTCAAAGGTCTGCATTCCACATCAGCCACAAAGTAATTTGGATGAGTTTCTAAAGTTTGTACCATTGTGGTCGCCACATCGATTGGTCTCATCATATTTTCATTAGCATCCACACCCGGTATTTCGTCAAAGAAATTGGTTTGAATGGAACCTGGATAAATCGTTGAAACCTTAATTCCAAAATCTCTTAGCTCAATATAAAGTGAATGGGAAATCCCTCTCACCGCATGCTTGGTACCTACGTATCCTGCAAATTTGTTTACACCATTTAAGCCTGCAATGGATGCAACATTCAAAATATGTCCTTCATCTGCAGCTTTCATACCAGGAATCAAACGCTTGGTGGTGTAGAAAATCCCGTGAACATTGGTGTCAAACATCGCTTTCCAGTCTTCTGAGGAAAAAGTCTCCGTATCCCCAGCAACACCAAATCCAGCGTTGTTTATCAAAATCCTGATATCGGTTCCAAGTTTTTCAGTTGTTGCTTGAAACGCATTTTCGACTGACTCTTCTTTTGCCACATCACAGCTAAAAAAATGGAAATTTTCATGCTGAAAGTCTGGTGCATTTCTCCCCCATCCAGCGACTACAGTTCCTTTTTCAATTAGCAATTTGACTACTTCCAGTCCTATACCTTTACTTACGCCAGTTACTACAGCTATTTGATTATTGAGTTGCATAGATTCTTATTATATGATTGTTCTATACAAAGTCATTTGAATTGAAATAGTTCTTTTATCCCAAGTGTTTCCCTCCTAATCTTTTTAAAAAGCTTGAGCATCAACACATTTTTATAAATTTGAATAAAAGCAACACAAACCACCAACCATGAAAAAACTTTTACGCCCCCTACTTCTTGTTCCAATTTTGATGGGAACAGGAACCCTTTTCGCACAAACTGAACTTCGACCAGCAATCGACAGTAAGGCAAATTCCATCGAATCCAAAGTAGTTGAGTGGCGCCGTGATATCCACATGCATCCTGAATTGGGAAATCAGGAGTTCCGAACTGCTAAGAAAGTAGCAGACCATCTTCGCTCCTTAGGAATCGAAGTCACCGAAAACGTGGCAGTAACCGGAGTAGTTGGCATATTGAAAGGCGGAAAGCCCGGACCTACAGTCGCTCTTCGGGCAGATATGGATGGGCTGCCAGTCACTGAGCGAAATGATTTACCATTCAAATCTGTGAATACAGCTACTTACAATGGCCAGGAAACTGGCGTGATGCATGCTTGCGGTCACGATTCACATGTAGCTATTCTTATGGGAGTCGCAGAAGTACTGGCAAGTATGAAAGATGATTTGGAAGGAAATGTCAAATTCCTATTCCAGCCAGCAGAAGAAGGTGTATATGATGTCGAAATTGCCGGTGCAGAACTGATGGTTAAAGAAGGTGTGATGGATGATGTGGATGCAGTTTTCGGGTTGCACATCAATTCGCAGACAGAAGTTGGGAAGATAGGATATAGATCTGGACCAATCATGGCAGCTGTAGACAATCTAGAAATCACAGTCAAAGGTGTACAAGCACATGGAGCTTATCCTTGGTCTAGTGTGGACCCAATCGTCACTAGTTCACAGATCATTATGGGATTGCAGACTATTCTTTCCAGAAGTGTAAATGTCACCCGGAATCCGGCGGTAGTAACTATTGGTGCTATTCATGGAGGAATACGCCATAACATTATTCCTGAGGAAGTGGAGTTGATTGGTACCGTAAGAACCTTTGGAGATGAGCAGCAAAAGCTAGTACATAAGCGCATCAATGAGATTGTAATAAATATTGCTGAAAGTGCAGGCGCTACGGTCGACCTGAAGCTTGAGAAACTTTACCCATCTACCGTAAACGACGCTGATTTGACAAAGGAAATGCTTCCATCATTGGAAGCGGCTGCAGGAGCAGAAAATTTAATCTACCTCAACCCAGTAACCGGAGCAGAGGATTTTAGCTTTTTCCAGAGGGAAAAGCCGGGTGTTTTTATCTTTCTAGGAGGCATGAAAAAAGGTGGTGACCCATTGACTACACCTTCGCATCATACGCCTGGATTCTATATCGACGAAGGTGGATTTGTGCTAGGAATGCGAACCTTGAGTTATTTCGTTGTGGATTATATGGAAAAGAATAAGTAGAGAGTAGCTAGAAATAAGTATCTAGAAAATAGATAAAACCCGATTCGTCATGAATCGGTTTTTTTTATTCTACTCAACTTTGAATCAAAAAAGAGGAGGAACTTTAAAGTCACCCTCATTATATTTTTCGAAGATGAAGTTCTCATCAGACAATTTTTTATAGGCAGAAATCTTCCCAGCCGTGTTATTAGTAATGAAGGCATTTAACAACTCCTTGAAAGCAGGAAAACTCAGCGCTTGCTGCAGGGCATGACCGCCTTTGATCAGCAGTAACGTGCAATTGGAATAGTACTCGGCGAGCACATCATATGACTTGGAGAAGATCAATTGATCAAAGGCGCCTCCGATCAAAGTCATTTTACCCTCAAATTCCAGCAGCCCATCGTAGTTGGTGCCATAGAAATCAAAGTTGTCACTTTGATAAGCACTCCAAAGTGGACCGCTCATTTTTTTCAAAACTTCTAAACTTGGGTTGATTTTCTGTTCAGAATCCTGAAATCCTGAGAGAGCGATTGCATGTTCAAACACCCTCACCATTAATGGGATGTTGCGGGCTATATCCTGATTTGTGTCTAGCCCCGTCAATACATGCTGAAAAGTCAAAATATCGATCAGGTTCTCTTTCGATAAGGACTTCCCGACCTGATTCTCTCTATCGAAATTTGCATAATAACTGAAATCAACCTTCTGCTCACCACTGAGTTTCAAATCCGAGAACGATAACCCAGAGGAAGGAAAACTCAAGTTCTTTTGAATATCAAAAACCAAAGGATTGACGCTGATCATTCTTTTTACATGCTGAGGATATATGGATAAATAATGCTGCAAAACCATCGCAGCCGAGGAATACCCAAGCAAAATCACCTGCTCGTCCCCGATTAGTTCCTGCCGGATCACTTCTATATCGCGGGCTACTTGATCTTGATTGTAAAGCTTGTACGCCAATTGATAATCTGGACTTCCGGAAAGCACCACTCCCCTCTTTAACTCTTCATTATCCTTTCTACCTTTGATCAAAACAAAATTGCTGGACTCAGAGAAATCCAGCAATTCATAGAAAGGCAAATAAAGTTCATCAAAAGCATCCTCTAAGAGAAACACGGTTTCCTTTTCCTCATCAAATTCATTTAAGAACTCAACTTGAATTTCGATTTTTCTTGAATCAGGTAATAGATGGTTATATGGAACCAAAAAAGATTGTGCCTGAATGGAAGCACTGACAAAAACAAAAAATAAAACTAATCTCACATCTCAAATTTTATCATTGCAAATAAAACTTCAAACAGATGGAGATTAGTTTTAGAGAAAATTAACCTTTCCTATTCATAGACTATTTCCCTTTATTTTTCTGATGCTTGGTCTTCAGCTGATTTCTGTTGGTCTTAGCTTTTGAGTTCTTATTGCCACGCTTTTTCTCTTTCTCCTGTGCCTCAAGATGCGGGTTTGGTTTTTTATGCTCCTTTTTCTCGTGAAAAGCTCCTTTGTAATCAGGATTATCACGCTGGAGTAAGCGATCAAGCTCCCGAGCATAGGCTTGCTTCTCCTCATAGGGAGTTGCTGATACATCTACTTCAGAAGGGATTTCTGCTTCCTCCACCTTCATGCGTATGATTTCTTCGATTTTATCGAAGTGATATTCCTCTGCAGGGTTCACAAAGCTGATTGCCTTTCCTTCATTCGTCGCTCGGCCTGTTCTTCCGATTCTATGCACATAATCCTCATAAATCAATGGCACATCAAAGTTGACCACATGAGAAACCATTGTTACATCAAGCCCTCTCGAAGCAACATCTGTCGCCACCAAAATCCGAACGTCCCCGCCTTTAAAATCCTCAATTGAGTTAATTCTTGTATTCTGTCCTTTATTGGCATGAATCACGCGAACTTCTCCATAACTTCTATGACTCAGAAAGGCGAAAACCTCTTCTGCATTTCTTCTGGATCTGGTGAAAATGATGGCTCTGTTGATCTCTTCATTTTTAAAGAGATGAGCAAGAAGGCTAAGTTTCGTTTTAATATTTGGAACCAAGTATTTGACTTGACCAATTGTTTCTGCTGTCGTAGCCTGAGGGGTAACTTCTACTCTTTCCGGAAATTCTAAAAACTCTGCTGCAAAGCGATCGATTCGTTCTCCAAAAGTCGCGGAGAAAAGTAAGTTCTGTCTCTTTCTAGGAATAACCTCCAAAATCGAACGGATCTGAGGCATAAAGCCCATATCCATCATTTTGTCAGCCTCATCCAGCACCATGGTTTTTATTTCCTTGGTCAGGATTTTTCCTTTTCTATAAATATCCAGAAATCTCCCCGGGGTAGAAACGATGATATCCACGCCTTTTTCTAGGATTTCTATCTGAGTTTTTGGTCCCAAACCGCCATAAAGCGCAACCATTCTCAGGTCCGTATTCGCTGACATTTGAACCACCACTTCTTCGATCTGCATCACCAACTCACGCGTGGGAGCCAAAATAACTGCTCTGGCATGATCGCCTTGAGCGTATTTCACTTTCATGAGAACCGGCAACACATAGGCAGCAGTCTTCCCTGTCCCTGTCTGAGCGATACCTAACACATCGTGACCAGCAAGAGCAAGCGGAATAGCCTTTTCCTGAATAGGTGTAGGATGAACATAGCCAGCGTCCGCCACGGCATTTAATAGCTGTCGATTTAGCTTAAATGCTTCAAATGTTGAGGCCTCATTGCTCATGATTCGTTAATTTTGGTTGAACTAGTAAAATCCTAAAAGGAGTAAAGATGAAAAGTATTCTGATCACCGGTGCAAATATAGTCAATGAAGGCCGGATAAGTCTTGGCGATGTGTTAGTAGAAAATGGAAGAATCTCAAAACTAGGCGAAGACCTGAGCGCTGAACAAGCAGATATTCGTATCGATGCAACGGGGAAACACCTTTTTCCTGGTTTAATTGACGATCAGGTGCACTTCCGTGAGCCAGGACTTACTCACAAAGCTGAAATCTATACCGAAGCAAAAGCTGGAGTCGCAGGTGGCACCACTTCTTACATGGAAATGCCCAATACCATCCCGCAAGCCACAACAGTGGAATTGCTTGAGCAGAAATACACGAGAGCATCAGAAGTTTCACTAGCGAACTATTCATTTTTCATGGGAGCGACTAACAGCAACTTGGATGAAATCATGAAAGTGAATTTCAAAGAAGTCTGTGGGCTGAAAATCTTCCAAGGCTCCTCCACAGGAAACATGGTCGTGGATAATATTGAGTCTCTCGAGGGTATTTTCAAAGAATGTAAAGCGATCATCGCGATTCACTCTGAGAATGACAGCATCATCAAAGCGAACTTCGATGAGTATCATACTAAATATGGTGATGATATCCCTGTAAAATACCACCCAAAAATCCGATCTGAAGAAGCTTGCTACGATGCATCTAGCCGTGCAGTAGCCATGGCAGAAAAGCACGGCACACGACTTCATATTTTACATATCAGCACAGCAAAGGAATTGGAATTGTTCACTAATACAATTCCTTTGGAACAGAAAAAAGTAACCGCTGAAGCCTGTATCCACCACATGTGGTTTGCTGAGGAAGATTATGAAACAAAAGGCACCTTGATCAAATGGAATCCAGCAGTGAAGACAGCAACAGACAGAGATGCAATCTTCAATGCGATGCTTGATGGAACCATTGATGTGGTTGCCACTGATCATGCACCGCATACCTTAGAGGAAAAAGCTCAGAATTACACCAAGGCTCCTTCAGGCGGGCCATTAAATCAGCACAGTTTAGTTGCTATGCTTGACTTCTATCACCAGGGCAAAATCAGTTTGGAGAAAATCGCTTTAAAAATGTCACATAACGTCGCCACCTTATTTCGAATGAAAGAAAGAGGGTTTATTAGAGAAGGATACTTTGCGGATTTAGTGCTTGTTGACTTGAATGATCCTTGGGAAGTAGCTAAAGAAAACATATTATCCAAGTGTGGCTGGTCACCTTTCGAAGGGCACACATTTCAGTCAAAAGTGACACACACATTCGTTTCTGGACATTTAGCGTACGAAAACGGAACATTCCATGAGGAGAAAAAAGGTGATCGCCTGAAATTTTCAGGAAAATTTTAACCTGACTCTTGCAAAGAGTTGAGTGAATTATTACTTTTGCAGACCATTTGGAAGAAACCAGTCCAAAAGGAATAAATGGTGATTGTAGCTCAGCTGGTTAGAGCGCTGGTTTGTGGATCCAGAGGTCGCCGGTTCGAACCCGGTCTTTCACCCTAAAAGCCCCTCATTTTGAGGGGCTTTGTTATTTATAGAGCCTCTATTGGCACAGCATTTGATTAAACCCCGCCAGAACTAAACCAACTTCAGATGTTCACTTTGTTCAAAACTTCGCCAAAATTCCCTCAGGTAAAACCGATCAATATCAGAATGGCAAAAAGTTACCTGATGAAATTTGAAGAATCGCTTAGAAATTTCGAAGAAATCCAAAAAGAAGCGATTCATTCCTGATTATCTCAACAAAAACAAAAGGTTATGGAAACATAACCTTTATTTTTTTCCATTTCATTTTTCTTGTCGGTGCAAAACTCTATTTTTAACAACATAGAATTATTCCCGCATGAGTTATATCCATTTCGATAAAACACAATTAGTCAATCTGAATTATTCTCTTGAAAGAGAGATCATCAGATCCAATCGTTCCGGTGCATACACCAGTACTTCTATCATTTGCTGCAACACCCGAAAGTATCACGGACTTCTCGTAGTGCCTCAGCCGCAAATTGATACCCAAAGCCATGTCATGCTATCTACTGTGCATGAAACTGTCATCCAACATGGCGCTAGTTTCAATCTTGGTATTAGTAAATTCCCAGGAAACTATTCTCCTCGAGGCCATAAGTATCTAGAAGATTTTGATTCTGAGCCTATTCCGAAACTGACTTATCGTGTTGGAGGTGTTCTTTTAGAAAAAGAATTGATCCTGGACACCAATCGGGATCGATTGATGATCCGGTACACGTTGCTTGATGCGCATTCTCCTACCAAAATCAGAATTCAACCATTTTTGGCTTTCCGCGCGTACCACGACCTTTGCAAGGCAAATACTCATATCAATAAGAAATATAAAAAAGCTCCAAACGGTGCAGTTTTTCATCTATACGATCAGTACGATCCACTTTACTTGCAAGTATCCAAGAAAATGGAATTTGTACCTGCTCCAGATTGGTATTATAATATAGAGTATATCTTGGAGCGAGAGCGAGGATATGATTATCAGGAAGATTTGTATGTACCTGGATATTTCGAATTTGATATTGAAAAGGGGGAGTCTGTCATATTCTCTGCAGGATTGACAGAGGCGGATCCAAAAACACGTCAAAATGCCTTCGAAAAAGAAATTGCAAGAAGAGTACCTAGAAGTAATTTTATAAACTGTCTCAAAAATTCAGCTGGTCAGTTTCTAAGACAGCGAAATGGAGATACGCGGGTTATTGCCGGCTACCCATGGTTTGGTTGGTGGGGTAGAGATACATTTGTCGCGGCCCCTGGACTTACACTTACCATAGGAGATTCAAAAACTTTTCTGGATATCATGGACACCATGTCCCGAGATTTGAAAGGACCGCTTTTTCCAAATGTCGGTAGTGGAGTGACCACAAATATGAACTCGATAGATGCTCCTCTATGGTACTTCTGGGCACTGCAGCAATATGTAATTTATACAGGTGACAGCAAAACAGTCAAAGATCGCTACCTCGGAAAAATGAAGGGGATCATAGATGGCTACATTAATGGAACAGATTTCAACATCCATGTACTGGAAAATGGGCTGGTGTTTGGAGGAGAGGAGGGAAAAGCGCTGACTTGGATGGATGCTGTCACTCCAGACGGCCCGGTCACCCAGCGAGATGGATGTCCAGTGGAAATTCAGGCACTTTGGTACAATGCTCTTTGCTTTTACAACGAGTTGACTGGGGATGAAAATGCTGCAACCTATGCAGCCAAAATCAAATCCGTTTTTGAAACAGAGTTTTGGTCTGACGAACATGGGTATCTGGCAGATTGTATCAACGGTGAGGAAAAAGACTGGTCAATCAGACCAAATATGGTTTTTGCCACCTCCTTGCCTTATGTGATGCTCAGTGATGACAAGTGCGATGCGGTGCTTGAAACTGCCAAATCGAAACTTCTCACAACTAGAGGGATGCGATCTCTTTCTCCTGACGACCCTGCCTACAAAGGTTACTATTTCGGTGATCAAATCAGTAGAGATGAAGCTTATCACAATGGGACAGTTTGGGTTTGGCCTCTTGGACATTTTGTGGAGGGATATATTAAACTTCATGGGAAATCAGGAGCCAATTTTATCCAAAAAATCGTAAAAGGTTTTGACGGCGTAATGACGCAATATGGAGTAGGAGCGGTAGCAGAAATATACGACGGAGACCCGCCACATCGCCCAAAAGGTGCGATATCGCAGGCTTGGAGCGTGTCAGAATTGCTTAGAATGTTGGATTTGGTCAAGAAGATATAAAAGACTTTTTATGAAGGTGCTAATGTTTGGGTGGGAATTCCCACCACATATTTCTGGAGGTCTTGGAACGGCGTGCTATGGATTGGTCAAGGGATTGGCTCATCATAATCAAGACATCATATTTGTAGTACCTAAACTTTGGGGAGACGAGGAGCCATTGGCAGATTTTGTCAATGCGAGTGATGTCACGATAGACTACCGTGAAAAACGGTTTAAAAAATTCTGGAAAAACCTCACGTATTTAGAAGTGAGCAGTTTTCTGGTACCATACCTTGGACCGGACGAATTTAAGAAATACACAGACTATACGATTCACGACAGGACTGATGTGGATGAAAGTGTTTTTTCAAACAAATTTGAATTCAGCGGAAAATACGGTAAAGACCTGATGATGGAAGTATCTCGCTACGCATTGGTAGCAGCACATATTTCCAAAAACAAAGAACACGATATCATCCACGCACACGATTGGCTTTCATTCCCAGCTGGAATTGCGGCAAAAGAGATCAGTGGCAAACCGATGGTTGCGCACGTTCATGCTACAGAATTTGATCGCTCTGGAGAATCAGTGAACCAAGTGGTTTACGACATCGAGAGGGCCGGCATGGAAGCCGCTGACCACGTGGTCGCAGTGAGCCAGTTGACCAAAAATATAATTATTAAAAAATATGGAATCCCAGCTGAAAAAGTAACAGTACTTCATAATGCTGTGCTTGACGCTAGTATCATCAAGTCAAGCTATCAAAAGAAGGTGCCTGAAAAGATTGTTACTTTCCTAGGCAGAATCACCTTCCAAAAAGGTCCTGAATATTTTGTAGAGGCGGCAAAAAAGGTAATCGAAAGAGATCCAAACGTACGTTTTGTGATGGCAGGCAACGGAGATTTATTAAACCGGATGATTGATCGCGTAGCTGAGCTACGCATGGGGACAAAATTCCATTTTACCGGATTTTTGAAAGGTGATGATGTAGATCACATGTATGCCATATCGGATGTATATGTGATGCCTTCTGTGTCTGAACCTTTTGGCATTTCTCCTTTAGAAGCTGTGCGTCACAACACGCCAGTGATTATCTCCAAGCAATCGGGTGTCGCCGAAGTTCTAAATAATGCCATCAAAATTGATTTTTGGGATATTGATTCTATGGCCGATGCAATTTTTGCATTGCTTCATTATGATGGTATTTCCAAAATGTTCAAAGAGCTGGGAACTGAAGAATTGAAAAAATTGAAATGGGAACATGTGGCCGAAAAACTTGTCACAGTTTACAATAAAACATTACCACAGAAACCATGAGAACCATCTGCTTTTATTTCCAGGTCCATCAGCCATATCGTCTGAAGCCTTATCGTTTTTTTGACATCGGAGAAGATCATCATTACTGGGACGATTTCCTCAATCGCAGTGTCATGAGAAAAGTAGCGCAAAAATGCTATTTGCCTATGAATGCTTTGCTGTTGGAAATGATAAACAAGTACAATGGAGCCTTCAAAGTAAGTTTCTCTATGTCGGGTGTTTTTCTAGATCAGCTAGAAGCCTATGCGCCAGATGTGCTTGAAAGCTTCAAAAAACTAGTTGAGACAGGTCACTGTGAATTGCTAAATGAAACTTACGGACATACCTTGGCCGCATTGAAAAGTAAGGATGAGTTTCAAAGTATGGTGAAAAAGCACCAGGAAAAAATCAAGAAACTCTTCAATGGCTATCAGCCGAAAGTATTTAGAAACACCGAGCTGATCTACTCGGATCAGATCGGCGCTATGGTATCAGAGATGGGTTATGATGCCATTTTAACTGAAGGTGCTAAACACATTCTAGGATGGAAAAGCCCTAATTATGTCTATGTAAATAGCATAAATCCAAAGCTCAAAGTGCTCTTGAAAAACTTCCAGCTTTCCGATGACATCGCATTTAGATTTGGGAACAAAGGCTGGAGCGATTACCCGCTGACTACAGATAAGTTTGTCAACTGGCTGAATGCTGTGCCGGAGGAAGAAGAGACGATTAACCTATTTATGGATTATGAGACTTTCGGAGAGCATCAATGGGCAGAAACTGGCATTTTCGAGTTTATGAAAGCATTACCAGATGCGGTATTCTCCAGTACGAATTTCACATTTTCTACACCTTCCGAAGTAGCAGCCAAGATTCCGCCAGTAGGAAAAATACATGTTCCAATTCCGATCTCATGGGCAGATGAAGAGCGTGATTTGACCGCCTGGCTTGGAAATGACCTACAGGATGAAGCGTTTGACAGATTATACGAAATGGAAAAATTAGTGAAGAGCATTGACGATGAAGACATTCAGCGTGACTGGTCTTATTTGCAGACCAGTGATCACTTCTATTATATGTGTACCAAATTTTTCTCTGACGGAGATATCCACTCCTACTTCAGTCCGTATGATTCGCCTTATGATGCTTTCATCAATTACATGAATGTATTAAGTGATTTCATGATACGTGTACGTGAAAAAATAAGTATTAAGGAGATCAGCGCTTGAGATTTATAGATATAGAATAATTGAAAGGCCGGTAATAACCGGTCTTTTTTTATGCCCAATTCCCAGTGATCAGATGACTAATTTCGAAGGGATTAGTCCCATTTAATAGGTCATCATGGATAGCCCTCCTCTTATACTTTCTTTGATTTTGAGAAAAAACAGAGGTCATACAGAGATTTTTTTTGTACGTCAAACGCCCTATTTCACTATCGAAACTAGGTTAGCATATTCTTTAATTAAAATCATAATAGGTTGATTTATAGATTTTTACAATCTAAATCATTAAGCCCTCCATTTCTATATGCCTAAACCGCTGTTGCAAAATCCCCTACCTGCCTTCTAAATTAGAGCAAGCAAAATGAACAACTTCTAATTTATACACTTATGAAAATCACACTACTCACACTGGTTCTGCTATGGCTAGGAATATTTCAACCAGCTGATCCTTATATCTCATCAAAGGATTATGATGTAAATTCATTTCACCGAGGAAAGCAATCTTCAAAATCACCAAAGCGTGTTTACATCCAGAAGTTTAGAGCATTATTCGAAGTGTATGAAGAGGCTACTGCCAGTACCTCAGGATCTAAAAACGAACGTGCAAATCGAACGACCACTGTGTCTGGAACCAGCACCAGGATGGGCGTTCAACTGAGCGGGGTAGATGTTCCTGATTTTCAAAAGATAGTGGATGAAGCTTATGCGGATTTTGTGGCACAACTGGAAGCTGATGGTTTTGAAATCATTACAGCTGAGGAAGCTGGAAAAACTGATTACTATTCAGGTTACACAAAAATGGAAGGTGGTGCTTCCTCTACAGATCAGGCAACAGGATATGTAATGGTAACTCCTACTGGGTTTGATTACTGGGTAAAAGACGTCTCTAGCAGTGGCCGTGAGAAAGGAACATTCACAGATACTAGTTCCAAATTATCTAAAGATCTGGACGACGCCTATGTTGCGGAAGCCACTTTCATATTCCCATTTGTGAATTTGGATGCAAGCTCCACTAGCTTTGCTAACTATGCTTCTTCTAAAGTAAAGGCTGACATTAATTTGAGAATGGCCGCAAGTGTAGGATCTATGGACAATGAGCAAATGAGTTTAGGTAAGTTTGCAAAAGGGTTTACCACCTCACCAACTCAGTCTCTATTAGCATCCAAAGTACGATTTGTAGCAGGTCATATGGCGAGCTCACCACTTTTTGACTCTTCCACTTCCCTGAAAAGAGATGTATACTTTGGAGAAATCTTTGCCGAAGACAAATTGGTAGAAGTTACATCCGCTGAAGTAGCTACCTTTTCCAAAACAGCTTATCCACAATTGGTCATGGTATCTGGAGGGGAAATGACTCTTGCTTCGCATTATGTAGCATGTGATCATGCTAAATACATCGAGTCTGCAAAGGGTTCTATGATGGAAATGATAGGAAGTGGGATTTACAATTTCAAGGAGCTTGTAAAAGATTAAACAAACCACTACACATAAAAAAAGGGCTTATCATTTAAAGATGATATGCCCTTTTTTATGAATTAGCATTTCTAATAGCTCTCCTTCTCATTCGGAAAGTCTTGGCTCTTTACGTCTTTGATGTATTGGCCGAAGGCCTCCATCATGATGCCCTCGAGGTCTGCATATTGCCGCAAAAATCTTGGTTTGAACTCCTGAGTGATCCCGAGCATATCGTGTACAACCAGAACTTGCCCATCTACTCCTCCTCCAGCACCTATCCCGATAATTGGAATAGAAACTGACTCGGCCACTTTCTTAGCTAGATCCGCAGGGATTTTTTCGACTACAATAGCAAAGCATCCTAGCTCTTCCAATAGCTTGGCATCCTCCAAAAGCTTGGTCGCTTCTGCATCTTCTTTCGCTCTTACGGTGTAGGTTCCAAACTTATAAATCGACTGGGGTGTCAGGCCCAAATGCCCCATAACTGGAACGCCTGCGCTGAGTATTCTAGCTACAGATTCTTTGATCTCTGATCCCCCTTCTACCTTCACAGCATGAGCACCTGATTCCTTCATGATGCGAATCGTAGATCGCAATGCTTCAGAGCTATTTCCCTGATAGCTCCCAAATGGAATGTCTACCACCACGAAAGACCTGCTGACAGCTCGCACCACCGAAGATGCATGATAGATCATCTGGTCCAAGGTGATAGGCAAAGTAGTCTCATGACCTGCCATCACATTAGAGGCCGAGTCACCGACAAGGATAATATCGATCCCAGCAGCATCCACAATTTTTGCCATAGAATAATCGTAGGCTGTTAGCATGGAGATCTTCTCACCACGATCTTTCATTTCCTGAAGGATGTGCGTAGTGATACGTTTTACGTTTGCAGACGAGTGTACTGACATAATATTAATGTAGATAGACGAAGTAATTTTCTCCTGAGAAATCTACTTTGATATGTTCGTTGAGTGTAGTGGAAAGCTCGAAACCTGTGTAATCAGGACGAATCGGAAAAAGTCCATGACTTCGGTTGACAAGTACCGCGATTTCCATTCTGTAGAGTTCTTCATCCAAAAAAGGCTTCATTGCATAGACTAATGTTTTTCCTGTATTGAGGACATCATCTACTAGAATCAATGTTTTCCCCTGCAAATCTATCTCATTGGAGAGCTGCACTTCCTCCGAAGCTATATGTGCCTTGTCCAAAATGATTTCTGTCTGCTCAATAACAAGCGGGGAAATCGCTTTAAGTTCTGTAGCTAGAAGATCAGAAAGAAACCTTCCCATTCCAGAAATCCCAGCAAACACGACGGCTTTTGAGTTGAGATTTCTCTCATAAATCTCATACGCCATTCGGGTGATTTTCTTCTTTATCTGTTGGTGATTGAGTACTTCGCTCATGGTATTTTATAAAAATGAAAATTAGGCCAATTCTACTTGGATTCAAAATCAAGCAGGCAGCTTATCTATAGTCATCCTCCTCATTCAGGATATTCAAATAGCTTTCGTATCGGTAAGGATGAATATGACCCGCTTCCACTTTCTCAAGCACTACACAACCCGGCTCATTCACATGTTGGCAGTTATTGTACTTGCATTGCCCAAGATATTTTCTCATTTCTGGGAAATAATGCGAAAGCTCATTATCCTCGATATCAAGAATCCCAAACTCCTTAATACCAGGAGTATCGATCAGATCACCACCATTTTCTAACCCAAAAAGCTCCGCAAAAGTCGTCGTATGCACACCTTTGGAAGTGAATCCAGAAACCTCCTTAGTATGCTGGGTAGCTTCCGGAACCAATGCATTGAGCAAAGTGGATTTCCCTACACCTGAATGCCCTGAAATCAAAGTTGATTTTCCTGAGAGTACTGAATCAAACTTTTCTTTGAGATTTTCTTCTTTCAAAGCCGAAACCTCTAGAACTTGATAGCCCAATGGCTCATAGATCTCGTGAATATCCAAGAGCCAGTCATCTGCTTTTTCACCCGACATTTGATCCATTTTATTCACCACCAAAATGGCGGGGATACGAAAGCTCTCCGTGCTCACCAAAAATCTATCAATAAAACCCAGAGATGTTCTTGGGCTTTTCATGGTGATGACCAAAATTGCCTGGTCGAGATTGCTCGCTATGATATGAGAAAAATGTTGCTTCCGAGTAGACTTTCGAATGACGTAGTTTTCGCGAGGCAAAATATAAGAAATCACTGCGGTCTCCTGATTCTCCTCCTTTTCCAGTTCCACCCAATCTCCCACCGCGATGGGGTTGGTAAGTTTTAGATCATCTTGCTTAAACTTCCCTTTCAGTCGGGAAGAAACCACCTCTCCATCTGTCTGCACCAGATACCAGCTGCCTGTGGATTTAATCACTCTCCCTTTCATGCTCTTGAAACTATTTTTTCCACTTTAGATATAATTTTCTCTGCTGCTCCAATATTCTTTTGCACCCAATTTTTGGCAGATTCAGCACTTTGCTGATAAAAGTCCGGTCGTTCCAATTTCTCAAAAACCAGCTTTAAACTTTCCGTATCACTCACTTCAAACCCGCATCCGTTTCGCTGACTTTCAGCTGCCTCCGGAAACTTCGCAGTTTTCTCTAATTTGCCAAAAATGACTGGAATTCCGAATCCCATCGGCTCCAATATATTATGCAATCCTTTACCAAATGCACCGCCAACATAGGCAACTTTGGCAAATTGATACAAGGAACTTAGCATTCCTATGTTATCTATAAAAATCACATCAGGAGAAATGTCTGAATCCCATTGAGAATACCTAGATGAAGAGGGTGACAGTTGCTTAGACCAGCGATTCATTGGATCAGGACTTAAATCATGCGGTGCTATGATCCATCTATATCCCGGTTTTGCATTGATTAATGGGATCAACAAATCCATATCTTCCTGCCAAACTGAACCAGCGACCACTGTTGGCTTCTCACCAACCCATTTTGCCAGTTCAGGAAACTCCTTGAAATTCTTTGCCGTCTCTGCCACTCGATCAAATCGCGTGTCTCCAGCAATACTCGCCTGCTGAAAATCAATTGATTTTAGTAGGTCAAGTGTACTCTCATTTTGGGTGAAAATAAAATCGAATTGAAATAAGATAGCTCTAAAAAACCCATCTTTTTTGAAATAGATCTGATCAGACCGAAAAGCTGCAGAAAACAAAAAGAGAGGTATTTTTCTAGATTTGACAGCCATTATATGGTGATGCCACAGGTCATATTTGACAAAAAAAACAATGTCCGGACTCAGTAAATCCACAAATTTTTCAGCTTGTTTTTTACTGTCTATAGGAAGGTATGTGATAAAATCAACATTGGCCTGAGGCTTTTTAATCACATGGTCATAGCCTGAGGGACTGAAAAAACTAACAGCAATAAGTTGATCGGGCCTTACATTTTTCAATTCAGCAATCACTGGCCTTGCTTGTTCATATTCACCCAGTGAAGCCACATGAAACCACGCCAAAGTTCCGGAATTCTTTGATTTGAACTCTTCGATTTTCTGAAACAGATCTTTTCTTCCTGATGAAAAGTGGCCAACCTTGGGAATAAATGGTCCGACTAACAGTAAAAGTAATCTGGCAAAAAATATCCCGATTCTATAAATCCATCTCATGTGTTTTTAATTGATTTTTATAGGTCACATGGAATCTCGCATTGGCTAATAATCATCCCTCTGTGTTTCGCCTTCAACATGCTCGATTTCATGTGTTTTATTTTTTTTTTAAAAGGCCAGTATTTGTCCCGTTACCTCGCGATAGCCTGTTCCGTCAGCCGTGGCGAATCGGAAGAATCTTCGCATGTACTATTATCATCTGCCTTTATAATGTCCGATCCAAGTTCGATTTCATAGGTCAAAAGTAGCTATTTGACGGGAATTAGTTTTATTCGCATTTAATTCTGCTAAGAAGGATTAAAAAATGGCGTATTTAGTGTTACCACCTAAAAAAAACACAAACTCCGCCGTGGATTTACCCCAAAAATTAGGTACTTTCAAAGCCCTCGTTTTTAGTAATCTTTTTAAGATCAGCGCATTAAATTATGATTAAAGTTTTATTTGTTTGTCTTGGTAATATATGTCGTTCTCCATTAGCAGAAGCTATTTTCAATAGTAAGCTAAAAGATGCAGGCATGGATACACAAGTGAAATGTGATAGTGCGGGGACTTCTGATTTCCATATTGGTGAGCTCCCGGATGAGCGAACTATAAAATGTGCCACAAAGCACAATTTACCCATACGACATCGTGGAAGGCAGGTAAATCGCACAGATTTCAGGGATTTCGACTACATCCTGGCTATGGATGACAACAACCTTAGAAACTTAAACAACCTAAAAGTACGATATGGCTTTGGAGGTAAGGAAATTCACCTTATGCGCGATTTTGTAGCTGAGACTCAAGGATTGCCCGTCCCAGACCCATATTATGGGAATGAAGAGGGGTTTGAAGAAATATATCACATACTTGATGAAGCGTTGGATAGTTTTTTAAATCAAGTAAAAGCGACTCATCATCTCTATGCTTAATGATCAGCTTGAGCTATATGAACAAATACTTTTTGAGAGCTTTGGCTCAAATTCACATTTAAAATCCGCCTCTCTGGTAGCGGCTGGAAATCATAATCAGGGCGTTAGGCTGGAATGTAATGATGGAGATTTTTTCTTAAAATTAAATTTTGATCATGAACGGGATATTCTCCATCAAGAATCCCAAGGGCTAGATTTACTACGCAGATCCACCTTCATAAAAGTGCCTGAAACCTATGGATGGGGAAGAATTGGAGATTACAATTTCCTTCTATCTGAGTTCATACCTTCAAGTAATCCTAGCTCGGATTATTGGGAAAATCTAGGAATGGGGCTTGCAAATCTTCACCTCACTAATGATAAAAAATATGGATTGGAACAGGATAACTACATCGCTTCCATTCATCAAAAAAACCTTCAAACAGATCATTGGATAGATTTTTTTATTGAAAATAGACTGGAGCCTCTGATAGGAAAAGCCTATTTCAATAGGATGATCCCGCTGGAATTTTTGAAGAAATTTCAAGAAATCTACCCTAAACTAGCGTCTAATTTCCCTAATGAAAAGCCGTCATTGGTTCATGGAGATCTTTGGTCTGGCAATGTAATCTGCACATTGGACGGCCAACCCTGCTTAATTGATCCGGCAGTTTATTTTGGTCACCGCGAAATGGACCTGGCTTTTAGTCGCCTATTCGGCGGATTCGATTCTAAATTTTATGATTCCTATGAGTCAATTCTACCTCTTGAACCGGGATTTGAAACCAGAATGGGGATATATAATCTTTACCCCCTTCTAGTTCACCTAAATCTTTTCGGTACAGCATACTTACCCGGAATCGAGCGAATAGTAAATCGATTTACCAGGTAAAAGCCTAAATTGAAGATTAACCTACACTCAGCGCTAGTTTATCACCTGTCTTTGCAGCCTTGAAAATTGCATCTATAATCTTCATATCCTTCACACCTTCTTCTCCATTTACTGGTACTTCAGGCTTTTTTCCATCAAAAATTATCGCTGCCATTTCATCCATCTGCACCGTCTGATGCGTGACGATTGGCTCAGTTAAAGGGCCTTTATTGGTTTCTCCTTTTATGGGACCATAGCCTGTGGAAGGCTGCATTTCTGCCCAGCCTTTGCTTCCATTCAGATAAAACCGATCTAGATTATTCATATTGTAAGTAGATAGACAAGAAGCAATTACACCACTTGGGAAGCCAAGTTGGAATGTGATCGTCTCATCAATTCCTTCTTTAAATTTTTCAGGATTGGTTTTGACCTCCTGAGCGGTCACCCAAATTGGTTCCTCTCCAATCATATACCGGGCACCATTAATCGAATATATCCCTATATCCATCATGGCGCCACCGCCTGAAAGTTTCGGATCTAGTCTCCATTGAGTTGGATCACCAATGGTAAAACCACTTAGTCCCTGAAAAAATCGAATGTCACCAAATTCTCCTGCTTTGCGCATTCTGATCACTTCTAATGTATTTGGCTCAAAATGCATTCTGTATCCAATCAAAAGATGAACCCCTGCCGCTTTGCAGGCATCAACCATTGCTTGACCATCAGCTGCATTCACAGCCATCGGCTTTTCACAGATAGCATGCTTTCCAGCTTTGGCTACTCGGATTACCTGATCTTTATGTAGAGCATTTGGAGTGATCACATAGACGGCGTCAATGTCAGGATTATCCTTGATCGCATCGAAATTCTCATAGTTGTAGCAATTTTTCTCAGGAATACCATACTTCTCTCTCCAAGCAACCACTTTTGAGGGAGTTCCACTGATTACTCCAACCAGTTTGGTTCGCTGGCAACTTTGAATCGCTTCAGCAACTCGGGTGCCGTAGCTACCAAGGCCCATGATTGCAACACGTAAGGTTTTTGAATCTTTAGCATACTCAGAAATTTGATCAGCCATAACAGAAAATGGGTTTAAAACGGGCACAGTCAATGCCATAGCAGAAAGACTGGCTTTTTGGAGAAATATTCTTCTTGTTTTCATAGGGTAAGGTTAGGTTATCGAGTTTATATCCTGAAACTATTGATTTTTGATTAAATACCAGTGGTTTTGGGAAATGACTTTTACCGAAAGCCTAGTTTAACCGTCTCACTACCTGCACCATATTTCTGGTGCTTTGCTCCAGCAGTACCTCGTACCCATCCAATAGAGACGAGATTGAATCCGGCTTTGGATGTAATACCGTCAACAACTCTAAGCCTTCATTGTATCGTATTATAAAATCATTTTTAAGTTTGGCCAACAATTGCTCCAATTTGAACAGTTGGGAGTCTACCACGATGGAGATAGAAATCGCTGAGGTTTGCAACATGTTTGCCCTGAGCTTTAACATTTGCAACTGTTCATAAACTTGATGGATGTGCTTTTCTTCAATAAAAGTGAAATCCGTCACCTTAAAAGACACTAGAATTTGATCCTTTTTCAAAATAATAGTCGGTACTGTTTCAACTTTTGCTGTCTTATGGATTTTGGTCCCATTCTCTTCAGGATGGAGAAAAGATTTGACGAAGAGTGGAATTCCTGCATTCGCCAATGGCTTAATAGTCTTGGGATGAATCACCGAAGCTCCGTAGTAGGTCATTTGTGCTGCTTGCTGATAATCCAGCTCACTAAATAGCTTCGTATCCTTGAATAATTTTGGATCAGCATTGAGCACACCAGGCACATCCTTCCAGATCGTCACCGATCCAGCATCAAGGCTGGTGGCCAGAATTGCCGCTGTAAAATCAGACCCTTCTCGACCTAACGTTGTCGGTCTGCCAGATGAATCAGCACCAATAAATCCTTGAGTCAAAACAGGAAACTGTTCCAATTTCGGTCTCAATTGTGATTGGCAATTCCTGCGCGTTTTCTCCCAATCTACCTTAGCAAATCGAAAATCACTATCTGTACAGATCAGTTCCCGTGCATCTTGCCACAGGACGAGTAATTCCTGCGAGCATAAATACTCCATGACAATTCTGGAAGAAAGCATTTCTCCAAAACCAATTACCCGATCATAATACTCATCGTAGTTGTCCTTGGAAATGGGTTTGTTGAGTTCATGATGGAGCAGGATGAAGTAGTTCTCGATTTTGGGGAAAATTACATGTCCCTTGGGAAATAACTCTGTGCAAATATCCAGGTGGTAAGACTTCAAATGTGAACTATTCCAAGAATAATCCTGATTTGTTAATTTAAGAGAGAGAATAGTTTCAAGATGATTTGTAGTTTTTCCCATGGCTGAAACCACAATCACAAAATTATTTCGCAATCGATTACGGAGAATATTAGCCAAGTTTTTAACTGCAGGCGCATCTTTTACAGAAGCTCCACCAAATTTATAAATCTGAGTTTTTGTCATTAAAATATTTGCTTACTTTTCAATAAGATTAAACCACCAATTGAACTATTCCAATATATGAAAATCCTTCCTTACCAACCTGACCAAAGCGGACTAGCTTACTCTGTCGGCACTACTTTAGACAGATTTATTAAACTCAAGCAAAGCGATTTCCCTTTTGCTTCAGGTGAACTTTCACAACTTCTGCGAGATATCGCACTTGCAGCCAAGATAGTAAATCGCGAAACCACTAGAGCCGGACTATCAAATATCGGTGGAGCCTTCGGTCAAGTCAATGTACAAGGAGAAGAGCAACAAAAGCTGGACGTCATTGCTAATATCCGATTTATGCGTGCCCTGAGTAAAGGTGGCGAAGTCTGTGCCATAGTTTCTGAAGAAGAGGATTCTGTGATTGATTTACAAAATAGCTCTGGAAAGTATGTAGTTGCTATAGA
This sequence comes from uncultured Algoriphagus sp., assembly GCF_963974365.1. Lineage (GTDB taxonomy): Bacteria > Bacteroidota > Bacteroidia > Cytophagales > Cyclobacteriaceae > Algoriphagus. Next base: position 90,458 of record NZ_CAXBBX010000011.1, on the reverse strand, counting down.
TCCGCTCGATGGCAGCTCCAATATCGATGTAAATATTTCCATAGGAACAATATTTTCGATTTACCGCAGAAAGACTCCGGCTGGAAGCCCTATTCAAAGAGAAGATATCATGCAAGCAGGTACAGAGCAAGTCGCTGCTGGTTATGTGCTATATGGCTCTTCGACAATGTTAGTTTACACCACTGGATGCGGAGTAAATGGCTTTACATACGAACAATCGTTGGGGGAATTTTTCCTTTCCCACCCCAATATTCAAGCTCCAAAAAACGGAGAAATTTATTCCGTAAATGAAGGTTCTCAGAAAGAATGGGAAGAAGGAATGAAGGCTTATGTAGACCAATGCAAGGATAGGAGATACTCTGCCAGATACATTGGCTCCTTGGTAGCAGACTTCCATAGAAACTTGCTAAAAGGTGGGATTTACCTTTATCCTGCTACTCATAAGAACCCATCCGGGAAATTACGATTGTTGTATGAAGCAAATGCCCTGGCGCTTATAGCGGAGCAAGCTGGTGCAATGGCAACAGATGGATGCAACCGGATTTTGGAGATCCAACCGACCACGCTACATCAAAGAACACCACTGCTGATTGGTTCATCAGAGATGGTACAGGAAGCAGAAGCATTCATGAATTGCCCGGTAGAAAAGCCGACTTCCTAAGCAGGTCATGTAAATAAGCTGCAAGATTTCAAAGATGTATTTTATCTTGCAGCTTATTTACAACGCTATGAAATCGAGCATGAGTAAGAACCCCTTGCATAGAGGTTTTACTATAATGCATGCGAGATTCCATGTGACCGTTGGAAAACAATATAAACACATGACAAAAAACAAACTATACCTGCCTATCGCTCTCGTAGCATCTGGCATCGCCTTAGCAACATCTTGCTCACCTAAAGAGCAAGAAGCTGTAGTCGAACCTATCGATGAGACCTACGCTGTTCAAACTGAACAGCTATTAATCAATGTTGACACCCTTTATACTGGATTTGAAAATCCTTGGGGCATGACATGGCTATCTGATGGTAGAATGCTTGTTACTGAGAAAAAAGGAGAAATCCTTATTTTCAAAGACGATAAATTCACAGGAGAGAAAGTACAGGGGCTTCCTGAGTTTTGGACAAAAGGTCAATCTGGTTTGTTGGACGTTACAGCTCATCCAAAATTTGATGAGAATGGCTGGATCTATATTTCCTATGGCAAGCTAATGCCAGATAGCACATCCGCTACAACGATCACAAGATTTAAGTTAGAAGGCAAAAATGCAGTCAATCAAGAAGAGCTGATTCAATCGCTTCCAGCTTGGAAAAGCAATGCGCATTACGGTAGCCGAATTGTATTCGATAACGACGGATACCTTTACTATTCTAGCGGAGAACGTCAAAACACTCCTACAAATGCACAGGATTTGACCAATTCTCATGGGAAAATTCACCGAATTCATGACGATGGCAGAATCCCGACTGACAATCCATTTGTAGATACTGAAGGTGCCGTAGCTTCAATCTGGACTTATGGTAACAGAAACCCTCAAGGCTTGTATTTCGACAAAGAAAATAATAGACTTTATGAAACTGAGCACGGTCCTCAAGGTGGTGACGAGTTGAATTTGTTGGAAAAAGGCAAAAATTACGGATGGCCAGTGATTACTTGGGGTATTGGATATGATGACAAGCCAGTTTCTGACATTCAGGAAAAAGAAGGAATGGAACAACCATTAACTTATTATGTACCATCCATCGCTACTGCGGGTATGACAATGGTCACTTCAGATAAATATCCGGCTTGGAAAGGCGATATTCTTATCGGCGCATTAAAGAAAATGCACATCAACCGTGTAGACATGAATGGATCTACCGCCGGAGAGCAAGAAATTATGCTTCAGGATATCGGACGTGTACGCCAGGTTTCTCAAAGCCCAGATGGCTATATTTATGCTATTACTGAAGGTACAGGCTTAATGGTAAAGTTGATACCGATTAGATAAGAAATAATAACAGAATTAGAAAAGCCACTTTTGATCACTCAGAAGTGGCTTTTCTAATTCTACTACGCCTCACACATCTCTAAAAATTCTGACAGATCACTAGTTGGCATGTAGTAGTGCTTGAAATCCTACTTGCGTAGAAATAAAATACTTAGAACTCTCTGCGCTAAACTCCGTGTCCAATGCGGCTTAAAGTCTACACAAAGTCCACATCCACATTAAAAGGATATTTCATCAAAAATTGCAATGCTTCTTCTATCTCCAAATCTTCAAAAAGCACGCGATACAAATTTTCTGTGATCGGCGCCCGGAGATCAGCAGTTTCCAAGAAAGCTTTGATGATTCTCACGGTATTGATTCCTTCTGCCACTTCTTCCATATCTGCAAGAATTGAATCAAGAGTCTCTCCTTTCGCAAGTCGGTAACCTACAGTAAAATTCCTTGAATGTATCGAATTGCAGGTTGTAACCAAATCGCCAATTCCTGCCAAACCCATCACGGATTTAATACTCCCTCCCAGTGCATTTCCCAAGTGGATCATCTCCACCATTCCTCTGCTGATCAGAAGCCCTTTAGCATTTTCTCCCAAGCCTAATCCAGCCAAGGCACCAGAAGCGATAGCAATGATATTTTTCAATACGCCGCTGATCTCCACGCCGATAATATCGGAATTCCCATAAACCTGAAACTTTTCAGATCTCAGCAAACTCTGCCCTTCTAAGATCACTTCATTGTATTTACTGGCTATCACAGTAGCTGCAGGTTGACCTTGAGCCAGTTCCTTGGATAGATTTGGCCCTGCTAGACATCCGACTCTTACAGCCACAGTTTCTTGCAGGATTACTTCGCTCATCGTCAGTATTTGACTGCGTTTGATCTTCTTGACTGTTTCCAGTGTTTCTCCAGACTTGAGATTCAAACAGAGCCCTTTGGTTCCATGAATAATCAAGTGATAAGGAAACAAATAGGGCGAAAAAGTCTTCACTACTTCCTGAAAGCCTGAAGATGGAATCATAAAGAAAAGCACATCACAGATTTTACAAAGTTGCGCAGGATCATTAGAAGCAATTACATTTTTTGCCAATGCTTTTCCTTGAGCAGAATGAGACGAATTAATTTCATCGACTACTTCTTGCTTTCGGGCATAGACCATCACAGGGTTTTTAGCCGCTAGAATATTTGCGATGGCTGCGCCAAAGCTGCCCACTCCCACCACTCCGATATACTTAGCTTCAGTAGAGTTTTTCGAGTCCATATCCGGTTAATCTGTTATGATAAAAATAAAGTAGGCTCATGTCATCAGTCCCTATATTCCCATTTTTGTCTCGGATAATAGGGCGTTTAGCATGATACATACCCACATTTTCCATTCCTCGACTGATTATTTCATCCAAATCAAGCGATAGATGGGGCGCAGTATTGATCAATCCCTGTGACTTCAATTCCTTGATTTTATCAAGTACAAGCTGACAATTTGCCTTAAACTCCTCATAAGGAATAGCGATATCTTCCTCAGGCAATCTTAGTAAGTCAAACAAATCAAGTTTTCTGTTTTGCTTTTTGATCAGCTCAAAAGCCACAAAAGCCACCAAATGAGAATTAAACACCCGGTTGATTTTGTGAAATTCCTCCACAATTCGCTTTCCAAGCATATTCGTGTATTCTTCCTCCCGCTGATTATCCACTGAGACTTTCCCGTCAGAAATAAAATAATCCCTTGTATCAATCACCCGACCATGTTTATCCAAGCTTCTGCCATCCACATCCACATAGTTCCCTAGAACATCCATTGCCTTACCTACAGACACTGAGATATCAGATCCTTTGGTGAAAAACTTGATGAGGAATTTAGAAATCTTATAAGAATTGGAAAATTCATCATTCTCTTTGTAGTACCGCTCTTGGCCAGTGATGCTCAAGTGATCTCGGATCAAACTCGGCGCTTCCAATACAAAGTGATAATTAATCGTAACCGGAACGATGAAAATCTTACCTGAAATATCATTCAGGCCATTTTCGAAATTTGCCCGCTGTGCCTCGATCGCAGTACTTAGCAGTCCCAGCTTGAGTTTGGACTCAATCATACCACTGCGGGATCTAGTGCCTCCAGGAAAAAACAAGGAATGACATCCAAACTGAATGGCTTCTTTGGAATAGGTTTTCAATGTCTCCAGATACATCAGATTCTTTTTCCTCCGATCCACTTTGTAGGCGCCGAGAGAATTCATGAAGTAGGCGAAAATGGAAATATTGAAGAGATTCAATCCTGCTCCATAGATAAAAGGCGGTAAGCCTAAAACAGAAATCACCCATCCGATCAAGATACTATCAAGATTACTGAAGTGAGTGGGAACCATCACCACGGTGCCTTTAGTAGCCAGGTCACGCAATTGATCGGTTTCGCCAGTGATCTGGATTTTATCCTGTAAGGTGTATTGATTGCTGAAAATAGACTTGAAGCCCTTCACACGTGCTGCATTCAGCAATCGCGAAAAGCCATAAGTAACCACTGATCGGGTAAATTTGTAATGGGTAGTTTTGAAATTACTGGCAATTTCCTCGGCATAGCGAGCTGTGATTTGATTCAAAATCACCTTGTAAGCCTGCAGTTTTTTGACCTTATTTTTTACTGTTTCGGTACTTATTTGCACCAAAGAAGACTTTACTCCACTCCAAAAAGAGGAATCATCATCAGGATCTACAACCCAAGGATTTTGTTTAATTCGAAGTTTCTCACGGTATAGCGTTGTTTCCAATTCTTCTTTGAGAATATCAGGATTGTTGCCAGTGAGATTGAGAATCCTATCCTCCGACAAGTCAGCGACTTTCTTCACAAATTCCTTCCGCTCTCTCGCCAATTTCACCACCGGCCATTCGTCTTTGCTGGGATGAATCGGCTCGTACTTATGCTTGATGTATTTCTCCTCCAAGTGGCTGGTTTTTATTAAAAATCAATCCAAAGATAGTGAAAAGCCCTTTCTTATATGAAAGAACAACGTGAAGTAATGCTCATGATTGAGACTTTGACTTAACAAAAATAGCCACAATAGCAGAAGTGAGCAGTCCCATCACTAACGCCCCTATTACGGATTGAAGTATATAACTTTTCAAATTAAAATAGCCTTCCGCTTCATCACGAGTCATTTCGCCTTGTTCTACAGCATAGTTTATCTCATTAGAAAAATAATCCGGCGTGATAAATTCAGTAGTAATGTATTGTGAAAGAGGACTAAGTATGGCGACGATCACCGAAATAATAAGACCAGAAATAAAACCTTGCTTATAACTCATTAGGCCATAATAGAAATTCTGTTTCTTATCAAGCAACGCAAAAATGTAAATCGCAATAGAAGGAATGGCAACGAAGTTTGTGAAGAATGGATGGTCTTCTATCTTCTCATCATGATATCCCAGAGACTTTTCCAAAAACATCCAGGCCAACATCATGGCTACAAATATCAATGCCCATTTGATTTCAATTTTAATGTTTTTCATAGTCTGTAGGGTTTTGGATGCAAAAACGTAGTTACAAAATACCTAATTTATCAAAATCAACGTCATTTTCAATTGATTGCTGGTCCTAGCCTATCAAAACCTTGTCCATGAGCGAAAGGGTATTATTTTTACGGCATCAAAGACCGGATGAAACCAGACCTTAAGCAAATACAAGTTCCCATAGAAAACGAAATGGCTCAGTTTGAGCTAAAATTTCGGGCCTCTATGAAATCTAAGGTCAAGCTCCTCGACCACATCACGAATTACATTGTCAAGCGCAAAGGCAAGCAGATGCGCCCAATGTTCGTTTTTTTGACTGCGGGAGTTTGTGGAGGAATAAATGACTCCACGCATAGAGGCGCTGCGCTCATAGAATTACTGCACACTGCAACGCTGGTTCACGATGATGTGGTAGATGATGCAAACTATAGACGTGGATTTTTCTCTGTAAATGCACTGTGGAAAAACAAAATCTCAGTTTTAGTTGGTGATTACCTGCTTTCCCGAGGGCTACTTTTGAGTGTAGAAAACAATGATTTCAAACTGCTTAAGATCGTATCAAACGCAGTAAAAGAGATGTCAGAAGGCGAATTGCTACAAATCGCCAAAGCCAGAAAACTCGACATCACCGAGGAAGTTTATTACGACATTATTCGTCAAAAGACTGCCAGTTTATTGGCTTCCTGCTGCGCAGTAGGTGCTTCTAGCACAGAGAGCAGTGATGAAACCATCTCCAAAATGCGGGAATTTGGAGAGAAAGTTGGGATGGCCTTCCAGATCAAAGACGATCTTTTTGACTACGGAGAAGATGAAATCGGCAAGCCTGTCGGAATAGATATCAAAGAAAAGAAGATGACGCTGCCTCTTATTTTTGCTTTGCAAAAGGCGGACTGGCTGGAAAAAAAGAAAATCATCAACTTAATCCGTAATCGAAGTGAAGACAAGAAAGCGGTAAATCAGGTTATCGATTTCGTGAAGAAAAGCGGTGGGCTCGAATACGCCAAAACCATCATGGACAGGTTTTACCAAGAAGCATTAGATATCCTGAAAACTTTTCCTGAATCGGAATATAAAACTTCACTTGAAGGACTGGTGAGTTATACGATTGAGAGGAAGAAGTAAGAGATACGTATTTTAAAGAGCTTATCTCTCAAATTTTTACCTCTCTGTCCTTATCAGTGATAGTATCAAATGATACAATCACTGATAAGATTTTAATCTTACAACAGAAATCTAAAGGAATTTCACTACTCTCAAAATCCCTATACCAACAAGGGTCATAATGTCAGCTAAGAGAAAAGGGATCAGATGAAATATTTCGTACCCCCAAAATAAAAATGGATAAGCGCTTTAACAGGTTCTCAACTAAAGAAATGCTCTCAGTATTTCTAATAAGTCTATTAACCATTTCTATTTTATTCACTGCACAACTGATGACGCCAAGTAGCATTATTTGGCCTTATGCAACAATTACATTTTTATTTCCAATACCGATAATGCACTACATCTATTATAAAGATCACAATAGATTCAATTCACTATTTGGAAGAATAATTCAAGACACAGCATTAGTAATTATACTATGCTTACTATTATTCACCATCCTACATTCAAACAATATCTTTTATAAGATCGGGAGCCTCCCAAATTTGATTACGTTCGTTACACTTTGGGTTGTTATGTGCGAAATCCTATTTTCAGTGTTTTATTCAATAGTTTGCCTAATAAGGAAAAAGTGATTAAGCAATATAAAATTCTAGGAATACTTTTTTTACTGGCATACAACGCTGCTCTGTTTGATTACTACAGAAAAAATAAAGACTCCTCTGTTGAAAGATATAAAATCCTTGATGATACTTCGGAATTAGAAATCACTGACTTTAAAAGTTTAACAGAAATCTGGAGCAGTTCGGATGCCGGAATACGAGTATGATTAACCCTAACAAACAACTCGGAAATTGAAGCCAGAGCATTTATTGACAGGCATGAATCATGGTATAGAAAACAGTTTATAAATTCAGATGAGCTATTCACTCATGAAGCTTACCATGTAAAACTTGCTCAGGCTTTAGCAAAAGATCTTAATAAAAAAATCAAAACATATAAATATGATAGGGAAAAGACCGTCTCTAAACTATCATTTTATCGGGAAAAGTTAAAAAACTTACAATCTAAATACGACCTTGAATCAAACCATAGTCTGAATAAGGCAATGCAAGATTACTGGGAATATAAAATCGATTCAATGTTTAACTTGGGGAAATCATATGATTTTTTCAATAATGTCTCTGTCTTTTTCCCAGAAAAACCAAAAGTAAACTACCTACTATATGATCAAGATACATTCTTAGGATATACAGTGAAAAAGAAAGAAATTGAATTTACTATATGGAATTTGAATGAAGTCTATCTAGACACTTTACTGTTAGAAAATTGGTCAGTGGATTTCCTTTTTAATCAAGGACTCACGAATATAATAATCAATTATAACTCCAGCTTCCCAAACCTTTTCTTAGATAATCATTCTGAAGATAGTCTAACTATGAAAATATTTAAGGACAAATTACTAATTGATAAAAACAATCAACTCTACTATGCGAGATACTCTTATCCCAATAATCCACTTACAGATAGCATCTACTTAAAAATGGGGAATCAGTATTTCAATTCCATAAAAATAGACTCAAAGTAAACCTTTCAAATACCGCTTAAACTCCTCAAAATCATTCCCCATAGCTTCCACTTTCTTCTCACCATCCATAAAAGCAGCTAATCGCTCTGGAAGGTCAAGTTTCAAATCCAGTGCTTTTTCTACTGTCTCGCGGAATTTACCAGGATGGGCAGTTTCCAGAAATATACCTTGATAGTCTGAGTTTTCAGCCATGAAATCTGTCAATCCCAAATACCCAACCGCGCCATGAGGATCCATAGTATAACCTGACTTTTTCACTTCCTGCATCGCTTTCTCAGTTTGCTCATCAGTGTAGAAATACCCTTTCACATTATCCTTTAAGGCCTTTTCATCATTACCATAAAGCGCCAAAAGCCTAGGAAAATTACTTGGGTTCCCCACATCCATGCTGTTGCTGATCGTAGCAATAGATGACATAGCCGCAAAATCAGCTCCGTTCAAAAAGTCTGGAACTACTTTATTTACATTCGTCGCAGCCACAAATTGATCTACAGGCAAGCCCATTCTTTGAGCTAATATTCCTGCTGCTATATTTCCAAAATTCCCTGAAGGAACAGCAAAAGCTACTTTTTTACCGTTTTGCGGAAGTCTGGAAAAAGCGAAGAAATAGTACAAACACTGAGGAATCCAGCGGGCAACATTGATAGAGTTTGCTGAAGTCAGCAACAGTTTCTCGTTTAACTCAGCATCCAAAAATGCTTCTTTAACCATCTTCTGACAATCGTCAAATACACCATCAACTTCCAGCGCAGTGATATTTTGACCCAGCGTAGTAAACTGCTTCTCCTGAAGTTCACTTACTTTTCCTTTCGGAAAAAGTATGATCACATCCACCCCATCCACTCCCAAGAATCCATTTGCCACAGCACTTCCAGTGTCGCCAGAAGTCGCTACCAACACACGTACTTTCCGGTCGGATTTCTCCATCAGCATGCTCATCAGTTTGGAGCAGAAACGTGCTCCGAAATCTTTGAATGCTAAAGTAGGACCATGAAAAAGCTCCAAGCTATAGACATCTTCTTCCACTTTCACCAGTGGCGCATCGAATGTCAGCGTATGATCTACCAATTCTTTGATCTGCTCCTGACTTAGAGCCGAAGAAAACAACGCTCCAATGACTTCATATCCGATTTCCTGAAAGGTCATCTCAGGAAACTTTTGCAAAAGTTCTTTTGACAAAACAGGAATATCCGTTGGCATATATAAACCTTGATCGGGCGCCAAACCTTTGATCACCGCTTCAGCAAGATTTACCTGATGTGCAGAATTATTTGTACTATAAAACTTCATGTTCTTATTTTTCTTCGATAACGTAAGCTCCTCGTGTATTGATTTCGGAGAAATAAACGTCAACATCCAACCCTATTTTTGAAAATATTTCTTTGCCTGCTTCGCCTACGGCTTCGGCAGTTTCTTTTCCCCGAGAAAGGGCAAAAAGTGTAGGACCGGAACCTGAAATCCCCATTCCTAAAGCACCGGCAGCCTTCAAGGCTTCTCTTACTTCATAAAACCCCGGAAGCAAAACCGCTCGATAAGGTTCTGCGATCACATCCCGAAGAGATCTGGAAATCAATTCAAAATCACTTTCGTACAAGCCTGCAATCAACCCAGCAACATTTCCAGACTGAATAGTCGCATGCTTCATCGGAATCTGATCTCTCAGTACAGATCTTGAATCTGCAGTTTTTAGCTCATAATGTGGATGCAACAATGTGCAATAAAGACCGTCAGGTACAGGAAGTTTGATCACATCAAGCGGATGGTAATCTCTTACCAAGACAAAGCCTCCCAATAAACTTGGGGCAACATTATCTGCGTGCCCAGCTCCACAAGCCACTTTCTCCGCCGCTATCGCAAAAGGCAATAAATCTTTCTTTTCAAATGGATCACCCAAAAGCCTGTTGGCAGCTGCTAATGCAGCAACAGCACTTGCCGCACTGGACCCCATTCCTGATCCCAAAGGCAACCCTTTGGTCAAGTATATATTCATACCAACTTTGGAATCCAATTCATCCAACATGGCTTGAATAGCCACAGCACAGGTGTTTTTCTCCGCTTCAAGAGGGAGCTTCCCGCCGTCTCCATCTATGGAAACCACGACTAATCCTGGCTCGTCTTTCAAAACCAGCTCTACCGTATCGCCCATCGCATCTATCGCGAACCCTAGGATATCAAATCCACAGGACACATTCGCAACAGTAGCTGGGGCAAAAGCTTTGACAGAGCGCATTATTCTCTGGTATAGTTACCGATACGAATCACATCTGCAAACACGCCTGCAGCAGTTACGTCTGCACCTGCACCTGGACCTCGGATGATCATCGGTCTGTCACGGTACCTATCTGTTGTCAATAGAATCATATTGTCACTTCCTCCCAATCCACTAAATGGATGTGAAAGTGGAAGTGAATTCAAACCAACCTTAGCTTTACCGTTTTCCAAAGTTGCCATAAAGCGAAGTTTCTCTCCTTTCGCCTCGGCGGTTTTCAGCATTTCTGCAAAGTCAATGTCGTGCGTTCTAAGCACCTCAAAAAACTCAGGTACAGTACCTAAATTCTGACAATCTTCAGGTACCATGCTTTGGATGTCTATAGAGTCGAACTCCAAATCCTGCTCCGCTTCACGGCCCAAAATCAGAATCTTTCTGGCTACGTCCATTCCGCTCAAGTCATCTCTAGGATCTGGCTCAGTAAAGCCTAGTTCTTTCGCTTTTTTCACTACTTCAGAGAAAGGATCGCCTTTTTCAAGTTCAGAGAAAATATAATTCATGGAGCCGGATAGCACAGCTTCAATACGTATCACACGGTCTCCACTTAGCATCAAATCTTGTAACGTATTGATTACTGGAAGTCCTGCCGCTACGTTGGTTTCATACAGGAATTTCACTCCACGTTTTTTAGCGATTCTTTTCAGGTTTTTATACTGCTCCATAGAGCCTGAATTCGCCTTTTTGTTTGGAGTAACGATAGCTACTTTCGCTTCTAATACCTGGGCATATAGCTCAGCCACATCCTGGCTTGCCGTACAATCCACAAATACAGAATTGGAGAAGTTCATCTCTTCCATAGTTCTGATGAACTTGCTTAAATCAGTTTTCTCATCAGAATCACTCAATTCATATGGATTAGAAAGATCGAACCCATCCTCATGGAAAGCCATATACCGACTGTTGGCAAGGCCGTGGATTTGAATATCCAATTCATTATCCCCTCGAAGCTTTTGCTGTTGGTTGGCAATCATTTTGATCAGCGCTTGACCTATCAACCCTGTACCAACCAAGAATACGTGAAGCACTTTATTTTCTGATAGGAAAAACGCCTCGTGAAGTGCGTTCAGTGCCTTCTGCAAATCTGGCTGAGGAATCACAGCTGAAATATTCAACTCGGAACTTCCCTGCGCAATTGCACCCACGTTAATATTATTTCTACCCAAAGCACGGAACATGCGTCCCGAAGCACCTGGGTTATGCTTCATGTTTTCACCTACTACAGCCACCGTAGCTAAGTCATGTAGTAAGACAACCTCATCCATTTCTCCGGATTTGATTTCGTAGAAAAACTCTTTTTCCACTGCTTCTTTTGCCAAATAAGACTCCTGAGTTTTGATTGCCAAACAAATACTATGTTCCGAAGAAGCCTGTGAAATCAGCAAAATATTTACTCTAGCCTCAGCCAAAGCTTTGAAGACCCGACTCGTGCCAACCGCAGAATCCAGCATTCCAGCACCCTGCACAGTCACGATGGATACATTTGGAATAGAGCTGATCCCTTTGATTAAGGCTCCTGGACTTACCTCTCCATTTATTAGCGTACCTGGATTTTCAGGCTCAAACGTGTTTTTAATATAAATAGGGATGCTATTTCGCATCGCTGGCTGCATGGTCGCCGGGAAAATAACTTTGGCACCAAAATGCGAAAGCTCCATCGCTTCATTATAACTCAGCTGAGGAATGGTGAAGGCAGTGTAAACCAACTTCGGGTCTGAAGTCAACACGCCCGAAACATCTGTCCAGATTTCAAGACACTCAGCATTTAAAGCTGCCGCAAAAATGGCCGCTGTATAATCTGAGCCTGATCTTCCAAGTGTAGTAGTTTCTCCTTTTTCAGTAGATGCAATGAAACCAGTTATGACTTTGATTCCATCATGCTTCGCAAAGTAGTTTTTGATCGCAGCATTGGTGATATCAAAGTCAACTTTTGCCTGACCAAATCGATCATTGGTACGGATAACCTCACGAGCATCGAGAAACTGGGTTTTAAGACCATGTCCCTGCATGGATTCTGCAAGGATAAATGCCGCTAATCTTTCTCCAAAACTCGCCACATAATCCAGTGTTCGAACAGAATTTTCTTTGATCAGGTAGATACCATGAAAAAGATCCTCAAGTTCTTTGAACCGTACTTTTACAAAAGTCATCACAGTAGACTGACTCTGGACAGAGATCAGTTGACGCACGATAGTTAGATGCTTTTCTTCCAAAGACTGTAAAACCTCTCTGTAAGCCTCATCTCCTTCTCTAGCCAACTGGGCGATCTTCAATAAGCTCTCTGTTACTCCTCCAAAAGCAGAAAAAACAATGGCTGTTTCATGTTCTTTGAGTGTTTCCTTAATGATGGAGAAAACTCGCTGTATATTTTCTGGATTTGCTACGGAGGAGCCACCAAACTTGATGATTTTCATAAATAAAACTTCTGGAATTAATTACTGGGAAATTAAAATTGGCCAGTTAAGGCCTCGGGGGCGGGTACTTAAAATATATAGACGGGATCAACCCGTAATGGTAGTACCAATCCATGTCGTCATAGAAAAAGTGGTGCAGGCGCTCCCTTCCATAGCTGGAAGTAGATTTAGGTCTGAAGAGATTTTTGCTGCAAATACCATAACTGGACAATTGATGGGACAATCTTACTGCCAAAATTTTTATTACCCAAACAATCCATTGGAGAATTTTGAAAAAACGCGAAATTCTATTGAAAATTAAACAACAATTCCTCGAATGATTTGTAATAGCATATAATCATCTTCAATCCATTAAAAAGGCAAAATTGAATTTGGAGTCAAATTCCTTAAATTGAATATGCATTAAACCCTGCCTTTATGAGAGCTTTAAAAACCCTATCGTTTGGACTACTATTCCTGCTATTTGTCAGCTGTGGTAGCACCAAAGCTATCAATCCTCTCAATCTTTTGACCGGAAATACCTGGGCTCTCTCTTCCCTCATGGGCCAAGGAATAGATTTAAATCAGTTCGCCGATGGACTTCCCTCGATAAATTTTCTTGATGATGGTAAACTTGCTGGATTTTCTGGATGCAATAATTTTTCCGGAAACTTTATGCTGGAAGGAAGCGGGCTTCTACTTAATCCTGGTGCGATTACAAAAAAAATGTGCCCTAAAAACGGAGAACAAGAATTTATTTCGGCAATGAACAAAGTAAAAGAACTGAAAATCAGCAAAGACAAACTCACCCTGCTCGATGGTGCCAACGAACTGATGAGTTTTGTCCCAAAGAACGATTAAAGCTAAGTTATTGCAATTCAGTGATCGTGAGATTCCTGCCACGGAATTCCACTTGGTCACCTTTCTTGCGGCCCACTAAAATCTCACCTAATGGAGAGCTTTTACTCAACATGAATAGTTTTTGTCCATCCACATTGAGCTGCCCAAGGCTAATTGAAATCAAATATTGGTCAGACCCAACTTGAACCAAACTACCTTCCTGAATTGTAGCTGACGGTTCTTTGATCGCCTGGAATCTGCACAATTCATCAAATTCATAGTTAGCTTGCTTAAGCTGGTTCTCCACAGTCATAAGATCACGGGACATGGTCTCTCTGCCAGTTTCAAATTTATCCCCGGCACTACTTTTCGTGTCTTCTAAAATCCCATCATTGATCGCCTTTCGCTCGGTTTTCAATAGGTTGATTTTCTCTTTTACCTGCATGATCGCAGTCTGGTAAACTTTTTCTTTAAACGTATTCATAAAATATCAAGAGCAGCCGTCTTTCCGGCGAGTATCGATGATGTAAACTATTTTCCAGCCTGAGGCCATTTTTACTAATTGAAAGGAATTCACGCCACAATGGCTGAATTTGTCATTAAAATAAAACTCGTATGGTGTCCAAGCAGTTGCCATGGGACCATCAATATTGATTTGATAATCAGTGATTCTCTCGTCAAGGTTTGTCTCGGCGGGAAGACTTCCAATCCCTTTTACGAAATCAGCCACTGAACCAGCTTTTACAGTTCCGGTTTCACCCGTTGTTTCAATAGTCTGCATGATGGCATTTTCTGAAAAAACCGAAGCAATTTGATCAGCATTTTTTGCTCTCATCCCATCAAAAAGAGATTCGATCACAGCTTTCACAGCAGCGTCTTCGGACTGGGAAAAAGCTGGAAACACCAAAATAAAGGAAAATAGGATGACTAGTAGATTTTTCATTTTCGATAGTGTTAACTTAAACTTCACCGTAAAGTTTAAATGTCATATTTCTTAGTGCATGCGTATTGACCGCATAATGCATTGCCTCTGCGATCTCATCGGCCCTAACCCATTTACTAAAATCAGCGTCCGGCATAGACTCCCGATTTGGAGGCGTATCAATAATACTTGGCACAAAAACATGCGATCTAATCGGAGTGTTTTTCGTTTCCTCCCCTACAATTTCAGCCAAAGAAATTACCAATTTTTTACTCAAGGCATATGCCAAAGATCCACCTGCATCTTCAACTTGAAGCGCTGGCCTTGCACCTACAAAAAGGAAGGTGCCTTTGTCTTGCTTTTTCATAAAGGGCAGAAAGCCTTTTACCAAATGAAATGCTGAGAAAAAATTCAAAGTGAACATTTTCTCCAAATCCGCTTGACTAGTCTCCGATATGCCTCCCATGGCAAAACCTCCAACTAAAAATGCCAATGCATCTACGTCGCCATATTGCAATTGATATTCCTTGATAAACTCAGCAACAGCTTTTTCATCAGTCACATCCACCTCATATGCATCATCAGATTCTTCTACCTCCTCATTTTTCCCAGGATGCAAAAGTGCAATGATATGATATCCTTCGCGCTTGAACTTCTCAACAACTGCTGAACCCAAATTCCCTCCTGCGCCTGTGATAATGATATTTCTCCTCATATTACTCTGAAATTCTTTCTGATATTTGTTAAAATTAGCCTTAATTTTTCGAAAACGACATGAATCAACTCAAAAGCATCATCAAGAATCAGGAAAACAAACGCAGGAGAAATTTCTTTCTTAAGCTTATTCTTTTGGTGATTCTGCTGGTGGGATTTGAGTCAAACAGCTGGTTTAGTCCATTTTTCGAAACGCATGTCATCGCCTCAAATCTGATCAGAGCTGCAATTTTCTTACTAAGTGGGAACTTGATTATTTCTCTAGCTAGAATCATCACGCTACAATTTTATCTGAAAAGAACGGAGGAATCCAGAGTACAACCCAACTTTGTAATCGGTATTGATCGTCTTTCCACTTTGCTCAATATCATGATTTTGCTAGTCACTTTGATGCTCGCGTTTGGGGTGCGTCCACTTGAATTTTTGACTAGCATTACAATCGTTGCTGCGGCAATTGCTCTCCTCACAAAGGATTATATCACTAATATTGTCAACGGTTTGATCATCATGTTTTCGGATCAGCTGGAGATCGGAGATAAGATTTTGATTGGGAAAAATATAGGTTTTATTCGAGATATCACGCTGATCAATATGGTGCTGAAAACTGAGACAGGCGAGATTGTCATCGTTCCAAATACGCTTGTATTGACTTCAGAGGTAGTGAATTACTCAAAAAACAATTCTCATCAAGTGATTTTGGATTCCGAGATTCCATTCTACTCCGTAATTCAACTGAATGATTTAGAAAAAACATTAAATGAGTCTCTGGGTACATTTTCTGACTTTGTGTATGTAGAAGGTGCCCAGCTAAATGTTATTGAAAGAAAACCGGAAAGTATCGTGATCCGATATCAATTCCCTATCAAATCAGGCGAAAAAACAGTAGAGAAGAACGTCAAAAAAACTATTAATCAATCCCTAATAAACTGGTCCAATGAAACCCGAAAAGCCTAATTATTTCGATTTAGTCTATCAGGTAGTTCGCTTAATCCCAAGCGGCAGAGTAACCAATTATGGGGCGATCGCACATTATTTGGGGATAAAAAGTGGAGCAAGAATGGTCGGGTATGCGATGAATGCTGCCCACACGATGTCAGACGTTCCAGCACATCGCGTAGTGAACAGCCAAGGCTTATTGACTGGAAAAGGTCATTTCGAAACGCCTACCAAAATGCAGGAATTGCTTGAAAAAGAAGGAATCAAAGTCGTAAAAGACAAAGTCCAGAATTTTGACAATGTCTTCTGGAATCCAGAGGTAGAGTTGGCGATATAAAAAATGGATTTCCAGAATTATAGTGAAAATACCATGCGTTCCGATGGAACGCTCCTTTGTCTCCTATCTCTTATTTCTACCGACCAGATGTCCCTCTGGGACAAGTATTCTTATTCACTGCGAATAATGATCCTTCCATAGGAAGGTCTCGTCGGTAGAAATAATGGAGCTTAAACGATTTGGTCGTTCCGTAGTAACGTTTGGCGAGAAATCACCTTCTCCTCAATAAATACAACCCAACGAACATAATCAGTCCATTCAGGATCAGGGCTTCGAAGCCGAATTTGTAGCCCCAGAATAATTTTTCGGAATTGGATGCGATCGCATAGGTAAGAACAGGAGCGAAGACAGCCAGGTAAGGCACAAATTTATCTTTCACTTTCCAATTGGTGAAGAGTCCAAAGGAATACAATCCAAGCAATGGTCCATAAGTATATCCAGCGATCACAAATACAGAATTAATCACACTCTGATTATTCAGCCAGTGAAATGCCATAATTACCAGGAACATCACGAAGGTGAATGTGATGTGGACTTTCTTTCGCACTGTAACCCGCTTTTCCGCAGGATATCTTTTCTCTATCTCTAAAAAATCTATACAAAATGAAGTTGTCAATGCCGTCAGTGTAGAATCTGCGCTCGAATATGCCGCTGCTGTGATACCAAGGACAAAGATTATTCCCGCAAAGGGAGAGAAATACTCTGTAGCAAGTAACGGGAACAGCTCATCGGTTTTAGCAGGAATCTGGACGCCTTGAGTTTCTGCATAAAGAAAAAGCAATACGCCCAAAGCAAGGAAAAGTAAGTTCACAAAGACTAGAATGGTCGTAAACCAAAACATGTTTTTCTGTGCCTCACCTATATTTTTACAGGTCAAATTCTTTTGCATCATATCCTGATCCAAGCCGGTCATCACAATGGTGATAAAAGCACCTGAAACAAATTGCTTGAAGAAGTTCGTCCCTGCTTTCCAATCCCAATTGAAAATCTGCGAGCGTGGATCATTGGAGACTGCTTTGAAATAATCACTCACTCCATCGAAGTTCAGCTCATTTCCCACCATAATCACACAAACGACCACTGCCGCCAACATAAAAAATGTCTGCAATGTATCTGTCCACACTACAGTTTTAATTCCACCACGATGCGTATACAGCCAGATCAAACCGACCGTAATCAATACTGAAACCCAAAAAGGAATACCTAAAGAATCAAAGAGGATCAGTTGAAGTACACTAGCAACCAAAAACACCCGAATGGATGAGCCTAAAGTTCGAGATAGAATAAAGAAAAAAGCACCAGTTTTATAAGACCAAAACCCAAATCTATCATCCAAGTAAGAATAGATAGAAACAAGGTTCAATCGGTAATAAAGCGGAAGTAGAACCTTCGCTATAGTGAAATATCCTAGCGTATACCCCAGAACAACTTGGAAGTAAAAGAAGTTAGTATTGCCGACTTCTCCGGGAACAGAAATGAAAGTCACTCCTGAAAGAGAAGCACCAATCATCCCAAAAGCGACCAAGAACCATGGAGACTGACGGTCTCCTGTGAAGAAGGTATCGGCAGAAACTTTGCGGGAAGTGAAGTAAGAAATGAGAAATAGTAGTAAAAAATAGCAACAGATTACCAGTAGGACTAGTTGGGAATTCATAAATCGTATTGAAGTGGGTTCGCTAAGTTGTTCAATATTCTTAATTTTGCAAAATGAATCATTCAAACGACCCATTTCCATACATTGAGGAATCAGAAGTTCTGGTGGAGGATTTGATAGATATTGAATCTAACGACTTGATTGTCTACAATGACGAATTCAACACATTCGATCATGTAATCAAGATTCTGATGAAAGTCTGCAAGCATAGCATAGAGCAGGCAGAGCAATGCACCATCACCATACACTATAGAGGAAAATGTGCGGTAAAAAAAGGCAGTATCACAGAGCTAAAACCTATGTGTGAAGCTATATTAGATGCCGGAATCCAAGCCGCAATCGTTTAAATCCACCCAGAATTGAATTTCCCTTCCAAACTGATAGAAGATGCTGTCATCGAAATCTCCAGACTTCCTGGTATCGGTAAGAAAACAGCCCTTCGACTGGCACTTCATCTTCTCAAGCAGCATGAAGCAAATACTGAAGCGCTGGCTTTGGCTATTACCCGTATGCGTACGGAAATACAGTATTGCAAAACCTGCCATAATATTTCTGATTCTGAAGAATGTAGTATTTGCATGAGTCATCGTCGTGACGGGTCTATCCTATGCGTAGTAGAAGATATTCGTGATGTGCTGGCCATAGAAAATACCAACCAATTTCAGGGAAAATATCATGTGCTCGGCGGCGTGATTTCCCCCATTCAAGGCATAGGGCCAGAGGAATTGAAAATAGAATCCTTGCTATCCAGAGTAGATTCAGCTTTGCAAACTGAACCTATCAAAGAGGTGATTTTAGCACTAAGCGCAACTATGGAGGGCGACACTACATCCTTCTATCTCGCTAAAAAGCTGAAGGAAAAAGGAATCATGGTAAGCTCGATCGCACGCGGAATACCGGTAGGCGGGGAATTGGAATTTACCGATGAAGTGACGCTGGGCAGAAGTATCATGACCAGAATTAATTACGCTACCGAGTAAAATTCCCTTTGCACGGGAAAAACCTAAGTCTATATTTGCAAACCCAAAAGGGGGATTAGTTTCGGCTGATCTACCGAGCGTCCCGGCAAAAGTCGGGAAGGTCATCTAGAAAACTATAACTTATGGGGGATTAGCTCAGCTGGCTAGAGCGCTACACTGGCAGTGTAGAGGTCATCGGTTCGACTCCGTTATCCTCCACCATTTCCTTCTTTATTGAAGGTCATCGGTTCTCCCGATAGCTATCGGGATCGTTATCATCCACTTTTAAAAGCTTCACAGAAATGTGAGGCTTTTTTTGATTTTTAGGCTCTCGTAATTTCTAAGTTCAGATTATAATTTGTAGCGATTCGGTGCTCATATCCGTATAAGAAATACTTTTGAGTTAACCCGGAAACATATTGCTATGCGCAAGCTATTAATTCTTGTATTGTCAGTATCGCTTTTATTCTCATGTGATGACAATGATTGCAAAGGGTTTGACCTTGGAAAAGAATTTGAGATAGCAATCGATGAAACAATCCAAAACTGCCCTAAAAATATTACCATTACACTTTTGAAAATACAGGATTCTCGTTGCCCAGCAGGAGCACAATGCATATGGCAAGGAATGATTTTGATTGAAGGTATGCTTACAATTGACGGAAAAGATTATCCGCTTAAACTCAGCACAGAAGAGTCTTTCAGTGAATATCCTGTCCAATTTTCCAACGAGGATTATATTGTACGATTGGTTGATGCTTTCCCTTATCCAGACATAGGTGACTCTTCAAGTCCAGAGGACAAACGGGCTATTTTGATAGTCTCAAACAGATCTACGTAAGATTGTTTAAATTCGCATGACCTATTTCCTAACTGAGAATCAACATGCGCAATCGAATAGTTATCTGCTTATTTTTTATAGCGACTTTTTCCTCCTGCTCCTGCAATCCTGAGAATATCGCCAAGTTTGCTTTCAAAGGAATGGAAGCGATGATGGGTGAAGGGTTTATGCCTTCTGAAGAAATACGGATGCTCGGAAAGTTCCAAGGAATGAATGTCAACCTCAGCAAATCAACTGCAAATGATTCCACTACTTCTACGATTTTCCTGAAATTGGAAAATGGTGACCCTCTTGTTCTGGGGAATCAGCCAGAAGTTTTGGCCAGAAAATGCGCTGAACTTTATCTGCGGGATTTTGAAAAAGCTGAAGATTATCAACAAATTACAGTGCAGTTTATTCAGACAGACCCTACTAATCCAGAGAATGTCGCCATGCAGGAGTACCTGTTTGACACAAAAGATTTTTAACTAAACCTATTTATTGATGGAATTACCTAATGAATACAAAAAACCACCTACTTCACTTGGTGAATGGATAATCGCGGTCTTGGTGAAACGCCTCCCTTTGATTGGTTTGATCATGCTTATTGTATGGGCAACAGACAAAAATACCGACCCTGAAAAGGCAAACTGGGCAAAGGCAGAGTTGATAGTCAAACTCATTATTTTCGCTCTTGTAATCATTTTTATAGCTGTTATTGGTTTTGGTGTATTTGCCAATTTTGCTGATGATGTAAACTGGTCTGACTTCGATTGATGGAAATAAAAGCTTTTTGCTCTGATATTGACGGAACCCTTCTCAATTCAGTGCGTGATTTATCCCCTCGTCTCAAAGCCGTGGTGAATGACTTGCCCATGGATTTTCCAGTAATTTTAGCAAGTTCCCGCATGCCCGACGCAATGCGGCATTTGCTTCATGATATGAATAGATTTCCACAACCTCTGATTTGCTACAATGGTGGTTATGTCTTGAGTGCTGATGGAGAAGTGCTCGAAGATGTCAGCATCCCTGTAGATTTGGTTGCCAAAATCCTTCATCTCACTCAAAAAACTGACATTCATGTGAGTTTGTATCAGGGAGAAAAGTGGTATGAGGAAAAAGACGATTACTGGTCACAGCGCGAGGTAAAAAACACTAAAGTTCAATGCGATTGGCTTCCAGGTCACGAAGTGGTAGATCTTTGGGCAAAGAATAATTCTGGTGCTCATAAAGTAATGTGTATGGGAGAATCCAACGAGATGGCTTGGCTTTTTGGCGAATTGCACTCAGAACATTCCCTTGATTTGCATTTGTATAGATCCAGCGAAACGTACTTGGAAATCGCTCCAAAAGCCATTTCAAAAGCCACCGGACTTCGAAAAATTCTTCAGCATGCCTTTGATTTCGGAATGGAATCCGTGGTCGCTTTTGGAGATAATTATAATGATATAGACCTGCTACAATCTGTAGGCTGGGGAGTCGCTGTGGACAATGCCCGCATGGAGGTCAAAGCTGTCGCAAAGGAAATTACCCATCACAATAAAGAAGATGGAGTGGCAGCGGTATTAGAAAAAATTCGGGATTTGAAATTTGAAATTAGTTCTGAATTCTAAGCTCTCGGTTCTATAGACTTGAATCTAGCGACTTGATACTTGCACTTAAAATCTACAATATTCCCGATCCGTCTTCCACATCCTCAATTGCTTTGGAAAGGAAATTTTGAAGTGGTCTCATTTTCTGAAAGCCATCCAAAGCGATATTTATGAAGTTTCCAGACTCAATATCCCAGTCTGAGATTTTGGATGAAACAGTAAAGCTCTTTAACCTCAAGTATTCTATAAACTCATGATCAGCCTCGTAATCGCGTGGGCTGGTTTTGAGTTTTTCTCCATCTATCTGTCCAAAAAGTGATTTGAAGTCTTTATTGCTTTCAATCTGCGTAAGTTCTGCTCCTGAGTAATCTATTTCCTTTCTGATTTTTTTCAACGTCTCTGCCTGAGGCATCCATATTCCTCCAGCCATAAAAGAATTGTCGGGTTGGATCTGAAGGTAATATCCTGGACCTTCTGACTTCTTTCCTTTAGGAGAAAAATAGGCACCAAAATTAGTTTTGTATGGCATCTTGTTGGCAGAAAAGCGTATATCACGATTTTGTCTTAAGACACAATCTTTGGGCTTAAACACCAACAATTCAGGTTCCCATTCTCCTATTCCTTTCAGTAAAACTGCCACATCTTCCAAGAACTCAGCTCGGGTTTCCTGGTACCAACTTTTATTGGCATCCATCCATTCTTTGGAATTATGTTCGGCTAAGGCTGCTAGAAAAGGTAAGTATGGGCGCATATTGTTGATTTTTGTAACTAATGAAATCTGAAAATCGTCTGAGGTCAGATATTGAAGTAAACTTTACTGAAGCAAAATTGATTTCAATACTGGAAGAAATCTTCTTAAATTATATGGAATAATCCAGAAGTCATGACAACGAAGGTAACATTGGACATCAACGAAAAACTTGCTGAAAAAGCAAAAAAGCATGCTGAAGAGCAAGGGTTAAGTTTATCTGCTTTGGTTGAAACGTTTTTTTCGAAAATCCCCGAAGAAAAACCTAAAAATGTTAACAAAAACCCCCTAAAACCTCTTCCTGAATCCTTTCAAAGATTAGAAGGCATATTAAAAGCTGGCAAGAATTTCGATTACAAAGAAGAGCTAACCAAAGCTTTGAGCGAGAAATATGGTATTTAAGTACTTTTTGGATTCAGATGTTATCCTCGAATATTTTCTGAAAAGGATACCTTTTAACGTTGCAGCACGGGAAATTTTTCAACTGGCCTATAATAAAAAAATCGAAGTAGCCACTTCATCTTTAGCTATTTCAAATATTCATTACGTCAGTAAAAAACAGATCGGGAATCAGGAAAGCCTCAAACTAATTGAAGACTTTATCGAATTGTGTAAAATTCTAGCTGTTAGCGAAAATGAAATTTATTTTGCTATCAAAAGTAACTTCGCTGATTTTGAGGATGCTATTCAAAATTACTCCGCAGTATCAGACCCCAATATTAAAAGCATTATTACACGCAACGTAAAAGACTACAAGAATTCTGTCTTACCAATTTATTCTCCTGATTCCTTTTTAGGCCTTTTTAAATAAAATCAACCAATCCTTCCAGCTTCATCCCGCGACTTCCTTTAATCAGAATCAGATAATCCTCCAATTTGCTATCCTGAAGCCAGTTTCTGAATGAAAAAGGATCTGGAAAATACAATGCTTTTGGATACTTAGCCAATGCTGAAACTATCAGCTGACCTGTAAAGCAGACCTTATCAATATCATATTCGCTGATGATTTCACCCAATCGTGCATGCTCAGCCTCAGCATGATCTCCCAATTCGAACATATCTCCGAGGATCAGCATTTTATGCTTTTTACCAGTCATTTCGCCAAATGTGCGAATTGCCACTTCCATACTTGATGGGTTAGCGTTGTAGGCATCAAGTATGATCAAATTGCTGCGCTTCTCAATCAATTGGGAACGCATATTCGATGGCTTATAATCCACTATTCCTTGAACAGCTTTTTCCATTTCAACTCCGAAATACTTACCTATTGTCAGCGCGGTAGCTATGTTTCCAAAATTATATGCTCCGATTAACGAACTAAGGTAAACCTCTTCCGAACCTTCCACAGAAAACTTCACAAATGGATTCGCTTCTAAGAAATTCACTTCACAGAAATCTCCTTTCGCAGGATAAAGGATTGGGTTTTCGAACCTCTTGGCGAAATTGGAAAGGATAGGATCCTGAGAATTGATGAAGGCCTTTCCATCATTTTCTCTCAGAAACTGGAACAATTCAGTCTTAGTCTTTAACACGCCTTCCGGCCCTCCCATACCCTCAAGATGCGCTTTGCCTATGTTGGTGATCACGCCATGAGTCGGCTCGGCTATCAGGCAAAGCTCTTCAATATCGCCTTGCTTGTTCGCACCCATTTCTACAATCGCAATTTCATCATCCCCATCAATAGCCAGCAAAGTCAAAGGCACACCGATATGATTATTCAGATTCCCAACCGTTGCAGCGGTTTTGAATTTCTTACTCAAAACCGCCTTCATCAGTTCCTTGCTAGTCGTCTTACCATTTGAACCAGTCAATCCGATGATTGGAATATCCAACTGTTTCCGATGGTAATTTGCCAAATCCTGCAACATCTTCAATCCATCCTCTGCCAAAAAGTATCGCTCGTCGTCCTCCACGAAATACTTCACATCATCGATCACAACCACAGAAGCTCCCATTTCCAAAGCCGTTGGAGCAAAAGCATTTGCATCAAAATTTGGCCCCTTGAGCGCAAAAAAGATATTGCCTTTTTCGATTTTTCTAGTATCTGTGCTGACTCCAGTACTATTTTTGAAGAGTGTATATAAAATGGAAAGATTCATCGTTTTCGAAGGAATTAATTCCCAAAATAAAGGAATCATTCACATCTTTGAACTGAGACTGCCGTATTAATTTGTCTTACCCTTTACTATTCCATGCGCAAAATCTGGATTTTCATTTTTCTTATCAGCAGCTTTAGTCTGCATGCACAGGAAATTTTTAGAATTGATCAGCATCCAGAAGTTTTACTCAACGATGTGGCATATCCCTCTCCATTTACAGGAGGAATCAATTCCGCTCAAATAGAAACCATTGATCTGACTGGCGATGGAATAGAAGAATGGGTTACCTGGGACATCAATTCCCGACAGTTATTTGTTTTCAGAAAAGAAGGTGAAAAATTCATTCACTTACCTGAATTAACTTATGCTTTCCCAACCGATATCAGTGGATTTCTAGTTCTGGCAGATTTTGATGGGGATGGGAAAAAGGATCTTTTTACCTCCACTGCTCTCGGGATAAAAGCCTATAAAAACACTTCAACTGGCAATCAGATTTCTTGGGAAGTAGCACAAAACTTCCTGAAACTCGATGACTCCGGCAACATACAAACGAACAACCTTGACACTCCTTTGATTCAGGATTTGGATGGAGATGGAGATTTGGATTTGGTGATTTTCAACTTTGCCGGAGGTGATTACATGGAGTTTTATAAGAATACCAGTGTGGAGCGAAAAGGTACAGCAGATATTGATGGGTTTGCATTTGGTGTTAACCACTGGGGCGGCTTTGAATTCTGTGGTTGCGGGGATATTTCCTTCGGGAAAACCTGCCAAGGCCAAGAATTGAATTCCCGTAAAACTTCCGATGAGAATGACCGCATCTTACATGCCGGAGGACATTCTATCTTATTCCAGGATTTTGATGGCAATGGAATAGCTGACTTGGTTTTAGGGCGTGATGAGTGTGATATTTTGTATTTTCTTCCAAATTCTGGAAGTTCGATAGACCCGGTTTTTACAAGTTTTTCCAATACACTTCCAAACTATGGTGATCTGCCTCAATTCCCCATTTTCCATATTGGGCAGCTCATAGATCAGGAGCTTATAATAAGTCTGAACACGAGTGAAACAGCTAACAGTTACAAGATAGATTTCTCAACTTCCATTGTGAAAATTGATGATCAGGGAAATGCTGACTTTGAATTCTTGCAAAATCAGATGATTGATTTGGGTGAAAATGCCAGACCAATTTTCCTTGGAAATAGTAGTTTGGGTGAGCTTTTGGTCACCTCCAATGTGAAAACGCAAAATGGAGAGGTGAAATCAATGCTTTCCAAGTTTGGATTGGTTGATGGGAAATTTATTAAGCAAGAATCAGAGTATGCCAACCTATCTTCCTTGAATCTGTTAGATGCACAATACATCAGTTACCAGGATCAATCGGGAAAGGACAATTTGCTGGCTTCCGGAATAAAGTATGAGAACAATATTCCTTCGCAGATGATCTATGACCTTTTTGATTCGGAAGGACTTCCTTTGACTTTTTCTGGATATAATCCTCAGCGCGGAGATTACCTTCAGTTTTTCGCTTATGACAATAAAGATCACATGCTTGTCGCCTCGCAAAATGGGAGCTTGGATTTGTATTCAGTTGATTTCCTAACTTTTTCAGCAACTCTTCTAGAGTCAGACTTCCTAGGATTTGCTGACAATCCCGCCAATAGAAATTTAAGTGTTGCCGTAGTGCAAAAAACCAATCCTGATCTCTATGCAGTAGATCAAAATGGGGTAATCAGCAAAATCGAGGACTTTATGCAATCCTCGACAGTGTCGGAAGTTTTAGTACAAATTGGAGATCAATATCTTCCTACTCGCTTGGGAAGAAATACTTGGATTACCACAGTTGCAGAACCTTTCAATGGCACCACCGATTTGATTTTGGGAACTCGAGCTGGGGGTTTGATTTACCTAACCTCGACGGATGAGTCCAATCCTGACGAAGATGAGTATAAAATCGTTGTTTACCCCAATCCAACTGAAGGGCCAATCCAAGTACTAACGAACAAAAACTCCACAGGCACTTTGATAAATTCCCTGGGACAAGAGTTACTGAGTGAGATCACTTTTCCTGCCAACATTGAAGTGGAAATCCAGGCAGGTTTCTTAACTCCTGGACTATATATCTTGATTCTTGAATCTGAGGGGAAATTCAGAGAATCCCGCAAAATCTGGATACGCTAATTACAGGGTTGGCTTTTTGGATAGTCTGAAAAAAGGTACTTTCGAAGGAAATATAAATCCATGAAGAATATCTACTTACTTGCAATCCTGGGGATTTTCCTCATTTCTTGCTCCTCTGAAAAGGCTGATCCTGCCGATCTGATTTTTACTAATGGCATAATTTACACCGTCAATGAAGCACAGCCAACGGCTGAAGCAGTCGCTGTGAAAGACGGGATGATTTTGGCCGTAGGTACAACTGAAGAAATAGAAAAACACAAAGCTGAAAACACCGAGGTGATTGATCTCAAAGGAGAAACAATGACTCCTGGCATCATAGAATCACACGCGCATCTGATGGGAATCGGCTATAATAAGCTGGAACTGGATCTTATGTACGTCAAAACATACGACGAATTAGTAGAAAAAGTGGCTGAGGCTGTCGCCAAAGCTAAACCAGGCGATTGGATCACTGGTCGTGGCTGGCATCAGGATAAATGGATAGAGAAGCCAAAGAAATTGGTCAAGGGCTTCCAAACTAATGATCAGCTCAATGAAGTTTCTCCTGACAATCCAGTTTACCTTTCTCATGCAAGTGGACATGCTGCTTTTGCCAATGGGAAGGCACTTGAGCTGGCAGGCATCAGTAATCTAAAGGGCGAAAGACCTGGGGAAGTAGAGGGAGGAGAAATCATTCTGGATGAATTGGGAAATCCAACAGGGATTTTATCTGAAAAAGCCGCAGGTCTTGTTGCTCGCTTGATCCCTGCTGAGACTCCTGAAAGAGCTGAGGAAGCATTGACTTTGGCTTTGAAAGAACTTAATGAAAAAGGAATCACTAGTTTCCACGACGCTGGAAGTGGACAAAACGTGATTGACCTTATCCAAAAATTCAAAAATGAAGGAAAGCTTACTGTTCGTCAATATGTGATGCTGACAGGAACACAACCTGCGCTTTTGGAAGAGTGGTACAAAAAAGGACCTATGATCGATTCAGCTGATCACATGTTGACAGTTCGTTCGATCAAATTAAATTGTGATGGTGCTCTCGGCAATCGTGGCGCTTGGCTGCTGGAAGATTATTCAGATCGACCTGGACATCGTGGTCATGAGACCTTACCGATGTCGGTAGTATCTGAAGTTTCCGAGAAAGCAATTCCTGCGGGCTTCCAAGTTTGCTCACATGCCATCGGCGACCGTGCAAATCAGGAAATTCTTGATCGTTATGAAACAGCTTTTGCTAACTATCCAGATTCCAAAAAGCTAAGATTCCGTATCGAGCACGCACAGCATATTCATCCAGATGATATCCCACGATTTGGTGAAATGGGCGTGATCGCTGCAATGCAGGCAATTCACTTGAGTTCAGACCGTCCATGGGCAATTGATAGATTGGGAGAAAAGCGTATCATCGATGGCGCTTATGTATGGCAGAAGCTGATGCAAACTGGTGCTGTGGTAACCAACGGGACGGATGCTCCCGTAGAGCCAGTAGATCCAATCCCTTCTTTTTATGCTTCTGTCACTCGTAAAACTTTGCAGGGATTACCAGAAGGTGGGTATGAAGGAGATCAGAAAATGACACGCGAACAAGCACTGAAAGCCTATACCTTGGATGGTGCATTTGCAGAATTTGAGGAGAATTTCAAAGGATCCATTGAAGTCGGAAAAGCTGCGGATTTCACTGTTTTTGATAAGAATATCATGGAAGTGCCGGAGGATGAAATTCTAAACACCAAAGTGGCAATGACAGTAGTGGGTGGAAAAGTGGTTTATAGGAAGTAGTTGTCAGTTGTCAGTTGTCAGTTGTCAGTTGTCAGTTGTCAGTTAATGAAAAACGAAGTTTCAAATACTCAGTTTGAATTATTCAGAAAGTCTCAGATCGGAAGATTTGGGACTTTATGTTTTACGTGAAACGATAATCTAGTTTTCACCCCATTTAGAAGACGTTCTACCAAGTTGACAACTGAGTTCTATCAAAAAAACTTATTTTACACTCCTAAATAAAATAACAGATGAAAAAACTCTTTACCTTTTTCTGGCTTTTTTGCCTGATTACAAACCTGGCTAGTGCTCAAGATGAAGCTCCTAAGCCAATGACCTGGAAGGACATCCCTACCTGGAAATACATGAACAGCGGAACTTTCAAAATATCCCCTGACGGCAAATGGATTGCCTACGGAATGGTAGCTTTGGAAGCTGACGGAGAAGTGATCCTACAATACGTGAGTGATCCGGACTCAACTCAGACATTCAAAATCGGCTTTACCAACTATCCGTCCATCGAATTCAGCGAAGACAGCAAATGGATTGCGTTTAAGGAATACCCCACTTTTAAAGAGAAGGAAGCCAATAAAAAATCCAAGGGAAAACCTCTCCACGACAAGGTCACACTGATCAAATTGGGATCAAATGATAAAGAGGATAAGAAGACTTTTGAAAATGTAAGCAACTTCTCTTTCAACGGAGATGCTTCCACCCACCTCGCTATTAACCTAACTAAAGATGGGGGCGGAGATGCAAAAGGATCCGATTTGTTGATTTACAACTTAGCTTCCAAGAAGGCTCAGAATCTCGGAAATGTTGCTGAATTTTCCTTCAACAAGAGCGGGAATTACCTTGCATATACCGTAGATGCCGCCAATCAATCCGGCAACGGAGTTTATCTAATGAACATGATTAACAACAGCACAAATGTGCTGGACTCAGATGCGGCCTCCTATAAGTCTATCAACTGGACGGAAAAAGGCGATGCTTTTGCAGCGCTGAAAATGGTCAAAGACAAAAAGTATAAGCAAGATCAGGGGAAATTAGTAGGTGTGAAAAACCTAACAAGCCCTCAGGTGACAGTATATGATCCAGCTAAAGATTCTACTGGATTTTCTAAGGATTACACTATCAGCCCTAATCGTCGCCCGATGTGGTCCGAGGATTTGACTAGACTTTTCTATGGTATCCACCCTTTGGTTTTAGCCAAAAAAGAAGAAGTAAAAAAGGAGCTGGATCAGGACTCTGTGAAACTTGCCGAGTCTGAAACGATGAAAAAAATCATGGCAGACACTTCCCTGAACTCTATTGCAGATTTGAAAAAGGCACTTTCGAAGTTGGATTCCGGAAAAGTGAGTCCAAAAGACAAGGATGCGGACAAACCTGACATGACCATCTGGCACTGGAATGATAGTCGTCTTCAGTCACGCCAGCAAGTGCTTGAAAATCAAGATAAAAATTTCAGTTTTTACGCCATGTATAACGTGGCTACCGGAAAGCATATGCAGCTTCAGGACAGTACAATGCGTGATTTGAGTTTTCTGGACAAGGAGAAATATGCGATTGGTTCCGACAATCAATCCTATGAATTGCAAAGTAATCTGGATGGTCAAAATTACCGTGACTTCTACATCGTAGATCTAACGACAGGTGAGAAAAAGACGCTTTTCACAAAGTTCTATCTTCCCGGCTATTCCTCCTATCCTCGGAGTTCGCCGGACGGCACGAAGTTGATTTATGGCTACGATGGAAACTATTACAGCTATGATATTGCCTTTGGAGAAGAAACGAATTTGACAGCAAGTTTGCCTGTGACGTTTGTAAATCTAGATGATGATCACAATGTGAAAAAGCCGTTGGAAGGCTCTTTGGGATGGAGTAGCGACAGTCAATACGTATTATTGAATGACGGCTGGGACATCTGGCAAGTGCCTGTCACTGGCAAAGCGAAAGCAGTTAACTTGACGCAAAATGGAAGAACAGACAAGGTCAAATATCAGTATAGATTTTCCCTTGATCCAGACGAGAAAGGTGTTAATCTGAGTAAGCCGCTTTATCTCCAGATGTATGGTGAGTGGACTAAGAAAAGCGGTATCGCTGTAGTCAATACTTCGAAAAAAGGATTAGTCCCAGGTGCAAAGGCTTTGATATGGGAGGATGCGAGTATAGGTTCATTGAAAAAAGCTGAAAATGCTGAGGTGTATTTTTTCAACAAGGAAACATTCAATCAGCCAGATCAGATTTATGTAGCTGATGCTACTCTTTCTTCTCCGGTGAAGGTAACCGAAAATGCTCCGGATGCGGGGAACTATACTTGGTCAGCTGGAACAAGACTGGTTGATTATGTTTCTGACAAAGGAGACACGCTTCAAGGGGCACTTTTCCTTCCGGCTAATTATGTTGAGGGAGAAAAATATCCAACGGTCGTTTATTACTACGAAAAGCTGTCACAAACCCGTCACAACTGGGTAAATCCTGGCTACAGCGGAACTGGCTGGAATCCGAACATTTACACCAGCAATGGCTTTGCAGTCTTTATTCCGGATATCGTATATACCATGGATGATCCAGGGATGTCTGCCGTTTGGTGTGTGATTCCAGGAGTGAAAGCAGCCATCGAAACTGGCGTGATCGATGAGGAAAACATTGGGATTCATGGTCACTCGTGGGGTGGCTATCAGACAGCGTTCCTGATCACACAGACGGATATGTTTAAAGCGGCCGCTGCAGGAGCTCCACTGACCAATATGATTTCCATGTATGATTTGATCTATTGGAATTCCGGGGGAGGAAACATGTCGATCTTCGAAGCATCACAGGGCAGATTTACGGGAGGTCCTTGGGAAAACTGGGAATCCTATGAAAGAAATAGCCCCGTCTATCACGTAAAAAATGTGACTACACCACTTCTAATGCTGCACAATGATAAGGACGGTGCGGTGGATTTCACTCAGGGAATTGAGTATTACTCAGCTTTGAGAAGATTGAAAAAGCCAGTGATCTTGGTGCAGTATAAGGGAGAAAATCACGGTCTCGGCAAACTCGAAAATAGAAAAGATTACTCCGTGCGAATGATGGAATTCTTTGAACATCACCTGAAAGGAGCGGATGCGCCTGATTGGATGTCAAAGGGAATTGACAAAATCGATCTGGACGAACACTTGAAGGAAAGAGCATTTTAATCTTGAGAGGAGCTGTAAAAGGCTCCTCTTTTTACTTTCAAAAGGAATTAAAAAATCACTTTTCATCTAATCCATTTTTCCTCTTATCCCCAATGGGTTGGGGAATAGGTGCATATTCACTTTCTTTAAAGCTCCATTCGCAAAAGCGAATCTAATTACCTCATGCAAGAAACCACCAAAGAAAAGACAGTCAACTCAGAATTTGACTTTGCAAAGCTAAACCCCATCTGCTATCAAGAAACCGATCCCAACTATCACGAACATCTGGAAACTTATACCTACGATCAGGATTTTGATACAATATGGGATAGCTATGTGAATATTTCCCCAGAGCTGGCTTGGAGCGGCAGAATGATTCATTTCCACCAATTATATTCCAGACAAACTGGAGAAGAGGTTTTTGCGGGTCAAGTTTACACTGGCGGAATGGGTGAAGGCCAAGTGCTAATCTTAAACCTTCATGTCTTCAATGGGGCAATAAAACTTCAAGTTGGTCATGAGGTGATGGAAATAGATAAAAAGAAAAAACTGATCCGAATCTGTTACTTGGAGAATTCTAAGTCTGAAGGCTCTCAGTATATTCGCTTCAAATCACTACCAAATGGCAAAACGGAAGTTTCGCACAAGACTTTCTACCGTAGTGGCTCTTGGTTCAGAGACAAGGTCATTTATCCCTACTTCCACACCAAGGCGATCAACGAATTCCATGGCAATGTGAGAAAAAGCATTGGTTCGCAATCGTGATAAATAACTAAATACTTGTCAGATTTTTTAGATATTATCCTCTAACTGGTTGCTAAACAAAGGCATTGCTTTATATTTAGGTATACCATCAACCTAAATTATTTATGAAAAAGAAATTTGTAGCACCATCATTTTTCGCGCTAGTATTCTCACTTTCGATCGCTTGTAGCCCATCCGAAAAAACTGAAGAGATCGTATTGGAAGAGGAACCTGAAGTAGTCCTTGTGGAGGATTTTGTCTTGGTTATTGATGAGCATAAGTTAGACAAAACTCCGATTACTAATCATCCTAGTGCGGCCCCTGCAGCTAAGCCTGCGGCGGAACCGGATAATACATCTTATGAAGTTTTACCTGCAGTGGATTTTCAGAAGGAGATGCTTACAAGCTATGATTTAGTGGAAGTTCCTGTCATTCAAAGTGAGATAGCAATCCCTCTGGATGAGACCCAAACTGTAATGGCTTACAACAAGAAGGGGAAAAGTAAAGGTGCCGTGCAAGTGGTAAGTAATTCGGACGGAGAGGTAGATCACATTCTTTTTGAGGATAAAAATCATAAAGACATCTATGATGTACAAGCAGGCATGTCCGCCAAAGAAGTAAAAAAGCTTCGTAAAGAGATGAAGCACATGGTGAAAAATGGTCAGGTTTTTTATTATACCGACGATTCGAATATCATGTATCTACTCGACACAGAGGTTCCTGAGGAAGGGGCTGTGGTGGAAGCTGATATAGAGGAAAGCGTGGTAAGTGCTGTGATCTGGAAAAACAAAAATCACAAGGATCATCCTAAGAATTCGAAATAACTTCAAATAGCTCTTAAAGTAATATGAGGCTGTCCCATGATAGATTGGGGCAGCCTCTTTTTTGTCTTTGGCTTTCGGTTTGTAACTTTTTAGTGTAATGAAATTCGTCCGCTAAACTTTTTTTGAACATGATAGAAGACAGAGTAGAAACTTTTGACGCCATTATAATTGGTTCTGGACAAGCTGGAAATCCCCTTGCATTGGCGCTGGCTAAGGAAAAATGGAAGGTTGCTCTGGTTGAGAAAGGCGCTTTGGGAGGAACCTGCGTGAACACTGGTTGCACTCCTACCAAAGCCTATGTGGCGAGTGCGAGAGCTGCTTGGACAATTTCAAACGCTCCTAAATTGGGAATCGATGTTCCCAAATCGCCCAAAGTCAATTTGAAATTTATCAAAAAAAGGAAAGATAAACTTGTCAACGAATCCAGGCTAGGAATACGAAAATCCCTTTCCGATTCCCCGCAAATTTCCCTGATCAGAGGCACTGCAACTTTTTTGGATAAAACCCGGGTAAAAGTAGGATCCAGAGTATTGAAGTCATATAAAATATTTTTGAATGTGGGCGCAAGGGCTAGAATTCCGGAGGGATTTGAGGACGTGGAATATTTCACCAATAGCTCTATACTACAGCTCGAAAAAGTGCCAGAAAATCTAATCATAGTAGGAGGAAGTTACATAGGTTTGGAATTTGCGCAGATTTTCAAGCGATTAGGGTCGAAAGTTACAGTTTTGGAGATGGGGAAATATTTGATTTCCAAAGAGGATCAGCATACTTCTGAAATGGTAAGAGAAGTTTTGGAAAATGAAGGTATAAAAGTAATCTGTGGCGCTAAATGCCTAAAAGGCAAGAACAAAAAGTCCGGGGGAATCACTGTCACTTTTCAAAAAGAAGAGAAAGACAAACAAGTCAGTGGTTCTCATTTACTTGTTGCAACAGGCAGAATGCCGAATTCTGACTTACTTAAGATTGAAAAAGCTGGCCTGGAAATTAATAAGAAAGGGTATGTTGAAGTCAATGAGAAATTGGAAACTAACATCGAAGGAATTTACGCTCTAGGTGATTGCAATGGTAAAGGTGCTTTTACCCATACGTCCTATAACGATTACGAGATCATGGAAAATCAGCTTTTCGGTGACAAGAAAAAATCGCTTGACGATAGAATTACCAATTACGCACTATACATCGATCCACCGCTAGGAAGAGCAGGCATGACACTGCATCAGGCAAAAGAATCAGGAAAAAAGTTGCTGTTTGCCAGAATGCCGATGAGTGAAATTTCCAGAGCTAAAGAAAAAGGCGAAACCCAGGGTAAGATGGAAGTCATAGTAGATGCTGATTCTGAACAAATCTTGGGAGCGGCAGTTTTCGGTACAGGTGGAGATGAAATCATAGGCTCATTTCTCACGGCTATGTATGGGAAGTTGAGCTACAAAACACTCATGAATTCCGTACAAACTCATCCAACTGTCACCGAACTCATTCCAACGTTATTGCAGCAGCTTAAACCGATTAAGAACTAATGAAAAAATCACATAAAGCCTACGCAATTTTGAATTTGATCGTCCTGCTGGCAATCATCTTTTGGAACTATTGGGTAAATGCAAAAGGCCTTAATGGCAATACTGTAAGTTCACTAAGTGCAGACTATGAGAATCTCTTCACTCCAGCAGGTTATGCATTTTCCATCTGGGGATTGATCTTTTTAGCCTTGCTTGCACAGGCTATTTTCTTTATTCGGAGAGCTTTTAATGATGAAAAAGACTCTGACTTTCTCTCCCAACTTGGCCCCTATCTCATCATGGCAAACATTGGAAATGGACTTTGGATCTACATGTGGCTGATGGAACACACGGGAATTAGCGTGGTTGTCATGCTCGGAATTTTATTGTCCCTCGTCATTACGATTTTGAATACAAACATGGAACGATGGGATGCACCGCGTGCGATTATCTTCTGGCTTTGGTGGCCTATCGCGCTTTACAGCGGATGGATTGCCGTTGCTACTATCGCAAACATATCCGCATATCTTGCGAAAATAGGCTGGACGGGAGGAATCAACGAAATCTCTTGGGCGATAACTCTGATATTAATAGCAGTAGGATTAAACCTGTTTATGATCGCCACTAGAAACCTGCGGGAATTTGCTTCTGTCGGCGTCTGGGCATTGATTGCGATTGCTGTGAGACACTGGGGAACTATACCAAGCTTACAATGGACAGCACTTACTGGAGCAGCAGTGCTTTTCATCGCCATCAGCATACATGGCTATCAAAACAGAGCGACCGCTCCATTTAAACTTAACCAAACCAACTAGTATGAGAACCTTAAACAAAACTGAAAAATTTGCTTTGGCTATGCCAATTCTGGCAGCAGCAAGCATCCTATTTCTATCACATAATTCTCAAGCGCAAGATCTGGAGACAGTTCCTTATGTGGACCTTGAAAAATACGCAGGGGAATGGTATGAAATTGCCTCTTTCCCACAATCCTTTCAGAAAGGCTGTACGTGTACAAAAGCCATCTACACACCAAATGAGGACGGTACAATCAGTGTAGAAAATAGCTGTAACCTTCCAAACAAAGGGAAAACCAAAACCTCCACTGCCAAAGCTTTTGTGGAAGATGGATCGGGAAATGCAAAGCTAAAAGTCCAATTCTTCTGGCCTTTTAAAGGGAAATATTGGATCATAGATTTGGCAAAAGATTACTCATACGCAGTAGTTGGTCATCCAAATAGAGATTACCTCTGGATTTTATCAAGAACTCAAGAAATGGATTCCGCGACTTATGATGGAATCTTGCAGAGAGTCGAGGAAAAGGGTTTTGATCTCAGTAAACTTGAAAAAACCTTACAGTGTGAAGACTAAGCACTTTGAAATCCCAGGGTTAAATTCTCTGGGATTTTTTGTGCTAAAGAGGTGATTCTTGTTTCGATCAATTCAGTTATTCTATACCCAGCTATTTTAAAATAAAAGATTAGTATTTAGATATTTTTTGATATTTTGAGGGACTTAAATCAAGCTTAACCTCAAAATGACATGGAATTTTTAGAAGGACTAGATCCTCAACTTAAAATCTTCTGGTACATCGCGATACCAGTTTCACTGATTTTTGTGCTTCAGACAATCCTAACATTTGTGGGATCTGGAGGTTCAGATGGGTTGGAAGCCGATTTTGATGGAGATTTGGATGGTGGAGATGCGCCGTTTCAGATGTTCTCCTTTCGCAATTTGATTAACTTCCTGCTCGGTTTCAGTTGGACAGGAATTTCTTTTTACAAACTCATCCCAAATACCACACTACTCATATTACTTAGTTTAATAGTAGGATTTGCTTTTGTTTATTTCTTTTTCCTCATCATTAAGCAAATCCAAAAGCTCGGCGAAGACAATACTTTTCGCTTAGAAAAAACACTGGACAAAATCGCAGATGTCTATCTGGCTATCCCTGGGAGGATGCAGGGAAAAGGAAAAATCATGGTAAGTCTCAATGGGTCTGTGCGGGAAATTGATGCCATGACCGAGCAAGACAAAATTGAAACCAACGCTACCGTGAAAATCAAACGGGTAGAAAATGGTAATATCCTCATCGTAGAAAAGCTTTAACTTAATTCTTTTATGGATCCATTAATTCTCATCGTCGTCGCGACGGTTGTCACCTTTGTGACTATTCTGGCACTTGTCTCCCGCTACAAGCGCTGCCCCTCTGATAAAATACTCGTGGTTTATGGCAAGACTGGTGGTACTTCGGCTCGTTGTATTCACGGGGGTGGAGCCTTTATCTGGCCAGTGATTCAGGATTATGCATACCTAGATCTGAAGCCGATTTCTATCGAAGCTAATTTGACAAATGCGTTAAGCCGTCAAAATATCCGCGTAGATGTCCCATGTAGATTTACGATCGCTATTTCTACAGACACTGACACGATGAATACGGCTGCTGAGCGTCTGTTAGGCTTAGCTCATGAGCAGATTCAGGAGCTTTCTAAGGATATTCTTTTTGGACAATTGCGTTTAGTAATTGCTACAATGACCATCGAGGAAATCAACTCTGATCGGGATAAATTCTTGGAGAGCATTTCTAAGAATGTTGACAGTGAATTAAAGAAAATTGGTTTGAAACTGATCAACGTCAACGTGACAGATATCAAGGATGAATCAGGTTACATTGAAGCACTTGGAAAAGAAGCTGCCGCAAAAGCAATCAACGAAGCCAAGATCTCTGTGGCTGAGCAGGAGAAAATCGGTGAAACAGGCAAAGCCCTGGCTGATCGGGAAAAGGATGTGCAAATCGCAGACACTCAGCGTGATCGGGATGTGAAAATTGCGATTACCAATAAAAACCGAGAGGTCAGCATTGCGGAAGCTGCCAAAGACGAAAGTATCGGTAAGGCAGAAGCCCAAAGAGATACGCGTGTGAAGACTTCCGAAGCAAATGCGATTGCCATTAAAGGCGAGAACGAGGCGAAAATATCAATTGCTCAATCCGATGCCCAACGTCGTGAGAAGGAAGCGGAAGCATTAAGAATTGCATTGGCATCCGAAAAAGTACAGAGTGCACGAGCGCTCGAAGAAGCCTATTTGGCAGAGCAAAAAGCTGAAACAGCTAGAGCGGACAGAGAGCGATCCACTCAAAATGCGAACATCGTAGTCCCTGCGGAAATTGCCAAACAGCGTGCTATCATCGAGGCTCAAGCCGAAGCCGAGCGAATCAGAGAACAAGCAAAAGGTGAGGCTGATGCGATCTTTGCCAAAATGGATGCAGAAGCAAAAGGTCTTTACGAAATATTGACCAAACAAGCAGAAGGCTACCGTGAAGTAGTAAGTGCAGCAGGTGGAGATCCTACCAAGGCCTTCCAATTGCTATTGATTGAGAAACTTCCTGAGTTGGTAAAAACTCAAGTAGAGGCAGTGAAGAATATTAAAATCGATAAAATCACTGTTTGGGATTCTGGGCAGGGCGAAAATGGAAATGGCTCCACAGCTAATTTTGTCTCTGGAATGATGAAAACCGTACCGCCATTGAATGAACTCTTTAACATGGCGGGGCTTAATCTCCCTACTTATTTGAAAGGTGATGACTTAGTAGAACCTCCAAAGAAGGGGGAGCAAAAGCCTGAAGAGGAATAGTTTTAAACAAAAAGTAATTAATAATGCTAATTACCATTTAGAGGACATGGTGAAAATGCTTGCCTAGTAAAACCCTCCGTTGATGCTCGGCAATTGGCCAGAAGAGCCAGCTTTGAAGTGAAATAATGAGTATTTCTTCTTTTCAAAAAAACCCGGTTCCAAAGAGCCGGGTTTTTATTTTATCTTCGTGGCATGTTCGTTTTATCTAACACACCTTCTATTGCAAATCATTTTCTACGAGAAATGAGAGACATTCGTATTCAAAGCGACAGAATGCGATTTCGAAGAAATCTAGAGCGAATGGGCGAAATCCTGGCTTATGAAATCTCCAAATCTTTTGAATACGCATTGGAGGAAATAGATACACCCATTACCGTCACTGAGGCGCTAGCTCCAATTGGGCAGCCAGTGATCATCTCCGTGATGAGAGCTTCTTTACCCTTCTCTAATGGTTTTTTAAATTATTTCGACCAGGCAGATAGTGGATTTATTGGAGCATTTCGAGATGAAAGTGAGCCGGGAGAGATTACAGTTCAGCTGGGATATCACGCTAGTCCAAGTGTAGAAGGAAGGATACTTATACTCGCCGACCCTATGCTTGCAACTGGGAAATCATTGGTAGAGTCAATACAAACCATACTTTCTCATGGAACTCCTGCTCATATTCACATAGCAGCAATAATAGCCGCCCCGGAAGGCATCGAATACCTCAAACAGCACATCACCTGCTCATATTCTCTTTGGCTTGGAGAAATAGACCAAAAATTAAATCACCAATCCTACATCGTTCCTGGGCTAGGAGATGCTGGAGACCTAGCTTTTGGCCCAAAACTTTAATTACTACATGCTTCCATATTTCCTTTTATTTCTTGGTTTGGTTATTCTCCTATATGGAGGAAAAATCTTGGTAGACGGCGCCTCTGCAATGGCAGTAAAACTTGGTATGAGCGCAGGCTTAATCGGCATGACAGTAGTTGCCTTTGGCACCTCTGCTCCTGAATTACTAGTAAGTGTGAATGCCGCCCTCAAGGGGAATAGTGACATTTCTATCGGCAACGTGATCGGGTCAAACATTGCAAATATTGCCCTAGTTCTGGGTGTGAGTGGGATCTTTTATCCTATCCTCATCCGGAAAAGTCATATCCGGTTCGACTATTTAGTCACCTTAGTGGTATCCATACTTTTTTACGGCTTGAGTTATAATGGCTTGATTAGTTTTTGGGAAGGCATCCTACTCTTCGGATTATTCATAGGTTTTAATATCTACCTCTTCAAAAGTCCTGCTTCAGATTTAGTGGACAACACAGAGGTAGAAGAGGAAATAGAGCAAGTGAAAAACTACTCTTGGTTTGCTGCTGTTGGTCTATTTGTAGGCGGGGTACTGGGCCTTTATCTTGGCTCTGAACTCCTGGTCAATAATGCCGTAAAAATCTCCAGAGAGTTCGGAGTATCGGAGCGAATCATTGGAGTAACTATCATTGCGATCGGAACAAGCTTACCGGAGCTAATTACTTCTATTATAGCTGCTTTATCTAAAAGAACAGATTTAGCATTAGGAAATATTCTTGGCAGTAACATCATGAATATTCTGTCCATCATCGGTCTTACAGCGATCATAAAACCGATTGGTGTCTCCCAGGAATTTATCGATTCAGATTTCTTGTGGATGCTTGGAATTACCCTCTTTTTATTCGTGTTGATGCGAACTAAGATGCGGGTTTCGAAAGTGGAAGGTTCTTTACTCTTACTTAGCTACTTTGCCTATTTGTTCTTCCTCTTATGATGGACCAAATTCTAACCTTACTTGGAATTTACTTTCTATGTTGGTTTAAATTTATTGCTGGACCTGTTTTAGGTTCCGCGGCAGGCTACACTGTATTAGAAAAAGCCTTGGTCACCATCGCTGGAATGATGACTAGTGTAATCATTTTTACTCTTCTTGGCTCCAAGATAAAAGCGCTTTTTGAAGGAATTTTCCAACGGAAATCAAGGTTGATTTTTTCAAAAAAAAATAGACGGATAGTTCATCTGTGGAAAAATTACGGAGAAATAGGAATTGCGTTCTTTACCCCACTTTTACTTACACCTATCGGTGGCACACTGATTATGGTGTCTTTTGGAGTCAAAAAAAGACATATTTACATGCATATGCTGTGGAGCGCTTGTCTATGGTCAGTTGTGCTCAGCATGAGTATTGAAAAATTATTAGCTATTCCTTTTATCAAGAATTTATTCCTCTGATTCATTGTCAGGTAATATTTCTATATCCTTGATCAGAACCCGTTCAGAAATAGCCTGTCCTGTCAGCGTTGCCGCCAAACCACCCATTGCAGTTTCCTTATAACGACTTTCCATCGAAGCTCCAACTTCCCCCATCGCCTCCACACACTCATCCACGGGGATGACTGCACTTACATTGGCTAGGGCAATCTGAGCAGAACTGAACGCAATTGCAGCCGCACTGGCATTTCGTACTACACAAGGAACTTCCACCAATCCAGCAACTGGATCACAAATCAGCCCCAACATGCATTGAATTGTGATGGCAACTGCATTGAAAATCTGATCTGTACTCCCTCCTAGGCAATAAACAATCGCTCCTGAAGCCATGGCCGCAGCCGAGCCTGTTTCTGCTTGACATCCGCCAACTGCACCAGCTAAACTGGCTTTCTCTTCAATAATCAATGCTATTCCTGCTCCTACCAAAAGTCCCTCAACAATCTGCTCATCACTTAATCCGTGGATTTCCTGAAGCGTAACTAGAGTGCCTGGCAGAATTCCACTTGCTCCAGCTGTAGGTGCTGCCACTACTCTTCCCATACAAGAATTGACCTCCTTGGCTGCTAAGGCCCTGGATATTAATTTTTGAAATTCAGGAGAAAGTACAGAAAGTGGGTGATTATAAACCTTCTTCGCTCCATTATTGATCATTCCAGAGCGGGAAGTCATTTCTTCCTCCAAACCAGTTTTCACAGCATCCTTCATTACTCCGTATGCTTGTATAAGTCCTGCTTTGATTTGATCATTTGAGCCATTTTTCTGATCAACTTCATATTCGATTACTGATTCTGGCAAAGAAATTTCTTTCTCATCGCAATAGCTTTTCCAGCCTTTGAAAGACTCAAATAAGTAACTCATAATCGGGTGGGTTTATATACTTTCAAATTTCTACTAACTCGAGATTGAACTATTCGTACGCTTCCTCACAATTTCTACTGACAGAAGCAAAAGACAGAAGTAGCATGTTCTAGAGAGTTTAATGCTTCTTGAATAGCCTTCGACTTTTACTTTTTCACTCAGAAATTGAACTTTAAAGTCTGCTTAATTTCAGAATCTAAGCTTAAAGCAACCGGACAAGTCTTGGCTGCATTTTTCAACTTCTGGAGCATCGCTTCATCTTCTACAGGATTTTCCCAATGAAATTCAACTATTATTTCACTTATTTTCCGGGGTGATGACTGCATGATTTTGGTCACTTCCCAAGTTAGTCCATCCAAAGAAACCGAATCTCGGTTTGCTACAATCCCCATAATGGTGACCATACAACTCCCTAAAGCACTAGCAACCAGATCCGTAGGAGAAAACTTTTCTCCTTTCCCGTTATTATCAACAGGAGCATCGGTAAGTAATTGAGTTCCTGACTGAAGGTGCTCAGATTCAGTTCTCAAATTCCCCAAATAGGAACTTTTTATAGTGGGCATAAACTCTTATTTTTAAAATCAGTTAAAATACTAACACCCAAAAATAGGGCTATATTTTCGACCAACCCGAATGAACAAGCTGAAATTCATAATACCTCTTTTATTACTTTCCTTTTCGATTGATTCTTTTGCCCAAAGAGAAGACATAGGCAATTACGAATACGATAAGGAATACATGTTCGGCATCAACAAAAACACAAATGGAGGATTGATTGGTGGATTTGTATTTAAGGCAGGAACACGGATTGACGACACTCAATTTAGCTTTTTGGCGTTGGAATTTTCAAATGTGAAAAACCCGAAGGAAATCAGATACCAAACTGTTTTGGGCAACAGCTATATTTTTGGAAAGTCAAACTACCTGTATTCAATCAGACCTCAATATGGTCGTGAAATAATCCTTTTCAAGAAAGCTCCCAACCAAGGTGTGCAGGTTTCTGCTTTGGCGGCTATTGGACCGACTTTCGGCCTGATCGCACCCTATTACATAGAATATGCGGTCAATCGCGTGGAAACCGTTCGCGAACAATATGATCCTGAGGTCCACCAAAGCCGGCTCAATATTTTAGGCACAGGCCGCCTATTCGAAGGGCTAGGACAGTCCGAATTTGCATTCGGAGCAAATCTTAAAGCCGCGCTTTCCTTTGAATTCGGGGTTTTCAGATCAAATGCAACAGGTTTGGAACTAGGATATATGCTGGAGGGTTTTACCAAAGAAATTCCTCTGATCCCGACTACAGAAAATCGGCAGTTGTTCCAGTCGGTGTACTTCACCTTTTTCTATGGGTTCAGACAGTAAGTCAACTTGGGTTTTGCCCTTTGCTGACTTACCTTTGCATCAAATCAGAAATCAATGATCGAATTACCTGTAATTTCCGAAGAAGCAACACGCCGAAAAAAGCCAGATTGGCTTAGAGTGAAACTTCCCGTAGGAAAAGAATACGCCAAAGTCCGCAAGCTAGTAGATGAGCATAAGCTTCACACGATCTGCGAAAGCGGCAATTGCCCGAACATGGGTGAATGCTGGGGAGCCGGTACAGCTACCTTTATGATTTTGGGAAATGTATGTACACGTTCTTGCTCCTTTTGCGCTGTAGCTACTGGCCGACCGCCTGAATATGATGTGGATGAACCGAGAAGAGTAGCAGAAGCAATCAAGCTAATGGGCGTAAAACATGCTGTTTTGACCTCTGTAAATAGAGATGAATTGAAAGATAAAGGTGCTGAAATATGGTATCAAACCGTGATTCAGACCAAAAAACTGTCACCAGCAACAACAATTGAGACACTTATTCCAGATGTGAAGTCAAACTGGGATGCTTTATATAGAATGATTTCTGGTGGTCAGGAAGTAGTTTCTCATAATATGGAAACTGTGGAAAGCCTTTATAGAAGAGTTCGTCCTCAGGCAAAATATGCCCGTTCTCTAGAGCAAACCAAATTGACCAAAGAATTCGGCAAAAGAACTAAAACCGGCATCATGCTAGGATTAGGTGAGAAAAAAGAAGAGGTTTTCAAAGCAATGGATGATCTAGCCGAGCATGGCTGCGATATCCTGACGTTGGGACAATACCTTCAGCCTACCAAAATGCACATTGAAGTAGCTGAGTTTATCCATCCGGATCTTTTTGCAGAATATAGAGAAGAAGGACTAGCAAGAGGATTGAAGTACGTAGAGTCAGGACCTTTGGTGAGGTCATCTTACCATGCTGAGCGCCACGTGAACGTCTAAACTTCCTAAATGATTTTTAAAGCACACTTTCGGGTGTGCTTTTTTTATGCCTAATTTTTTAATATTTTCAAAAGGTATATCTCACATTAAACTTTTAACCAAATGGTAAAAATTGAAAAAATCGGGGTGGCTTCGGCTGCCAAAATCTATGGATTGACACTTGGAGCACTTGGCTTTGTAATAGGAATCTTTTACGCCCTATTTTTAACTGCATTCACCGGACTCTTTGGTGATGAAATATCTTCATTTGGAGCAGGTGGGTTGGGGATAGTGATGGTCATCGTATTCCCAATTATGTACGGAATTATGGGGTTTATTTTTGGAGCTTTAGGAGCAATAGTGTATAATTTTGTAGCCTCAAAAATTGGAGGACTTGAAATTACCCTTTCGAAGGATGATGAAATTCCGATGATGTAAAGATCAACATACCAAACCATTCCCTCAAAGAATAACTAAGGGGCACCAAAGGTTCAGCTTCTGGAGAAGCTGGGCAACGATGAAAATAAACTTCGCTCAGCCTAGCAGTTGCGCTCTCCGCGTGAACTTGGCGATCTCCGCGGTTAAAAAAAGTAAAGGGCTATCAAATCGACAGCCCTTTCTGTATTTATCTTTAAGCTAACTT
This sequence comes from uncultured Algoriphagus sp., assembly GCF_963974365.1. GTDB lineage: Bacteria > Bacteroidota > Bacteroidia > Cytophagales > Cyclobacteriaceae > Algoriphagus. The sequence continues at coordinate 46,163 of NZ_CAXBBX010000011.1, read as the reverse complement.
AAGCTTCTTCGCTTGCGTAATCTTCCACTGGAATACAGCTACAGATCAAGTTTCTGTCTCCGAAAGCAGAATCAATTCTTCTTACACTTGGCCAGAACTTATTTGCTTTCACATATTCAAGAGGATAAACTGCTTTCTCTCTAGAGTAAGGCAAGTTCCAGTCATCAGTAAGAACCATCATCGCTGTGTGAGGTGCATTTTTCAACACGTTCTCTACTTTATCAGCTTTTCCATCTTCGATCTCTTGGATCTCCGCACGGATAGAAAGCAAGGCATCACAGAACTTATCCAGCTCAGCCTTAGTCTCCGACTCAGTTGGCTCGATCATCAACGTACCAGCAACCGGGAAGGAAACTGTAGGCGCATGGTAGCCATAATCCATCAATCGTTTCGCGATATCTTCTACTTCCACACCCACTTCCTTGAAACCTCTGCAATCCACGATCATTTCGTGAGCAGCTCTTCCTTGCGTACCTGTGTAAAGAATAGGGAAATGATCTTTTAATCTTTCTTTGATGTAGTTAGCATTTAAGATTGCCATTTTCGTAGCATTCTTCAAGCCATCACCACCCATCATAGCAATGTAAGCGTAAGAGATTGGTAAAATGCTCGCACTACCATAAGGTGCTGCTGAGATAGAAGAAACCGCCTGCTCTCCGCCTGCTTTCACTACTGGGTTGCCAGGAAGGAATGGCGCCAAATGACTTGCTACGCAAATTGGGCCCATACCAGGTCCGCCACCACCGTGAGGGATACAGAAAGTCTTGTGAAGATTCAAGTGACAAACGTCAGCCCCAATTCTGCCCGGGCTAGTCAATCCAACCTGTGCATTCATATTAGCTCCATCCATGTAAACCTGCCCACCATTGTCGTGAATAATCTGGCAGATTTCCTGAATGGCTACTTCGAATACACCGTGTGTAGAAGGATAAGTTACTAAAAGCGAAGAAAGCTCATTAGCATTTGCTTCCGCCTTCGCTCTTAAATCCTCGATATCAATATTTCCTTTTTCATCACATTTTACCAAAACCACTTTCATTCCAGCCATAACAGCGGAAGCAGGGTTGGTGCCATGCGCAGAAGTTGGGATCAAGGCTACATTTCTGTGGTGATCTCCTCGGCTTTGGTGATAAGCACGAATGACCATCAATCCAGCAAACTCACCTTGCGCACCAGAATTTGGCTGAAGGGAAGTATCTGCAAAACCGGTTATTTCATTCAACCAATGTCTCAAATTTGCAAAAAGCTCTTGGTAACCTGCAGTCTGATCCGTTGGTGCAAATGGGTGCATTTGACCGAACTCAGGCCAAGTCACAGGTATCATTTCCGCCGTAGCGTTTAGCTTCATCGTACATGACCCCAAAGAAATCATAGAGTGAACCAATGACAAATCTTTGTTCTCAAGCCTCTTGATATAGCGAAGCATCTCGTGCTCACTTTGGTACTCGTTGAAAACCGGGTGAGTCAAATATTCAGATGTTCTTACCAATTCTTCCGGAAGATCCAATTCGATCTCAGAAGCCAAAGCAGCAAGATCTGGAGCGTCTACTCCCTTTGCTTTCGCAAAAACTTCAACAACCGACGCGATATCCTCTAATGTCTTAGCCTCATCAAAAGTCAAGAATACCGTATCGTAATCGTAACGGAAATTCATTTCCGCAGAAAGTGCCAATGACTGGATTGCATTAAGCGACTTAGACTCGATTTTTACTTTGATAGTATCGAAGTAATTCTTGGAAGGCACTTCGTAACCCAATTGCTCAAGAGCCTTTGCCGTTAATTTAGCCAGTCCATGCGTTCTTAGCGCTATGTTTTTCAGACCTTTTGGGCCGTGATAAACTGCATAAAAACTAGCCATTACAGCTAGAAGAACCTGTGCAGTACAAATATTAGAAGTTGCTTTTTCTCTTTTGATATGTTGCTCACGAGTCTGCAAAGCCATTCTGTACGCTTTGTTTCCTTCACGATCCTGAGAAACACCAATAATTCTTCCCGGAATCTGACGCTTGTAAGCTTCTTTCGTAGCGAAGAAACCAGCATGTGGCCCACCATAGCCCATAGGAACACCGAATCTCTGCGAAGATCCAACAACTACATCAGCACCCATTTCTCCAGGAGCAGTCAGAAGTGTCAATGCCAAAAGATCAGCAGCAAAAGCTGTGGTTACATTGTTTTCTTTAGCGGCAGCAACGATCGCAGAGTAATCACGCGCTTCACCGTCAGCATCTGGATATTGGAATAATACTCCATAAAGATTCTCGTCCGTCAGGTCCAACGAATCAATAGATCCGTAAACCAATTCAATCCCTACCGGCTCGGCTCTAGTTTCAAGCACAGCCTTGGTCTGAGGGAAAACTTTCTCGTCTACAAAGAACTTCGTTGCGTTCTTTTTCTCTCTTGGTTTCACTGCAAAAAGCATATTCATCGCTTCAGCTGCAGCTGTTCCTTCGTCCAGAAGAGATGCATTTGCAAGCTCCATTCCTGTCAATTCCATCACAACTGTTTGGAAATTGATCAAGGCTTCCAATCGACCTTGAGCGATTTCTGCCTGATAAGGAGTGTACGCAGTGTACCATCCTGGATTTTCCAAAACGTTTCTCAAAATCACTCCTGGAACTAACGTATCGTAGTATCCCAAACCAATAAATGACTTGAAAACCTTGTTTTTAGAAGCCAGTTTTTTGAAATCCTTCAAAAACTCCGACTCTAACTTCGCCGCCGGAAGATCCAATGGGCGATCCAATTGTATAGATTTTGGTACAGTTTGGTTGATTAATTCCTCTAAAGATGAGGCACCGATTTTTTCCAGCATAGCTGAGATTTCTGTATCTGTCGGGCCATTGTGTCTGCTCTCAAATTTGACAGCATTAGAAAGATTGATCTTCATATAAGAACGTTAAGACGATGAACTATTTGGGTTTGAAATCCGCTGATTTTTCAAGGTGCAAAGGTACAATTTATTGAAAGATAATGCTTTCATGAACTCCATTATTTCGGTTGAGTTACATCAAAATTTATAAACGGTTTATTGTCGGGTAGAAAATTTCTCTAGTTTAGCGCCAGAATTACCATAAGATTGAAATCAAACACTTAGTTGACACACTGCTTGTATTGTGCACTGCAGTCTTGATTTCTTTCAAGATTCATAAAATCCAAATTATAAACACATGAATAAAAGTCTATTATTGACGGGTGCAATGGCTCTTGGCCTCGCGCTTCCGTCATTGGCGCAGGCACCTGCACAGGTGAAATACGCCAATACGATCACCGCTGAAGACCTGAAAGAGCGTCTTACTTACCTTGCTTCTGACGAAATGAAAGGCAGAGACACCGGCTCTGAAGAGCAAAAAGTAGCTGCTAATTACTTAGCGGATTTCTACAAAAAAATTGGTTTAACTGGCCCAGTAGCAGGTAGCTACCTTCAGGCAGTTGAACTTGTAAGCTCATCTTTCGGAGAAGTTTCTTTGAAAGTAGGCAAGAACAAGCTTGAAAATAACAAGGATTTTGTTTTCATCGGAGATGGGGACATGAAGAAAGCTGCTAAAACTGACCTGGTATTTCTAGGATTAGTTTCAGATGAAAACTTGGCTAAAGTTGATGTTAAAGGCAAACTAGTCGGCATCTGGGCTGTAGGTGTAAGATCTAACGATCTTTTGACTAAAGTAATGGATGCAGGTGCTGCAGGTATCGTGATTGTGAGCATGGAAGGTCAAGCAAACTTTGACAGAATTGCTGGGCGCTACCAAAGTTTAGCTGGAAAAGGAAGAGTTGGTTTTGCGAAGCCAGTTGAGCAAAAGCCTGTATTCATGGTAAGCTCTGATAAAATGGCTGAGCTTTTCGATACTCCAGTTGAGGATCTAAAAGAAGCTGCGAAAGCAAATCCAGAGTCTATCAAGTCTCAAAAAGCATCTTATCAAATCGAAAAAGATGTTAAGGAAATAGAAAGCTCTAACGTAATGGGCTACCTAGAAGGAACTGACAAAAAGGATGAATTGGTTGTAATTTCTTCTCACTACGATCACGTAGGTGTAAGCAGTACAGGTGAAGTGTTTAACGGCGCTGATGATGATGGATCAGGAACTGTTTCTGTAACTGAAATCGCTGAAGCATTTGCTACTGCGGCTAAAGACGGCATCAAGCCAAGAAGATCAATCCTTTTTCTAAACGTAACTGGTGAAGAGAAAGGCCTTTTAGGGTCTGAGTATTACTCTGAGCACCCAATATTCCCTTTGGAAAACACAGTAGTAAATTTCAACATTGACATGGTAGGTCGTATTGATTACGAATATCAAGATGCTGAAAACACTGATTTCGTCTATGTGATTGGCTCTGAAATGCTTTCTACAGATTTGAAAAAAATCTTGGAATACAACAACATCACTTACTCTGACTTGATCTTGGATTATAGATACGATGCCGAAGATGATCCAAACAGATTCTATTACAGATCAGACCATTACAATTTTGCAAAGCATAACATCCCAGTAGCATTCTTCTTCAACGGAGTTCACGACGATTATCACCAAGTAACGGATACGGTGGACAAAATTGAATTCCCTCTAATGGAAAAGAGAGCTAGATTGATTTTCCACACAGTTTGGGACGTTGCCAACAGAGAAAATAAGCCAAGAGTTGATGGCACAAACACTAGAACTGAGAGATAATTATTTAAGCTCTTAGTACTCAAAAGGCTATTGGAGAAATCCAGTAGCCTTTTTTGATATAGGGAAAACAGAGTTATTAAGGCAATCAAAAAAATGTATTTCACCCTTTCAGGGCTTATCTATTAATATTTTTAATTGTCCAGCCCCATCGAGCTGGGTTTAGATAGTTAGGGCTTTCAGCCCTTTGCAAAATAAGATACCCTTTGACACCGCTTATGTGACTCAAACGATCAAAGTCAAAACTAAACTCCTCAATACCCCCAAACGTACCAGCGAAAATAAATTGATTTCATTTTTCCAATCGTCAAATTTTATAAAACGATATCTTTGCCACACGAACGCTAATTGATATCCCGTGTATAAATCCCTACTCAAACCACTTTTTTTCTTAAAAAAACCAGAAGCTGCTCATCACTTTACTGTAGATCTGACTCGGTTCGGCTTCAATCTTCCTATTATTGGGTCGATCGTAGAATCCACTTTTAGATTAGAGGATAAAAAGCTTGAGCGGGAAGTATTTGGACTGAATTTCAAGAATCCCGTAGGCTTGGCGGCAGGATTTGACAAGGATGCGAAAGTCATCGATGAAATGGCCATGCTCGGTTTTGGTTTTATTGAAATAGGAACCTTGACTCCAAAACCTCAAGAAGGAAATCCACAACCCAGGCTTTTTAGACTTCCTCAAGACGAATCACTGATCAATCGAATGGGTTTCAATAATGGAGGCGTTTTCGAAGCGGTGGAACGATTGAAAAAACGCAAATCTAATGTTCTTGTAGGTGGGAATATCGGTAAAAACAAAGTCACACCGAATGAAAATGCTATTGACGATTATTTGATTTGTCTGGAAGCACTGCATGATCACGTGGATTATTTCGTCGTGAATGTGAGTTCTCCAAACACGCCAAATCTTCGAGATTTGCAGGAAAAAGAACCGCTTAAAGCCCTGCTTCAGGCCGTAAAAAATGCGAATGACCTCAAGACAAAGCCTAAACCAATTCTTCTAAAAATTGCTCCAGACCTTACGGACGGACAATTGGACGATATCATTGAAATCGTGAAAGAAACGAAAATTGATGGGGTAATAGCGACCAACACAACCATCGATCGTTCGCAACTGAGCACTTCCGTGGCTGAAGTACAAGCCATTGGTGCTGGAGGGGTAAGCGGAAAAGTGCTAGGCAAAAGAAGTACTGAAGTCATTCGATATCTTTCTGAAAAGTCAAATAAGGCCTTCCCTATCATTGGAGTGGGAGGAATCTTTTCGTCCGAGGATGCAATAGAAAAACTAGAGGCAGGAGCAAGCTTGATCCAAGTGTACTCGGGCATGATTTATGAGGGACCTGCCTTGATCAAAAAGATTAAAAAAGGATTGTTGGCTTATTTTTCACAGTAATTTGTCAATCTAAATTCATTAATCTTAACTTAAATCGGATTTGAATCGAATACATGGCCACCAATTCACCTAGGACCAATACTTTTAGAAAAAAAGGAGAACCCACCAAAAAGAAAGGCGCAGGCTTCAAGGCACCGAGCTTTTCCTTTGGTAAGATAAAAACAGCCAAGATCAGCTTGACGCTGGGAATTTTGCTGATGTCTACGGCTATTTTCCTGTTTATCGCATTTATCAGTTACCTCCTGAATGGCCCTGCAGATCAAAGCCTAGTCATGAATAACCCCGACGAGGCGATTCGAGATACAGCCCGAGAATCTACTAATTGGCTCGGCTACCTCGGTGCCCAAGCTGGCAACTGGATGATCTATCGCTGGTTTGGGATTGCGGCTTTCCTATTCCCTCCATTTTTGTTTTTACTCGGATTCAAATGGGCTTTCAAAATCTCATTGGTTTCTCTCACTAGATACACCACATTCGCGCTTTTTTTCACGTTTTGGTTAGGTTTACTGACTGGATACGTGGTGATTTTGATTCAAGGCTATTCCTACTGGAGTTTCCTTTCGGGCGGATTTGGCTATGAATTAGCAAAGCTTTCCGCTGATTTTCTGAGCTGGGGAACCTTTATTTTGCTGGGAGGATCCATGCTCATTTTTGTGATTTTCTTCTTTGATATTGACAAATTAGACTGGTTTAGCAGCAAAAGCTCAGATGCCGAATTGGATGAAGATGAATTAGAAATAGAGTCTGCTGCTTCAGTAAAAAACCCGTTTAAAGAAGATTTGGAAGAGGAAGAAGAAATCGATGATGACGGTAGTTCTTGGACCATCAAAGGACAAGAGGAAGATGAAGAAGCAAGTTCCCCTATAGCACTAACCCCTGAATCACCACCTAAGCCAAAGAAGGAGGAAATAGCATTTAATGTGCCTCAATTAAACATTCTCGATCCAATCGTAGAGCGTGAAGATGAGTCTAAAATTGAGGAGAAAAGCTTCTCCGTAGTGAAGCCGGCGGGAGAGGAGAAAACAGCCGAAGAAGTCGAGAATCTTGATGCTTACGATCCTACGCTTGATCTTCCCCATTACAAATATCCTACGCTAGACTTACTCAATGAATACGATGTTCAAAAAGTAACCGTAAGCCGACAGGAACTTGAAGACAACAAAAACAAGATTGTAGAAACACTTGAGAACTTCAAAATCGGGATACAAGAGATTAAAGCGACTATAGGACCTACGGTAACGCTTTATGAAATCGTCCCGGAGCCTGGAGTAAAAATCTCCAAAATCAAGAATTTGGAAGATGATATTGCCCTGAGTTTAGCGGCTTTGGGAATTAGAATTATTGCCCCAATTCCTGGAAAAGGCACCATTGGTATAGAAGTTCCAAACAAAAACAGAGAGTTGGTTCCAGCTCGGGCTGTTTTGGGCACGGAGAAATTCATGCGCTCAGACAAAGACCTTCCGATCGCGTTAGGCAAAACTATTTCCAATGAAGTTTTTGTAGTCGATTTGGCAAAAATGCCGCACCTGTTGATGGCTGGTGCCACCGGTCAAGGTAAATCGGTAGGACTGAACATGATCTTGGCTTCGCTGATTTACAAGAAACATCCTTCACAATTGAAGTTCGTTCTTGTGGATCCTAAGAAGGTAGAACTCACCCTTTTCAACAAGATTGAGAGACATTTCCTTGCCAAACTACCAGGTGCGGAAGAAGCTATCATTACTGATACCAAAAAGGTGATTTATACGCTGAATTCTCTTTGTATCGAAATGGATAATCGATACAATCTTCTGAAAGATGCCGGCACAAGGAATCTCAAGGAATACAATGCAAAGTTCGTTGCTCGTAAGCTAAATCCAGATAAAGGACATCGTTTTATGCCTTACATAGTTCTGGTGATTGATGAGTTAGCGGATTTGATGATGACAGCTGGCAAGGAAATCGAAGGTCCGATTGCACGACTGGCACAATTGGCTCGTGCTATTGGTATTCACTTGGTAGTCGCTACGCAAAGACCGTCCGTAAACGTGATCACCGGTATTATTAAAGCGAATTTCCCTGCACGTCTTTCCTTCCGTGTGACTTCAAAAATCGATAGTAGAACTATCCTAGATGCAGGTGGAGCAGATCAGTTGATCGGTATGGGAGATATGCTTTTATCCCATGGATCAGAGATGACGCGTATCCAGTGTGCATTCTTGGATACTCCTGAAGTTGATTCGATTTGTGATTGGATTGGCGAGCAAAAAGGCTATTCGGACGCTTATCTGCTTCCTGAATTTGAAGGGGAAGATTCGGATAATTCTGTTGGAGATGTTGATTTTTCAGATCTTGACCCACTTTTCAATGATGCTGCAAGACTGCTCGTGATGCATCAGCAAGGCAGTACTTCTCTGATTCAGCGCAAGCTCAAACTAGGGTACAACCGCGCGGGACGAATTATCGATCAACTGGAAGCTGCGGGAATCGTGGGAGCTTTTGAAGGCTCAAAAGCACGTGAGGTGCTTATTCAGGATGAAGCTAGTTTGGAACGGTTATTGAATAGTTTGTAATAGCTGTTCAATTAGTACCAACAGCATCATTTCATGAAAAAAATCGCCCTAGTTTATACGCTTTTTCTAGCCATTCTATTCTCCTTCCAAGCGACCGCTCAAAAAGATCCTAAAGCAAAAGTTGTTTTAGATGCGATGAGCCAAAAGTTTCAGGCAATGAATGGGTTTACTGCAAATTTTGACTTCACTTTCCAAGATGCCTCTGGCCCTGGAGATCGGCAGTCAGGAGATATTGCCGTCAAAGGCGAGCAATATCGCCTCAAACTCCCAGATCAGGAGATCTACAACGATGGCAAAACAGTTTGGACTTACATCCAATCTGATAATTATAAAGAAGTAACCATCAACGATGCTAATCAGATGGAAGGAGAACTTACTCCTTCTAACATTTATCGCATTTACGAATCAGGCTATAGCTATAAACTGCTCAGCGAAAAGCAGTTTCAAGGCAAAACAGCTCAGATAGTAGAATTGCTAGCAGAAAAAAACAATGCACCCTTCGAGCAGGTCAAATTGATGATCGATAAAAGCAATTCAAATCTACTAGGCTGGGAGATGTTTGATGGCCAGGGAGGCGTTTTTTCATATACTTTCAAAAACCTCAAAGTAGATGCTAATCTACCTTCCTCCTATTTTGTGTTTGATGCAAAACAATATCCTGGAATAGAAGTGATTGATTTGAGGTAATCAGGCATTTTTCAATTTCTCAATATCAAACTTTTTCATTTTCATAAAAGCCTGAACAACTCGCCCAGATCGCTCCGGATCAGACATTAATTCCGAAAGGATTTCAGGAACAATCTGCCAGGAAACCCCAAACTTATCCTTCAGCCAACCGCATTGGCTTTCTGCACCGCCTTTGGAAAGGCTCTCCCAGAAATAGTCGATCTGCTTTTGGTCTTTACACTCCACCACAAAAGACACCGCTTCATTAAAGTCAAAATCGTGAACTATAGCACTATCCATGACAGCGAATAATTGTCCGTTCAATTCAAACTGCGCATGATTGATTTTGCCATCTTGACCATTGGAATCATCAGGTCCATATCTAGAAATCAGCTTGGTACTTGAATCAGCAAAAATGTCGCTATAAAAATTAATCGCGCCTTCCGCCTGACCAAAGTTTGTTCCTGAAAACATCAAAGCTGGAATAAATTTCTGGCTGGAGTTTTCCGTTTTATCTAGTGTTAGCTGCCAAGTCACGCCGAATTTATCCTGCACCCAACCGTACTTTTTGCTCCATGGATAGGAGTCCATTGGCATCAATGCACGACCATTTTCTATAAGTCTATCCCAAACAGATTGAAGTTCCGCTTCATTAGGGATACTCGTGTAAAATGAAATCGCAGGAGTAAACTTAAACATTGGCCCACCATTGAGACACATAAACCTCTGTCCCTTAGACTCAAAAGTTATCACCATCGAGTTTTCATCAACAATAGAGGAATCTGAAAAGACTGCGCAGTAAAATTCTGCTGCTTCTTTGGCATTGCCATCAAACCACAAGCAAGGGTAAATGGCATTAGTTAGCGTGTTTACAGAATGACTATCCATTTCTTTCACAGATTTCTTTGAGTTTGTCCAATGCTTTTGGCCACATTCCAGTGAAATATTCATCGAACTCCATGGAAGAATCCAAGTCTACTTTCACCACTGTATTTCCTCCTTTTTCTTCGAGCGTATACTTCTCATGAGCTCCTTTCCACATTTCTACTTCTTTGCCTTCCAGAATTTCTACTCCTTCCTTTAGCTCTCCAAGATGCTCTATATCCACATGCTTGCCTGGATCATTTTTTATTATTCTACTTACCATTCCATTTTGATTCCCTTCTTCACCTTGAGCAACGAAATAGATTTTGGTCCCTTCCTCCCAGGTGCCTATATAAGTAGAGCCTGGAGAAAAAACGTCTGTCCACTCCTCATAAGTAGGCTTTTCCAGCATATTTCTATAGACCTCTTCCCGAGTATTTTGGATTAAAATCTCGAAATGTAACGTGACTAATTTTGCTCCAGATTCTGTATAGGTTTTAAAATTATCCAAGATAGCCTGCCATCCATTTTTTTGCATATCTACTGAATTATCCATTTCAGCATCGAAAATCTCAGTGAGTTTAACACCATCAGGCACTTTCTCAAACGTCACCTTTACAGTGCGCCCATCTTCCATAATATAAGAGTAATGGGAATGAGTCTCTACTTCCTGGTAGACTCCACCAAAGTCAAAACCCATGCTACCATCTTTAGCTTCCATTCGGGAAGTAAAGCTTCCGCCTGGCTGAAAATCAGATTCTGCTTTGGTCGTATGCCAGTCGGGAGAAGCAAAGTTCCAATTTACGATATGCTTTGGCAGAGTGAAATATTCCCAGACCTTTTCAAGAGTAGCATCCACAACTGTACAAACTGTAATTTTGGTTTTTTGAGTAGTATCCATGGTTTTCTTATTTAATTTCAAAAATTTACATAACAAATTTAGTAAGTCAAACTACTTTCCTTCTTGTTCAATTCAGACAAATAATGGGCGAATTGCGACAGGAAATATTAAATTCAACTTATGATAATGGAGCATGACTTCAGCATGAAAGTCTGAGTTAATTGTTAATCATACGAATTTCTCCTGAATCGAAATTAGCAAAGGCTATTTAGCCAAACGAATTCAATTAAAGACCCATGAAGAACATTGCTATTCTAGTTCCTGAACAATCAGTTTTGCAAGCAATTGCAGATCCTCAGTACTGTTTCTCTGCTGTTAATGATTTCATAGTAAAATCAGGAGGAACTTCACTTTTCAATGTAGAATTGGTCGGACTGAATCGAGAGGTTAAGTTAAACGGCAATTGCTATTCCGTTTTTCCTAATCAACTCTTAGCTAGTGCAACGAAGCCGGATTTGGTGGTGATTCCTGCACTTTTTGGAGACATGAAAGCTGCAATTGATGCGAATAAAGCATACATCCCGTGGATCAAAGCTCAATACGAAGCCGGGACCGAAATTGCTTCTTTATGTGTGGGAGCTTTTCTTCTGGGTGCAACTGGTCTCCTGAATGGGAAAAAATGTTCTACACACTGGGGATTTACAAATCAATTTCGAGAGCTCTATCCAGAAGTAGACGTTCAAGATGGGGCGATCGTAACAGAGGAAAATGGCATTTATTCCAGTGGTGGTGCTAATTCTTATTGGAATCTATTGCTTCATCTGGTGGAAAAATATGCGGATCGGGAGATAGCAATTCTGATTGCCAAATACTTCGCGATAGACATAGATCGTGATAGCCAGACTGTATTCTCCATGTTCAAAGGTCAAAAAACCCATCAAGATGAAGCTGTAAGAAAAGCTCAGGAATATATAGAGAAGAAAATCGAAGAGCGAATTACTGTGGATGTCCTTGCAGGTGAAGTTGCCGTGGGGCGAAGAAGTTTTGAAAGGAGATTTAAACGGGTGACCAATAACTCAGTACTCGAATACATCCAACGGGTAAAAATGGAAGCTGCCAAGAGAAGCTTTGAAACTACGATGAAAAACATCACCGAAGTTATGTTTGATGTAGGATATTCCGATACAAAAGCCTTCCGAACTACCTTCAAAAAAATCACTGGACTAACCCCAATTGAATACAGGAATAAGTATAATAAGTGGGCAAGGATGAATTAGGTTAAGATTTGCAGGCTTATTTGTTCACATTTAAGTTACCAAAAAGGAATTTATTTCTCCAATAGAAAAAACAATCCTGATTTTTTGTAAAAAGATAAATGACACCATTTCTAGTGTTCTTCGTAGTAATGGAAACAGTGCTACAAACCTACATTGGTTTTCAATTAATTATAAAAAAACTTGGACAAAAACTGGGACAGGTTCAGTTTGCTTTTACACTTTTAAATTTATTTGAATTGAACCATTTTGAACATCAAATACGCCCTTTTGATGTTTCTGATTTTTGAATGATCTTTTTTCTTTTTGATGTGAAATCAGAAAACGAACCTATTTTAGCTAGGGTCAAAACTAGAAAATGAACCTTTAAATTTCCTGCAAATTTGAAGGTATTTGAGTTGTCTCAGGATTGAATTGATTTAAATGGATTAGAACTTCAATTTAGTCTCGGACAATCCGTACGGTACGAGGGGTACGAGTCGTACGAGGTGTACGAATTTTTAAATTAATTTTATTTAGAATATTATTTGAAACTGTGCTACTGCCTGCCATTCACCGATTAATTCGGGTCGGATGGCATTGTAGAATAGCTGTGCTGTGGCACAATAGAACAAGTCACTTTTACCAATTTTGAAAGTTTTTCCTCCACCACCTCCGAGCGGGAGCAGCATTTTATCACCTTCTTCTGCTAGCCAATTACTGATAATACTGGCATTACTTTCCAGAAACCATCCTTGGAGCAAATTATAATAGGTGAAATACTGCAGATTGAAGCTATTGACTTTGTTTTGCCCTTCCCCTCCAAGTGACCAAAAATTTTGAATCACAAAACCGCCTGAAAAGTTATCTCCAGCATGGTTAAACAACAATGAGGGGCCGAGACTCAATCGATTACTCCCCAGAGCTGGATTGGTACGTGTAGGAATCTGAATAGCCGGCCCCAAGCCCCAGCTCACCTTGCCCTTTTTCTCCATAGAAGAAAAATAGCCATTGAATAAAATGTTACCCAATCCGGATGCCGACTGCATGGGGTCTCCTTGTGGCGGTACCGGATGGATTGGAACATTCGTCGCATCGCCCGATGCAGGTAAAGTCTGAAATGGGATGATGGTATAGGTGATCAGCTTCAGGTTATTGGAAAGCTTGACAGGCCAGACAGGCTGCACAGAAAATGACTGCGCGACCTTGTCACCTACCGGCAAAAGAATTTCCTGTAAATAGATACTTCGCAAACCGGCAACTGGATCTTGCCGCTTTTTTGCCATTTCTTCCACAGAAAGTGATTTGGTACTATCTGATTGGGCTTGACTAATTCGAGATAGGCCAAAGCAAAGTAATACCGCAAATAGTAAGCTTGATCTCATCAATTAATTGATTAAACCAAGACCCTATAGCTTTTAAGGGCATTTGGGTCTTGGTAAAAATGATGCTTCTTATTTGACTCTCTCGAAATCACCTGGCTTATAGGTTCGGTCAAAGAATGCCTGATCCGGACCATAAAAGCGATAAAGGCTAAACCAACCCTTTCCAGGCACCGATTTGATAAAGTTCTTGTAGCCATCTGGGTTTTCTGGACCTACATAAAAGGTCACGGAACCATCTTCATTGTACTCTAAGTCATTCATGGTATTGAGAGATGGATAATCCTGTCCTTCAGCATCCACTCCCGAAGCTGTTTCGGCATCGTATATAGTCAGGGAAGTAAAGAGTTTAGAAGGCATGTTAGCGGGGAAAGTGATCTTATAGGTATTTTCCCCCATCAGATAATTTCCTTCACTATCCTTATATGCATTCCCGTATTTGGCACCTAAGCCCACAATGGATGACATCATTCCAGAACTAATAGAGTAATGATTAATGTACATATGCGCTTTGGCATTCACATCTACATGGCCAGTTTTGCGATCTCTAAATTCTTCATCCAGTAAAGTATGCATGAAATCATCGAGGTCGGTATGTGCATGAGCAACCCATTTTCGGTCAGACCACCAGAGTCCATCTTTTTCCCTATCAAAATTTGCGGCTATGTTTTTAGCCATTCTCCATGCTGTTTGAGCTGCTTGCTCCAAAAGTTCCTTCTCCCTAGCGGAAGGATTGAAATCCTCCCCTTTTTTGATTCCTAAGGCCGCCATCATGCCATGCATGTAGGGATCTACCTCATCCACTTTATCACTTTGGATAAATCGGTTGAGCATTTCAAAATAAGTGAAATCATGCTCAAAAAGCGCGTAGGAATCCAATTCCGAGGCATGTTGGTAATCCATGGGCTTAGCCTCTCCTTCTAGCGGATATACTTTGATCCCTTCCACGGCATCTACACCGGGCTGCAAATCCTCGACAGATTTAAAAAAGCCTCTTTGGAAAATAAAAACGCCATTGGTCTTACTGGTATATAGGTAATAACCATTTGGAATATTTCCTTCATAGCCTTCCGGAATTATCAGGTACTTACCACCTTCGCCACGGTCGGGGCCGGGAAAACCAATATCTCCTAAAAAGTGAGATCCATCTGGCCTTTCAGGACCTTCCAGCGGTCTATGCCAAAAATCATCCAGTAATCCTTGAAGCATGGGAGGCACATCCAAAACCAATGGACCCGTTTTGCTCAAGTCAGCAAAGCCAAGTGCATAGATCACATCAGAATTCGGCGTGGTGATGACGGTATTTGGTTTCAGCCTTTTTTCAAAGACAGAAACAACGTTATATCCTTCCCCAAAAGTTTTTCCCAGCCCTTCCTTCATGGCAAACATATTCACAGCAGGAAGTGACCATAAATAAACCTGTGTGGCACGCTGGAAGTACAATTCTTCGTCCAGTGATTTTGTACTTTCTTCATTTGGGTACCCCCCGACTATGGGAAGAGTAGCTAAGGTTTCAAAATGGTCTGCATTTATATTTTGGGAGTTCTGTTGATTTTCCTGCGGTTGACAGGCGGAGAATAACACCGCAGCAGAAAAAGTAATGGTTAAGACATGTTTTTTCATATTGATGATTATTTCACAGTGAGCACTTTATGATTCTGTACAAAATCCTTTCTGTATTCTACAATTGCAGGCACAGAAGAAGGCAGATAACATCTGAATAAAGCATTCCAATTTTTAGGCACTTTGATATTGTTTATAGCATCATCCCCACCGTTGAAATTGAGCGTGATGCTACCGTCTTCATTAGGAATTGCTTTGGTGGAATTGGTATTGAACGGATCTGTCACTACCCATCCCTGTTCGTCATAGATGGTAATAGACCAATACGCTGCCCGGTCGTATTGAAGATCAGGTTTCTGAAAAGTCACGGTACTATGTTCGCCATTTTTTGCCCCTTCATCACCTGGAAGAACTACGAAATAATAGGCGTGCTTTGCCGGTAAACCCGCCCAGCCTGCAGTATTGATCAACTGGTACTGAGGGGATTTTATGTTTTTGATATCATCCACAAAACCCTCTTCGATAACTCCTTCCGTGATGGCCCTTTTGATGAGTTCCCCGCGCAACTGGTTAAAGGAAACCACATCATATTTTACTTCTGAATCATAAGGATTGGTGGAACCTGCCTCGACGGTCACTGCATCTTGCCTTTTTCGCATTTCTTCCATCCCTTTTTCATCATAGCTCCTTGGACGGGTACGCATGAAGAGGTACACATGGTCTCCATAAGTGAGATCTTCCTTGGCAAATTCTTTCGTCTCTCCAGGATATACTACGCCAATAGTCACGGAATTTTCATCCAGAACCTGCACGATCTGGTAGAGATCATATTCTGGGACAGAAATTTTAAGTCCGCCTGATACATCGTACACTGCGTAGGAATAAATCGCATCAAAATTAGATCGGATCACCGTCTGATTATTTAGGTCAATTCCATTTCGTTCGTGACGAAATTTGTTGGGACCATTGATGATCGTTTCGGCTGCCAAGTATTTTGCTGTTTCTGCTCTCACTACATTCTCCAAGGTCACCACTTCTCCCCCTTGGTCTTCAAATGCAGGGTTCACGGATGAGGCTTCCCCGTTTTTGCCTACACCAGTATCAACATCATTCATTTCGGTAGAGACTGTCTCTTCTGTCGAATCCGTGATAGTTTCTTCCTGATTGGTCTTATTTCCACTACATGCAAATGCTACTACTGAAAGCAACAGAAATAATACAATAGTTGTTTTTTTCATTTGAAATGATCTTTAGAATTAAATAAAAAGAATTGCTGACTTAACCTGCCTTGACAAAAAAGTAAGCCTATTGTAATTGAGGAAGGTTAAAGCCACCATTGATCACGGATTCACTTGGCATATATACCCTAAAGCAGATCCAGAATGGCTTGGAAGGAACCAGAACTTTGTTTTCATAAGCTGCATCTTCAAACTGATCCTGCGGCACATAATACAGATCAAAAGACTTCCCGTCAGGATTCAATTTGATCTTGTCATTGCTGATGATAGAGCCTTCGTCTGTTTTCAAATGCTGGTCTTCTCCATAGATTGTGATGGAATAAAATCCCAATTTTGGATCTCTCCTTTTCGGAACCTGGTAAGTCACTTTATAGACTTTATCTTGATCTACGTCATATTGCTCTGTAAAATACACGGCATCTTTGTCCGGCAAGAGACCTGTAGCAATTGAAACCCCACGATTATTGTCTTCGGTGGACACCGGAGCATCGATAGTCCCCATGGTACCCCTGACTCCATCTTTCTCCGCTATCTGCACATAATGATCTAACTGTTGCTTGAACTCAGCCATATTCCAGTCTGTCACTTGGAAGGACTTCGGTTGAAATCCGTTTAAGAATTCTATTTTCAGTTCATCCTGATAGCCGTTCACCTTTTTGACATCTTCTGGGTCACTGGCATCTATCTGAATGCGGACATTGGCATAGAAGAAATCGGTGGTTTTGTCAGCAGGAATAACATACCTACCGGGGCCGTAGAACACAAAAGCCGTCACATGGTTATGATTCATCACATGCAGTGACATGTACCGTCCATCCGTCTCGGGCAGCGTAATGGCCACATCTCCTCCACCATCCAATATGGCAAAGGAATAATTGGTATCCCTATTCATTAAAGGAGCTGGCTGCTCGTCCAGTGGCATGGGCTTCCGGTGATGGTTCCAGGTGTTATCAGCTCCCTGGGCAAATTCTTTCTGCATGGCCAGATCACACATGACCAGCGCAAAATTGTCTTTGGTCACACTCACCTTGGAATCCGAAACAGGAGTTTCAGCTTCCTTGCTTTCTTTATTCTGGGGCTGACACGCGACTACCATTACGGCTATCGCTAACTGGAGTGTGAATTTCATTGTTTTCATATACATGCTATTCAGAATGAGGTTTCTAATCTATCATCTCCCAATCCGGAAGCTTAAAAGTTTTGTCAAAGAAGGGTTCCAAAGGCGCATATAACCTAAAATACACAAACCACCCGTCGTCTCCTACGGTTTTTAGGTAGTTACTCTCCTTTCCGGCTGGAGCTTTTGCACCTACAAAAATATCTACAGAACCATCTTCATTATATTTTAATTGCTCGCTACGGCTTCCAAGAGTTGCGTCCTTCAGCTCCGTTCCTCCATTGTCATAAGGTCTTCGCGTGTTTTCACTGTACAGAGTCACTGACCAGAATTGTTTCACCGGAACCTCTGCAGGAACTTGTAGCCGGTAAGTTTTATCAGCTCGTAATAAATCGCCATTACTATCCCGCTTGCTGGTCATGTACACCTGACCCGCACCTACCGGCGGATTGACCATACCTTTGGAACTATATACGGCTTCATAAAACCAAGTGGTGCGCTCATCTAATTCTAATCGAGTATCTGTTTCTTGGGGAACCGAAAAATCATAACTTTTATACCAGGATGTCCCTTCCCACCAAGGGCTTGTATAACGGGGATTAACCTGAATGTTTCTAGCCATCAACTCACCCATCGCTCCACCTTTCAACAAGAGCTTCTTTTGTCTTTCATCAGGATTGAATGGACGTCCTTTTTCTATACCCAACGGCAATAACATGGCAGTCCAGGGCTTGTCGATTTCCCGAACTGGCTCATGGTTAATTATTTCCGAAAGGGTTTCCCAAAATGCAATTCCACGAGGAGCAGTACCGCTCCATTCCTGATCTTTATTTTCGATATAATTGAAAGTTTTGAGCGGTTCATCTATATGGCCCATTTTAAACTCAGATTTGAATTTCTCATAGTAGGCAGGACTTGGATCGATAATCCTTAGGGCAATGACCAAAAAGTTTGAAACACTTTGAAAGGTATAAACCCCCGGCTTCTTATATTTTTCTACATCATCTTCAGGCCCAACAATAATAAATGTACCTCCCTGCGCTTTTTCAGGACCGGTCTGGCCGATATCTGTAACAGTTCGTTGCCATATATCCACCAAACCACTTGCAGTAGCACCTGCAGGATATTCAAATACCACCGGACTTTTTTTCAGGTCAACATACCCAAACATATAAGGAGTGGTAAGGTTTCCGGTTACAATCCCCCGCTTTTCCTTTAAGGATTTTAGAACTACTATGTCGTGTTCAGAAGATAACCCATACTTATCTTCCAATCCCTTTTTCTGGGTCATAATGCTCACCATAGGCATCCCCCAAACCCATGCTTGGCTGGCTCGCTGATAATCCATTTCATCGTAGAGAAGATTGGATGATTCTGTATCAAAATAGCTGTCGATCAGCTCCACATCCCCGACCGATGTCTCTATGATTTCATCTCCTTTCAGACTGGCCTGTTCTAAAGACACTTTATTCACCTGTGCATACGTGCTAGCCAAAAACGTCAATAGGAGGAAGGTTGTTAAAACCGGTTTTTTCATAACTCAGACAAATAATAGGTAAAAATTTATTTCAGATTACTTAATAAAATTAAAATTGAAATGAGCCTTGTTCTCAAATAGTTAAAAATATGAATCAGTCATACTAAAACTCAATTTTCTGTCTAATTTAAGGAATAAATAGAACAGAAACATGATTAAAATAAACGGATATAACCGTTTGCATCAGCAATATCCCCAATACTTCCAAGGTGAGTATTGATTTATTTAGAGACATATCTTTAAAGATCTCATAGATAAAACTAAACCCATTCTTCGAAATAAAATTTACTTTATGGATGTTGTCCACCTTTTGTCCACCTCTTGTTGGATAATGTCCAATTATCTATCAATTTAGACTATGACTAGCCTGACACCTAAACACATTAGCTTCGAATCTGAAGAGGATGTTTTTGACCAAAAATTACTGGATTGCCTACCCGGGGTCTTTTATTTATATAAAATTGATTCGGATGGTTATAAGATGAAGCGGATGAACGAATATCATTTAGATGTTTTTGGCTATACGGAAGAAGAATGCCAAGATAAGTCGCCGCTATTTTTCTTAGACCCTGATTATCATTCTCAAGTTTTAGATGCAATTATGGACCTACGGGAAAAGAGAGTTCGTACGCAGGTATATGCAAATATTATCACAAAAGCAGGGCAGAGTATTCCATTTCTTTTTGAGGGTCACTTAGTGATGATTGGCGAAGAAGAATATTTTACGGGTTTGGGTCTGAATATTTCGGAGTTAATTACTGCCAAACAACAATTGCAAATCCTTGAGATGGAGAAAAAGAAAATACTCAGGGAAAAAGAGCTAAAGGACAAAGAACTATTAGCATTAGCATTAAAGGAAAACCAAAATGAAATCTTGCTGAATCGGATTTCCAAGCAACTCAAAAACATAGAAGAAAACACCAATCCTGACTTAATAGAGGAGCAACTTAAACCTATTACCAAACTTATTACAAACCATAGTAGATTTCAGGATGGATGGAGTCAGTTTCAGGAAGCATTTATAGGGATACATCAGGATTTTTTTAAAAACCTTAAAGGCATGCACCCTGAGCTTACAGAAAAGGAAATCAGATTTTGTGCCTATTTAAGGATAAAAATGAATCCTACAGACCTTTGCATGTTAATGAATATTTCAAAGGAAGGACTTAAAAAAAAGCGTTACAGAATCCGTCAAAAACTACATTTAAACCAAAATCAGGAGTTGGATGAATACATCGGACTTTTATAATAGAATTAAATAATTCAAAAATTTATAATTCAGTCAAAATCTACTTTTCAATTTAGTTGGATATATCTTTTTAAAGCAAAACTAGACAACTCAACAATCGTAAGTCTCAGCCCCCACTTATCATCGAAGCACTCACTTTTGAATTCTTATAAGATTCAAAATACAGGATAAGAAAAGTAAATGGGGGACAAAAAAGGGGACAGGTTCATTTTGCATGAGAAATTTCAATTCCATTTGAATTGTTTAAAATTTCAGCGTTATAGAAAGAGCTTTACTAGCCGTATAAGAGGTTGGGTTTTTGAATGATCTTTTTTCTTTTTGATGTGAACTCAGAAAATGAACCTGTTTTAGCTAGGGTCAAAACTAGAAAATGAACCTTTAATTTTCCTGAAAATTGAAGGTATTTGAGTTGTCTCAGGATTGAAATATATTGAATGGTTTAGAATCTCAATTCAGCCTCGTACAATTCGTACGGTACGAGGGGTACGAGCCGTACGAGGTGTACGAATTATCTTTTCAAGATACTTTTTTAGAAGCATTCTCTTTCCTGTTTTGTAATGGAAATCTAGATTATAACATCGCTTTAAAACAAAGTTTAAACGGTTTAATGACATAAAAAATGTAAAAATCACCTTATCTTTTGATCAATTTTTTAAACCAATAACAGCTTACCAATTAGATCATTTTTAAATCCCAAAGAAAGGAAATGGCATCTTAACTGTCCAAGTAGTACTAATTGAATAAAAGCCGACAGATCACAGATCCGTCGGCTTTAAACTAATAAACCCACCTATTTTAGTATATTCTTTACTTTGAGTTACGACTTAAAATTATCTGTTCATTTGAAGGTAATCTGGAGCTCTAATACTATCCTGCTTATCATACAGATAATTCCATTGGGTCATGTAATCATCTGCTGGTAAAAAGGAATCATTTGTATAATCTAACTTAGATTGAAGAACCTTTTCTAAAGTTGATTGAAGGTTTGAATAGTCAGGCAAACCAACTAGGTTTTTCTGCTGGTAGGGATCTTTTTCATTGTCATATAATAACCAAGGACCGGCCAAATCCCTGACATAAGTATATCGTTCAGTACGAATTCCTCTATATTCCCTTCCTCCATTCGAAAAATTCCATTCGTGAAAAGGAACTGGCAACATGATTAATGCACCTTCATTTTCAATATCCTTTCCACTTAACAAGGAGGAAGAAAAATCTGTACCTTCTATGCTCTTCGGCACACTGATTCCACTTAAATCCAGCAATGTAGGAAGCAAATCAGGAGTATTAATTGGTCCTTTGATTTCCCTGGCTTTACGAAGTTTATCTGGATACCTGATCAACAAAGGAACTTTGATAGATTCATCCCAAGGTCTTTGTTTGCGCAGTACACCTTTGGAAAATAACATATCCCCATGCTCTGAGGTAAATACGAATATGGTATTATCGGCTATTCCTTGCTTATCGATCGCATTTAAAAGATCGCCAACAGCTTTATCCAATGCCGTGATATGCGCATAATAATCTGCAATCACCTTCCTTGCGCTGTCCTGCAAATGCACAGGTACATTTTCTCTCAAATTTATTTTTGCGGGGTCGTACATCGCCCTATATTCTGCAGGCGCAGTATGGTAAGGATTATGCGGAGGTCCCCAAGACATCATCAACAAGAATGGATTGTCCTTGTTCTTTTTGATGTAACTGATTGCACTGTCCGTCTGGGAAAAAGCGTCATATCCTTCCCATACTTGTCTTTGATCATTTTCATCAAAGTAGAAAGAGTTATTATAATCATGTGTCACTTCTCTTACCTTCCAATAATCAAATCCTTGTCGACGGTCTTTAGTTACTGGTTTGTCCCTAGCGCTAAATGCGTCTTCTCCCCTCTTATGACCATTTAGATGCCACTTCCCTATGTAGCCTGTTTGATAGCCCTGCTCCTTATAGATTTCAGCCATTGTCAAAGCTTCTGAAGGAAGAGGTTTATCATTGTAAAAAACACCATTAGTTAGAGGGTATTGTCCAGTCAGAAAACTAGCTCTCCAAGGTGCACATACAGCCATTACAGTAACGGCATTATCAAAAACCAGACTTTCTTTGGCTAACCTGTCGAGATTTGGTGTGATCACATCGGTATTTCCAGCATATCCCACCGCGTCTGCCCGCAATTGGTCGGCGAGGATGAATATCACATTGGGTTTCTCATGTTGTGCAAAAGAAGTGGCTGAGGTCAACCAGTAGAGCAATAATAGAAGATTTAGAACCATCACATTTTTGCCGAATCTGATCCTTAACGGAAATAAATTTTTAAAATGAGACATATTAATATCCAGGGTTTTGGGTTAAACTGTTAATCAGAATTTGTTCAGCCGGTAAAGGAGCCAGTAGTTTGTGAGAATCAATTTGATATGCTCCATTGTAAAGAAATTCTTTCTGAGCTACTTCTCTTTTTCCTTATTCTTAATGAGGTTATCTATTCATCATTTAATATCAGTTGAACAGCATCCTTTTCCATCCTGTACTGTATAGGATGAGACGATTGGAATACTTAATGATAAATCTCTTTATCAATTGCCCAAGCCATATTTTATTTACTTTATAAAAGTAAAATCATACTAACAACTAGTTTAAGCATGAATTTTCTGATAAAAACTGATCTTGATTCAGAATGGATAAGGAATGAAGAAAAAACAAGGTATGCTACTATGAAAACACTTCATCTTTATTTGAGAATGACTTGAATTCTATAGGATTGCCGCTAAAGTGCACTTGGAATAAAATAGCCCAATTTTCATCCTGATCGTCAGCAAATTATCTAAAGTAAGAACGAAGCATCCAAGCCATTTCCTCGTGTTTCTCCATCACACCTGTAATGAAATCACTTGAACCATAATCTTTGAACTCTTCAGCAAATGGAACAATATTTCCTCTTATAAACTCGATGATACTTTCATGGTCAGCAAGTAGGTCTTTCATAAAACCCTGACCATCATTTGATCTTTCGCGGTACTCAGTTAAGTGGGTAAGTTCCAAATACATTTTCATAGTCGCCGGTGCATAGTGTCCAATCTTACGCATTCTTTCGGCTACACTATCTACCAGTTCATCCAATTGTTTGTAATGCTCTTCGAAGAATAAGTGTAAAGCATGAAAGTTGTTGCCAGTTACATTCCAATGTGCATTTCTGGTTTTGATGTACAATATTACCTCATCAGCAAGCAATTTTGCCAATTGAATAGAAACGGCGTCTGTGTTTTTTTGAGTAATCCCAATAGTAGTTTGCATGGTATAGAAATTAAAATTTTGATGTGCTAGCGAGCATAGCTACTCTGATAGTTACATGAAAATAGATGGAAGGGTAGACCCAATAATTTCAAATTCGGTGAACAGGCAAAATGAATCGTTGAAAATCCCTGTTGGGATTTTCAACTCCCTAGAGTGAGGAAACCCCATTACCCTGTTAGTTCCCCATATTCACCCAATAAACAGATCGGGGACAATTCATTGAAGTAATGTAAACCGAACTTCTCGGCATACATGATGGGAATTTTGTACGATACCGCATCAAGCCATCCGAATTTTCAGCAGGGAAAAAGTATAGGGATTCTTAGTACGATAAATATAAAAAAGGACACAAAGTGGGACAGAATCGGGGACAATTCGATCAAATGGAATTGATTCGAATTTACAAACCGCATCAGAAACCCTATAAAACACAAAAAGTTGACCGTAAAACGATCAACTAATTGATTAGTAGCGGGAACAGGACTCGAACCTGTGACCTTCGGGTTATGAGCCCGACGAGCTACCAACTGCTCCATCCCGCGATATATTTTTAAAGCAAAAAGCTTCTTTTTCTTATCTAAATCTGCCCTTTCGGCTAATTGTGATACAAAAGTAGGCCTTTATTTTTGAAAAGCAAACTCTTCACAAGAAAAATATTTCGATAGCCATTCTCTTAGGAATGGATTGATACACCATTCTTAGCTAGTGTATTCTACCAGCAAAACCCTCAGCTGTTTATCATTCAATCAATTACCTAAGTCATAATCATCGACATAAAAACACCATTTTAAAGCCAAATATTATTTTGCCAAACCCCCAAAAACGTAAGTAGTATCTAAAAATCAAGTACCTTTGTAAAAAATTTCTACAATGGATATACCAAAACATCAAGCAGGCTTCGTCAACATCATAGGAAAACCAAATGTGGGCAAATCTACATTGATGAATATCCTTGTAGGGGAGCGACTTTCGATCATCACCTCCAAATCTCAGACGACTCGGCACAGAATCATTGGACTGACTAACTCCGATAATTATCAGATCGTGTTTTCTGATACTCCAGGTATGCTGAAACCACAATATGAGCTTCAGAAGAACATGATGAGCTTTGTCAACATCTCGCTGGAAGATGCTGACATCATTCTTTTTGTAACCGATCTTTACGAAACAGATGCTGATATCGAGCATGTGATTGAGAAAATCAACGAATCTGGTGTTCCTGTATTGCTGGTAGTCAACAAAATCGATTTAGCCAAACCCGGTCAGTTGGAAGAAGTTACTGCTTATTGGACTTCAAGAATCAAGTCTGAGCTAGTCATTCCAATTTCTGCCGGAGAAAAATTCAATACGGATAAAATCATGCAAGAGATTCTGGATAGGCTTCCAGAACACCCTGCATTTTATGACAAAGCGGAACTTTCCGATAGATCTGAGCGGTTCTTTGCCTCTGAGATTATCCGCGAGAAAATCTTCGAAAATTATAAAAAAGAAATCCCTTACAGTTCTGAAGTTTCCATCGAAGACTTTAAGGTGAAAAAAAATATTATCAGCGTCCGGGCTATTATTTATGTAGAAAGAGATAGTCAGAAAGGAATCATCATAGGTGATAAAGGCGCTGCACTGAAAAAAGTGGGAATACAAGCCCGAGAAGAATTAGAAAAGTTCTTCGGCAAGAAAGTCTTCCTTGAAACCTTCGTGAAGGTGGAGCAAGACTGGAGAAAAAATAAATTGAAACTGAAAAAATTTGGGTACGACCCAACCTAATCATGGCAAATATAGTAGCGATAGTAGGACGCCCTAACGTGGGCAAATCCACTCTTTTCAACCGTCTGGTAGAAGAACGAAAGGCGATTGAAGATAACATGAGTGGCGTGACACGTGATCGTCATTACGGACATGCGCAATGGGCCGGAAAGTTTTTCTCAGTGATTGACACAGGAGGATATGTGACAGGCTCTGAGGATATGTATGAAGCTGAGATCCGTAAGCAGGTAAAACTTGCTATAGAAGAAGCTGATGTGATTTTATTTGTAGTTGACTGTCACACAGGACTAACAGATCTGGATAGCGAGTTCGCAAAAGAACTTCGCTCCAGCAAGAAGCCCATCTATGTCGTAGCAAACAAAGCAGATAATCAAGAAAAAAGCTTTGCGATGCACGAATTCTATGCATTAGGAGTAAGTGACTTTGAGGTCTACCCGGTTGCTTCCGCTAGTGGTAGTGGGACTGGAGAGCTTTTGGACGCAGTAATCACCCACTTTGAAGACGATGGAATAGAAGATCCTGATGCAGACACTCCAAAGATTTCAATTCTAGGGAGACCAAATGCTGGAAAATCGTCTTTCTTAAATGCTTTAATCGGTAAAGACCGCTCGATAGTAACGGATGAGGCTGGTACTACAAGAGATTCTATACATACACGCTACCAGCTTTATGGGCAGGATTTCATCATTACAGATACAGCTGGAATCAGAAAGAAATCCAAAGTAACCGAAGATGTAGAATTCTATTCTGTCATGCGTTCGTTAAGGACTTTGGAAGAATCCGACGTAGTAATGGTGATGGTGGATGCTACCAGAGGGTTGGAAGCACAAGACATGAACCTGATTTCACTCGCAATTAAGAACAACAAAGGCGTAATGATCATGGTGAATAAATGGGATTTGATCGAAAAAGATCATAAGACCATGGGCAAGATCAAGGATGATATGTTGGAGAAATTGGGAGAAAACAAATGGATCCCTATCATCTTCACCTCGGTGCTCGAAAAACAAAGAATTTTCCAAGCGATTGAGTTGGCAGTGAAAGTTTATGAAAACAAAACCCGACGCATACCTACTTCAAAATTGAACGATGTTATGCTAGCAGAGATCGAAAGATATCCTCCTCCAGCTTGGAAAGGAAAGTATATTAAAATTAAATATTCTACTCAGCTTCCTACCAAAAATCCGGTGTTTGCATTCTTTTGTAACCTCCCTCAATACATCAAATCGCCTTACACAAGATATCTGGAAAACAGGCTACGCGAAAACTTTGATTTTGAGGGGGTTCCCGTGAAAATTATTTATAAAAACAAATAAAATATATTTAAACGGTCTATTGTTTTATTGATTGAAACTGTAATACATTTGCAGTGTAATTAAGAAAACCACAAAAAATGAAAAAAGTATTTGCAATTTTCGCAATCGCTAGCATGTTCGCTGTAGCTTCATGCGGTAACAAAGAAGTTAAAGAAGAAACTGTTGAGACTATCGAGGTAGTTGAAGAGCCAGTTGTTGAGGAAGAAATCATCATCGAAGCTGATACTACAGTAGTAGTAGAAGAGACTGTTGAAGTTGTTGAGCCTGCTCAATAATTCTTCCCTTCCTAAATTTATTGAGCCCCGCATGTCGGGGCTCTTTTTTTTGTACTTTTCGAAATGAGTAGTCCTGAAAAACTTAGGCAACTTTTGTCCCAAAAGCTTCCTTCCGTAGCCCTCAACTATGCCGTTGAGCTATGGGAAAAAGAACCATTTTCCTTTCGAACAACAGCTACTCGTAAATCAAAATTAGGTGATTTCAGATATAGAAGAGACCGGGAAATCCAAACGATAACAATCAATGCGGATCTAAACCCTTATCAGTTTCTTCTGACCTATATCCATGAAGTAGCACATCTGCATGCCTTTGTGAGGTTCGGAATTGAAATTGCTCCCCATGGGGCAGAATGGAAATCAACTTTTCAGCAGTTAATGATTCCCATACTTTCCACCACATTCTTTCCGATTGATTTACTCATCCCTTTGCGCAAGCATATGAAAAATCCAAAGGCCAGCTCATCGGCTGATCTTTTTCTGATGAAAGAAATGAGTAAGTATGATGATAAAAACACAAATTCAGAGATCCTTTTTCTCTCCGACATCAAACCCGGAATTCGGTTTTTACTTTCTGGAAGAGAATTTGAAAAAGGAGAAACGCGAAGAACTCGAGTGCTATGTCAGGAAGTAGGGTCTGGTAAAAAGTATTTAATAGCCCAATTGGCTAAAGTAACACTGATCGATTAATCCCTTTCCTCGCCAATCTGGTTATCAGGCTGAGAGAAATCTTTTGGCTGTGGCAACTCCGAAAGTGCATTGATTCCAAAATACTCCATAAACTTATTGGAAGTGCCGTACAGAAGTGGTCTTCCTAGACCATCTGATTTACCTTTTATATCCACAAGCTCTTTTTCCAGAAGCTTTTGAACCGAATAATCACTGTTCACTCCTCTTATTTGTTCAATATCGCCCTTAGTTACTGGCTGCTTGTAGGCAATAATAGATAAGGTTTCTAACTGAGCAGTTGACAATCGCTTCTGGGATTGCTGACGAAGTAAAATGCTGATAGAAGTTTGATAAGCTGGCTTGGTCAAAAACTGGTAACCTCCACCCAGATGCTCCAATTGAAATGAGAACTCTTCAGACTGATATTTTTCAATCAATTCACTAATTGCCTGATTGACATGATCATCAGGAATCTCAGCCTCAAACATTTCTGAAAGGCATTTTACGATCTCTTCCTTGGGTAAAGGATCCGGAGCACAAAAAATCAATGCTTCAATATGCCTATGGAGGAAATCCAAAATTTACTTTTTAGCGAGTTTTGCTTCAATGGAATGCATGGTATGTGGCACAGCCATCAATCTTTCCTTTGCAATAAGTTTTCCAGTATCAACACAAATTCCATAGGTGCCATTTTTGATACGGATCAATGCGTTTTCAAGATTGTAGATGAATTTCTGTTGTCTTGCCGCTAATTGATTCTGACTTTCACGTTCCAGTGTATCCGCACCATCTTCTAGCAATTTCGAGGTGGATGCTGTGAAATCCGTACCACTATCATTTTTCTTACTGAGGGATTCTTTCAAAGAAAGTAATTCTTCCTTCGCGCTATCAAGCTTTTTTAAGATGATCACTTCGAATTCTTTTAATTCTTCCTGAGAATATGCGGTCTTTTCTTCCTTGCTCATAGCCAGCTAAAATTAGGTAATAGTATCGGGACGGTTGTTTTTAGAATTAGTTCTCTAAAATACATGTACGCATTGGATTTCCAAGAAATCACGAGCCTCCTTTTAATGAGAAATTAAGGCCATTTTCAAATTTGGGGCATATTTCACCATGATTCAATTAGAATAAAACAATTGAAAAACAGATAACATAAAGTACTGCCGAGATATACAGATGACCTTTAAAGACTTCAAAAAGCTGATAATCAAAACACTAGTAGTTTCCAAAAATTGTCTGACAATAAAACTTCAGCACAACTAGTATTTCACTTAATCTTAATAAAAAAATGATCTCTCAATCCAAACAAAACAGCAGCTCACCTCGAAGTGAAATCAGAAATAACCTAAAAATTAAAAACACAGATAAAATCCAGACATAAAAAAACCGTCATGCGACGGCTTTTTCTTCTTGTAGCATTTTCTGCAATCGTTTCTGCAGAACCAACTGTTCAGCATCTACCCGATATTTCAAATTTAAGTACTGAGAAACCTCCTTGAGGTCTTTTCCATTTTGCAGGTAAATTGTCTGAATGGCTTGAGTGATTAGGTCTTTTTCCATGGTTTTTGGGGTGTTAAGCCCCTTAAGATACAATTTTCTAAGATTGAAACTCAGAAATTGCCCTAATAAAATTACAATCTTGTCGCTACGACAATCGTTTTTCGAACTATTTTCACCTTTCCAGAGAGGTCATACAATTCTACGAGCAAAATGTAATAACCAGGTCTCACGATCTTCCCCTGACTATCTGTGCCTGTCCAAGTAAGCAAACCAGATACTCCTAATAGCTCATTTTGAGCTAATACATGTATCAACTGACCAGCTGTAGAGTAAACCCTAAAATTCCCGATCCAACCAGCTTGATCAAGCTCGTACCTAATTGAGGTAAATGTATTTCCATTACTCCCTTCCGGATCAAATACTTCAGGGTCAATTTGGATCAACTCACCTTCAAATTCGCCGGAAATCACCTGAGAATTCTGCCGGCCAGGTGTTGCATACTCCTCAATTGCAGATGCAGAATGCCAATTTGAAGATAAAGAAGCTGGCGACTCCGTCGAAAGTCGCTCCAAAGAAACTCCCTTTGGATCTCTCAGAAGTGGATGATGAAGATCTTCAGAGTAGGTAAATGACTCGGCAATACTCCCTGCAGAATCCAATAACACTACCGTACCTCCACCAATCGGATAGCTTGGAAGCGTGGCTAATCTCACAAACTCTCCAAATGCCGATTTGGAATAATCTATCTTTAGCATATCTGGATTTGTGGTAAATGCCAAAAAACCTCGCGGAGGAATAATGATAGAAGTTTCACTGAGCGGCTTCACTTGATCCACTTCCCCTCCTTCATCAAGATTCGCAAGTTTCCAATCGTTAATCTCCAAATAATTATCCGTCACATTAACCAGTTCCACGAATTTTGGTGAGCCTGTTTTGGGATTAAAAAGCAGCTCATTGATAAGCACATCTCCGATTTGAGCTTTGACTGGCAGTACTAGTAGCAGAGCCTCAGCTTGGATATATTCATTCCCCGAGCAATCTGTAATTCCATTTATACTGAGATGATAAATCTTGTTCAAGATGAATTCCTCCGAAACGAGAATCTGAATTTGCTTGGAAGATAAATGGAAGACAGAATCAATCCCCAAGCTTGGTTCAAATTTAAAGTTTGATTGATCAAAATCAGCCAGAATCGGTTTTGAAAATGTTAAAAGAAGACTCTTCGAAGAAGTGAATTCAAATAAATTTAGGGCAGGTAAGCTTCCGTCAGGAGATAAATCAAATACTGAATTTTGCCGACCTGGAGTTCCACGGAGTGGATCTATCGAAGCTTTCAGCAAATCACTTTGCTCACAGGCATAGAATGGATTAGCAACTTCCAAACTAAATCCACCACCAGCAAATTCGCTACCTCCCCAACTGCCCGTTGCATAAGAAATCATGTCGATTTCACTTCCTCGATCATCTTTCAACCACAATTGATCGCCTGAATTCAAAAGTGTTGGCCAATTCTTAAGTGGAATCACCCTTCCATATTCGTTCAATTGTGAAGTTTGATTTTCCGGAGCAAAAAGAAAAAACTCACTTGGCTGAATCCATGCCTCCAGCAAAACCACAGTAGATCTTGAGTTAGAAAATGACAACCCTTCAAGCCTAATAGGATATTCGCCTGCATGAAAAACTTCCACAAACTCCACATTTGGCAAGTCAAGATCTGCTTTCGGAGCAGGCATAATTTCGTTGATCACAAGCGTTTTTGAAGGAATAAAAGTCGGATCGAAAAACTGAAAAGAAATTACTGAGTCCTTTAAAAAGTTTCCTTCCAAATCTGGAACCTTGGAGACCATCAACTCATACCTTTTCCCATGCTCAAGCTTTTCATCAAAACTTAAATACACCAAAGAATCCAATTTCCTATTCACAAATGATGGTTCTATTTCATTCAGGCTATAATTAAAGGCAAACTCAGAAAACACTGGATCTACCGCTTCATCAAACTGAATTTCAATTTGTTTCTCATCATATCCACGAACCTTTGTAATCTTTGGGGGTATTTTATCCACTACAAATTCCCCAAACTCAAAGTCATCCATCAACCATTTTGCACATGAGCCAGAACCTGCGCCATACTTTATTTCCAGTTTTAAATAAACTTCTACATCCCCAGAAAAGCGATCAGGTATATCAAGTTCAAAATTCCTGAAATTCTGATCTTCATTTGCGAATTCAGCTTCTCCACCCAATAATTCTGCACTTGAATACTCACCCTCCAAACTATTACTCCAACTGAAATAAACCTGAGCAGCTCTATTACCTGTTCCGTTTTTCATAGATCTAGCCCAGAATTGCACTTGAGGATCAGAGAATTCAGATGGAGAAAGTCTGATAATAATTTCCCCATCAAAAGTAGAAATTGGCTGAACAGCCAACCCTTTGCTCCCATTTCTTCCAAAACCATTTGCCTGATAAATTCGGGAAGAAGTCGCCCTGATTTCATTGCCAAACCATCCCGGCAAGAACTCACTTGGATGATTAACGATAATAAATTCTGTTTCGAAACGCTGAATCTGATTAGTCGCAGCAGAGCCAAACACTAGCCCAACGGGGAAAACCGCTGTATAGACCAATTGCCAAATAAAAAATAAGCCAACCATAAACCAGTCAAATAAAAAATGTAGTCTAAATATAAAAAGCAAAATGATGTCAAACTATACTTTTTGTTAGCTTTTATTGCTTTTTCAGCAAAATATTTGAGCCTCATGCCTGAAAATGAATCAGTAGCTCTTACTTTTGTGCTTCAAAAATTTTCAACAACTACTTTTAAAGAGATGAGATCGAGCAAGATTAAGGATTCAATAATTGAATTGAACCAAAATTCTGCGTGATCCCATCAGACCTTTGAAAGACAAATTTCAAACTGGTGAAATCGAGCATGGATAATTTCTCACACTCCGAGATGTTATAAATTCAGCGAGATTCCATATGGCCTTTAAAAAACTATTTTAATCATATGAAATTAGCAGTGGTAGGAGCTACCGGCTTGGTAGGCTCAGAAATCCTAGAAGTGCTAGCAGAGCACAATTTCCCTTTTGACGAACTTCTATTAGTCGCCAGCGAGCGATCGGTAGGTAAACAGATTGATTATAAAGGTAAACCTTACACTGTTATTGGGCTTGAAGAAGCTGTTTCATTGAAACCTGAAGTGGCTATATTTTCAGCAGGCGGAAGCACATCTACCGAGTGGGCTCCAAAATTCGCTGAGGTAGGTACTATTGTCATCGATAATTCTTCAGCATGGAGAATGGATCCAACCAAAAAACTGATTGTTCCTGAGATCAATGCAAAGGAATTGACAAAAGAAGATAAGATCATCGCAAATCCAAATTGCTCTACCATTCAAATGGTGTTAGCTCTGGAGCCTTTGCGTAGCCGCTACGGCATCAAAAGAATCGTAGTGTCTACTTACCAGTCGGTGACCGGTACGGGCAAAGCAGCGGTAGATCAGATGATGTCAGAGCGTGCAGGAGAAAAGGCAGACATGGTCTATCCTCACAAAATTGACATGAATGTACTTCCTCACATCGATGTGTTCCAAGAAAATGGCTACACGAAGGAAGAAATGAAAATGATCAAGGAGACTAAGAAAATCTTCAGCGACGACACAATCCAAGTAACTGCCACCACAGTGAGAATCCCAACTATGGGTGGACACTCTGAAGCAGTTAACGTGGAATTCAAAGAAGACTTTGACCTGGCGGAAGTCCGTGAATTGCTGGCTGCAGCTCCTGGGGTAATCGTACAGGACGATCCAGCAAACTTCATCTATCCAATGCCGATCACAGCGCATAAAAAAGACGAGGTATTCGTAGGCCGCTTGAGAAGAGATGAGTCTCAGGCTAATACTCTAAATATGTGGATTGTAGCTGACAACCTTAGAAAAGGAGCTGCAACCAACGCCGTTCAAATCGCAGAATACGCGCTCGCAAACGACCTGATTTAATGGATTTGACCCAATATCATCGGGCTGACTTCCAACAATTTGTGCAGGATCATCTTACGGAAGATCCTGCACTTTTACTTTTTAGATATCAGGGCAAAACTGATTTCGATTTAAAAGCTGCAGTGCAACAGATCTCTGCACGACAAAAAGCAGCCAAGAAACTTTCTACATGGGCTACAAATCCTCAGGTGATTTTTCCTGCTTCCATTTCTTTGGAGCAAAGCTCATCTGAACTAACTGCCGAATTCAAAGCTAGAAACCGAGCAGGAAAACTCATGATTGACCTCACTGGTGGCTTCGGAGTAGACAGTTTTTTTCTGGGAAAAAACTTCGAGAAAGCTACATACTGTGAACAGCAAGAAGAGTTAGCTGAGATAGCTGGGCACAACCTCGAAGTGTTAGTCCCAAAGAAATTCGACATTGTTAAAGGTGATGGATTAGTATTTTTAGCTCAGTCGGAAAAGCAGTTTGATTTGATTTATGCTGATCCAGCTCGCAGGGGAAAAGGCAATCAAAAGCTTTATAAGCTTCAGGATTGCGAGCCTGACGTGGTCAGTTCCTGGGAAATGATGAAAAGTAAAGCGGATGTTATCCTCCTTAAAGTATCTCCTATGCTTGATATTTCTCAAGCAGTCTCTGAGATTCCAGACATACAAAGGGTTCAGGTGATCTCTGTAAAGAATGAAGTGAAAGAATTGCTTTTACACTGGAGTAAGGAAGGCGTAGAATCTACTTTTACAATAGAAGCAATTGATTTAGGAGCTAAAGAAACAAGTTTTTCATTTGAACCAAGCAAGGAAGAAAGTATCAATTCCGTATTTGGAGACGTGGAGAACTACCTGATTGAGCCATTTTCAGGAATATTAAAGGCTGGGGCATTTAAGACTTTCGGAGAGCGATTTGGATTGAGCAAACTTGATCCCAATAGTCAATTGTACACTTCATCGCAGGCTCCTTCCGAAATTCCAGCCAGAGTTTTCAAAGTAATTCAAGAAGTCCAGCCGAAGAAAGGGGAAATCAAAAAGCTGTTTCCATCTGGAAAGGTGAATGTGATCACTCGAAATTACGCCATCGGTTCTGAAGTATTGAAGAAAAAACTTGGGATTAAAGATGGTGGAGACGACTTTTTGATAGGAACAAAAACGCCGAGTGGGTTTAAAGTGTTCTGGTGTAGGATGCTTTAATAAAAAAAAGTGAAGGATTAATCCTTCACTTCTTCATAATCGACGTATTCTCCGCCCTTGATATCTTTTTGCCTTTTTTCAGCATATTTTTTCGGAATAACATCCACATGAATCCCGTCCTTAGAAGTCTGAGTACTTTTTCTTTGTTCTCGTTCTGCCTCTTTAGCGACTTCATTCACATGTTGCGCAAATTTCGCTAGTTTACTTCGAAGAAAATATCGGATTAGTTGGCCGAGTAGCCAACCAACTCCGAGTACTATTACAAGAAATTTCCACACAATAGGTTAATATTTTATTCTTTATTCAATTTAATGTTCCCTATTCAGCTTTTAGAATTATGACTTCAGCTCTAATTATCTACTCAAATAGAGATTTCTCTCTGCGTAGATTTTCAAGAAATAATCATCCATCAGGTCGTCGATAAAGTAAATCGCTTCACCGGTTGATTTCATTTCAGGCCCCAATTCTTTATTTACTTTCGGGAATTTATGGAAAGAGAAAACTGGCTCCTTGATAGCATAACCTTTTTTGTAAGGCTTGAATTCAAAGTCAGTCACTTTTTCCTCTCCCAACATCACCTTTACGGCATAGTTTACATAAGGTTCTCTGTAAGCCTTGCAAATAAATGGCACCGTACGGGAAGCTCTTGGGTTTGCTTCGATAATATAAACCTTGTCATTTTTGATTGCAAACTGGATGTTGATCAAGCCTACAGTTTTCAGTGCAAGGGCAATTTTCTCAGTATAAGTTTCGATCTGACGAATCACCAAATCTCCCAAGTTGTATGGAGGAAGCACAGCGTAGGAATCACCAGAGTGAATTCCAGCAGGCTCGATGTGCTGCATGATACCTATGATGTACACATTTTCACCATCACAAATCGCATCAGCTTCTGCTTCAATAGCTCCTTCTAGGAAGTGATCAAGCAAAATTTCATTGTTAGGAATATCTCTCAAGACATCCACCACATGCTGCTCAAGTTCTTTTTCGTTGATCACGATCTTCATACCCTGTCCACCTAACACGTAGCTTGGGCGAACCAAAAGAGGGAAACCAATCGTCTTACAAAGCTCAAGCGCTTCGTCTGTATTATGAACAGTTCCAAATTCAGGATAAGGAACGTCTAGGTCTTTCAATAAGCTGGAGAATCTTCCTCTATCTTCGGCCAAATCCAACGCTTCAAAGCTAGTACCGATGATTTTGATACCGTATTTCTCCATCTTCTCAGCAAGCTTCAAAGCTGTCTGACCACCCAACTGAACGATCACACCTTCAGGCTGCTCGTGTAGGATGATTTCGTAGATATGCTCCCAGAAAACTGGCTCGAAGTATAGTTTATCTGCAATGTCAAAGTCAGTCGAAACTGTCTCTGGGTTACAGTTGATCATGATGGTCTCGTAGCCACATTCTTTGGCAGCCAAAACTCCGTGTACACAAGAATAATCAAACTCGATTCCTTGACCTACTCGGTTCGGACCAGATCCAAGAACCACTACTTTTTTACGATCGGATTTTACTGACTCATTTTCAGTACCGAATGAAGAATAATAATATGGAGTCTTCGCTTCGAATTCAGCCGAGCAAGTATCAACCAACTTATAAACTCGCTTGATACCCATTTCTGTGTAGCGCTTGTCAAAAACTTCGCTTTCCAAGCAGTCAAGCAAGTGTGCGATTTGACGATCCGCATACCCTTTTCGCTTAGCGAGATCCATCAATTCCATCGGAATAGTATCCAATTTGAATTTTTCAATCTCTCTTTCCAAGTGAATCAATTCTTCGATTTGCTTCAAGAACCACTTATCGATTTTTGTCAAATCATGGATAGTTCTGAAAGAGATCCCAAGTTTGAATGCATCGTAGACATGGAAAAGTCTATTCCAGCTCGGATTAGCCAAAGAATATAAAATCTCATCCTGATTGCGCAATTCTTTGCCATCAGCTCCAAGACCATTTCTCTTGATCTCTAGTGACTGACAAGCTTTCTGTAGGGCTTCCTGGAAATTTCTTCCGATTCCCATTACCTCACCTACCGACTTCATCGATAGACCTAGTCTTCGGTCGGCCCCTTTAAATTTATCAAAGTTCCAGCGAGGAACTTTTACAATTACGTAATCTATGGAAGGCTCAAAAAATGCTGAAGTTGTTCCGGTAATAGAGTTTTTCAACTCATCCAGATTATATCCTATAGCCAGTTTAGCAGCTACTTTCGCGATTGGGTATCCAGTCGCTTTAGAAGCTAAAGCTGAAGAGCGGGAAACTCGAGGGTTGATCTCGATACCGATGATTTCAGAGTTATCAGGGCTTACAGCGAACTGTACGTTACAGCCACCTGCAAAATTCCCGATGCTGTTCATCATTGTGATCGCATAATTTCTCATGCGCTGAAACGTGGTATCAGGTAAGGTCATCGCAGGTGCCACTGTGATAGAATCACCTGTATGCACACCCATAGGATCAAAGTTCTCAATAGAACAGATCACGATCATGTTACCGATGTTGTCACGCATTACTTCCAGCTCGTATTCTTTCCATCCGAGAATACTTTGCTCGATCAATACTTCGTGAACTGGAGATGCCTGCAAACCTGCAGAAAGCGCTTGTTCAAATTCTTCTGCAGTTTCAACAAATGCACCACCTGCTCCACCTAAGGTGTAGGAAGCTCTGATGATCAATGGGAAACCAATTTCTTGTGCGATTTCTTTTCCCTGAAGAAAAGATGTAGCTGTGGAACCTTTACATACGCCCACGCCGATTTTTTCCATCAGCGCTTTGAATTTTTCACGGTTCTCGGCAGTATCAATCGCATCGATATCAACGCCGATCATTTTGACACCATATTTATCCCACACGCCACCTTTGTCGCAATCTATTGCAAGGTTCAACGCGGTCTGTCCACCCATGGTAGGAAGGACGGCATCGATGTCTGGATGATCTTTGAGGATTTGTACGATGGATTTCTTTTCCAAAGGGAGCAAATACACATTATCTGCTGTGACCGGATCGGTCATGATCGTTGCAGGATTGGAATTGATCAGCGTCACAGTGATACCTTCTTCACGAAGAGACCTGGATGCTTGGGAGCCTGCGTAATCAAATTCGCAAGCTTGACCAATAACGATGGGACCTGAACCAATGATGAGAACGTGCTTGATGCTGCTATCTTTAGGCATTAGAGAGGGAGATTGAAGAGAAAGTTTTGCTTAAGTCCAAATTGGGGCAAAATTAAAAAAATATTCTGAAGGGGCACGGTAAAACTCAAAGAAATCACTCTTTATACGAAACATCACTGACCAACCAATCCTTGAAGTTATTCTATTCCCTACAAAAAATTGAAGAGAAAAAATTGGTAAACCAATTTTTGACATTTATTATTGTCCTATAATTAATTGGCAATTAGAACATAATTTGCCTCCACAATTTTTCGGAAACTCATCATCCTTTAAACCCAGCTCACAAATGCCTCATAGAATTATCACGCTTGGCGAAATCATGCTCCGCCTTTCTACACCGGGTTACGAGAGATTCATCAATACCAGATCTTATGACGTCATTTATGGCGGTGCCGAGGCAAATGTAGCCATCTCACTAGCAAACTGGGGGGAATCTGCAGCTCATGTGACTGTATTCCCCACCAACGATATCGGCAAGGCTGCTACTAACACGTTGCAATTTGCAGGAGTAGATACCTCCCTCATCCAATTCAATGAAGGTCGGATGGGTATTTATTTTGTGGAAAATGGAGCAATGCAACGTTCTTCCAAAATAATATATGATCGTTTTGATTCCGCCTTTTCCAATTTAAATCCCGATGACTTCAACTGGGAAAAGATATTTGAGGGCGCAGATTGGTTCCATTGGACTGGAATAACTCCTGCGGTATCGCAATCCGCTGCAGACCTTTGCAAAGCTGCCGTAAACGCTGCTTCTAGACTCGGTGTAAAAATCAGCGCGGACATCAATTACCGAAGAAATCTATGGCAATATGGCAAAGGCCCTATGGATATCATGCCAGAATTGATCAAACCATCGCATCTGATCATCGCGGGTCTGACCGACTTCGAAAACTGCATGGGAATCACAGACACAGACTATTTGCAAGCGTGTGAAAAAGTTAAAACCATGTGCCCATCACTTAAATATGTTTCCACCACACATCGTGATTCCATCAGCGCATCGGCCAATGATCTGAACGGAGTTCTTTGGAATGGTGAAACCATGCTAGAGTCCAAAACCTACGAAATGACACATATCGTGGATAGAATCGGAGGTGGAGATGCATATATGGCTGGATTGATCTATGGACTATTGCATTTCGACGATCAAAATGCACTTGATTTTGCAGTTGCGGCTTCGGTGCTAAAACACTCTATCCCAGGTGATGCCAATTTCGTCTCTGTAGATGAAGTGAGCCAATTGGTGGAAGGAAAAAATGTAGGTAAACTTTTACGATAATTATAAGATGAGATTTTCAAACAGTGAAATGTTAAAAGCTATGAGCGAAACAGGGATGATTCCCGTATTCAATCATGTAGATATAGAAGTAGCAAAAGGCGTTCTTGACGCTTCCTATAATGCAGGTATTCGGGTTTTTGAATTCACCAATAGGGCAACAAACTCGCTAGAGGTTTTCAGGGAGCTTTATGCATATGCAGGAAAATATCCAGATATGGTCATGGGTATAGGCACCATTTTCACCACCGAAGATGCAAATGCTTTTATCGAAGCTGGAGCAGATTTCATCGTTTCTCCTGCCTTGATTCCAGAATTGGCTGTTTTCTGCAATTCCAAAGAAATCTTTTGGATTCCAGGTTGTGCGACCATGTCTGAGATTTTTCAGGCAAAAAGGCTTGGAGCAACCTTGGTAAAAGCATTTCCAGGAAATGTGGTAGGATCAGCATTTGTAGCTGCTGCCAAGTCCGTTTACCCTGAGCTGCATATCATGCCAACTGGAGGAGTAGAACCGACCGAAGAAAACTTGAAAGAATGGTTTGATGCTGGTGTGTATTGCGTGGGAATGGGCTCGCAACTATTCAAAAAAGAATGGATCAAAAATCAGCAATACGATCTCTTGGAGAATAAAATCAAAGAAACTTTACAAGTGATTAAGAGCATTCGGTAAGAATTAAAAGTGGTAAGAAATTTCCGAACTTCTTACCACTTACATTCTTTACTTTTTCGGATGAGTAACTAACTCATAATACTGTTCTAACAATGGCAAGCCATAATCCCTTGATTTCATTTCACTGATCTTACGGAAACCCATTCGCTCATAGAGGCTAGCCGCAGCATCCAGTCCTGCAGTGGTGTATAAATAGGCAGCATCATAGTTGCGATCCAGATAGAATTCCATCCATTCTTTCATCAACCTACTTCCGATTCCAAACCCACGAAATTCTTTTGCGAGGATAAAATACCGCAACTGAGCTCTATTTGCAGGGCGGTGCATCAGTAATACAAAGCCGACCAGCTTACCTTCACTTTCTACAACCCAGACTTTATCCCTTTTTAGATTGTA
The DNA here is from genome assembly GCF_963974365.1 of uncultured Algoriphagus sp. GTDB lineage: Bacteria > Bacteroidota > Bacteroidia > Cytophagales > Cyclobacteriaceae > Algoriphagus. Next base: position 6,333 of record NZ_CAXBBX010000011.1, on the reverse strand, counting down.
GGCGCGATAGAATTCAAGCAAACTCTCCATGACATAAGCTTCGAAACCTAGCCCGAGATCATGCTCTTCTGAATAGACTTTGCCATGTAATGCCGCCACCTGTCCAAGGTCTCCTGGCTCAAGGGTATTCCGTATTAAAAAATCAGGCAGCTTTTGCATCCAATTAAAATATGAAATATTGGCGAAATCTCACTCAGTGGAGTTATAAAAAAATAGCCGCCCAAAATTGAACGGCTATAAATGTCTTAATCTTCGGTGTAGTTGAAACTATCAACTTGCTCTTTGATCCAGTCGTAGTACTTTTCCTTTCGGAATTCTATCCATTCGGATTTGTACTTGGAATCATCGATCAAAAACTTGAAAGCGGTATTTGCCTTTGGTTTGGTCAGTGAGCTCACCAAATCATCCGCTAGATTTTTCTCTTTGACTCGACGGTCAATAAAATCCTGCATCATCTGATGCTCCTGAGCTGGCTCCATCTGGGTAAACTCGGCATAATTGTCCGGGTTTTCTTCGATTTCATCCAGTACATCCTCTTCAGCCTCAGTCAGATCATAGTTGTAATAATCCTCATCATCTGGCATCTGATGAATTCTTTTCTTGTCGATCTGATAGAAACAGATCATTCCTTTGAGTAATTGGGTTGAGATAAGGTCTATCTCCTTTTCAGTAAGCGAAAGCATTGATGGTTTACAAAATTTTCAGAAAAATAGTGAAAGTCGAATTGTGATCAAATTATAGTATTAATTAAGCAATTGAAGCGCCAATATAATGGGATTTAATTACTTGAATCAAGAATTTTTGAAAGCATTTCAATATCAATCTCGTGGCCTCCGGCAAAAGACAGCTTTTTCACCTCCTTGCCCAAACTTTTGATCAAACCCTCCTGTTTTTCAATACTTTCCGAAGTAATAAATTCATCCTGATCCCCAAGAACTAGCGTCAGTCTAGTCTTGGAAAATTTCTCACGAGCATCTTCCAAAATCAAATCTTCAGCAAATCCCCCTGCCCAAAGTACCAACTGATTTACCTGACCTGGCCATCTACTTGCCCAACGCGTGGCCGTCGCCGCACCCTGTGAGAATCCCAGCACATTGATTTTTGGTTTTTCTGAATACTTCGTGAGCAGACTTTCTATCAACAGATCCAAATACCTATGATTGTTTTCGATAGCTATTTCCCGCTCATGCTTAGTCATCCAATTGGCTCCAACTCTTCCCGCAAGGCCAGTGAGATATCCATAATTGGTAGCTTCAGGTGCAACAAAAAGCCGCTCTGAAGAATCGAAACCTTGGAATTTTCGGATAAAAAACTCTGCTAATTGCCCATAGCCGTGCAGCACCAGCCAGATCTCCTTCTCTTCGAAAGTAGGCTCATGCGTGACCGAGTAATGCGCTTGATACTGAAAATTGATACTTTTCTTCAAAACACTAAGCATTCAAATCGTCAAACTTAAAAGGCAAAAGCGTCTTAATTCCAGGAAAGCGAAGTACACTTCCATCAGGATTCTGGATTAGGATGGAGATTGGCCGATTAAATCGCATTTCCATTTCATTGATCGTCTGCCGGCAAAGCCCACAAGGCGAAACTCCAGCCCAAATCTCCTCGCCTTTTCTTCTCGCTACAATGGCGATTTGCTTAACTGCCAGATCAGGGAAATTGGCTCCAGCATACCCAAGCACCAATCGCTCGGCACAAACGCCCACAGGGAAACTCACATTTTCCTGATTGCTGGACTGAAGAATCTCTCCAGACTCAAGTCGCACAGCCGCACCTACATGAAAGTCAGAATAGGGCGCATAAGCCTTTTCTGACACTTTTCTCGCCCGCATCATCAGCTGTTGCTCTTCGATAGTCAGTTCATCCCAGCCCAGTTCTTCAAACTCAGCTTCTATTTTAATTTTCTTGCTCATCGTTGGGTAAATTGGAGTTTTCCTAACGATTAAGGTAGGGAAATGTTCCTTTTTATATTCTCTCTACAATTTTTTACCCTAAAATATATTCTCCATTTTAGCTTCAATAACCCGACATGCAATGCATACCATTCTGATTTTAGGAGGTGGAAAATCCGCCATTTTTCTGATCGATTTCTTAGCCAAAAGCTGCCTAGCCAAAGACCGCAAGTTGATTTTGGCGGATCTCCACCTAGCTTCTGCTCAGGAAAAGCTTAAAAATCAGCCAAATACTGAGGCCCGTCAGCTAGATATTGAAAATTCGCATGTTCGGCAGTCTATGATCAAAGAAGCAGATCTAGTCATTTCCATGCTTCCCGCTTTTATGCATCCTAAAGTGGCAAAAGACTGTCTGGAATTTGGAAAACACTTTTTCTCGGCATCCTATGAGTCGGAGGAAATGCGTGAAATGAAATCAGAAATCGAGGCAAAAGGACTCTTTTTCCTTAACGAATGCGGCCTTGACCCAGGAATTGACCACATGTCAGCCATGCAGATCATTGACTATGTGAAATCAAAAGGCGATGAAATCATCTCTTTCAAATCCTATTGCGGTGGACTTCTCGCGCCGGAGTCAGAAGACAATCCCTGGAAATACAAATTCACATGGAACCCCAGAAACGTGGTGCTGGCAGGTCAGGGCACTTCACGCTACATAGAAAAAGGCGATTTGAAATTTGTTCCCTACCATCAGCTTTTCAACAGGCTCGAAACTATACAGTTTCCGGGATTAGGGGATTTTGATGGCTACCCAAACAGGGATTCACTCAGCTACAGAAAGGTCTATGGATTGGAAAATATAGGAACCATGCTCAGAGGGACATTACGAAGAGATGGCTACTGCAAAGCCTGGAATGTGTTCCTGCAATTGGGAATGTGTGATGATAGTTTTCAGATGAATTTGCCGGAAGATACTACGCTGAGACAGTTCCTAAATTCATTTCTGCCTTACGACCCCGCGCTTTCGGTGGAAGAAAAGTTAGGCAATCTGATCCCTGATTTTGATTTTCCTACCTGGGAAAAAATTCAGTGGTTAGGCTTTTTCGGAAATGATTTGCTACCAAAGATAAGCGGTTCTCCGGCAGCTATTTTGCAGGCTATTCTCGAAAAGAATTGGAAGCTTTACCCGGAAGACAAGGACATGATTGTGATGCAGCACCTTTTCGAAATCAAAACTGGGGAAGGCACCAAAGAAATCCGATCAAGTTTGGTGTGCATTGGAGAAGATGCAACCTACACCGCTATGGCAAAGACAGTAGGCCTACCACTTGCGATTGCTGTTGATTTATTTTTGGATGGAAAAATCAACCTAACTGGCCTCCACGTTCCAGTACTTCCGGAAATTTATAATCCGATTTTGGCTGAGCTGAAAAGTCATGGAATTCGCTTCCGGGAAGAAGTTCGGGAGGTTAAGCCTTGAAGCCAAGCAGGAATTCTGAAACTAAGCTAGCGTAAGTTTCATGAGGCGTTTCATCTTCATTTTTGATAAAAATAGCTGATGTCTCCAACTCATTCTGACTTCTGGAAAAAGCACAAATTTCCCGTTGTATTCGCTTTCCGGGCTTGTCCTGCAGAGTGAATTTCCTTGCAGGAAACAATCCTTTCCCCTCTGCTTCCTTCTGAAAATCCTGCATTTGTCGTGGCGGAAGAATAACCCAGAACCGTCCATCTTCAGCAAGAAGTTCGGCCACTTTTCCCAATAAATCCTCAAAGGAAAGCTCATCTGTATGCAAAGCCATATTTCGCTGCGCATTGGATGATTTGAGATGATCAGGAAAATAAGGCGGATTGCTGACAATCAGATCGTATTTCTGCTGAGGCTCGAAGTCCTGAAACCTACCTTCCCAAAGCTGCATGCGATCCGAAAAAATATTTATCTGAAAATTCTCCAATGCCTGAGATGCCGCCTGAGAATCTATCTCTACAGCCTGAATTTTTGCCTCTGGAAATCGCTGCGCAAGCATCAAGGCAATTACTCCAGTTCCAGTTCCTATGTCCAATATTTGTACTGGCGATTCGGCTTCTGCCAAGGCTCCAAGCATCACAGCATCCGTGCTTATTTTCATTGCACAGAGATCCTGATTGACCCGAAACTGCTGAAACTGGAACCAGGAATTGGCCATTAAGTACGGGCTTTGCTGAAGAAACTCATATTAAATCGTGGCTTGTCATCCATCACATTTAAATCATCCTCAGATACCCGCTTCACGCTCTCGATAGTATAGAATGCTTTCTCGTCTATGCTCTGCACTTTGTCCACAAACTCCTTCAAAGAATCCCGTTTCATTACAGTAAAAAGTAGATTCACCTTTCCGAAGCGACCTTCGCCACCCACATTGGTAAAGCGAAAATCACGCTCTTTCATGTACTCGATCAATTGCGGAAGCGGCTTCGGCGTGATCACTCTCACAAGTACTCTTCCCAATGCCAATTTTTCCTCAAAATACATCCCCACGTACGTTCCAGTACCAAATCCACCTGCATAAGCCAGATAAGACAGCGGATTATCTATGTTTTGAAAAATCTGACCAATCGCCAAAAGCCAGATCAGAGCCTCAAAAAAACCCAAAAATGGCGCAATATTCTTTTTCCCATTCATCATAAACATGATTCTCAGGGTGTTGATAGAGACATCACCTACTCTTGCACAGAAGATAAGCAAAGGCATGATCAGGTAATCAAACAATTGTTCTGACACGCCTAGGGATTGAAGGAATTCTTGCATAGCAAACAGGGTCTTAATTTGAGCGCAAAATTACACCCTATTCTATCAAGGACGAAATAATAGTTGGTATTAGATTTTACGATCTCTCCCTGCTGACATACCGAAAATGGTAAATGCCAGAGCAAAGAATAACAAAAAGAAAATCAGCACATTCCAGTTGTCAAAAAGATCCAGCGACACCCCAAAAAGAAAAGGGCCAAGCGCCGCCAAATAATACCCGGAAGACTGCACCATTGCCGAAAGTTTGGCAGTGGTCTGATCCTCAGCGGTACGCAAAGCAATCAACGTATAAGCGATGCTCAAACTCGACCCCATACAAATCCCTACGATTCCCAGCGAAGCATAAGTCACCAACTCGTTTTCTATAAACAAACCCGCATATCCCAACACATAGGCTACTCCCACAGTCAATACAACCCCACTTTGCTCCCTGAGTTTGATCAGGAAATTCGGAGCGAAATAAGATCCAAGCAGAGAAATCACCTGCATCATCGAAGACACAAATCCCGCCTGAGCAGGAGTCCAACCCCGGGAAATCAACATATCCGGCAACCAGGTCACCATGGTAAAATACATCACGGACTGACAGCCCATGAAAATAGTGATCTGCCAGGCCAACTTGGATTTCCACACATTTTTTGCAGGATCGGTGACTTCAGTGAGACTTGCCTTAGGTCGCTGAAGTTGTGGAATCCATAGTATCATCGCCAAAACCATAAATACAGCCCAAAACGCCAAAGATCCCCGCCATCCGAAATCCCAATCCACCGCAATCGGCACACTCATACCTACAGCAATCGCAGCAAAAAGCGACATCATCGTAGCCAGCAAAGCTGTCATCAAGCCTAGCTTCTCCGGCAGTCTGACTTTGATTAAAGGAATCAGCAGCACATTGGCAATCACTATCCCGATCCCAGTCAGCGCTGTGCCAAAGAGCATTAACTCAATTCCTCCCAACACACGAAGGATCACGCCAGCAGTAAGAATAGCAACTCCCAAAAACACGGCTCTTCCCATTCCCAGTCGCTTTCCTATTCCTGGAGCAAAAAGCGAAAATGTCGCAAACGTCAACAGAGGAAGTGTTGTGAGAAATCCCGCCAAGCCATTGGATAAACCCAAGTCCTCCCGGATAAATGGAATCAGTGGACCAACCGACGCTATTGAGGTGCGCAAATTGATCGAAACCAAAATAATCCCGGTGATTAGGAGTGATTGAGAAGAAAGTGGTTTTGTCAAAACTGAGGTATAAAAATTAAAGGGTGTTACGATTGGATTTAGCGATTGGCTAAAGGGCAAAACTAGTGAAATTTCACTTATTAATATGCTGTAGAACTGATCGTGCCTTTGGCACTCCTAGTGATTTCGAATTGGTTTTACCCAGAATTTCGCTTCTCTGTATTCGGGGCTGTTAATGGTTGTGCCGTTGGCACAAAAAGCGCACTAGAGTCGATAAAATACTGCTTACACACGTTGATCTATTGCTATTCACATAGCTTCAATCCATCAATCATCACATTTATTGGGACTTCCAATCCCTTGCCAACGGCAAGGTCAGTAAAAGCACAGAATGCAATTCTGGGTTTAGGATGATAACGTTAACCAAAGAGAGGCTGTCTCATATTGATTTTCATAATTTAAAATAGCCTTTTCTATTCA
>NZ_CAXBBX010000010.1:0-252901 GCF_963974365.1 uncultured Algoriphagus sp. | reverse complement strand
GAAAGTGACAACCAAAATCAGGTAAGGTCAGGGAGTCTTCGGTCATCGGTCTTCCAACCTGATAAGCAAAGAATCTAAGGGGACTGGCATCATTGCGGATATTCATAAAATTATAATTATGAATATCAGATATTTCGTATTGCGTACAAGATTAGTATTTAAGTAACTACCTCTACCCAATTGCGTCTATACCTCGATTGTCCACAGGTCTTAGAGATTCTGCTGAATTGAAATTATAGATTTCGTACTAGTGATTTTAATGGGAGGTTAAATTAAGTTACAAGATGGTTAGTGTGATTGAAGAAATTGGAAAGTATTCAATTATCGAACTCTTCCCTTTATGCCAAGTATTCAAAACATTCAAGTTCTAGGAAGGAATTTTCACCTAATTTCTTCCAATAAACAAAACCTGCCAGAATATTACTCTGGCAGGTTTTCTCTTAAAGTTTTCAGAATCCTATACTTTGTCTGGAACCTCAAAACCAGGTCTGTACTCACGGGTCAGCATCGCATCGGCTTCAGGATCGTTGACAAACTTTTCGGATTTAGGATCAAAGTCCAACACTCTTCCCAGTCTATACGAGATATTCCCTAAGTGTGCCAAGCCAGAAGATAAGTGAGCGGTTTCCACGGGTCCATTTAGGATAGATTTATCATGCTTACGAACAGCCTCAATGAAGTTGGCAAAGTGACCATCAGTTCCTCCTGCTCCTCTGTCCATGCCTGATGCAGCAGCTCCCCCGTCATCTCCGGATTTGCCTGGTGTGCGGTCATTGCCCAAGAAGGTTTTGTACTTATCATAGCCATCTACGACCAAATAGCCTTTGTCTCCATAGAAAATATTACCTACGGTAGCTCCGTCCTCTGCATTGGTGTACCAAGGGCGAACTTCAAACTGAATGATTTTATCCTCTTCAGGATAGTTATAGATAGAAGTCAAGACTTCCGGAGTTTCCTTACTGTCCTTCCACAGGTATTTGCCTCCCATGGAGGTGATCTTCGTAGGAAAACCGACATCAAGCCCCCACATACATAGGTCTGTCTCGTGGATACCTTGGTTTCCCACATCTCCATTTCCATAATCAAAATGCCAGTGCCAATTGTAATGTACCAGATCATGCGTAAAAGGAGCCTTTGGTGCCGGGCCAGTCCATAAGTCATAGTCCAATCCAGCTGGTACAGGAGAAGGGCCCTTAATTCCTATATCTCCACGCATTCTAAACACTAAACCCCGAGCCATATACACTCGACCAATGTACCCATCTCGCATCAACTGAATTGCTTCCTGCACAGCCGGAGAGCTTCTCAGCTGAACTCCATGCTGCACGATTCTATCATATTTCTCTGCCGCTTCGATCATTCGGCGACCTTCGGAAATATTATGAGAACCTGGCTTTTCCACGTAAACATCTTTGCCTGCTTGACAAGCCCAAATGGTAGCCAAAGCATGCCAGTGATTAGGGGTGGCCAAGCTGACTACATCGATATCCTTGTTGTCAAAAACCTTTCTCAGGTCTTGCTCAATTGCTACATCCTTGCCGTATTTCTCTTTGAAGGCTTTCTGAGCAGGAGTCAGAAGGTTCATATCTGGGTCACAAAGGGTTGTGATCTCTACATCTTTCTGAGCCATAAAGCCCTGAATATGACTCTTACCACGACCATTGATACCAAGTACTGCTGCATTTATTCTGTCATTGGCTCCAAAAGCAGAGGAAGGGATAAAAGTAGGAAGCACCATCGCTGCCGAGCCTGCAATGGCAGTTTTTTTAATGAAAGTTCTCCTAGATGATTCTTTACTCATTGTATTCGGTTTTTAAGGGTTATTATTTCACTCAATATATTGAAAAAATAAGTGATGCAATCATAAACTTACACGCATGGACAATCCAATGCAAAAATCCATTTTTGAATTTAGGTTTTACAAAAGTTTCTTTTGTTTATACCTCGACTCATCTTTAAATCAGACTAGTAGTTGCCACTATTGCAAGAGCTATTTATATAATCGGAAAGTGGAAAGTGCCCCTTTAGTATTGCAAGGAGCTAGCATTTGTATACAAACTCTTCTCCGCCAAAATAAAAGCAATATGAATTCCCGTAAAATAGCTTTTAATACGTTCACTGAAAATCCATTTGGGATGAGAACTGAGTATGTTTACTCCTGAGAAAAAGTAGGAGCTAAAATAGTGAGGTAAAACTTCTTCCTAAAAAGATCAAGTCGTTTAAAATCAACTATTTTGCGTAGTAAGTACAAAGCAACCAATAATCGTAGACCTATTTTAGTATGAAAACCTATCTGAACACCTTTTTAGTATTAATCCTATCCTATTCTACCGCCTGTTCGCAGGAAAGCCAATCAAATGATCCAAGCCCCGAAGCTAAGCTGACGGTACAAGTAGCCTTCCCTGCTCTGACTTTTACCAGACCTGTAGATTTCCAGCATCCGGGAGACAACTCCAATAGATTATTTGTGGTAGAGCAAAGAGGAGTGATTTCTGTTTTTGAGAATAATTCTGCTGCGACAGAAAAATCTGAGTTTCTAGCAATAGAAAGAAAAGTGGATGACTCTGGAAATGAAGAAGGCCTCCTAGGTTTGGCATTTCATCCTGATTACAAAACCAATGGTTTTTTATATGTAAACTATACTGCTGAGAATCCCAATAGAACTGTCATCTCCCGATTTTCTGTTTCCAGCTCCGATCCAAATAAGGCTGACCCATCAAGTGAACTTGTACTTTTAGAATATGACCAACCCTACTCCAATCACAATGGAGGTCAGATCTCATTTGGACCAGATGGCTACTTATATATAGCTGCTGGTGACGGTGGAAGTGGTGGAGATCCTCAAGGAAATGGACAAAACAAAACGACTTTGCTAGGTAGTATACTTAGAATAGATGTGAATCAAACAACTGGATCTAGCAATTATTCCATCCCTGCTGACAATCCTTTTGCAAATAATACCGAAGGATTCCGGGAAGAAATTTATGCCTATGGTCTTAGAAATCCTTGGAGATTTAGCTTTGACTCAGCTACTGGTCAGCTTTGGGTAGGTGACGTAGGGCAGAACAAATACGAGGAAATTGATATAGTCAAAAACGGAGGTAATTACGGCTGGAATACCATGGAGGGTGTGCATTGCTTCAAACCTGCAGATTGTGATATGACTGGACTCGAGTTGCCGGTTTGGGAATATGACCATACCAAAGGTGACATTTCCATTACCGGAGGTTTTGTGTATCATGGATCTGCCATCAAAGAATTACAGGGCTTGTATGTCTATGCTGATTATGTTTCCGGTAGAATCTGGAGTTTGGATGTCAGCGATCCTAACAATCCTAAAAACACAGAATTATTGAATGCGGACTTCCCTGTTTCTGCATTTGGTGTCGACAAAAACCAAGAATTGTATATCTGTGGTTTTGATGACAAAATCTACAAACTTGGATACGAGTAAAAGCTGATTTAATTCATCGGCACAACATTAACAGCCCAAATAAATAACCATTGATTTCGGTAGCCTTTAATTTTTGAATTGGATTAAATTTTAGGTCTATCAATTTGCCTGTACCACTTAAAAGGGTATCTGATTACAACTATTATGGTTATTAAAAATTTGATTTATGCAATTACGCAGCAGCTGTAATCTAAAGTTTGAGATTTCTGAACCCACTCCCTTCATACTAATGCTCAGACCGCGAAGCGGAAGTCAGCAATGGGTAGAAAGAGAAGAATTTAAAATCACCCCAAGTATCCCTGTTTTTGAATTTACGGATGGGTATGGTAATCTCTGCCAACGTTTGATTGCTCTTCCAGGCTTGTTCTCGATAGATACTTCTTCAGAGGTAATTACTGCTGATTACATTGACCAAGGATTCGATGCTCCTTTTGTAGAAATCCAGAATCTACCTGACGCAGTTTTGAGCTATTTATTACCCAGTCGATACTGCGAGTCAGATTTTTTCAATGAGATGAGCATGGAAATCACCCAAGGTCAATTATTGGGGTACAATCAAGTAGCTGCAATTACAGACTGGCTTCGGGACAACATCAGCTATATTCCTGGCAGTAACAATCAGCCAGTATCTGCCATACAAGTCAATTCTAAAAAGTTTGGCGTATGTACAGACCTAGCACATTTGGGAATTGCCTTATGCAGAAGCTTGAGCATTCCCGCACGGATAGTAGTGGGCTATCTACACAATTTGAAACCAATGGATATGCATGCGTGGTTTGAAGCTTACATTGGTAACCGGTGGTACACTTTTGATGCGACGCAGGTTGGTAATACTGGTGGCTATGTGGTACTTGGGTTAGGCCGTGATGCTGCCGATGTTGCTATTTTCAATCAATTTGGCACTCCCGTTTATCCGATTGAACAACTTGTGAAAGTGGAGTTAATTGAAAAGAGTTTTTAATTAGAGTCTGCTCAGGAATAAAGTCGATATACTTTTAAATCAAGAAAATACTATTCCCTCTCTGATAAAAAAAGGGAATCAGTCTACCCAAAGTAGGTATTACTTTTATAATCAATTAGGTCCAGCCAACTTTTTTGGTGTCATGAATATTCCGTTAATCCCCCTACAATTCAATGGATTACAATTAAACTAAGAATCCTAAAAAATCATAAAATATTTTTAATAGCATTATAAAATTCTTAAAATGATTAAGAATTTATTTTAACTACATTTTTTACTAACCATACGAGCATTCACTTTAACCCAAAAAATATGCTACCTGATTTTTATAAGACGCTTCCCATTCTTTCATACCTATTTCTCTGGTGTGTTTCATGTTATTCACAGAATTCCAAAGTGCTGCCTAATGAAAAGAAGGGAATCTATAACACTACAATTGTAGTAAATCTCAAAAAGAATGCTGACAGAAAGTATTTTTTGTCACTTGGCCTGCGTAATCCCTTAGCTTTTAGTCCGCTTTATCTCCCTCCTCCTCCATCTACTTTAGATACTTCAGCGAATCTTAAAACCGTAATAAAAACCAGTATCGAAAAGCCGACTTATTTGACTTTGGGGCATTATATATTTCATATTGAGCCTGGAGATAGCTTAAACATTGACTTTGAAGTTCTACTGAATACAAAAACGGCACATAAGGATACCATCACAATTAATCATGGAAATGTCTTTTTTATATGGAAGGGAGGCTCTAGTCTTTTGTTCCATAAATATTTAAACAGTATTGCCAATTCTCTCAAAGATCTGAAAACGACGGACCAAGTAGCTGAACTCACCTCTAGAGAAAGCCTCAGGAGCATGGCTGACAGTTGTACGGCGCTGATTTACAAAGAGCACCCCATTCTGAAAAGTGACAGTTCTACTTTTGAAACGGTAAAAAAATATAGTATTCACGATCTTCTCGCACGATTAGCGTACAGGCTTTCATTTCTTTATGCCAACAGCAGAGACGAATCAATAAAAAGTGCCATTGAAACTAGTGAGAGAAATATGCTTGAATATGCCAGTTTACAGGAAGGGCATTATGATGACCCCGTTACTTTGGGCTCCTACGGATCTGTCTATTACTTTTTCAAAGAAATGGGGCTCGATGCGCAAGCTATACTTGAAAGATTCAATAGCAGTAATGATACGCTTAAGCAGTATGTACAGCTCAGTCTTTTTAATGACGGAATGTTAAGTGAAGAACAAGAACTAAGGCTTATTGACAAACTAACCTATCCTCCTTATAAGGAATACGCGCTTCAACTGGATCAGGATCCCAATCGGGGAATTATAAAATCGGGCTATATAAACAATGAAATTAGAGGCGCCCAATTGTTTGATGTGAATGACAAAGAGCTTGCTTTTGACGAGCTGTTTAAGACGACAGCCCAGCCCTATTTATTATTTGATTTTTCAGGATCCTGGTGCAAGCCCTGCCTGGAAGAAATGTCTGTCTATGCAAAAACAAGACACTTGGACAACTCTAAAAAAGTACGGCCTATTTGGCTGTTTTTCGAAAACGATAAAACAAAATGGCTCAATATTATAGAGAGATACAATTTAAAAAAGGAAAATTGCTTTTTGGTAGTGGGTGAATCCGGCAACATATTACGGAAGCAGTTCACTTTGTTGTTTGACTGGAAAGGGGAATTCCCCCACTATTTCCTTTTTGCCAAAGAGGGGGAAATAATAGATAAGAGAGCAAGACCCCTATCCATGTTTGAGGAAAATGATGTGTCTAACTTGCCGCCAAGAGAAAAGAACAAGAACTCCGGCCCTCCAATACCCCCACCAATAAAAACACCCTGATTGTTCTTAATTTCTATGTGCCCGATATAGTATTTTGAGGACTCTGTGATCGAGTTTATCCAAGGGATCCAAATATTGAAATTTATAGACAGTTCGAAACCCAATTCCTTTCGGCCCATTTACAGCTTTAACGTCAATTATTAAACCATCAACTTTCCTATATTCCTTGGCACATGATCCCAATAACATAGAAAAAAGCAAAAGAATCAATAGCGGTTTTAAAAATCTCAACTCTTAAATCTTAAATCATTATCCCTCAATCTCCTCCACCAACTCCGCATACCAAGCCTCCCCGTATTTGCGGGTAAGCGCGTCTTTTAGGAATTTGTAAATCGGAACTTTCAAGGAGGATCCTAACTGACATGCTGGATCGCAGATATGCCAACGGTCGTAATTCAAAGCATCGAACTGATCGTATTTTGTAATACGAATTGGGTACATGTGACAGCTGATCGGTTTCTTCCAGGTGATTTTACCATCAAGGTATGCCTGCTCTATTCCGCATTTTAAAATACCTCTATCATCGTATAGGGCATAGGCACATTCCCTATTATCACCAATGGTTGGAGTTCCTTTGTCACCGTCCTTATCAATCACCCAAGTACCCTGCTTTGCAATCGCCTGACGACCTTCCTCAGTGATGTAATCTTTGACAATTGGGTAAATGTCCTCGATGATTTTGGTTTCCTCATCTTCCAAAGGAGCGCCTGCGTCACCTTCTACGCAGCAAGCACCCTTGCATGCTTCTAGGTCACAGACAAAAAAATTCTCCTTAATATCGTCCGAAAGTACGGTGTCCCCTACTATAATCATGGTCTTATTTGTTAGCTCGCAAAGGTAAGCAATCGAATGCTAGGCTTTCGGCTTTGCAAAGTCTTTTCTTCGCACATAAACCCCTTTCTGCAATTTGGCAATGAGATTACCTACCTTATCCTTTACCTCACAGGGAAATTCGAACACTCCTTTTCCATCCCGATCCACAGCATCTTTTATCTCGGAAATCTGATCCGTCGAAAGCTTGAATTCTGCATAAACGGTTCCTTTTCCAGGTTTCACAAAATCAATACTTGCTGTCTTATCCCATACGATGTATTCATCACTGAGCTGGGTGATTAGGATAAACATAAAAAATGGATCACACATGGAATAAAGGGAACCTCCAAAAGCGGTTCCTATTAGATTTCGGTTGTACCAGGTAAGTTTGAGGCGCGTTCGGAAACTGGAAAAATCATCCGCGTAGTCAATCACTTTAATTCCTGAAAACAAATAAGGAGGATACCAATTGATCAATCGAATCAATCTTCTGAACTTTTTATTTTTCCTGTTGTCCATTCGAAAAAGATAAGTCAAAAGTCACAGAAAAAGAACGACTTAGAAAATCACATTTCCTATTCTTTATTTACCCTGCCATAATTTTAAAAACCGATAGCTAGAAATTAACGTACTTTGCATCGTGCAAGTCGTCTTGTCGCTGTCTCATGGTAATAGTGAGGAGGAGGAAAGTCCGGGCAACATAGAGCGCCATACTTCCTAACGGGAAGGGGGCTGACTGGTGACGGTCAGTTTACAGCTAGTGCAACAGAGAATATACCGCCCTGAGCTTGTCGAAGGGTAAGGGTGAAAAGGTGGGGTAAGAGCCCACCGCTCTGGCAGTGATGTCAGGGGCACGGCAAACCTTATGGGTTGAAAGATCAAATAGGTTCCGCGTCGGATTCAGTTCCGAGAAAAGTTGCTCGCTTTTATGCGGAATGGGTAGATCGATGGACCCCGATTGTGAAGTCGGGGCTAGATAAATGGCAAGAAACTGATTCTGGAAACAGAAGAGGAAACAGAACCCGGCTTATAGACTTGCACTTTTTTATTTTATATTTAAACTATGTCGAAAATACTGATCATTGATGACGAAAAAGTCATCCGCGCTACACTCCGCGAAATTTTAGAATACGAGAAATACTCAGTTACAGAAGCCCAGGATGGTGAAGAAGGATTGGCAAAATTGCAGGAAGACGATTACGATCTCGTTCTCTGCGATGTGAAAATGCCAAAAATGGACGGCATTGAAGTTCTTGAAAAAGCCAAAGCTTTAGATAAATCTCCTCAGTTCATTATGATTTCCGCACATGGGAGCATAGAAACTGCCGTTGAAGCTACCAAGAAGGGTGCTTTCGATTTTATCCCAAAACCTCCGGATTTGAACCGTCTTTTACTTACTGTTCGTAATGCACTGGATAAAAAGAATCTTGTAACTGAGACCAAAGTCCTCAAGAAAAAACTATCCAAAAAACTGGATATGGTTGGGGAATCAGCAGCAATTCATAAGGTGAAGGATACCATAGAAAAAGTAGCTCCTACTGATGCCCGAGTGCTCATCACCGGTCCAAACGGTACTGGTAAAGAACTGGTTGCTCATTGGGTGCATGCCAAAAGCAATAGAGCTTCACAGCCTTTTGTTGCAGTAAACTGTGCTGCAATTCCTTCAGAATTGATTGAAAGTGAACTATTTGGTCACGAAAAAGGAGCTTTTACTTCAGCTCATAAGCAGCGTCAGGGAAAGTTTGAACAAGCTCAGGGAGGCACACTATTTTTAGATGAAATCGGTGACATGTCTCTTTCTGCCCAGTCTAAAGTATTACGGGCATTACAGGAAAACCTTATTAACCGAGTAGGTTCAGACAAAGACATTAAAGTGGATGTTCGGGTACTGGCAGCTACGAATAAGGACCTGAAGAAAGAGATTGAAGAGAATAGATTCCGAGAAGACTTGTACCACAGATTGAGTGTAATTCTTATACAAGTTCCTGCACTAAAAGATAGAAAAGAAGATATCCCTTTACTGGTAAATAAGTTTTTGGATGATATCTCTCAGGAAAATGGCGATGCACCAAAAAGTATCAGTAAAGCCGCACTGGCAAAACTGCAAGAGTATCCATGGACTGGAAATATCCGGGAATTAAGAAATGTAGTAGAGAGGCTGGTGATATTAGGAGAGCCAGAAATTAGCCTGGAAGACATAAAAAAATACGCTGACTATTAAGTCAGCGTATTTTTTTTTAGCTATTGGCGTCCTGAGTAGTGGTCGCTTTTGCGTAAGCTGGACATGGCTTACTGGAGGCACATGCTCCCAAAGCTAAAATCCCAATCAATAATGCTGCTGTGGCTAATTTTTTCATATGTAAGTTATTATTCCTTTCAAATATGTTCAATTATTACTTAGATAGCAATTACTGCACCAAGAGATTGCAGCCTCTTACTTCGCTATTGTCAAATCTCCCCAAAACTTCCAGCATCCCGTTTTCATCAAACCGTCCCAAATCCTGCGTTTCAATAAAAGCACAGGAATGGAAGTTGGCTAGATCAATGACATTAATTCCTCCTTGGGAACGCTGAGAAAGAGAAAGTGGATCATTTATATCCCTAAGCATAACGCGCATGCAATCAGGTAGCGTATATTTTCCATGACCTTTTGAATAAGCCTGAGACATCAATTCAGTCATCCCGTATTCAGAATAGATAGATTCCACCCCGAAATATGGCTTCAAAATATCATGAACCTCTTCCCGGATCATCTCCTTTCTCCTACCCTTCATTCCTCCAGTTTCCATCACAATAAGATTCGAAGGGGCACTGATCCTTTTCCCTGATTCTGCTAAATCCAATAAGGCAAATGTAACTCCTAACAGCAGCACCTTTTTATTATCCTCGGCCAGCGATTCCAATTTTTCGATAAGCTCATCCTGATTATAGAGGTAAAAACCTGAATGATCAGAATTGCTCTCTTTAATAAAATGATCAGCCATAC
Organism: uncultured Algoriphagus sp.; assembly: GCF_963974365.1. Lineage (GTDB taxonomy): Bacteria > Bacteroidota > Bacteroidia > Cytophagales > Cyclobacteriaceae > Algoriphagus. The sequence continues at coordinate 242,836 of NZ_CAXBBX010000010.1, read as the reverse complement.
TGACTAGGCTACTCCCCTTTCTTTCCAAATAAGCAGGCAAAAGCGCCAGGACATGAAAGTCCTTCAGTGATCCAAACTCATTTTCGAAAATACGCTGAGCATGTTCCAAATACCATTGCTCAGACCAAATGTAATGTTTGCTTGAAATCATTCCGGTAGTTCCACTACTGGAGAAAAAGTCGGTAAAATCATGAGGATCTCCTGATATAACCTGATGATCTTTGAAAAATCGAATGGGTAAAAAGGGAATTTGATCCAAGGATTTCACCTTTTCCGTACTTAGATTACGAGCGGCTAGATATTTCCTGTAAATTGGATTAGCCTGTGACTGAAAATGAAAAAGTTCTAGGGAAAGCTCTTCGAATTCTTCCGGATTCAATTTTCTTAACCTACTTGAAAAACTTTTAAAGTCCTGCATCGTTTTATATTTTGCATCAATCAACCAAAGTATTGGTTTAATTTGCTGGTAAATTTACTTTCACCCTATGCGTTTAAAAAGCTATTTAGGAATATTCTTTTTGCTGATTGCTGCTGTATCGTGCATTAATCCGCCAGATAACTTTCCTACCGTTCCTAAAATCACCTTTGAATCAATACAATACGCTCCTACTTCAGGTTCAGATTCGTTGATAATTGGAATTGATTTCCAAGACGCTGAAGGAGATTTGGGATTATCAGCGACGGATGATGACCCTCCTTTTCAAAATGTTGATTTTCAGAGAAATTCAAATGGAGATTTAATCACCTACAGCACCAGACCTCCAGGAGCTCCTACTTATAATCCTATTGATTGGTTAGTTGATCCAATAGTAAACAATGCAGTTGTAAAAGATACAATTTGGGTAAAACAGAATCCTAACCAGTTTAATATTTTCGTTAAGTTTTACATCAAAAGAAATGGTCAGTTTACCGAGTTCAGATGGCAAGACCCTCCATATTATACAACCTTCAATGGTCGTTTTCCTAGAATCCTAACAAGTGACGTCGGCCAAGCAATAGAAGGAAATATTAGCTATGGAATGCTATCCTCAGGTTGGGAGGCAATATTCAGAAATGATACGATTCAGGTTGCTGTAGAAATTCAGGATCGAGCACTCAACAGAAGTAACGAGGTGTTCAGCCCCGAAGTCACACTCAAGGACATCACAAGACCATAAACTGAAAAAGCCCTTAAATAAGGGCTTTTTCAGTTTTATAAAAGATCAGTAAATCTATATCGCAGGATATTTTTTAGGATTTACCTCAGACATCATCGCATATACTTTTTCGACTACATCTTCCACATTAGGTTTGGAGAAGTAATCCCCATCAGAGGAATAGGCCGGTCTGTGCGCTTGAGCAGAAATAGTTTGTGGTTCGGAATCCAAGTATCTAAAGACCTCCTGATTCTCGATCACTTGCTGCAACATAAATGCTGAACCTGCACCTGGCACATCTTCATCAGCAAAGATCACCCGGTTGGTTTTCTTCACTGATTCTCCTATGATTCCATGTACATCAAATGGCAATAAGGTTTGTACATCAAGCACTTCAATTTCTATCCCCATTTCTGCAAGTTCATTCGCAGCTTCCATCACTATTCTACACATAGAACCATAAGTCACAATAGTTACTTCGGTTCCTTCTCTTAGTATTTCCGGCTTGCCTAAGGCTACTGTGTATTCACCTAAATTATCTGGCATTTTTTCTTTCAATCTATAGCCGTTCAGGCATTCGATCATAATTGCGGGTTCGTCAGATTTCAAGAGCGCATTGTACATTCCAGCTGCCTGAGTCATATCACGAGGCACGCAAACTACCATTCCACGAAGGGTAGAAAGAATCATTCCCATTGGTGAGCCTGAATGCCAAACACCTTCCAATCTATGTCCACGCGTACGAACAATCATAGGAGCTTTTTGGCCTCCTTTGGTTCGGTATTGTAAACAAGCTACATCATCAGCAAGCATCTGAAGCCCGTAAAGCAAGTAATCCAGGTATTGAATCTCAGCCAAAGGTCGCAAACCTCTCAAGGCTGTTCCTATGCCCTGGCCAATAATTGTGCATTCTCTAATCCCTGTATCCGAAACTCTCAACTCACCATGCTTTGCCTGTAAGCCTGCAAAAGCCTGATTTACATCACCTATTTTCCCTACATCTTCTCCGAATGTGAAGAATCGAGGATCTTTAGCCAGTGTCAAATCAAAATAAGATTGCAAAACCTCTCTCCCATCCACTAGCGGAGATTTCTCATTGAACTCAGCAGGTACTTCCTCCACATTCAAAACACTCCATTCTGAAGTACTATATAAATGACTGTTGTATCTACCGAAGTTTAAGTCGCTTTGCTTCTCTAACCAAGCTCGCAAATCCGCCTTCACTGCAGGAGTATCCAGCCTCAAGGTCAACAATGCTTTTCTCACGGCTATTACCACATCCTTTCTGATCGGATTGATAGTTTTCGATAATTCCTCTGCAAGTTGGTTGATGATCACCTTCCTAGTACTAAGCTGGGCAGCAGCTCTCAGAAGAGTCACTGCTTCATTCAGCTCCTTTTTGATTTCACTGGAAAACTTAGACCAAGCGGCTTCTTTTTCCTGCCTCACCTGCGTTTTGGCTTCATTTTCTATTTTGTCCAATGTATCAGCATTGGCAATTTCATTGCTCAGGATATATTCTCTGAATTTGGAAACACAATCCCAGTCTTTCTCCCACTGAAGGCGCTTGGCATCTTTGTAGCGCTCGTGCGAACCAGAAGTAGAGTGACCTTGAGGCTGAGTCATCTCAAGTACATGAATCATCACCGGCACATGGGAAGTTCTGGCAAGTTCGCCAGCTTCCACATAAGCATTCAACAGAGCCTCATAATCCCAGCCATTTACCCGGATTATTTCTATCCCTTTCTGTGAATCGGTTCTTTCAAAACCTGCCAATACTTCAGAAATACTGCCTTTGGTGGTATGAAATTCATTAGGAACAGAAATACCATATCCATCATCCCAAATAGAAATAACCATAGGTACCTGCATGACTCCGGCTGCATTGATGGTCTCGAAAAACATTCCTTCAGAAGTGGATGCATTCCCTATAGTGCCCCAGGCTACTTCATTTCCATTTACAGAAAAGTTGGTCAGATCTTTTAAACCTTTGTTTTCTCTAAAAAGCTTGGAAGCATAAGCTAGGCCAAGCAACTTCGGCATTTGAGCTGCGGTAGGAGAAATATCCGCCGCAGAATTATACATTTTGGTTAGGTCCTTCCAGCTTCCATCCTCCTTCAGAGAACGGGTAGCGAAGTGCCCATTCATCAGTCTACCTGCACTTGCAGGTTCCGCCTCCACATTGGTATAGGCGTATAGTTGCGAAAAATATTGCTGAACTTTCAACTCGCCAATGGCAAGCATAAAAGTCTGATCTCTGTAGTATCCGGAGCGAAAATCCCCCAACTTAAAAGCTCTAGCCATTGCTATTTGGGCGAGCTCCTTTCCATCTCCAAAAATTCCGAATTTCGCTTTCCCCATGAAAACCTCTTTTCTACCTATCAAAGAAGCATGCCTACTAATCATAGCGACTCGAAAGTCTTCCAGGATAGCTTCTTTAGATAGATTAGGAGAATTCAGATTTTTAGGAACTGATTGAACTTCTGACATAGAGGTTAATTTACTAAAGTTATTTGGGTTTTACTTTGCTGATTTTTTGAATCATTCAAAAATAGCCAAATCCATTCTTTATACAAATTTCGACATTATTATTTATCAATCAAAAATTTTGAAAGCAATGTACTTTGCTAAAGGAAACAGAATTAAATTCCGACATTCTAGAAATAGCCAATAATAGAAGCATACAATCAAAAAATGGGGAGCACTATAAACCAATCGTTTAGATAAAAAAGGGCTTCAAAATTTTAAATGCTTTAAAATAAATTTTAAAAATATCCTATAAGTTAATAGCAATTACCGATATAAAATTTTGAAATATTCTTATTTTCGAAAGCATACCAAATACTATTCTTCCATTTGCTAATGGAGACCTATTTGCTTCCTATCTTTGCGCTTGAGTTTACTTAAATCCAAAAATTCAAGTTATGATCATAGGTGTTCCGAAGGAAATCAAAAACAACGAAAACCGTGTAGCTCTTACTCCTGCCGGTGCCAAGGAATTGGTAAAAAGAGGTCATTCTGTTTATGTTCAGCATACTGCTGGTGAAGGCAGTGGCTTCCCAGATGATATGTATGTAGAAGCTGGCGCTACTATTCTTCCGACCATAGAAGCGACGTATGAAATCGCTGAAATGATCATGAAGGTAAAAGAGCCTATAGAAGCTGAATACAAACTGATCAAAGAAGATCAATTGTTGTTTACCTATTTTCACTTTGCTTCTTATGAGCCATTGACTAAGGCGATGGTTGCGAGTAAGTCTGTATGTCTTGCCTACGAAACTGTAGAGAAGCCAGACAGAAGTCTTCCACTTTTGGTTCCTATGTCTGAAGTTGCCGGTAGAATGGCTGTGCAAAAAGGAGCTAACTATTTGGAGAAGCCACTTGGAGGAAGAGGAATTCTTCTTGGTGGAGTACCAGGCGTACTTCCTGCTAAAGTATTGATTCTTGGCGGTGGTATCGTAGGAACTCAGGCTGCTTGGATGGCTGCTGGACTTGGTGCTGATGTGACTATCATGGACCTTAACCTACAGCGTTTGCGCTACTTGGCTGACGTAATGCCAGCTAACGTAAATACCATGATGTCTAATGAATTCAACATTAGAAAATTGATTCAGAATCATGACTTGATTATTGGTGCGGTGTTGATCCCAGGTGCTAAAGCGCCACATTTGATCACCCGTGATATGTTGAAAGAAATGCTTCCTGGTACTGTGCTAGTGGATGTGGCAGTTGATCAGGGAGGTTGTATTGAGACATGTAAACCTACAACGCATCAGGATCCAACTTTCGTCATCGACGACGTGGTTCACTATTGTGTGGCAAACATGCCGGGAGCTGTGCCTTACACTTCTACATTAGCGTTGACCAATGCTACTCTTCCTTATGCCATGCAATTGGCTGACAAAGGATGGAAAAAAGCAGCTCAGGACAATCCTGATTTGATTCCAGGTCTAAACATCATCAATGGTGACATTGTGTACCAGGCAGTAGCTGAAGCGTTTGATATGGATTATACTCCAGTGATAAAATATTTGGCTGACTAAACCTTGTGAGATGCAAACATGGATATACGGCTTGATACCAGTATCCAATATCTCTCCGCTCAACCGGCCAGAAGACAGATGACCGAAGACTCCCGCATTGGCGGGACAGGCTGAAGTAGCCTCAATTCTAAAGTTTAACATATCCTATATTGCTTTGGCTTCCTTACTGGCAGAAAAGAGGATATAAATGAATCCCTCTGGTGTAAACTGGAGGGATTTTTTTTTTGCTTGTAAAGAAAGGAGGTTTTACCTCCAATTAGAGAAATTTCAAACGGATCGTGCCTTTGGCACTCAAAGATCTTTTCAACATTAATTGAACCCAGAATTATATTCTGGGCTTTTACAGGTCTTGCCGTTGGCAAGAGGCTTACAGAAATAGAATCGACCAGCTTTAGGGAAAATTCACAGGGATCGTGCCGTTAGAACTCAAATATATATTCACCACTAATTCAATCCAGAATTACATTCTAGGCTAGCATAAGCCTTTCCATTGGCAAGTGTGTTAGGGAACTGATCCTAAAGGGATACTGATATTGAAACCAGCAGGCCCTAAACTGATTTGATTTACAATCTGGGGAAGTTCCTTTGCATGTGTATGGTGAAAGGTGTACATGACCGCATCAAATGTGAGCAGGAAAGCCCCTTGAAGTAGGATAGACTTTCCAAAACCTATAAATTTATCCTTGTCCAGCCGTAATCCCCTTTCTTTTAAATACAAGCCTCCTGCTACATAGGCGACATCAAGAGCAGCATTGAAAAGTAATATTTTCTCCATATTCTGCTGCGCATCCATGGTTGACCAGAAGTCAGTACCAGCGTTTTCTTTGGTTGCCTGCCAATACCCAAATCCCGCTATCACTAAATTCACCGAATTCCAATACAAATTCATCTGATGAAAAGCCTTGGTTTGACCGCTGGTCTGACTAGCTGCAATGCCTCCCCAGATCATATTTCCCACAGCCCAACCACCAAGAATCATCATTCCTTTTTCATTGTAAGAAATTCTGGTTTGATTGAAATTTTGGAGTTCTGGGATATTTTGGGCAAAAGTATCTATCGGTATGAAAACCGTAGTCAGCAGAACTATTAGAAGTAGCAGAAAATGGAATGGTGATTTATTGAGCATAGGTAAGGGTTTGAGACGGAAGAAGGAAGACAGGAGACAGCTGTCCGGTGCCGGATGTAGGATGCCCGGTGTTGTATGTGTGTAAACCGAAAATGGGAGTCCTAAGTCAAAGTTAAACGCTTTAGTAAGAAAGATTGTTTAAGCCTATCCCATCGCGAACAAAATCAACCGAATCCCAAAGCCTATCATTACGATCCCCACAGCCTTATTGAGCCAAAACATAAATCCTGGAGTCACGAACTTGGATAACTTCTTTGCGATATAAGCTTTGATCAGGTCAATGGTAAACACAGTCGCTAGAATGCCTATATAATAGAACCAAACATCCAGAGAATCAAAAGATTCTTTGAGATGAACCAGGCTGGCAATTGAAATCCAAAAGAGCAATACAAAAGGATTGATTCCATTGATACTAAATCCTTTGATAAAAGCACTGCGTTTCTTCGCTCTTGGAATGGAAACTAAGGCTGGATCTGGGGCAACACTTTGCCTTTTGACTAAGTAACTTATCCCAAACCCAATCAAAATTGCTCCTCCCACATAACCCAGTACCTGCTCAAAGGAAGCAGAGTTGGCTAGGAATTTCACACCAAAGAAGGTAAGTAGTACGTAAAGCGTGTCACTACATAGAATCCCCAGCGCTACCATCATGGCATATCGGAAGCCATTTTCCAGACTGCTTTGGATCAAGGTGAAAAATACCGGGCCAATCATTGCAGACAGTAAGAGCCCCATACTGATCCCTTCCAGCAGCGAAGAACTCACAGTTCTATCCCATTATTGATTAAGAATTCTTGCCAACTTCCGGCTTTCTCCCCCTTTAGAACCCTTGGGAATTTGTACTGTCCTCCCTCCTTCCCTTGAGCTTTCAGCCAGTCATAAAAATAGGATGAGGGCAAAACTGTCACGATGACTTTTTTCAACGCATGGTTTCGCTCCACAGCATAGTCATCATTAAGGATTTTGAGATTATTATCTAAGGTCTTTTTCAATATGGAAGGTTTAATAGCATCGCTAGAACCAATAAACCAATGGTGCGCGAATAGACTTCCATGCGGCACGCCCAGCACAGTAAACTCACGAATATTCATATCGTGTTCCTCAGCTGTGAGCTCTATGGCTTTGTTCATATTATCCACAGAAAGATGCTCTCCACACAGACTCAAAAAATGCTTTGTTCTACCAGTGATGATGATTTCTGATTCTTCTTTAGACACAAATCTGACTACATCTCCGATCAAATATCGCCATGTGCCCGAGCAAGTACTGATTAATAGCGCATAGTCCTTTCCTTCTTCTACTTCGTCTATTTTCAAGGTTTTGGCATCTTGACGGATGTTTCCTTCCTCATCAAAATTCTCCTCTCTAAAGGGCACAAACTCATGGAAAATCCCATTATTCAACACTAGGCGCATGGATTTCCTTCCGGGCAAAGCCTGAAATGCCAGAAATCCTTCCGAAGCCAAATAAGTTTCTAAGTATAAAATAGGTCGCCCTAGTAGCTTCTCAAAACCCTTTTTATAAGGCTCAAAAGAAACTCCCCCATGAACGAAAATCTGGAGGTTTGGCCAGATCTCATGAATATTATCCACTTTATACCGCTCAATGATTTTCTCTATTAAAATCTGCAACCAGGCAGGCACTCCCACGATAATGCCTATATCCCAAGATTTAGCTTTCTCTACGATTTGATCAAGTTTATCTCCCCAGTTTTTACTCCGTGAGATCTTTTTACCTGGCTTATAAAAGCGCTGAAACCAAATAGGCAATCTACCTGTGGTAATCCCGCTCAGGTCTCCGGAAAAGTAAGTACCGTTAAACTCCAGATCAGTACTTCCGCCAAGCATCAAAATGCCTTTGGTGAGCAATGAAGCGGGCAAATCATATTTTGATAGGGAAAGAATTTGACGTACTCCAGTCTTACGGATAGCTTTCACCATATCCTTGGTGATAGGAATGAATTTGGAGGTGGCACCAGAAGTTCCGCTGCTCAGCGCGAAATGGGTCACAGGACCTGGCCAAGTGACATTTGACTTACCTTCAAGTAATTTGTACCACCATTCTGTATGAATTTTATCGTAGTCATAGATTGGTAGCTGAGCTTTGTAAAGCTCATAAAATTCATCGTCGTCCCTTCGAAAACTTTTAAGGATTTTAGAGAACTCATACTTTTTGCCTATCTCCGTATCAGCAGAGTGGATGAGCAATTTTTTCAATTCCTGACGCTGAAGTTCTAAAGGATGAGAGTATTCCTGTTCCAAACTCTCTCTCAGGCGAATGCCTTTTTTTAGCAAAGTACTAATGATCGCCATATCTTTGTTTTAGGCCTTTTGGAAAAATATTAAGCATAAAAATAGAAAATGGACATCAAAGCCAACCTTGAAACAGTAAAAAAAACATTCCTTAATCCAGATTGCTTGCTGGTGGCAGTAAGTAAAACCAAGCCTCTTTCTGACCTCAAAGAAGCATATGAAGTGGGTATACGGGATTTTGGAGAGAATAAAGTGCAAGAACTGCAAGCTAAGCAACCTGAAATGCCTGATGATGTCCATTGGCATATGATTGGTCATTTGCAAAGCAATAAGGTAAAATACATTGCTCCCTTTGTGCATCTGATCCACGGAGTAGATTCCTTCAAGTTGCTTAAAGAAATCAATAAACAAGGAAAAAAGATCGATCGTATTATTTCGATTTTACTACAAATCCATATCGCGGAGGAAGAGACAAAATTCGGTTTTGACCGAGCTGAGTTAGAAGATATGCTGGGTGATTCAGATTTCCAAAGTCTCACACATATCAAAATTCAAGGGCTGATGGGTATGGCAACTTTCACTGAGAATAAAGATCAGGTGAGAAAGGAATTCCGAGGTTTAAAAACATTCTTTGATGAACTGAATGAAAGTCAACTCCCATCCTTTGTTCAGCTTCAAGATATTTCCATGGGCATGAGCGGAGATTACTTGATTGCCCAAGAGGAAGGCAGCACGATGGTGAGGATTGGCTCAGCGATTTTTGGAGGGAGAGGGTGATGTGGGATGTTGGATGTTGGTTGTTACCCCCGCCCCCTAAAGGGGAGAAGAGTTCTGTGGTTCTTGGTTGTTAGTTGTTGGTTGTTGGTTGCTGGTTGAAAGATTCGATACCCCTACTTGGGATTAAATTTTCCCATGCAATGACGAATACACAAGTAAAACAACATAAAAACGGCCATTAGCGCCCAAATGAGGACTTTTTGATCATGGCATTAGGATTGAAAACCTAGTTGGAAAGTATTTTAGATTATCTAAACCAACTAAAACTATCAAATCATGAGTTCATTACTGTATCTAATCGCTATCATTTTATTAATAGGTTGGGCTGTAGGAGTTTTCATTTATAGCGTCACAGGCCTGATCCATATTCTTTTAGTATTGGCTCTAGTAGCTGTTATTTTCCGATTGATTGGCGGCAGGTAATCCTAATTCTCAGTCAATATTCAACTATCAATTTTCTTGTCCACGATTAGCCTAGTAATCTGATCGTGGATATTTTTTTATGTGGTTATACGCCTCTTTGCCAGTGACATGTTTTTTGGCAAATTGCCAAGGCAAGCCCCTCTGTCGCCAGACAGGCTGGTCCACTGGTTACTGTTTGTGAGAAAGAGGGGAGAAAAAGTGTAGCAAAGCCGCATTTTTTCTCCCCTCTTATATAAGGTTCTACCCTGAATTTAATGGAAAAGTAAATTGGCCGCTAAACTAATTTCTCCAGAAGAAAGTATAGATTCTGTTTATTATTGAATAATTTTTCTTGAGAGAATCAACATCTCCTACACCTTTCTCCATTTTATATAGGTTTTATCTTTGTCACTTTTTGGCGGCCAAAAAGTAACCAAAAAGCCCTGAGCCTCGGTCTTTTCTTTCCGCTGATACCTTTTCTTATTCATTTTAAACAGCAACACAGCGGAATTTTGTACTGCATTTCACACCTAAAAATGACTCCCTCCCAAAACCTGGCCCAAGTCTAAAAATGCCCACCTGGCATTTTCTTTTCGACTTGTCCTCTCGTACCTCGGGAGCTAAGTCATTTTCTTAACGGCGTTCAATTCAGTACAAAACCGAAAATCCCGTAAGGCTCACCCATCCGGATGATAGCTTCCGGAAACCATCATCATAAACAAATCAGGAGTAAAATCCATTAAAATTGTGGTAGTACCTTATATAATTAATAACTCCGGACACCGAGCTCGGTTACTGAGCGTATAGAAGTATGTCGAAGTGATTCAAAAATATAATTTGGTAAGTGGCAGGATTCTTTGGAGTCATATTTTTTTTATGATTATCGCCAATGATGCCAGTCACCTAGTAGTCACTCTGGAGAGTATTTTACCAAAGCAATTCATTATTTAAAGACCTATTTTTATCTTACTGATTCAGTAAGACTACTCTCTATTTTTGATAGTTAACATGAAAAACCTTACCATTCTTATTTATCTGGTCCTGCTTTCATCCCTGCAACTGGTAAGCGCACAGGATTTGCCATTCAAAGCATTAGTGCTAACAGAAAGAGGTGATCAGCATGAAGGATTCGTAGTGGCTGCATTGGACTGGTTGAAAGTATTTGCAACCGAAGAGCACATGGATTATATCGTTTTAAACTATGCTTCCGAAATAGACAGCCTGACTTTGGGCGATTTTGATGTCATTATACAGTTGAACTACCCTCCATACACTTGGACGGAAGCAGGAGAAAAAGCTTTTGAAAAATACATTGATGAGGGGCAAGGCGGCTGGGTAGGCTTGCATCATGCCACCTTACTCGGAGAATTTGATGGATATCCCCTATGGAACTGGTTTTCAGAGTTTATGGGTGGCATACGATTTAAAAATTATATCGCAGAGCAGGCAACAGGAACTGTACATGTAGAAGCTCCATCCCATCCTGTTTTTGTAGGCCTCCCACCTTCTTTCGATATTCCGGATGACGAGTGGTATATTTTTGACAAAAACCCAAGGCCAAATGTGCATGTACTCGCAAATGTGGATGAAAATAGCTACCGGCCTGATTCTGATATTAAGATGGGAGATCATCCAGTCATCTGGGAAAATAGGTCTAAAAAAGCCCGTAACGTCTATTTTCTAATAGGTCATGATGCAAAACTTTTAGACAGTGAGGAATTCAGACTGATGCTTTCCAATGCAATTCGTTGGGCAGCTGGAGGAAAGTGAATTCAGAATAAAAGCATATTCCTAATTCCATTGAACTATGAATTAATCTAGCCTTGGGGAATAACTTGGCTAATCTCAGCTAGCGTATTTCTTGTGCATACTGGTAAACAGTGTAGTTACTCTTCGCAAGCTAAAAACTTAAAGAATCTAAACGTAAGTTGAAGTTCACGTATGAAAATGCATATTAGCACAACTAACTACGACAAGCCATGAAAAGATTTAGAGTGCTATTTGTAAACAAAGTAAAAAGCGGAGCTTTTGAGGGTGACATCTCACATATAGGTGGATTCAATGAAAATGGAGAAAATTGGACGTATACCATCCAAGAAGCTATTGAAGGAATTTCTTCCGGAAAATGTGAGTTTTACATCGTTGAAAACATGGAAAACGTGAGAGTTGGCATTTGCGCTCTAGATGAATCAGAAACCTTCTTGATGGCAAAAGGTAAATTGTATCTATACAATTTAGTGGAAGAGCTACCGGAAAGCCCTATTCACAATTTTCACGAAAGTAAGCAGCCACAGCTTTTTTTAGAAAATTAGGAGTTTCTCCCTTTGAGCTCCTAAGTGTAGCATATCAATCCCAGTGAGCAAGGATTAGAATCAAAGATTTTGAATTTTATGATTATCCTCAATGATGCCAATCATCTTAGATTCTTTGCTTATCAGGGTGAAAGACCGATACTTCGGTAACGCTCAGTACAAGTGACCGAAGACTCCCATCGTGGTGGGACAGGCTGAAGTGGCCTCAATTCTTACGTTTAACATTTCTTACATTGCTATTGCCATCTGACTGGTAGAAAAGCGGATATACCTATTGAATTTATAATGGGTTTCTCCATTAACCAGGTTTGAGCGACACTACTGTTCAGTCTTGGAGTATGTTGGTTTCAAAACCATCAATGCTTTTGGTGTTTCTATTCTCCCAGTATTGAGCTATTCCTTCTTTTCCTTGCTTGTTAGACCAGGAATTTAATGTTTCCCGCTCTGCCTTATAATCCATAAAAGGCACAGCAAATCCGCAGGAAGTCTGGACAAGGTCAACGCTCATTTCTATAATCTGTCTTGAGCCAGTATTTTCCGGGAAATAAGAGATGTAGTCTTGAAATTCCTGATCACGCACATGGAAGATCCTTGCCTGACCATACAATCTCAAAATCATAGGCTTCCCTTCAAAGGCACAGAACATTATTGTCATCCGGGTATTTTTAAGCAGATGGGCAGCAGTTTCATTCCCACTCCCTGTCAAATTGAGCCAGATGATTTTATTACCATCTATTACCCGGAATGAATCAGTTCCTTTAGGAGATACATTCACCCTCCCATCTGCCGCGGCAGTACCTACAAAAAATAGTTTTTGCTCTGAAATAAACTCCATCAATTCAGGAGTGATAGAATCTAATTGCTTTCCCATAAGTGTATAAATAAAGTTAGTATTCGCAATGATGGCAGAAGCAAAAATTCCTCTGATCAAATAGATAGAAAACCTCCACCTATGCGATACTGGTGACAGAAGTGTTCTCAAATCTACTGATGAACTTTTTTTTATAATCCTTTATATAGCTTCTGTTTATCATTGTTTAATTTTTTTCTTCAAAAATTCAACATTCTTTACACCTTCTTCCGTTTGATATTGGTTTTATGTTTGTCACTTTTTGGCAGCCAAAAAGTAAGCAAAAAGCCCTGAGCCTCGGTCATTTCTTTCCGCTGTTACCTTTTCTTATTCATTTTAAACAGCAAGACAGCGGTATTTTCTACTGAATCTCACTCTTAAAAATAACTCCCTCCCAAAACCTGGCCCAAGTCATTTACTTAACGGCATTCTATCCAGTACAAAACCTAAAATTCCTAAAAGGCCTACTCATCCGGAGGATAACCTCCGGAAACCATCAGCATCAACTGATCAAAAGTCAACTCCATTAAAATCAGGATAGAATCCTTTTTCTGGCAGAAATGCAGATATACATTATAAATACTTCAATAGAAGGTTTTTACTATGCCATTAGGCAGGAATATAAATATCAAATAATGCTCCTTTCCCGGATTCACCCGTTGCATAGATGAATCCACCATGATTATCTACGATCTTCTTCACGATAGATAGACCTATACCAGTGCCCACATAGTCGGATTTGCTATGAAGTCGTTGAAATACATCAAAAATCTTCTCGCTGTATTCAGGATCAAAACCAATCCCATTATCAGAGAATGAGATATGATGGTATAGTTGTTTGGAAACCAGATCCTTTCTCCCAGTTTCCTTCCCAGACACCGGTTGGCAGGAAATCTTGATCACTGGAGCTTTGGTAGGATAAGAAAACTTAAGTGAGTTGGTGAAGAGATTGGATAATAATTGCTTGAATTGGAACGAGATAATTTTGATTGAGCATATGGCATCTACTTCTACGATGGCTCCTTTTTGCTGAAGTTCTTCCCGCAGATCATCTGTTACTTCATCTATGATATCAGTTACCTTGGCTACTTCGAATATTCGCTCATGACTATTTGTACGGGAATAGGCCAATAAATCCTGGATCAGAGTCTGCATTCTTTTAGCCGAATTCTGCATACGATCAAACATGTCCCGACCATTATCACTCATATTCTCATATTCATCCTCCAAGAGCATACTGGAGAACATTTGGATCTTCCGCAGGGGTTCTTGTAAATCATGACTAGAGATATAAGCAAAGGATTGTAACTCCTTATTCATCTTCTCAAGGTCAACGTTCTTCTTGTTCAATTCTATGGTACGGGCTTTTACCTGCTCTTCCAATGCCTCAGTGAAGAGTTTTTGCTCCTGAATGTCTGTGCTGGACCCCACCCACATTCTGACCTCACCCTGATCGTCGAGCTGAGGCAATGCGCGACTCAAATGCCAGCGATAATTTCCCTCTGCATTCCTAAATCGGTGTTCTACATTGTATTTTTCACCTGTGGAAATAGAATGTAGCCAACTGCTCATATTTTTCTCTCTATCATCCGGGTGTACCATTGTTGCCCAACCATCACCAGCAAGATCATTGAAGGTGAGTCCAGAATAATCATAAACTGCTTTGTTGTAGTAATTCATGACACCATTTTCATCTGAGGTCCAGATGAGTTGAGGCATGGAGTCCGCCAGCAGTCGGAATTTCTCTTCTCTTTCCAAAAGAAGTTTATGGAAATTCTTTTCAGCAGTCACGTCTCTGATGGTACCCACCATACGCTCAGGCTTTGCTTCCTGATCAAAGAACACCCTGCCACGGACTTCAATCCAATGGGTGGAATAATCTTTCCAAATTATCCTGGATTCGTAATGGATATTTCCTGTGCTATAGGATTGCTCGTAAGCTTTCATTACCTTCTGCAAATCCTCCGGATGTAATTCATCTACCATCACAGAATATGGAAGGGACTCATCTCTTGAAAACCCAAAGATCTCATTACATCTGCCGGAAATGATGCTTTTTGTGGTTGCTAAATCGTATTCCCAAACACCCAATTCGCTAGCTGCTACTACAATATTCAGGCGCTCCTCATTTTTCTCCACCTTCAGCCTAGCTTCGACCATATCGGTCACATCATGAACTGTAATCATAATCCCAGACACATTTCCATCCATGTCATACATAGGGGCGTATTCGAAGTCCAAATAGAATCGTTTTAAACCTTCATCACCTTCTACCAAGGCCAGCGATTCTTTTTCGCTGTGCGTTTCTCCCGTTGTAAATACACGATGAAGTAATTCTGGATATTTCTGATCCTTCAGTTCTGGAAATGCATCCAAGAGTGAAATCCCGAGCAAATCATCAGGCTTTTTGTACCATACAGTCTCAAACATGGCTGTATTTGCCGACTCAATAATGTATTGATCACCACGAAGAATAGTCATCGGAATCGGCGACTGCATCACCATATTCCGGAAGTGTTTTTCACTTTCTTGAAGTAGGTGTTTGGCTTCTACAGTGGCAGTGACCTCAGTCGCTACTACCATGATTCCGGTGATTTCCCCGTCTTGTTCCTTTAGAGGATGATAGACAAAGTTGAAGTAACACAGCTCTTTTTTCCCATATCTATTGAGCGTAACTGGGAACTCATTTCCATAAAAAGGATTACCACTGGATTTTATATCCTCAAAAATATATTCCACATCCTCTTTCACTTCAGGAAGAGAATCAAATAGGGGTCTACCAATAAAATCCTCTTCACTTTTGTCCACCAAAAGCAGGTAATTTTCATTGGCCATTTCAACTAGGTAATCTTCCCCTCTAATAATTGCGATACCTAGAGGAGCCTGCTGAACAGAATTTCTAAACCTTTTCTCACTTTCCTCAAGCATGAGATTGGCCAAGTGCATATCGGTCACTTCAGCTGCCGTGTTCATGACTGCATAGATCTCACCTGAAGTATTATACAGCGGAGTAAAGCTATAATTGAAATAGAAAGGCTTTAGCTCACCATTTATAACCAAATCAACCTGTTGGTTTTTTGCGTGAAACGGTACACCTGAAGCAAAGACTCCATAAACTTGCTCGAATATTTCTTGACTTTCCAGTTCGGGTAGAATACTCCGATAAGACTTCCCTATTACGTCATTACCTTTTCCCCAAACATCTAAAATTGACTGGTTGGCCAATGTAATAATTAGATCATCCCCTTCGTAGACACCTATGGGAAAGGGTGCATTCTCTACAATACTGCGAATCCGTTTTTCCTGCTCTTGTATAGCTTTTCTATTCCATACTTGCGGTGTGACATCTTCCATTGTACCGTTCAGTCTGTAGCACACGTTATCGTCGGTAAACCAAGCCTTTCCTTTGGCATGCACGATTCGCTTTTCTGAATCCAAGGGGTTAACTATGGCGTATTCTATATCATATTTACCCCCGGATTCATATTTTAAGGCAGTTTCTATTGCTTTGGAAACCCGGTCTTTATCTTCTGGAGCAATAACGTTCAAGGCAAGCTCCAAATCAATTTCCTCCATGGGAGTCAAGCCAAACCAAGATTTGAGAATATCGTTTGCTGAGAATTTACTGCTTAGGGGATTGTAATCCCAGGTACCCAAATCCACTGATTCTATGGCAAAATGCAGGAGTTCCCTACTTTCTACTAACTTTTCTTCCACTAATTTTCGCTCGGTAATCTCCACAGCCATGCAGATTACTCCAGCTACTACTCCTGCAGTATCCCGGATAGGACTGTAGGTAAAGTCAAAAAATTTCTCACTCAAATACCCGTCTTTTGCAGATAGATTGGAGTCAGAAACACGGACATATTCTCCACCTTTCACCTTCTCCAAAATTGGAGCAATCTTTTGCCATTTCTGCAAGCCAATCTCTTTTGCTTCCTTACCTAGAACTGCGGCACAGTTACCATCTCCCAGTATCCCTGCGTATGCTTCATTAAATAACTGAATAAACTTGCCACTCCAAAAAATACAGATCGGCAAGGGATTCTCCAGAGTCATATTGAGCATAGCGCGCAAATCGACTGGCCATGATTGAGGATCGCCTAAGGAAGTATCTGACCAATTGTTAGTTTTATATAGCTCCAACAGCTTGCTGTCGCCTGAAGGAAAATTCCATTTATTATTATATGCGCTCACTAAGAATGGGGTTTATTAATACCAAAGCTAGCTAAAAAGGATGCTAGCAGACTAGCTTCAACAAGTTATTAGATAATTGGAAAATGACTTTTTGATGGTCTTTAGGAAAAAGTGTTGGCATAAATTCTCCTGCAACTAGTCTTACTAATCATTCAGCTTCTTAACTAAGTGAAAATATAAGGATTTTTAAACCTATAGTGCAATCCAACATTACACAAGCATCCATGAGTTTTATAAGTGGTCTGACTATAGTTCTGAGTACCAGACACTCTAAAACAAGTTCTTTCGAAAACCATTCGTCGATAGGTACTGGCATTTCACCTTCAGGCTACCCTATCCTGCCTTATTTCACAGATTGACCATTTCTCAATTACGACCTTTGAGAAAAAAAGAAGTGAAAGTCCTATTACTAGAAGATGATATACTGGAGCAGTTTCGATTTATGAAAACAATCGAGCAATTGGCTATAACAGCAGAGTTATATATAGTAGGTGATGGCCATGAAGCTATGAATCATTTAGAAAGAAGCAAGCAACTTCCAGACTTGATTTTGACAGATTTATATATGCCAGGCCAAAACGGATTTGAATTTCTTAAGGAATTAAAGGCTAACCCAGCTCTCAATTATATCCCGACCATTGCATTTACTACATCTAATGACCCAGAGGATATCAGGACATGCTATGAGCTGGGAGTTGCGAGTTATATTCTCAAGTCACATTCATCAACACAATATAAAAGCACTGTTATTCAGATATTTAAGTATTGGAAAAAACTAATTCAGTTTAAGTAAGAGGAGAGTAAGTTGTTTGTCACCCCCCCGCTTGCCCCATCAAATTATAAAACAAGAAAGTATGGTAAATTCAACAGACCTACATTTGTTCCAACCGGAACATGTAACCAGCGATCAGATTATAGACAGCTATCAGTTGATCAAGTCAATTCTTGTTGAGTTTGAGGGGCAAGCCTCCTTAAAGATCAAGGTGGACAATACCCTTCCCATCATCCAAGGAAACCTACTCCAAATCACAGAACTCTTCACGAGTTTTATCGCACGTGCAGTCCAAATCATGGAATCACACGCAGGCGAGATAAATTTAGTGCATATAAAAAAATCGAAATCTTGGGTTTTTGCCTTCCTGTTTCAGGATTTTCAATCTGAGGTATATGAGATCAGACAATTATCTCTAGAATCCACAATGAATGATTATACCCTATCCATCCCATTTAAACCCTGGTGAGGCTTCACTAATCCGAGTAAACATGGAAAAACCTTCTCTGACGTATTTAAAAGAATTATCGAATGGCAATTCAACTTTTGAAATGAAAATATTTAAAATTTTGATTGAGGAGTTACCCGAGGAATACAATGCTTACCAAAATGCTATTCGTACAAAGAACTTTTATTGGGCAGCTGATATCGTTCACAAAATCAAGCAGAAGGTAGCCTTCTTTCAGATGCATGCCTCTGTTTCCATTTCTGAAGAGCACGAAAGCTCTCTAAGAAGCGGAAAACTAAAATATCAATCAGATTTTCAGGAAATCGTAACTAAAATACTTAAATTTCTTCCTGAACATTATGATTAACTATGAACTGCATTATCATTGATGATGAACGCGTGTCTAGAGAGATCTTGGCATTTCTATGCAGTAGGGAAACTAATTGGGAAGTGACGGGGACTTTTTCCAATGCCATGGAGGCATTTATATTTCTAAATAAGGAAAAGGTGGATTTGATATTTTTAGATATCCACATGCCAGGGTTTACTGGGTTTGATTTTGTACAAACGCTAAAGAACCCTCCACATATTATTTTGACTTCTTCAGATCGGAACTCTGCTATTGAAGCGTTCGAATATGAAAGTATTATTGATTATCTGAGTAAACCAATTGACCAGGTTCGATTTAAGAAGGCGATTAAAAAGGCAGAGAAATTAATTAACTCTACAGGTAACTCGTCGGAAGGTGAAAATCCAACGAAAACAGGTGAGCATCAATTTTATATCAACATTGACAAGCGCCTGATAAACATAAACACCAGTGAAGTGAACTTTATCGAGGCAAAAGGTGACTATGTCTTGATCAAATTAGACAAGGAAGAATACAGAGTTCACACAACGCTCAGCAAGATCATCGAAAAACTTCCTGTAGACATTTTTTTCAAAGTGCATCGATCCTATGTGATCAATCTCAAGAAAATCATAGACATACAAGACAATACTATCCTAATCCAGAAATCAGTGATCCCAATCAGCAGATCGAAGAGAGCTGAACTGATGGGGAAACTTAATTTAATTTAAGGATTTAGTAAGGAAAGTCAGGAATCCAAACCCTCCCTTTGGGATTGGATTTGCTTGATTATCCACTCTATTTCTTTGCGAAAAAGCTCATACCTGTCCAATTCATGCTGTTTATCGAATTGCTTGAGCGTCTCCAGGTCAGTTGCCATTTTTGCCAAAACAGACATTCCAGATGATACGGAAGTACCGTAGAGTTTGTGCCCAGATTCATTGAGTCCTTCCAAATCCTCTTTGGCTATTTTTTCTTTGGTATCTTCCAGAAAATCAATCAATTCGTCTTCTACAATCTCTAAAATTCTTGCCAATACCAAGGTTTCATTCCCTGTATACTTAATTAATACCCCTGGGTCATACCGATTTTCTTCCATCTGCTTCTCGGCTGACTTAGAATCTACCGGGGCAGTTTTCGGAAAGTCCAACCACTTTTCAAATACATTGAGCAGAACCTCTTCCACGATTGGTTTGACCACGAAATCATCCATCCCTGCCGCCAAACATTTTTCTCGTTCACCCTTTACATTTCCCGCTGTGATGGCTACTATAGGTATCTTTTTATAGTCAGTAAGTTCTCTGATTTTTCGGGTGGCCTCATAGCCATTCATTTCAGGCATTTGCACATCCATGAGGAGAATATCTGGCTGTTCCAGTTTAAAAGTCTCTATTGCCTCTAGTCCATTGACTGCTTTCAGGAGGATAGCCCTAGGGAAATTATTCTTGATAATTGTTTCAGCAAGCATCATATTGACTTTATTGTCTTCCGCCAACAAGATTTTAAACCTGAACTCTTTCTGATTAACAGGCTCGCCCTGTACCTGAACTGGCTCTTCCTTATGAGAATTCAGGCGAGACAGCACGTGGTACAAATCCTGAAGTTTCAAAGGCTTAATCAAGCGATGCTTCACTCCCAATTCCTTACAGCTTTGGATGATTTTTCGGTCATCAGATGAACTCTGCAACAAAATGACTGGCATCTCATCCAAATCCTCCACAAAAATCTCCTTAATCTTTTTGATTGTTTCCAGTCCATCCATAAAAGGCATGTGATAATCCATTAGGATGACATCAAATCGTTCACCAGTAGCTAATAACTGAAGAGCATCCAGGCCATTGGTAGCTTCGCTGGTCTGAATATTTTTCAATAGCAGCATCTGGGTGACTATGAGTCTGTTATTTTCATTGTCATCCACCACCAGTACTTTCTTGATTTGAGCTATATCCACCCAGTCTACAGGTTCGCCCTCCTCCGCTTGTAAGGTTACATCAAAAAAGAAGGTGCTCCCTTTCCCCTGACTGGATATCAATTGAAGGTGCGTCCCCATCAAGCCCAAAAGGCGGTTTGAAATAGTAAGTCCAAGGCCAGTTCCCCCATACTTTTTGGTAGTAGAGCTATCTTCCTGTGAGAATGCCTCGAAAATCTTGGTTTGTTTGACCGGATTTATACCAACTCCAGTGTCTCGTACAGAGAACCGAATGGTGTATTGATCGTCCACTATGTTTAGATTTTCGATCTTAAGCTCTATCTCTCCTTTTTCGGTAAATTTGGATGCATTGCCCAGCAAGTTTACCAAGACTTGTTTTAGGCGAACTGCATCCGCATAGATAAACCTAGGTAGGTCACCTGATATATTGAGAAGCATTTCCAATCCTTTACTTTGAACCTGATAGATAATGATATCTGTAGCCTGTGAGGCCATTTCATACAGATCACATTTCTCTACATCCAGCTCCAGCTTTCCTGCTTCTATTTTGGAAAAATCCAAAATATCGTTGATGATACTCAGTAGGGCATTTCCTGATTGGGTGACAATTGAGAGGTATTGATGCTGGGTCTCATTCAATTTGGTTTTCAGCACTAAATCAGAAAATCCTATTACCCCATTTAATGGAGTTCTGATTTCATGGCTCATATTGGCCAAAAATTCAGATTTTGCCACACTGGCTTCTTCAGCGGCTTCTTTGGCACGCTTTAACTCTTCGCGCTGCGCTATTAAAGGGGTAATATTTTGAGTAAAAACCACCATGCCCCCCACATCTCCAGTATGTAAGTACCAAGGTCGCATCTCCCAGGAAATGAATTTAGGCTCTATCTCTCCCGGAAACACAATTTCCTCTTCTTCTCTAGTTATGACTTCGCCATCGAGAACCCGTGAGTAATTAGAAAGACGTTCTTCATTCATGAGTTCTCCGAAAATCTCATAATGTGATCTGCCTATCACCTGTTCTGCCTTGAAATTATATTCCTCTTCCCATCTATTACTTACCACGATGTATTTCATTTCCTGATCCAGCATGGCCACAGCAGCTGGGGTATGCGCGACAAAGGCAGATAACCTACTCTTTTCATTGAAAAGAGCGAGTTCGATTTTTCTATTTTCTGTGATATCAATGGCGATATTTAAGTAACCTATACTTTCCTGATTGGCATTCTTAATTGGAGTTACTACTGAAGAAACGATACGCTCTTTGCCGTCTTTGGTAATAAAAGTATAAACTTGCTTGTCAGAGCCATCTCTTTCCGACTTGGATTTGAAAATATCAAAACCTGTAATTGGCCTTCCAAATTCCTTTGATAGCTCAGTAGAGAGCTTTTCGGTCTCTTCGGGAGAATGAAAAATTGAGGTGGTATAGTTCCCTACGATTTCTTCAGCTGAATAGCCAAACATTTTTTCGGCCCCTACATTAAAAATAGTAATGACACCATCCAGGTCTGTGGCAATAATGCTTACTTCAGAAGTGGCGCTAAAAACATTGTCCAATAATTTTCTAGCGCTGGCAATTTCAAGTTCATTTTTTTTACTGGTATCTATGTCCTGAAAAGTTCCGAAGACCCTAGTACAAACTCCATTTTTAAATTCAGCCTGACCTATAGCTCTAACCCACAACTCGTTACCTTTTGCTGTGACGAGTTGCAAATCAAGGTCCCAAGGCTCTCCATTCACAACAGCATTATCCATTGCTGCTATGATTGCATCCCGGCTTTCTCCTTCTTTATAAAATTCGATTCCCTTTGCAATGTCAGGTATATAATCCTCGGCTACTTCATGAATTAACCTTGTCACCGGAGACCAAATTACTTTTTGATTGACTAGATCCACATTCCAGCCACCTACCCTAGCCATCTTTCCAGTCTTTTCCAATAGCCATCGAGCCTCTTTCAGATCTTCTTCAAGTCTAGCTCTTTCTGTGATGTCTATAGCATTTCCGATGACATATGGCTCCCCTTCTCTGCTGCCTTTATCTAGAATATTGTTGAAAAGCCAAAACCGATTTGAACCGTCTTTGTGGAGAGTTTGCATCTGCCCTTTTAGTTTCCCATTAGTGGCCACAGTTTCCAAATAACTATCCATGTCGGGATACTTTTCCTTGGGCACAATATCATAAAGCGTCCTAGAAAGTATTTCATCCACTGTATATCCTAAAATCGCAGCTCCTGAAGAATTGACTGATAGAAACCTACCCTTCAAATCATGGGTGCACATGAGGCCTTGGGAATTTTCAAAAAACATCCGAAGTTTTTCCTCACTTTCCACCAGCTCTAATTCTCTTTTTCTCTCCTCAGTAATATCCCTTCCTATTGCAAAAATGCAGTCGGTTTCATGTTCAGGAGAAGCTCTCCATTGGATTACTTTGTAGGAACCATGCAGCGTGGAAAACCTATTCGAAAAATTGATGGTGGGAATACCTGCGGAAAGTTTTTCTATTTCTTGAGCAGTTTTATCCAGATCATCTGGATGAATCAATTCAAAGAAAGACTTACCTAATAGGATATCATCTCCCCAACCAAGGATGTCTTGAAAGGAAGGGCTTATTTTCTTAAAGAATCCATCCGTTCCCGCAACGCAAACTAGGTCTGAAGATAAATTAAAGAGCTTTTCATATTGGGTTAGCTCCTGATTGGTACTTTTATCTCTCAGCAAGCTTTTCAATCCGCCTGCTAGAATCTGAAGCCCTGAGATTTGCTCGTCATGAAGTATCTTCTCTTGCTTATCCAGTACAGCTAAAGCCCCCATAATCTCTCCCTTGCTACTACTAATTGGAATAGCTGCAAAAAAATTAAACCCTTTATCAGCTAAGGATTGCTCTTTAGTTTGCAGAAAAAGGATATCTGTATCCTTCAACTCATCAAAACTATAATCTAAATCTGTTGATTTTATACCCTCCTTATTGCCGTAGCTAGATTTAATCCAAGCCTTTGTATCCTCAAAAAAATAAATGAGGGAAGTAGAACAGGTGGTGAGCATGCAGGCAAGTTTGCTAATGCCATCAAACTCAACTTCTGTATCCTTATTCAAAAATTGTATGCCATTTGGGGAATTCAATTTAGAACCGTCTTCCAATGGTGATGAAGTATTGGTCATTTGTGGTTATTGGTTACTTTTTAAAAATATAGCGGATTTAGAAAACAATCCGAAAGGTAAATTATCCAGTAAATGAGTAAATAAATAGTAGAAACTAATTTAGTTTTTTGGTTGGGAGTTATTTTGAGGCTTGGTTGTGGGGTGTTTCCCCCGACCCCTAATGGGGAGGAGAGAGTTGGGTGTCGGATGTTGGATGACCGATGTTGGGTGTCGGATGACCGATGTTGGGTGACCGATGTCGGATGTTGGATGACCGGTGACGGATGTTGGATGTCCGGTGACCGATGTTGGATGTCCGGTGACCGATGTTGGGTGTTGGATGCGTGAAAGCAACATAATGGCCTCTTAGTGATCTAACCTTTGTAGCCAAGGCCCCGATAGCTCGGGGCTAACCCAGTGAAAAAAATTAGGTCAGTTCATCAGCGATGGCCCAGAGATGTCTTTGGCAGATGTGGCGTTTTGCCAGCAAGATGACCGATGTCAGATAATCGCCCCCCTTGACCCTTAATTCCTCAAGCCCAGAATACTTCTGGCTCTTTCCAAATCTTCCAAGGTATCTATGGCAACTGAATGATGAACTGTGGAAACCATCCTAATCTTAAACCCATTTTCAAGCAGCCTTAATTGCTCAAGCATTTCAACCTTCTCCAGCGTACTTTTCTCCAATGAAGTATAATGAACCAAGGCTTCCCTTCTGTAGGCATAAATTCCAATATGCTTCCAATACTGAAGTTCTCTGATTTTATCCCGATTGTATGGAATTGGTGATCTTGAAAAATACAGGGCATCTCCTTTTAAATCCGAAATAACCTTTACAAAATTTGGGTTTTGTGCTTCATCCTCCGAAATCAGGGTTTTCAGGGAAGCTATTTCTACTGCTTTATCCTCAAAAACAGCCACCAAATCCTCCAAAGACTTCTTGTCCTGAAAGGGTTCGTCTCCTTGCACATTCACAATGATCCCGGCTTCCACTTTTTCCAGAGCCTCCGCTATTCTATCGGAGCCACTTTCGTGGGCTGTTTCGCTATAAAACACATTCCCACCAACTTCCTCAATCTGTTTTTGGATTTCGGGATGGTCTGTTACCACCCACACTTCATCAAAGACCTTTGTAGCCAAGGTGCTTAAGTAGGTTCGTTGAATTACAGACCTCCCTCCAAGATCCTGGATAAGTTTGGCAGGCAAACGTGTAGAAGCGTATCTGGCGGGAATTAGAGCGGCTGTGGTAAGCATAATCTTAACTGATTGTTTGGCAAACTCCTATTTAAGAGTGCAAAGGTGAGTAGGTTAACTGGAAAAGCTGACCTAACTCCTGTGATTTAGTGTATTAACCTGTCTCATTTCATCTTAAAGGCCTTTTTCAGACGCTGAAGGATATTCTTATTACTTTTTTTGATCTTTTTCTTTTTGGTCTCCAAGTCATCCCCATAGTAATTGTACATGTATTTATTGTTTTGAGAGTACAAGTAAGTATTACCATAACCATAATTGTAACCTTCGTAATGGTACCCTGAATTCACAATACCATTAAAAACTCCATATACATTCTTAACCTGCTTATTGTTAAATAAGTCATTGATCATCACCAAGTGATCTTTTACTGTGTAATTCTGTCTTACGACGTATAGATTGATATCAAAAAGCCTCATTAAATCAATCGTCTCTGACACCAGTCCCATTGGAGGAGTATCAAAAATGACTACATCAAAATTGGATCTTAGGTATTCCAAAAACTCTATAAGTCTTGGTGTCTGCAGCAATTCTGCAGGATTAGGAGGAATGACTCCTGAAGGAACAAACCATAAATTCTCATGGGTGGAAGGCATCACAATTGCTTCCGCCTCAACTTTTCCAATGAGGTAAGTAGATAACCCCACTCGATCTGACTCCCCAAAATAGGAAGCAAGTTTAGGTCTTCTTAAATCCCCTCCTACTACCACCGTTTTCTTAGAGCCTAAGGCCATGGCCGAAGCCAGATTTAAGGAGGTAAACGTCTTGCCTTCTCCTGACACAGAGGAGGTAACCAAGATCATTTTGGTGTTTTTTCCACTTGCCAAATAGGTAATTGCCGATCGAAGAGATCTGAAGGATTCTGCAACTGCAGATTTAGGAAAGTCCAATACCACCTTATTAGTATCCTTAAGACTGTATCCTACGATTCCCAGCTGAGGAATCATGAAGTGTTTTTTCAGATCACGCTGATCTTTGATGGTATCGTCAAAAATATCCCTCACTACCACAAACCCAAAAGGAATCAAAAAGCCTAGGACAATTGCCAAACCATAGTTCTGTTGCTTCTTAGGGAATATCAAAGTTCCTCGTCTTGCAGCATCCAAGATGGCGTTATCAGAAACATTGGAGGCCATTGCAATTCCAGCTTCAGCTCGTTTTTCAAGGAGGTAGGTATAGAGAGATTCACGGAGTTTGAATTCCCTGAAAATCCCTGAGTATTTAGATTCGGATTCCGGCAGTGTAGAAAATTCAGCATCGTAAACCTGGATATCCCGTTGGATGCTTTTCTTTTTCTGCTTGGTGTTTTCAATAAGATTCACCACATTCTCAAAAAGAAAATCCTGCGTTTTATCCATCTGCACATCGATTTTCAGCACTTCCGGATGATTTTCATTGACGGTAGCAAGCAACTTTCTACGTTCTTGAGAGAGGGTAACCAGGGTCTGAATCAGCCCATTCAACAAGGGATCAGGAATTCCTATGACTGAAGGAGCTATCACATCAGAAAAATCCCGACTCTTTTGCTCCATATAGCTACGGATCTGCTCGAAATATTCCAATTGGTAATCAATCTCGGCATTCATCTCATCGAGGGTATTCATCTTGCCGAGTATGTTGGAAAACTCAGCTGAAACATCCAATAGTTTGTTTTCAACCTTGAAATCCTGTAATTCCCGTTCCTTTTGCTGTAGGGAATCTTCCAAAAAGCCTAGTTGTTCTTCGATAAAGGCCAGTGTATTCTCCTGAATCTTATTCTTTTCGCTCAGGTCAAATGCTATGTAAGATTCCATCAAAGCATTGATGTAATCCCTTCCTTTTTCTACTACTTTGGTGGTAGTACTCAATCGAAGCACTGAGCTGTATTCATTCTGCAAACTCACCTGTACTGATCTAGCGTAGGTATCTTCCAGGGAACTTGGGTTTCTAAGCTTAAAAACTAAGACCTCATTCGTCCTTCCTGGATTTACCAAGTGCACAATAAATTTAGATCGGGTAGTTTCTATTTTCTCTCCAAAAGAATAGGTCTTGTCATAAATGGATTCATCTCCAGCGGCCATGGCGGAATTAAAATCCATAAATCCACTCTCTTCTTTAGTGAGGCGAAAGGTATTCTCCGACAATATCTCCAGCTGAATAGGGACATCTGACACCTGAAAATGATTCCAGTCTACTTCAATGCGTATTGGAGAGCGGTCATACAATTCAATCGCTTTTATGTTGGTTTTGGCATAGTACTCCACGTCAAAATGAAGTTTTTCTAGTGCTTGGTGGGCCAAACCTTTTGATCTTAACCGCAGGATGTCATTCTCAAGATTGAGTCCTGTAGAGAATATATTAGATCTATCTAAAATACGAGCTTCAGGAGAAGTGTTAGTTTTGATCACCATGGAGCCTGACACTTCATATTCGTCCACTGTATAGCGGTGAAAAAGAAAAGTAGCGATGAGGAAGATCGTAATAAAAAGTAGGTACCAAGGCCAATAGCGAATGTACTTGGCGACCACGTACCTGATCTCCAGTGCTTTTTCTTCGTTATCTAACTGGCTTAAGTCTAACTTCTCCATATCAACTAATTACCCGTTACCAAATTAATAATTAAAAGTGTGGAAGCTAGCAAACCTGCAAAAAGAGCTAGGGATGCGGTCAGGTTATCTGCGTTACCAAATTGCCTGATATTCATTGGTTCCATATATAATATATCATTAGGTTGGATGAAATAAAATGGACTTGCCAATAGTGCTCTATCATTTAGATTGATCTGATGAATCTTAGTTCCACCGTCGTACTGGCGGATGATGAATAGCTTATTTTTTTTACCCAAGAGGGTGGTTTCACCAGAGTTAGCCAGGGCATCAAAAATAGTTGCCCTATTCTTATATATCACATTGACACCTACTGAGTTAAACTCCCCAAGCGTGGTATATCTTATGCCTGCAATTCCTAGTTTGACATAGATCTCTTCCTTGAAAAACTTGTTGATTTCAAGTTGCACTTTGTCTTTGGCTTGCTCTTCTGTTAGTCCAGCGATATTGATTTTCCCGAGTTTTGGAACTTCCACATCTCCTTTTTGATCTATGGAATAACCTCGGAAATACAAGGGGTCAGAACCTCCACCACCACCGCCTCCGCTACCTCCCATACCACCCATACTCTGAGAATTTTGGAAGGAAAATGCTTCAATCAATTCAGGGTCAGAAGTCGCAAAATCAATCGAAACAATATCATAGGGTTGCAATACGTATTGATAGTCAACTTCTGCGTATGGAATAAATTCATTTAGATCTATAGGGGTATTATCTGGAAGATTTTGCAGATAGGTGATTCGTTTGTTACTGATACAACTTGTGGCAAAAATCACAATGCTGAGTACAAAAAGGATTTTCTTCATTCTAGAAGCATAAATTTAGCTTGGATCAAATATATAAAAATACTTCAGGAGAAGGGGTATGGGGGTTAGTTGTTTGTTGTTGGGTGGCCGATGACCGATGTGGGATGGCCGATGACCGATGTAGGAATTTAAAATGTGAGAATTATGAATTTAAAATAGGATGTGAGATGTGGGATGTTGGATGGCCGATGACCGATGTTGGGTGTTGGATGACGGATGACCGATGTGGGATGTTGGGTGTTGGATGGCCGATGGGTGAAAGCAACATAATGGCCCCAAAGGGATCAATCCATTGTAGTCGGATAGATTAACGTATTCCCCCCTCCTGCCCGGAATTCTCCTATTCTAATAAGAAAGTAAAAGCAGGAGGATGGAAACGGGAATTCAGTTAGACGATTAGCCTTTTAGATTATTTAATTGCAGCAACATTCTGCGGCAAGTACCCTTTAGGACTAGCGCAAGTGAAATCACACAAATGATCTTTCAGCTATAAATCCATTCAAAGCTCTCTTAAACCCAAATAAAAAATCTTCCTATCTTCAACCCATGCAGATCAGAAAGGCTATTCCAGGCGATTTACCCGTAATTATTCATCTTTTAAAGGCTTCTTTGGGTGAAAGTCTAATCCCAAAATCAGAGGCTCTTTGGAACTGGAAACATGTGGAAAATCCATTTGGAGAATCGCCTGTGCTCGTGGCAGAGGAAAATGGAATCATCTGTGGTGTACGGGTATTTTTACGATGGGAATTTCACCAGGGGGAAAAAATCTTCAAAGCCTGCAGGGCGGTAGACACAGCAATTCACCCTGAGTATCAGGGCAAGGGGATTTTTAAAAAGCTCACTCTTTCACTGATAGAGGAAATCAAAAATCAAGGAGTGGATTTGATTTATAACACACCCAATGTCCAGAGTATGTCGGGATACCTGAAGATGGGTTGGGAAAAATGGGGGAAGTTGCCGCTGAAAATTCATTTCCCTTTAAGTCTAGGAAAAAGTGAAAGCCATACTCAGGAAAGCAACTGGAGTAGCATCAGTCAACTGATCCAAGAAATAGAACATTCGAAAAAAACTTCTGAATTAATTAGCACAAATCTAGTCAGAGGCTACATACACTGGCGCTACGTGCTATGTCCATTATTCCCTTACCATTTTATTAGCGATGGGGAAACTTATCTCTTGATTTATAGAATTAAGGAAGGAAAGATTGGCAGGGAACTTAGAATAGTTGATTTCTTTTCACTGCCAGCATTTAGTCAAAATGAAAAAAAACAGCTGAACAAACTATTGAAAACTATTGAAAAAAATGAGAAAGTCAGGTTCACCTCCTATTCTGGTTTACAGTTTGGAAAAGAGTTGCCTATAGAAATGGGTTTAATGCCTGTGATGTCTATAGGTCCAGAGGTAACGCTTAGGAAAGTAGCACTTTCAGAGGATTTACTACAGCAGCCTTGGGGTTGGAGTTTGGGGGATTTGGAGGTTTTTTAGTTGTGGGTTGTTGGGTGACCGGTGACCGGTGTCAGGTGTCAGGTGTGGGAGGAATTGAGAATTGAGAATTTAAAATTGGTGGAAGATATTCGTTGTTGGTTGTGGGTTCCGCCACGGCGGACAGGTGTGGGTTGTTACAATTTAAAATGAAGGAATTAAGAATTTAAAATGGTAAGAGATCTGGAATTTGGAGAGCATGCCGTAGGTATTCAAGATGGGTAGATCCGGGTTTTAACCCGGTGTTTAAGGATGTAATAATTCAACAGCGCTGGCCCAGGATCATAATTCGGAGACGAAGACGTCAAGCCAGCAAGATGGAAACGGAGGAAATTAAGAATTTAAAATGAAGGAATTTAAAATTTAAAATGAATGAAAGTTGTCGGTTGGCGATTGGCGTTTGCGGTGATAGTTGGAAATGAGAAGCATGCTGAAGGCATGCAATATTAATAGCCCAGGGTAAGGAGGTACGACGCAGCCCTAGGTTGAAACGGAGCATGATATTTCAACAGCGCTGGCTCGGAATCCTCTAGTGGAGATGTGGCATTTTGCCCCGCCACGGCGGGCAGGCAAAAGATGGAAACCGAATCGATATAGGATTTCGGATGTGAGATCCATATCATCTTCTCTGATACTTTTGAGCCCAAAAGTAACCAAAAGGCTTGCTGAAATAATGCTTCAACCCGAATTCCAGCCGCCTGCCCCGCTATTTCAGCTTCCCACCGCACCCTTACGAACAGCGGAGGTTTTACCATTGCATTTTCGTTTCGCGGATGCCGGTTAGCGGTTGGCGTTTGCGGCGATAGTTGGATATGAAGAGCATGCTGAAGGCATGCAACAGTAATAGCCCAGGGTTTCAACTTTGGAAATATGGTTGTATTCGTTCAACAGCGCTGGCCCAGGATCATTATTCGGAGATGAATTCGTGGTGCCAGCAAGATGGAAAACGGATCCATTGTGAAATGATCTGTGAGCAAAAATATTAAAACGAAGGCAGTCAGGAGACTGCAATATCAAAAGCACAAGTCATGAGACTTGCGCTAGGTGGTCTGTGCGACACAGACCATGGATCGTGGGACAACAGAGGCCCTGTTCTAACGGGCGAATGTTGATTCGCCCCTACATCGTTGATAAATACCAATATGAAAAAGTCCTGTAGGGACGACCTATTGGTAGCCCAGGGTTTCAACCCTGGGAATAAGGTTGTAATTGTTAACCAGCGCTGGCCCGAAATCGTCATTCGGAGACGAAGGCATTATGCCAGCAAGATGAAAACTGAATCGATTTCGGATTTCGGATGTGGGATGGACGATTTTTGGTAAGAAAGGAAGGTTGTTGTCGGATTGGAAATCCTATGATAATGGTTCGGGATTACAAATCCATAACAGTTGAGTCCAGCTTCTCGAGAAGCAGGACAACAGAGGAGGCAGTCAGGAGACTGCAATATCAAAAGCACAAGTCATGAGACTTGCGCTAGTTGGTTGTTGTCGGATTGGAAATCCTACGATAATGGTTCGGGATTTGTAATCCCGAACAGCGGTCTTGCGCTTGCTGGGGCCATTCGTGAAACGAACGGCTGCGGACACGAACGGCGGCGGGGGACTGGTGACAAAAGTAATGTTCAAATCAAAAAACCTTCGAGGAGATCCCTCTCTTGCCGATGGCAGTTCGGGATGACACCTCAAAGGTTACATGGATATGGAAACAAAAAAACCTCAGATCCTGGGGTCTGAGGTTTTTGAAATATTGGGCAATTATAAACTAGACTGTTACAGCCATCTCTTTTATTTGCTGACCTACTCTACGCATATTCTTGGATTGGAAGCCATATTCCGCTTGTAGCTGGGAAAAATGCGTAATCAACTCATCCAATTCAGCTAAAGAACTTTCAGGATTTGCTCCGAAATTATGTGGGTGCCACCACAAATGATAGACTTCATTATTCTTTGCTGCATGTTCCATTTCTGACTTAATACGTAACATGCGACTCTTGTTCATTATAAAATTACTCTGCTGTTGTGGCCGAAGAATTCTGGATGCTGGGATGATTACTGGTTCATCCTCGAAAATCTTCACCTCATCCAGTGGATATGAAGTCTTAGCCCCAACCTGAAAAAAGCAGTCAGCAGAGCGGAATATTTTCTTACTTAAATTCTCATGCTGGGTCTCCTGCCAAAACCAATTTTTTGGGTTCCCGCGCACATAATTATACCCCTCCTCCACACAGATCCCCAGATACAATTCATTTATATGATTGCGGGGAAAAACCAAGGATTCAAGTTTCTTCCCAAACTTATCCTGGGAGATTTTTTGGGTGGCCTTTAGGTCTTCACGGAACTGTTCGGGGCTTTGACCACGCATCAGGGTATAGTAATGGGCAAAGGAATGGGAGCCCAATTCCTGACCTGGGGTATCAATGATTTGCTGAATCAGATCTGGCGCAAAATGAACTTCAGGTCTAATGCCATTCTTTTTCACCCATTCATAGGCGGAGTATTTTCTATCACGGTAGGATGGTAAAAACTCCGGGGAATATGCTCTCCACTCTTCTTCATTTTCTGCAAAGAGCATCCCTACAGTAGCCCAGGTAGCCTGGATATTAGCTGTGGTAAACTTCTCCAACATAATTGGCACAATCTGCCGGGTATTTAGGAAGTAAGAGGGCTTGTAGGCAGTTCCAATTTTATCGAAGATTCCCCATAGGAGTTCGAAATCAAGGGAGATGGTGAAGGTGCCGGGGGACATGGGGGTTAGTTGTTAGTTGTTGGGTGTTAGTTGTTAGTTGTTAGTTGTTATTTGTTGATTCCGCTAGCTCCAGATTCTTTCGCTCCTCCTCCACTATTCTATTAAAGATCTCGCCGCGTTTTTTGATGCGGGTGGTTTTTTGCCAATCCATAAAGGCGACTACCACAAAGAGCATAAAGTACATGATCTGGGATTTTTGGCGAATGATAATGCCCAGATTTGACATCACAAAGGTCATGGAGATGGAGATGGAGATAAATACTACCGCAGACATCTTTACCATGGCGGGAGCGATCTTGATATAGGTTAGAAAGTCCTTACGAACAATCTTACTAAACATGTAGATATAAAGGGCATTCTCAAAAGAAATTGCTATTCCTAAGGCATTTGGAGAATCAACAAACAGGGGTCTAAACCAGAAAGTAAAGAGCTTCATAGGCATACTGTAAGACCCCATATCTACCCCTGACCCCGAAGTTACTAGTCTACCTCTATTTAAGGCAGTTTCCTCCTCAAAACTATCTACCAGATTATTTGGATCGTAACCCAAAAATTTAATCAAATCTTCATACACATAAATACTCATTCCTATCGCAAATAGGACCACCAAATACTTTTGATAGATCGGTACTTTTTCACGCCCCAAAACAAAGCCTACTCCCATTCCAATCAAAATTGCAAAGAGAATATGTGGTCTTACCATATAGCAAAGAAAACTCCCAAATGCAATATGAGGAATCCTTTTTATGGGCCAGGAAAGACCATAAACTAAAAACCCAATCCCTGCAAAAATAACCGCTCCTTTTCCCAGAGAGGCGGTCCAGAAGTGCATATTGGGTAGAAACATAAAGATGGTAATGGCATCCCAACCCTCAAATTTTGGATTAAATCTCAGGTTCTCTTTAAAAAATAGGTAGAAATAAACGAAGCCCCAAAACCCTAACCAGGTAGTGAGGAACATCATCATATCATAATTGAACCCAAACCATTTTACAAAAGGATATGACAGCCAATGAACGAATTCAGTCCCAGCGTGAAAATTGTCATACCAATTAGTAGAGGTCTTTGTATACCAATAATACATCTGAGAATCAGATCTATTAAACTGGCTATAAGTCCAATACACTAATCCAAAAAACATATGATACCAGAACATCTGGTTGAGCAAACCCGCTTTAACCCAATTATGCTCTTTCTGGAGATTTCCCAGAATAGGTTGGCTAATACCAAAGAGAAGGAGGATAAGGACTACGGCACCGAGCACTTCGTGAATTTAAAATGATTGAATTTGAAATTTGAAATTGTTGAATTTGAAATTAAGGTAAGGAATTCAAATTGGAATTGGCGGAAAACAGAAAGGCAGTGGTGTGGGTTTCGTCTACGCTCAACCTGACACGAATTGGTTCTATCTGACAGAAATCCAATTACGCTACTTTTTCTAAAATAAGTCATTTGGCAATCACAGACTCATATACCCCCTCTAATTCCTCTACCATTCTCTTCATACTAAACTGAGCTACTACACGCTCACGGGCAGCATGGGACATGGATTTTTGAAGTCTTTCATTATTTAGGAGTTGCATGCAATATCCTGCCAATTCCTGGTATTCATCGATCTCAGATAAGAAACCTTGGACGCCATGCTGAATCACCTCGCCTATTCCTCCTGCTCTGGTAGCTACTACGGGTACTTCACAGGACATGGCTTCCAGCATAGCAATAGGCAAACCTTCAAATTCAGATGTACTGAGGTAAATATCCATGATGGATAGATAGGGGATCACCTGTTTTTGCACTCCTACCAAGTGGAAATGAGCTGATTTTCCTGATTCCTCTATCTGTCTTTCCAGCCTTGATCTCCACTCCCCATCTCCTACTATAAGAAAATGTGTATCAGGACAAATATCCAGTATTTTCAATGCTGTTTCAATCCAAAGCCAGAGGCGCTTTTGATCCCGGAAAACGGCGACGATGCCGATGATTTGGGCGTCTTGTGGGATTTGGAGTTCGACTTTCTGATCCGTGAAAATCCCCCCTGCCCCCCTTTTTAAAGGGGGAGTTTGCTCCGGATTGGAGATCCCGATATCTATTCTCCTAAACACATCTGTATTCACCCCATTCTGGATCACTTTAATCTTCATTCTGCCGCCACGCTGGTAAGGATCAATCATGGAATTGAGCTGCATGGAGAGGGCAACTTCGTTGGAAACAGCAATAGCTATATCCTGTTGCTTAAAGGTCATGCGGTTACCCCAATACGAAAGCTTATTATAGCGCTCCCAGGTATTATGCTCAGTGTAGACAATTGGGATATTTAATTTATTCCCTACAAAACGAGCTAAAATCCCAGCCCAAGGTAAGTGAGCATGGATAATATCGATACCCAATTCCTTCGCAAAAGTTCTAACTTTATTTACCTGAAAAAACAAGCCCAAATTTCCTGTTGGAATTAAATGCACCTTTATCCCGGCTAATTCCAGTTCATCCACTATGTTATTTTTCTGATGATAGAAATACAGGCAGTGGAATTCAAATCTTTTTTGATCATGGACCAAAGCTGTTTCTGGAATGAGTTTTTCAGCGCCCCCTCTACCTAAACTCTTAATTAAATGAAGAATTTTGATTTTATTATGTATCACTAAAAATTACTTATTTCCTATAATTTAAATTGAACTTTTAAAAGGAGTTTTCCTTTCAGCTAAATAATTAGCCGTATGGAAAATTTCTAAGCTGGAATCATAATTTTTAATTTCAAATAATCCATCAGCAACTATCCTAAACAATTTAAATCCAGGGGACAATAGTTCGTAAAAGTCTCTGAAGAAGACTTTTGAATCTATGTGACATTTGCCAAATTCAAATTGTATAAAATTCAAGGAATTTGATTCAATCATATTCTTAGCTCCTTTAATAGCAGCTAATTCATGGCCTTCAATATCTATTTTTAAAATATCAATAGCTTCAATATCATTCTCTCTACAAAACGTATCAACGGATGTCACTTCTATTGATTCAGTAAATTCTTCACTAAAATTATTTAGTGAGTAAGCTAAATTATAAACTGAAGCGGTTGTTCTACCTTTCCCACTTGAGTACAATTTCAGTAATGTGTTTTCACTTCCTACCCCTAATTTATGCGGCTTTATTTGAGGATAATTCTCTGTTTTTTCCTCTAATATCTTAAAGGTAAAACTAGATGGCTCGAATGCGTGTATTACTCCCGTATCCTCAAATAATGCATTTGCTAGGATAGAATATTCACCTGAATTCGCTCCAACATCAAAAATCAGAATCTTACCCTTCCCTTTCAATTTTTCTTTCATATAATTCAAAGCGAAAATCTCACCGCTATGATTCAGAGAAGCTCCTCCAAAATAATTCATTCCTATCAAGGAAATGTGGTGTAATTTTATCCATAAAGGCTGGAGCACCTTGGATCGAAAAATTTTTAAAAGTTTTTGCCTCATTTATAATTGATTAAAATACGCTTCGAATTGAGTTGAAATTTTGGAAATAGAGTAGTGCTCCTCTATGAATTGCGAACTTGTTGAGAGCAAAGCACAACGTTCTGAATCGGTAGTGTGAATTAGATGATTCAATTCATTTTCAAAACATTTAGAATCCCCAGAATACACTAACCATCCTCTATATTTATTTACTACTTCACCAATGCCTCCTACATCATAAGCAATCACAGGAACTTTGCAATACATAGCTTCCAAAATAACTCCCGGTAGACCTTCTATTTTAGAAGGCAATACCAAGGCTGTGGCTTTGTTTAAAATGGGAAAAATATTTTCAAGGGCAGGAATCATGATCACTTTAGATTCTATATCTAGCTCTTCTACTTTTTCTACTAATTTCTCACGAAGAATGCCAGATCCCAGAAAGACTAAATGTAAATCTTGGTGAGTTGCAGAAATCCTTGAGAAAATAGCTAACATACCTAAAGGATCTTTCTCAGGCACTAGACCTCCAATTTGCAGTAAGAAGTTCTCAGGTAAGTTGATCAATGTTTTCTCTTTCTGCTTAAGATCAATTTCATTCAAATCTATTCCAATTGGAATTACGATTGATTTAGTCAAAGGGTAGCAAAAAGTATTATGAAGGTTTTCTGCTGAGGCTTTTGATACCGAAACTATTCCCGCCACCTGATTTAAAAGCCATTGATTGAAGCTTTTATGAAAACCATTTCTGATAAAATCCCCCATCTGGTTTGCGTTGCGATAGATTAAAGGATTTTTCCATTTGAATAACCTTTTGGAGAAAATTGAAAACTTAAGGGTATCAGCTGCATTTGCCTGAATGATATCTGGATTAAAATCTTTGACAATTCTCGAAAATTGTTTCCACCCTTTAAAATCAAAAAACCGATATCCAATCGGTCTATTTAACCTTATCCATTTCCCATAAAAAGGTAGGTCAGATTCACCTTCAAAAATACTAATCAACAAAACCTCATTTCCAGTAAGCTTAAGCTGCTCACTTAGTTGAGCTGCAAAGATCTCCGCTCCTCTTCGCTGAGGCTTTTGTATAAGTTGAATGATTTTCATTTTTTTTCATTTACCTCATTGCCAGCGAGGCACGAGCGCGACAATCTGTCTAAACGTCATTGCGAAGAAGTTATGACTGAGGCTATCTCCCTAATTATATAGAAATTGCTTTTTCAATTTCTAGGGGGTTGAATAGACGGTATCAAGACGGTTCAAAGCTTTCTTATATATCTCCAAATAAGCCTCTCCGTTTTTTTTGGGATTATTCTTTTCCTTAAGTCCTTGCAAAGCTTTCTCTCCTTTGCTGGAAATTATTGATGCATCCGCAAGTATCTCAAGTATTACCTTTTCCAATGCCTCTTCTACAATTCTAGACAACAGTTGCCGCTCCTCATTCTTTCTAAATAAGCCCTCTCCATATTCATCCTTGGGGACTTCTATTACCCAGCCCTTTTCATTAGAATTAATCTCCGGTAAGGCTCTGATATTTGTACTAATAACAGGACAGGCCATAGATTGGTATTCCAACACTGAATACCCATATGTATCAGCATAGGTGGGGAGTAGACCCACATGAGTCGATTTCAATAGCTCAAGGACATCTGTATTTGGGATGTTTTTAAAGTGAAAAATCTGATCAGGATATCTTGAAATAACTTTCAAAGCCCATTCCTGATCTGCTTGGGTAGTTTTAGAAGCATAGTCATTGAATTTTAGGTTACTTATAATCCTTAATTGAACATTCGCTCCTCCTAAAATTAAACGATCGAAAACCCTTAAAGTCTCTGCTCCGCCTTTTCTAAAGAAATCATTTCCAATCAATGTAAAAACCAATGAATCCTCAAGGACTACTCCTTTTTCTTCCCAAGAACCAAGGTTGGGGTGTTGTGAAGGGTGAATCACTGTTAATTTCTCAGATATCTTTTGAAGGTATTCAGGAAACTCTTCCTCGACGCGTTTTAACATAATAGATTTTGCGCAGCCACTCATAGCAACTATCCCCTTACATGAATCTGAAATGATTGTCTTTAACCCAAATTTATCGATTCCCCAGCGAGGTAGTGAGGTTTCAAAGGTGGTGATCCAAGGAGTCTTTGAAAGTGAAAGTGCATTGAAAAAATGAAAGAGATCAACTTTTTTCTGAAATGGAGCATAATGAATATTCTTCATTATAGGATGAGCCAACAGTTTCTTAAGCCTGGGAGAACGCATCATAAATCGATATGGAGAAATCAAATCCAAGACCTTGGAATAAGCAACTTCAGTGGAAACAAGGCCAAAGAAATTTTTCCTGTGGTTATAGCTCAAACCTATTGTACCTACTCTAATTTTCTTCATTAAGTTTCAATACAATTTGTTTAATAATTTCATCAGCACTTTTCTCCCAAGTAAATTTTCCAGCTACATACTCTTTTCCCGATCTTGCTAATTCTTCTGCCAAAACAGGATCATCAAGTAAATTTTTAATAGAGTTTACAATCTTCCTAGTTTCAAATTTGGTAATAAGTAAATGCTTGCCACCCTCAAAATTATCATTCACAAAAGGTATATCCGGACCAATAGATGGGATACCCGCAGCCATATATTCCAGTAACTTCTGAGGACAGCCATAAGAATTGGCAAAATGATGTATCGCTATATCAAAAGAGAAAACGTAGGCCGGAACTTCCTCTGCATTCTTCCATCCCGTGATGTAGATTACATCTTTCAGGCTCAGCTCGTTAATTAATTTATCCAGCTTTTCTTTCTCAGGCCCATCACCAACGATTAACAACACCAAGTCTTCATAATCCTCCCGTAATAATGAAAAAGCTCGAATTAAAACATCCACATGCTTGTGAATATCCAAGGTGCCTAAATAACCTAAAACGGTTTTTCCTTTTAAGTTTATTTTTTGCTTGTAATGGTTAATATCATGCTTTCGCTTAAACTTCAAAGGATCTACCCCATTGTAAACCACGAAATCTCTTTTTTTATCTTTCCTATTTCCTAAAATGTCCTCACAAAGGGCATCAGAAACGAAAAAGTTCAAATCTGCTTCGGTATATGTGGTTTGTTCCAGCTTCCTAAACCAAGATCGAAAAGGAATTTGCAAATAGCTTTCTGAAAATGCTGAAGTATTAATTTCAGATACAATCAACAAGTCAGGAAATAGCTTCTTCAAGCGACCAATCTGAAGAAAATTATTATCAGGCCTCATGATAAGCACATCAGGTAATTCCTTTTTAATTAGCTCTACCAATTCCTTAAAATAATGTGAGTTTCTCCTATAAAAACGAATAGGAAGAAACCATCTATTCCCTTTTACCCATTTCCATTTTTGTCCAGAAGAAACATTTATTCCTTGACTTAGCTTTGGAAAAGTAAGTATTTGACCTATTTCAGCATGCTTACCCGCAAACTTCAAAAACTGATTTGCATGATTACTCCCTCCATGAGATGAATCTAAAACAACTGAATAATAAAGCAAACTTATCTTAATCTTCAAATCTTAAATTTTCAATATTGTAATATGATTTCAGATAAGGTTGCCAAATTGGTTGCTGAGAAGGAACTATAAAAATCAAAATATTCGAACATTTTATCAGCTCATAATTTACTGTCTCGCTAGACCCAGACTTACTTAGTAAAAAATTATGTCTAGTTTCTATACTTTCACTACATTTATATATGTAATAAAATTGATGGATAAAGAACATTAAAGAAACCCCAAGAAGTAGCACAATACTGCTTCTTCTCATAATTATATGAAGGTATTTACTTAAGCGAGAACCACAGAATGCTCCTAAAGGGAAACATAAAAATGATGCCATAAACAAGGATCTAGGAAAAGCTAAATGTGGGTATCTAGAAAATATAAGGATTGATGAAAACGAAAGGAAGAAAAACAGAAATATAAACTTATTAATTGAATAATTAGAATGCATTCCTGAAAGATTAGAACCGAAATAAAAAAACGAAATAAATCCAATAATTAGTGGATATTTAGCGTATCCAATAACTGACAAATATAGTGAGGGTATAAATTTTATCGAATCTAAAACACTATTAACTTCAGTCTGTGCTATTATTCTCGAAAAATTTCCAGGTGCGAATGAAACTATACCTATCCCAACAATCATACTCACAAGTATAATTAAATCTTTTGAATTGAATTTATTATGAAAATAAAAATCATGCAAAACTTTGATCAATACAAATAAGAAAATTGGAATGAATAAATTCTGAGTTGTCAGAGACAAAATCAATCCAATTATAAAAAGGCATAACAAATTATCAATTGGTTTCCTTTCAAAAATTATTAGAAGTAATACACCTTGAAGTAAAAACAATGAATAAATACCACCATTTTGCCAAAATACAATATGTTTTAAAAATGGAAACATTGAGAAAGTAAACAAAAAAGTCAAAACAAATATCTCTTTAAACGCTAATCGAAACAGCATTTTCAACAAATTAAACACAGAA
Organism: uncultured Algoriphagus sp.; assembly: GCF_963974365.1. GTDB lineage: Bacteria > Bacteroidota > Bacteroidia > Cytophagales > Cyclobacteriaceae > Algoriphagus. The sequence continues at coordinate 202,274 of NZ_CAXBBX010000010.1, read as the reverse complement.
AAATAGAATGCTGTCAAATAAATCGGAACAGATAGATAAGGGTATAAATACAATTCAAAAACAGATTGAAAAAATCCTGCTGGCGTTAATTGCCTACCATCCCAATTAAGATACATTTCAAAAAGAAAATTACTAACACCTAACTTCCTTAAGTTAGTGATAAATAAAAAATCATCATTTATAAGCCAAGCTTGGAAGGAAATTAAAAATGTGATTAAAACTCCGATGATTGAGATTATAAAGACGACTTTCTCAAAACTATTTATGTGCTTGAAGTATTTCAATTAATTTTAAATCTAAAATTATTTTTTTATTTAAAGTCATAATGGTTACGAGATCTCGAAATCCATAAAACTCCATATTTATGTCATGAACTCCCACTTTCTTAATAAAATCTTTAGCTGCCTCCTTTGTCTTTATATGATCTCTATAGCCAGCCCCAAAGTCAGTTTTATAGAAAGTAAAACCTGTAATATATAATTCTGAAAATTGACTATGTAGCAAACTCATTAGTGCGAGGTAGCCTATAGTTGGCCTGAATTCACCAAGAGGTTCACACACCAATTGATGAAGTTTTTTAGGCAAAGTGAAAACCTTTTGACTCTGATGGTATTTCTTATAGAAATTTAGAGTCATCTGAATTCCAGCTCGGTTGTTACGGGGATTAATAAGGTACTTGAGGCTTTGCTTTTTGTACATATCAAAATCCAGTATTCCACCTCCCGATTCATCATTTTCATGAAAACTGTGGAACAATATATCTGTGCGAGTACCAATATCCGCCTTAAATTTTCCTGTAGCGACGATATAGGGAGCACGATTTACCCTTACTACAAAATCAAAGCCATCGATATAATCTCCTAGACCAGTGGAATAAGCTGAATCTGCAGGGCCAACAATAGCTACTCTTTTTCCTTTCAACAAGGAAAAATCAAAAGTTCTAAAATGAAGCGCTAAGAGACCTACGCCTCGGAGATTGTTTAAGACTTTATTCAATTGCTTTCAACAATTTTCGAAAGGAATCTATGTACAAATAATCAGTGCTACGAAGTAATTCATTATTGTAAGCAGCAAAAGCAATTTCATTAGTATATGCGGCATCTTTATCATTGCGTGAATCTCCTATCATCAATACATCGCTCTCATTATAATGCTCAGATTCTAATAGTTCTTTAATTAGTTTAATTTTTGTGGTGGGTGAACCATGAATAGATTTAAAGTATTTTGAGAGTCCCAACTGACTACATAAGTAACGTAACTCCTCTCCATCCGATCCAGATACTACGTGCATTGGAAGTTTTTGAAAGTTCGCTTGAATATATTCCAATGAGTCTTTAATCAAAAGTTCAGATGAGATTAAGAGTTCTCGCATAATATCTGAAAATTTCTGAGTCAATTGATTGAACTCCTCTTCCGCAATAGTCATTTTTAATATTTCTCCATAGAAATACCTAAACTTCACATACCTTGACAAACCACCGTTTTCCCTATGAAAATGTATTAATTTTTCTACTTCTTTATCAGGAAAGTCTTCCAGAACTTTTCTAAAACCTAGTTCACGTATCGGCATGGAATCCATAATGACTCCATCAAAGTCCCAAAGAAGAACTTTATAACTTTCTAAGTTTTTCATAAATAGCTTCTGCCATAGTGAAATCATCCTCCCAATCTATATCCCAAGATTTGATTTTATCCATTTTATACAATGCGGGATTTACACCCAACCTATTGTTCTTTTCAATATAAATACTTCTTGGCGCCATAAATACAGCATGGTTAACCTCATATAAGGTGGGCAAATCCTGTGTCCTAGGCCATTGAAATTCGTCTGAATCTGAATTAAACACTTTACCTTGGGAATTGAGCAGAAAATTTTGAAAAGTAGATACTGATAAAAGCGAGTCATGTCCTTTTCCCAATTCTATCCAATATTGCTCAATCACCTGATCATAATCCCCTCCAAGCACAAATGGAGTCGTAACATGTCCCCATAAAATATGTCCTTGCTGGATTATACTGGGAACGTAAAGTATTAGATCAGACAAAGCAGTGGTATCCACACAGAGATGATCTGGCCTCCGTTCTATACGGATCTTTTTATTTGGGTCCTCAATACTTTTAGCAATCCGTATGGCTTCCTCATCATTGGTAGAAAGAACTATTTCATGCAAGTGCTGAGACGAAAGCAACTGCCGAAGCTTCAGCTCCAATAGACCTCCTGACAGATCTGCAAATGGTCTAGTACTTTTATTAATGACACGCTGACTTCCTTTACGCACAGGAAGGAAGAAAGAAACAGTTGGTTTTTCACTCATATATTGTTAGTAAAGTGGCATATTTTTTATCCCTAGTTTCCCACGGAGGAAATCAGTAAGCGCCATCATATTCATTTTCCATGATAGTTTTCCATATTCAAGACCAAACCTAAATCCGCTAATGGCTTTGAATAAGATTTTCAGAAAATTATAAATCAGAGCAAAGTATAGTCTATTTTTCAGGAGAATGGTCAACATATTTCTTGCTGAATAATAAGTCCTAATACTAGGAAGTTTTTTACCCCAGTGGGTGCTTTTAAATTGTTGGTCAGGATTTCCTGCACCCATTTTTTTACGCTGCTCTAGCCAGTAATCTCCATCTACATAGAGCTTGAATCCAGCTTTTTTTATTTTTAAACAATAGTCCAACTCCTCGAACCCAAAAAACAACTCAGGAGAAGGAAGGATGCCTTGCTTTACCAGTGTAGCATTGATCAGAAATGACTTATTCCCTGGAATAAAATCTACCTCATCCGAAAGGGAAAGATCAGAATTTTGAAGTCGCTTGGTTCTGCCCGTATATGGGTTAAATTTTCCTCCTCCCAAACCTACCGCACCAGCTTTCGGATATTTTTTGGTCAAGCTTAATAGTCTTTCAAAAACCAATTTATCTTCTGGTGGGTCATCATCATCTCCCCAGTAGATCCAATCACAGCCAACATCAGTCATTCTTTGAAGTCCTATTTTAGCTGCGCCAGCTGGACCTAAGTTTTGACCGACCTTATAAATAGTTACATTTTCTCCCAAATCCGCATGTAGCGAATCTGTTACATTGCTAGTAATACTATTATCCACTATTAGAATATCGGATGACCTAATAGTTTGGGATTTAATAATGGCAATAGTCTCCTTAATGTGAGTAGTGCGCTCATAGGTAATAATAAATGAGCCTAGTTTTTTACCAATCATATTCTGATACAGCAGTAGATTTACGATATGGAGAAAAGTACCTTCTCCAAAATTTGAGGTTGAAAAATCGAAAACCTTTTAATCTATTTGAATACTGATCGTAATCAACCAAAAAAGCCGGGAAATTCTCTGACAAAACTTTGGCTTTTTCTTTGAAAATGATAGAACTGGTATTTCTGATTTTTGAATCAGAAATACCGCCGGGTTCCATCTTTGAAATAACAAATGGGATTTTGGAATAGGTAGAATTGAACTTACAAATACTCAAAAGAAAAAATTTCCAATCTGAAGTTATCAATAAGGTCTCGTCATAATAGCCACAAGTATTAAATAGAGATTTCCTAATGAAACTGCCCTGATGCGGTAGGGACCTCTTTTTAAGAAAGGAAAATTGAAGGGAAAACGGATAACAAGTAACCAAACCATCCCTCCAAATCACATCTCCATAGATGATATCATTGCCTTTCAGATAGCCGTGAATATGTTCCAAAAGGTGCTCTGAAGCGAATTCATCACCACTATTCAAGAAAAGTATATACTCACCCTGAGAAAGAGATATTCCCTTGTTCATTGCCTGATAAATTCCAGTATCAGACTCAACAATTAATTGATCAATATTTAACCTGTTCTCCTCAACTATTGCTACACTCCCATCTGTGGAACATCCATCTACAACTACATATTCAAAATCGCTAAAAGTCTGATTTGCTACCGATGCAATTGTCCTTCTCAAACCTGCTGCATTATTATAGTTAATTGTTACAACGGTCAGAATCATAGCGAATACTTACTTTTTAACTGGTGATAAAGATCGATAGCGCTGGAATAATTACTTAAGAGATACTTGAACTTGAAGATGAAATTATAGCAATAGACTCTAGAGATAAAATCACTTTTTGTTAGGAAGGTGATATAGGTCTTAACTACTCCTGTGAGAAGAACGGGAAATTGTTTGACTAAATAAAGCTTATAGTTACCCTCGTTTTCGTTTAGCAAAAACTCATAGGCAGTAAGTATGGGATAATTAGACAAAATCCCTTCTCTCAATTTTAAATAATAGGCCTCCGAAATTCGCTCAACATTTATCTCATGGTAGAAATTCAATTTGGAGTCATATGCTATCTCAAATCCCTCTAGCTGTACAGCAAGACATAATTCACCATCACCTCCCGAGGAAAGCTGATTCGCCTTTCTATCAGTTATTGGAGAATCGATTGATTTCCGGTAAAAACTCTTCAAAGCCTCAGTTTTAAAGAATAATCCAGCACCATAATGAATGACTCCTTTATTCTGAATTCCGGTAGACTTCCCCAAAGCTCCAACAGCATAGCTACTTGAGAATTGGTCAAACCAATAAGGAAGATCAATAGAGACTTTGGCAATACCATACCCCCCCAAACATCCTAGTTTTTCATTATTAATAAAATGATCGAATCCTATGATCAAGTAATCCGACTTCAGATAATTATCATCATCGCAGAATAAAACAATCGGAAAGGCAGCTGAAAAGACTCCCTTTCTTCTTGCGTTTGCAAGACCAGGAATTGGTTCATGAACTACCCTTCCTTGTAAATTAGAATTAGAAAAGAACGAAGTAGCTAACTCCACTGTTGAATCAGTAGACAGATTATCCACTACTATTACCTCATATTCAAAACCTTTAACTTCCAATTTGTCCAAGAAGGATAATACACTAAGAAGTCGCTTAGCTGAGTTAAAGCAGCAAACAATTATTGAAATTCCTAGGCTCATTTAATTAATAAAATGATTTGGATGCAAAATCCTTAAATGATTGAGGTATATAAAAATAGGAAACACAATATTTTATGTACCTTAGAAATTTATCTCTTAACGATAATGTGGGAGTATTTTTCCAGGATAAATTCCATAGATGAACTGCTATTGTATTTCTTGTCAAAAATTGATTATAGTGGAAATACCTAAGTTGATATGGAAGTGGGTAAAAATAATCAGGGGGAAATGAATTAAAATCAACGCTTTCATTATAGCTTGATAGCTCCTTGGTAATAATTTGAGGTATTAACTGATTTTGAAAGATAGATGAACTTGAATTAATATAATAATTAAGCATCTGCTTTAGTATAATATTCTCTTTTGCAGACCCTAAAATTGCTGCATTATATAAACTTTTAGACTCTTTCCCTAAAAACAAATTAAAACTTAAAAATTTTTCTGGCAATTGGTTAATAAGTAACATATCTGTATCCAGATATACTCCTCCTTCTGAATACAATGCGTAAATCCTAGCTACGTCAGATACAAAAGCATACTTTTTTTGTTTGTAGGCTATTTTAGTAAATTCACAAAAATTTATATCAAAATTACTTTCATTCCACAGTCTAATTTCAAAATCCGGGCAAAATTTTCTCCATGATTCAATACAACAAATTTCCGATGATGATAATTCACCATTACCAAACCAGCAATAATGTATAATCTTAGGTATCAATAAAATATAGGATTTACGTTTTTAGAATAAGCCATCATATCCCCCTTTATTTTATTAAGTTTAAACCCAAAATCATCGAGTTTATTAGCAACCTCATTAATTTCAAATTTATTTAAATTAGCAACTTCAAATTTAATTATTTTGCATTGAAAATTATTAAAATCAATCATTTTTAAAATTTCACCATCAAACCCTTCTGTATCAATTTGCAAATAATCCACTTGATCTAAAGAATATTTGGCTACTACAGAATGAAAGGACACCCCCTCAACATATTCAAATTCTATATCTTCTTCAATAATTCCCTTATATTTCAAAAGATGATCTTTAGAAAAAGATCCCAAACCTTGCCCCCAATCTGGTAATTTTTTAAGACCAGCATCTGTTAGTTGAAAAAGCTTTAATTTTATATTCTCCTTATAAATAGCACATCTTAAAAACTTAAGGCCGGTAAATTCTTTTAGATTAAATTTCAATTGATTGAAATACTTTTCAGATGGCTCAATAACAACTCCTTTTATTAATTTCGGATCTAAGGACTGAAATAAATCATCAAAGCTTAAACCGTCATTTCCTCCAACCACAATAATTTTTGAATATCCAGTAAGTACATTTGATCGAGTCAAATTAAAATTAACTCGAAGTTTTCTCCTAAAAAAAGATGTTGAATAAAGCTTCCATTTAAAATTAATCGGAAGTAGATTTATTATGGGAATAGAAATTTTTCGTAATATTTTCAATTTAAAATAAAATTTACATCTGATATATATACAGTATTTAAACTTTCATTTAAGCGATTTCCCGAATTTATAAAATCATTTTGAAGGCAGGAGATCATGGCAACTCTAGATAATACTTCATAGTAATCTCCTAAATAACCAAAATACAAATGAAAATTAAGTTGTTCTGATCTGTATAGAGGAAAATGAGAAATAATGATATCAATAGAGCCTTTGTTTTTACTCAAAATAACTTTTTTCTTAAAGTTTGAATTATTAAAAGCTAGTATTCCTTTTCCTTCTTGATCAAACAAGCCAAAACCCACGTCCATAGGAATACCCAAATGATCAAAAGACACTTGATAATCTATAGAAACTTTTAACTCTTGACCAGCATATATTTCATTCCCTTTTTCCCCATCTATATAAATTTTCATTCCAACAATACCTAATTCTGGATCTTTCTTTTCAGGATGAGATTTTAAATCAATACTGTTAGTAGGTTTAATAAGGTCCGACCTTAAATAATTTTGAATAGCTAGCTTAACTGATCCATTAAAACTAATCTGACCTTTATTAAGAACAACACATCTATTGCAAAGAGACTTAACTGCCTCTAAGTTATGACTAACAAATAAAACTGTCCTACCAAGTCCAGCCACAGACTCCATTTTCCTCAAACATTTTGCTTGAAACTCATAATCTCCTACTGCAAGTACCTCATCTATAATCAAAATCTCAGGCTCTAGGTGCGCAGCTACAGAAAATCCCAATCGGACTTTCATCCCTGAAGAATAAAATTTAACAGCAGTATCTATAAATTTATCTATCCCTGAAAAATCAATTATCTCGTCCAATTTGTAATCTATTTCCCGCTTTGTCATCCCGAGAATTGTTCCATTCATGTAGATATTTTCTCTACCAGAAAGTTCGGGATGAAATCCAGTTCCAACTTCAAGTAATGATGCTACCCTTCCTTTAATTTCAATTTTACCAGAAGTAGGTTCTGTGATCTGAGAAAGGATCTTCAATAAAGTGGATTTCCCCGCTCCATTATTACCAATGATCCCTAATACCTCACCCTCATTTACCTCAAAATTAACATCTTTTAATGCCCAAAATATCGACTCATCATTTTTCCCGAAATGACTAAGTTGACGTAACATCTTATAATTCTTAAAAGGCGATATTAAGGCAGTACCAATCCGATTAATCAGAGTTTTATCTGTTTTTTCTTTAAGTCCTAGACGGTACCTCTTGGACAAATTAGAGACCTTAATTACTGCATTCACTATTGAATTAATTTAATGATGTAATAAACCAATTAAACGATAAGGGGTTAACAAAATAATCTCATTGAACTATAACCTAATAATTTCGGAATCAACCAGCTACCAAAATACAAATTAACTCTATATTAAACTGGAGATTATAGATTCAAAATTAATTCCTATCAGCTTTCCAATAAAATCTTATAACATATGAAAGAAGGAAATATTTTAATCTAATTATTTTAAAATAAATTTAAATTATATACACAAAAACTTATTAAAAAAATCAATTAATTAGAATATACACAAAATAAAACTATATGTTTAATCAACATTAAAAATTTTTCACATTATAAATATAATATTGACCAAGAAAAATCTTAGGGTTATTTATCTCCAGTGGACCATTTTTGATATTAGAAATAATGAATTCAACATTATGATCTAAACAAAAACTTCTTAGACAACTTAAGTTATTTAAACTTAATTCTCCACAAGTATTAAAAAAAGGAGAGAATCCACGATAGTAAGACAACAAATCTAGTTCAATTCTCGAATCTATTTTTTCACTAATTGGAAAAGAACCTGAAACACTTAAAATATTTAAATATTCATTATGAAAATAAAAAGTATTTAAATCATTATACATGTAATCAATATAGTCATAAATAGACTGCTCCTTATTAATATCAGGAATAAATACAATATTAGAATTCTTGGTAAGAGATGAAATATCTATATTTTCTTCTGCAAGCGAATCAACAACAAAATTAAAATCATTGAAAACAAAAGGCACAATAAAAACAACAATTAACAAAACAGATACTAAGTATTTCATTCTAAAGAGATTATTTACTATTATATATGTAATCTGAATACAGATTAAAGAATGAAAAGTATTGCGGAAAAATTGATTAGAATTAATATTTTGATAAAACAAAACCCAAAGTAAAAGAGAGATGATAATAATTATAATTGAAATAAAATAATAGTCCTTATCTTCTTTATCACTATTAAATAATTTCCAATTAATAAAAAATATTGATGATCCAACACATAAACCAATAAAAAAAACTTTAGCTAAAACACTATAATTAAAAAAATTGCTAATATTTAAAAGCTGTGCTCCAGAGGAAAAAATAAAACTATATACAAAGAAGAATAGAATCACAAAAATTGGATAACAATAATATTTAATAGGATATTTGTTAACAACCAAAAAGTATATGCAAATAGATGGAACAACAACAGGAATAACCAAAGGATACATAAATATAAGAATAGAAAGTTTTAAAAAATTAAAGTTATCAATTCTTAATGAAATAAATAAATACAAAAAAATTGGAATTATAAATATGTTTTTAATTGTAAGTATAGAATCACCAACACCCAACATTGGCAAATTCATATCAAACAATCGCACTAATTTATCATAAGGAGACGATACGAATAGTAAAATTATAATAGCAAGTAATGCTATCCAAAAATTAGAAGATGGGAAAACATCCTTAAAACCTAAATAAATAATAAATGAAAAGATAGGGGCTAATACAAAAACATAATTAACTAATAATGATAGAGATGTGAAACACCTAAGTATAGCAATGCCCCATAATTCCGAGAAATGGTAAACCTCATTACTTATATCAGATTGAAAAACATTATATATTGATTTTGTATTTTCAACTCCAATCACATCATTGTAATGAGCAATTCTTGAATAAATAATATAATCTTCATGAAACACACCGAATTTAAAATTATTAAGGACAAAATATAAACCAAAAAACAATCCCCAGATAACAATTGAGGAAACAATATCATCTATTTTTGGATAAGATAGTTTAAATTTTAAATCCAATTTGAATATTGAGATTATTATCAAAACAAATGGGGCCCAGTACAAACTCTCTCCATTTGTTTTTAAAATAGCATAAATTGAAATAAAAAAAATATAAACAATAATTATATTTTCGAACTTCCCGCCGTTTCTAAACTGTATAGAACAAATCCCAAATACAATTAAAAAATAAACGAAAAATGCTAGTACAATCTCCAATTTATTTTTTTATTAATAACATACAACATAATGAGACTTTTTGAAATATTATAAATCACTTAAATATATCTCTGTAGGAAAAAGATACATTTGGTATAAGAGGTAAGAAGCAATTACTATGCTGGATCCTAGCCGTCTACTTCTCTATTATATTACACAAAATGTAATATGATCATAGAGCAAATTCAGAATTGGAAACAGCCACAAAATTAGAAGGTAAGAAATTTTCTTTTTTATAATTATAGTCTCCAAACTCAATAAACCTTGGGAAAAGCTTACCAACTTTATAGTTGTTTTTCTCAAAAAACTCGTAGAAATCTTTTAATAAAAACCCAGTTTTTAAAACTAAATCACCATACTCAAATTGGATCATCCTTATTCTTTGTTCTGAAAACATTTTGTCAAAGCCTAAAAGAACTTTAGACTCAAAGCCTTCCACATCAATCTTAAGAAAATCAATATATTCAATATGATTTATTTGGCAGTACTCGTCACCAGTCATTACTTCTACGCTAGTTACTTTCCCCATATTTTTGCCTAGTGGATGATTATAGAAGGAAGAGAATATCGGAGCTTGAGGATAATAGTTCATTTGTATAATTCCAGAAAACTCACCCAAAGCCAGATTATTTATCTTTATTTGAACTATCTCTTTGGTATTATTTGCCAACCTTTCAAATATAGTTGGTATCGGCTCAAAGGAATGAATTTGTGCCTGACAATTTTTATGGTGAACAAGCTTTGTCCAATCCCCAATATTGGCTCCTACATCGAATACGATCAGGGATTGATTAGCATCTAAACTATCGATTAACCACTTTTCTCCATTGGTATTGAAGTCATTGTTTTTGTTTTCTAATGCTTCATTAATAGTAGAACTAAAAGAGTAAAGTAGTTTACCAATACGGTTATTGCGATTATTTGTGATCCAATGGTAGATAGACTTTTTTATTCTTTTGAGCATAGATATAGTTTTAATCTTATGGCAGTTAGGAATAGGATTTCATAAACATTTAAGAGAAATTTTAAATAATCTATTTTCGCTAATGCTCTGTCGCCAAATTATTATTGATAAAGATTGAATCTGCCTGTAGCACACTTCCATCAATCGGTGAAAGTAATTGGCCATAATTCCCACTGTATGAAAAGCCAAGTCTTTGCATATGATCATAAATAGTTTTGAAATAGACTTGATCTTCGTATAGTTCACGAAATGAAACTTCTACAATTACAACTGAAGCGGATCTAATCGTTTTTTCCCCTCCTATTATCACCATTTCTTCAAATCCCTGAACATCAATTTTAATCAGCAAGGGATGAGATATAGAAATTGATTTCATTACTGTGTCGAGACATTCTACCTTTATTTCAATCTGCTTCTCGTTAGTAGTTTTAGGGAAATTTTCTTTGTGCAAATTCTTCATTGGCAATGCACTTGAAGAATCGGAAAACTCATTTTGAAAGAAATTTATTTCACCAGATTCCTTGCCTAACCCCAAATTGAAACCTTTGAAATTAGCATCCTTTTCAAATCGTTTACATAATTGATCATAAACTTCTGGAATAGGCTCAAATGAATAGATAATTGCCTCTGGGAAAAGCGCTCGAAATCTAGCCGCAAACTGGCCTCTATTTGCTCCAACATCTATTATAAAGGAGAATTTATAGTTAAGAATCCAACGATGCTTTGGAATAAAGTCATACTTTACTTCCAATTCATTAAGCATGATTGGTGCCTTAGCTAGTTTATATCCAAGTTTCTTTAAGCTCTTAATTATTAGTTGCTTCATAATCAGAGATTTTTTTTTAGAAAACCTGTTTTTAAGTACAATTGAAATGCAAAATATTTTTTTTTGTAAATCAGTGGCAATAATTCTTTCTAGTAACTCTTCAGGTTTGGCGAATTTAATCACCTCAGTACATCAAGTTTTTCTTTTCTAGAAAACATTATAATATTAAAAGTATGGGCAGGAGATTCAGGAAGGTGAAAGAGTTGACAAGCAATCTTTGGTTATTAATTCCGCCATGGCGTACCAGTTTTCGGCTAGGCAGGTAGATTTTAATTATTAGTTGAAAGTACTTAAAATTCAGGAATTAGAAATTGATAACAGAACAGATTTAAGTCCCTGTTTGATTTTATTTACGGACTCTAATAGAGACTCTTTTTCTGTATCTACTAATAAAAACAGTTTTGAAGGCACTTCGTAAGGGGAATCAATCCCAGTGAAATTTTGAATCTGACCTGCTCTTACTTTTTTATAAATCCCCTTCGGATCACGAGCTTCACATACCTCTATTGGGCAGTCAACATGGATTTCAAAAAAATCGTCTGCACCGATTAGTTTACGGAGGAACTCTCTTTCCTTTTCCATTGGTGAAATAAAGGCAGTAATCACTATGAGACCAGCATCCATCATCAAACGGGCGACTTCCCCTACCCTTCTGATATTCTCATCTCTGTCTTTTTGGGAGAAGCCCAAGTCCCGATTTAAACCAATTCGTAAATTATCCCCATCCAACAAGTACGTCTTATAACCTTTTTGATGCAATGCTACTTCCAGATGGTTTGCCAAGGTAGATTTCCCAGCGGCGGATAAGCCTGTAAACCATACCAAAAAAGGTTTCTGCCCCATAAGTTGCACTCTTTCTTCCTTGGTGATCCTGGGAGCGCTGGGGTAGATGTGATTTTTTTGAGACAAGAGAGAATTTGAAATTAGTTGTTTGGTGCTTTGAATAGACTTTTACGATCCTACTTTCCGAGCTCTGCGCCTCCCGTACAGTTGTCGTGAGCAGTGAAGATTGGAAAATTTAAAATGAAATGAATTTAAAATGATGGGTTTTCGAAAGCTATCAGGATAAAATTTAAATTCTTCATATGACTTTAATTTATACCCAATATCAAGTTTAATCTATTCATTTATTACTAATAGCAATAAATTTAATTCCCAACTCAAGATTAATTGTAGGGTTAGTTTTTACTTGATTAGAAAAACTCATAGAAGTAAAATCAAGTTTGCTTTGAAAACTATATAAAACCCTTTTACCTGTCACCTTGGTTATTAATCTACTTATTTCCAAAATAGAGGTTGGCTTAGCGGCAACCAAAAAAATAATTTGATTTTTTTCATATGACTTCAATACTACATTTTCAACAATTGGCCTTGCAACATCATCTACCCAAATAAAATCCCTTAAAGTGCTTATTCCTCCAAAAATTTTAATCTCGGTATTTTGATAGATACTTTCCACCATTCGGCTTAGTAATCCAAATCTTTTACCTAGTTGAACATGGCCATAAACACTGGATGGTCTATAGATACAATAGGAATTTGGGAATTTAGAAGCGAGAAGCTGTTCTTGGACGAGTTTGGCAAATCCATAAGGTCTTTTGGGATTAGGCTTGGATGAGTAATTAACTCCCAATTGTCCCTCAAAAAGGGCTCCTGCCGAACTGATCAAAAGAATTTTGAGATCAATTGAAGCCTTTGATTTAAGTTCTTCAAGTGATTCAAGGAAATTATTAAAGTGAAGATTTTCCAATAAACATTCCTGCTCAGTAGATCCAAACCCAGATTTTCCGGCAGACCAAACTATGTCCAAATTTTTGATAGTAGGATTTAAATTACCAGAAATCCAGTTCAAAAATTCAATCTTAAAAAAACTGCTGTCTTCCCAATTTACCTTTTGTTGATCCTGAATTACGCAGTTTAACTTTTTAAATCTCGATAAGATAGCATTCCCTATTAGGCCCAAACCAATTACAACAATCAACTTATTGCTATTTTCTGGTTTTAGTAAGATCACTTGTAATCTTTCAATTTAAACCATTCTAAAATGATGCTATCATCTTTTCTTTCCACCTCAAAAAACTTAGGTTTTCCATGAGATTGCATCAAGAGAATTGAAATATGTTCTAAGACTAGGCCAATTAATAATGCATTTATACCTCCTAGTATAGAAGTCAATATTATCACTGAAGCCCAGCCCTGTACCCCTATTACTTCTGGATAAAAGATTTTGACAAAGATCACGATAAGGGCAAAGAACAATCCGAAAATTGTGGCAGAAAGACCAAGAATTGTTCCTACCCTAAGTATTTTAAGTTCAGAGCTTTGGACAAGTCTTCTAGCATGGGATAGCAATTTGATCAAAGAATAGCCACTAGATTTAGATTTAATAAATCTATCATCTTTTAAGGGCAAGGAAATTTGACTTATTCGATTTGTAAACCAACCTAGTGCAATATCATAATAGGTTTGATCAATAGAAATAGCGGCTGCGGCTCTTGCAATACTTCCCCTCATCAATCTGAAACTATTAAACATCACTATAGAGGGGTTTCTGGTGAGCTTTGAAATCAAAACTTTGAATTGCCTTGATGAATAATCCCTGAATTTTGATTCATGTACAGATTCTTCAGGATTTGCATAAACTACATCTGAGGAATTAAATACAGCTGTTTTTAATAAGGTGGCGATGAATTTAGGGTGATGCTGTAAGTCTTCGTCTAATGTAATAACCCAATCACCGCTGGAATGCAAAATCCCCGCAGTGGTGGCAGGGTGTTGTCCGAAATTTTTTGATAAGGTGATTACAACCAACCAAGGATAGGTATTGGATAATTTTTCAAGAACTAAATCGCTACCATCTGTAGAACCATCATCTACAAAAATGCTTTCAAGGATTCGAATTGGGGCATCAATAGACTCCAACTCATCTCTTACTTTAGCAATTTCCAAAACCAACTTTTCCAAAAATTCAGCGCCTTGATATACAGGGGTAACCGTGCTTAAATAAATCATATAGCTATTATTTCAATCCTATAACTGAATATTGAGCACCAAGAAAAAATCGTTTCATGTACTTCTCCAAGGGTCTCAAAGAAGCTAATTGATTTGGGAAAAACAACCTATAGGAATATTCAATTTTATTATACCCTGCATTTTGCAGTTTTTGCACGAAATCATTTTTAGAAATCAATACTGCATTTTCATCAAAAGGGCATTGATTAACTGTTCTTCGAGTGAGAGGATTTAGAGGGTTATGTTCAAAGACACAAAGTACTCCATCTTCTTTTAAAACTCTTTTCATTTCACCAAGCCAGTACATATGTTCATCTTCTGGGATATGATGAAAGACACAAGTGGCAAAAATTATGTCTATAGAATTTTCGGCTAAATCAAATCTATCCTCAATAAGCAGATAATTTTCCTTCCCTGGATATCTCTTCTCAGAATATTCTAAGCTCTTACTTGAAACGTCCGAACATATCAATTTTGATTCTGGAAAATACTTGCGGAACCAAGGAATTGAATTTCCAATCCCCGATCCAAAATCTAGAATTAAGTCCTTCTTCCTATTATTTTTTAAAATAAATTCATTTAAATCCCGAACCTTATACTCTGCAAAAAAATCAATCTCCTCTCCGAAAATTTGGGTGCTTTTCCCCAGATTAGCACTGTAATCTTCAGCATATTTATCAAATTCTGAATTTTTCAAGTTATTGTAAACGTTAAAAATGTCCGCATTTAATTTATATGATTTCAAAAATACCTCTCTAGTCCCTAAAGGGGGCATTCGATCACAGCTTCGCCCTTTCACTCCCACTTAATATTAGAGTTCTCGTTAATTCCTTGCCAATAGCTCCCATTTTAGGGGCTAGGGGTTGACTGAGTAATAAATTTACTCGGTTGGGTTGGATTCGCAAATTTTATTGGTTTTTAGTTGGGGGTTGGTGGTTGTTGTAAGTTGTAAGTTGTTAGTTGTTAGTTGTTAGTTGTTGGTTCTGCCACGGCGGATAGGTGTTGGTTGGTGGTTGATCTCGGGTTACTGACGATATAAAACTAACAACTGATTCAATGGTTCTTGGATCTTGATTCTTAGTTCTCCATTCTAGCTGATTTAATATAGATACCCAAACAACCAAAGGGGGATTTTTTTACCAAGACCTATTTCAATACCCTCTGCAGCGATATAATGATCAGTTAAACTTAAATCTGGCAATTTTTTGTTTTTCCCTCCTACTTCCACTGTCCAGGTTTGATCTATTCTAAAATCTGCGTCTGCTGGCAGAGTAACTGAATGGCTATGTGTCAGTTGATTCAAAAAGAATGTTTCTCTAAGGTTGCCGATATCGACGTTGCTACCTAGCGAGTAAGCTAAATTTGTATTTTCCAGGTAGAGTTTTTCGGGCTTTTGCAAAAGAGAAATCCCTGTACTAGATGAATATAAATTAGTGGTCAACTTGCTTTCATGCAGGTAGTTCAGATAGGTAAGCAGTGTGGTACGATTGATACCTATTTTCTGACTTAGCTTAGATACGTTGGGAATAAATGGAACTGAGTCTGAAATGATACTTAGTACTTGCTTGATCTTTGGAACGTAAGCTATATCAAATTTTCTTAGTTGGGGAAGTTCTACTTCCAGGATTAAATTAACTACAGCTCTAATCTGATGAGCTGTAAAGTCATCGAATTCACGGTAGAATGGGTAATATCCATTTTCTAGGTAGGCTGGAAAATATTGTAAAGGCCTAACTTGACTGGATATGTTACTTGCTAATGCTGCATGATTAGTGAATAGTTCCTCTAGGCTGATTCTGGGAATTTTTAATCCTGTCTCCAGATTCACATATTCCCGAAATGAAAGTCCTTGCATCTTATAGATATAGGCTCTTCTGCTTAGATCTGCCGAAGCATTAAGTATCTCCAACAAAGATGAACCTGTGAATATTAGCTTTATCTCAGGATAAAAATCATGGATATTTTTTATTTCTTTGGACCAATTGGGGTACTTATGAACTTCATCCAGTACCAATTGTATTCCTCCTTGCTTGGAAAATTGATCTGCAAGATCGATTAAGGAATTGGTAGCAAACCAAATATGATCTAGTGATACATAGAGGGATTGCTCTTCCCTACCCAAAAATTCATTTTTTAAATATTGGAGAATTAAGGTGGTTTTACCAACTCCCCTTGCGCCAGTAATTCCAATCAAACGTCTGTTCCAATGAATATCTTCTATAAGACTTCTTTGAAAACCTTAGTCTGTTTTGGTGAGAAGTTTTCTATAGAGTTCGTAGAGGACTTGCATTATTGTTTATCATGATGTACAAATATATAGAATTATTGTACATTATGGTGTACGTTTTTTGGATGGTTGGGGGTTGTTAGATGTTAGTTGTAAGTTGTTGGTTGTTGGTTGTTGGTTGTTTGTTGGTTGTTTGTTGTTAGTTGTTGGTTGTTTGTTGTTAGTTGTTGGTTGTTTGTTGTTGGGTCTTGGGTGTTGGTTGGTTGGGTGTTGGGGAAGATGAATTTAAAATGTAAAATAAAATGAATATAAAATGGATAGCGATACGTTGCTGAGAACAGGTCTTGATTCTTGTGTCTTATCTCTAGTGTCTTCTTCCTCTGTCTTATCTCTTCTGTCTTCTGTCTGATGTCTTCTGTCTTATGTCTTCTGTCTTATGTCTTATGTCTTGAGTCTTATGTCTTAGGTCTTATCTCTTGAAATTCTTTTCTCCACAATATAAATCGGTCGGTTTTTCACTCCTTCGAAGGTTTTACCGATGTATAGGCCTACCATTCCTAGGGTAATTAATAGAAAGCCTGTAAGCATCCAGAGGGAGATAATTAGGGAAGCATAACCGGCCACAATGATATTCCCATCCAAATATCTATACAGGGTATAGAGGGCAAAAAGGAATCCTGTGAGGGCTACCAGCATTCCAAGTTTGACAGTTAGTCGAATAGGTTTATCAGAATATGCCAGCATGATATCCAAGGCAAGGTTAAACAACCTTTTAAGGTTGTAGGTACTTCCTCTATCTCCATTTTCAGCATGGACCACCGGAATAGCTGTTTGCCGAAAACCTACCCATTTCACCATGGTGGGAAAATACCGGATGGACTCCCGCATTCCTATGATCTCATTGACCACCTTGCGGTGATAGACTCCGAAATTGGCTATACTCTCGTCCTGTTTGGACCCTGTAAGCCAAGCCAAAGTCCTGTAGAAAACCTTGGAAGAGAGTCTTTTGAAAAATCCATCTTGCCTGTTTTCTCTTTTAGCCAACACCACATCAAATCCTTTTTGGGCTTCCTGGTAAAGATTTGGAATTTCCTCTGGTCTATCCTGCAGGTCGCAGTCCATAACGACTATCCACTCCCCTTTTGCCGCATCCAGACCTGCGGTAATGGCATAGTGTTGCCCGAAGTTGCGGGAAAGCTTGATTCCTTTGATTTCGGGAAATCTAGATGCTAATTCTTCGATTTTGTTCCAGGAATTGTCCTTGCTGGCATCTTCAACTAGAATAATTTCATAGGAATCGGTAATTCCGGAAACTGCCTGACGAATTCTTTCTACAAGTTCCTGCAGAAGCGATTCGGCTTGGTAAACTGGAGAGATGATGGAGAGGAGCACTTTTTTTTTAATTTAAAATGGAAAAATTGAGAATTTAAAATGAAAAATTTAAAATGAAGAATTGAGAATTTAAAATGAAAAATTTAAAATGAGGAATTGAGAATGATGGGTGATGAATGATGAATGATGAATTTAAAATGTAAAATGATGAATTTAAAATGGTTGTTGGTTGTCAAGCTGACCACTGCATACTGACTACTGAGACTGCATACTGACTACTGAGACTGCATACTGACTACTGAGACTGGAGACTGACTACTGAGACTGGAGACTGTCTACTGAGACTGGAGACTGTCTACTGAACACTTATCCTTTCCACCAGTGATGTACATAAGCTATTTCTGCGGGGGTATAAGCTAGGGATTGGTAGAGTTTGCAGGCGGGGATGTTGGTTTCTTGGGTTGGGATTTGCATCTTTTTCGCTCCTGCATGAAGGGCTTTGTTTTCTGCAGCCTGGACCAATTTCCGTCCCCAGCCTTTTCCTTGATGATTTTCGGAGACTGCAATCAGACCAATGGCTCCCATATCCTTATCCACGGAGTATGTGACCATTCCAGCCTGCTCAGGGGCTATTAATATCTCCTGATTTTCAAATGCTTTATTGATCCAGAGTTTGTAGAGTTTTTCAAATTCTTGGTTTTGGAGTCTGGGGTCAGTTTTAAATCGGGAATATATACCACTTAAATAAGCCAATTCAATTAGCTCATCATTCAGTGCAGGTTTATTAAACTTCCGAATATCTTCAATTTGATCTAAGGGAGATAGATTTTTTTGAAATGTAATTTTAGTGTCTACCAACTTAATACTAGGGCTGGAAAACCCTAATGGCTCTTCAGTGAAAAGATAGACTAGCTGAAAATCCTTTGCTGATTTCAAGAACTCTTGTTCATTCCAATCATCTTCTATGGTGATTTTACCAACTGGGTAGTTGAAGAGGGAGGTGTCGAAAGGAAGGGGGAAGATCAATTATTAATGTAGAATTTAAAATGATGAATTTAAAATGGAGAATTGAAAATGTAGAATGATGAATTTAAAATGGAGAATAGAGTCATTTCGAAGAGGAGAAATCTCAATTGTCAGCTCTATTTGCTATAGTGAGATTTCTCTCTTCGCATGCTTCGCTCGAAATGACCGAATGTTATTAGTTATCCTATATATCCAAAAACTCCCAATTAGGATTTTCAAGCTCAATTAGCTTATTCTTTTTCTCCCTTCTCCACTTTTTCAATTCCTTCTCTCTACTGATGGCTTCTTTAGGGGAAGCAAATTCTTCAAAATATACCAAGAAATAGCACTTGTATTTTGATGTAAAAGAATTAGCTGATCCAATAGCAGTTTTATGTTCATACAATCTTCTTTGAAGATCATTAGTCACACCTATGTAAAGTGTTGACTTTGTCTTGTTTGTTAGAATATAGACGAACATAATGTGTTCACGGTAAGTAAATGAGATTTCTCCCGCTGGTCGAAATGACGTTGAATGAAGCTGTTTTGGTTCTCCTCCCTTTGGTCGTCGAGATGAGGTACAGCCTGGCCAATTCATTGGGAAGGGGGAGAAACCTGGATTTAATCATGAATGAGATTTCTCAGTCGCTTAATTATCTTTTCTTCAAATAACAATTTTGCAGCTCCTTCGAAATGACAACGTAAAACGTCGAGAGGACTATCGCTTATTTAAGCCTATAAAGAGAACAACCTAACGGAAACGCTCCCCTCTCTCTTTAGGAGAGGGGCTGGGGGTGAGGTTAAGCAACATCGGCGAATATGCGTTCCATCCTACGAAAATACATCATGCCGAAGATAAATAAGACCAAGGCTACGATAGAACCTGGCCAGATCCATTCCCAGGGCATGGGACGGTCGAGGAATGCGGCTCTGAATCCTTCAATGACTCCAACCATGGGATTGAGGATATAGAATTTCTGGTAAACTTCAGGCACTGCAGTGGTACTGTAAACTACCGGGGCTGCATAGAGTAAAAGCTGAACTACAAAAGTCAACGCATGCTTCACGTCTCTGTATTTCACAGCCATGGCAGAAAGCATCATGCCCACGCCTAGGCTGCACATGAGGAGTTGGATGATCAATAAAGGCAAAACTAGCAAACCCCAACCTGGAGTGATCTGATAATAGATCATCATCCCAATCACTACTACAAAGGCAATGAGAAAGTCTAGAAGTTTGGACAGTATGGAACTTAGGGGTAGCACCATTCTCGGGAAATAGACTTTGGTAATCATGTTGGCATTTTGGATCAGGGAGTTTGCCGATTCAGTCAAAGTGCCGGAGAAGTAATTCCATGGCCAGAGGGCCAAATAGGAAAACAGGGCGTAAGGAATGCCGTCTGAATCCACATCAGCTAAGTTGCCAAAGACTACTGTAAATACTACAGTAGTAAAAAGGGGTTGGATAATAGCCCAGGCTACCCCCAAAACTGACTGGGCATAGCGGGCTTTGATTCCTCTTAAGGTCAGGAAATAGAGTAGATCCTTATATCGCCAGAGTTCCTTGAAATCTATGAGTTGCCAGCCTGAGGTGGGTTGGATGATTTTTATGTTGTCTTTTGGGGACACGGTTGGTTGTTGGTTGTTGGTTGTTTGTTGTTGTTGGTTGGGGAGGGGAATGTTCACTTCCCGTAAACCAGAATACCTTGAATATCACCGGGGTCGGTGGTGAGGATAGAAACTTCTACTTTTCGTTGGACTTTTTCGTAGGTTTTTTCTTTTATGAAGTCCAAGTATTCTCTATCCAGGTCCTTTCCGATAAGTATCATCTGAATGGTGCCTGAGTCAATTCCTTTGGCATAATCTCCTATGATATAAGCTTTGTCTACCTCCCCCATTCTTTTGACAATACGTTCCATGAGGTCATCTAGTCCCAGGAATTTGGAAACCATCCCTTTGATTTCTTCGAAGAAGGGGTGATTGGTATTGGCCTTATACATTTTTGTTTTGCCCTCATCTTCCGACACCAGCAATCCGGCTTCGGTCAGACGGTTCAGCTCAACCCTAACGGAATTGGTAGACTCATCAAACTCCTTAGCGAGTGAACGCAGGTAGCCTGAATTGGCATGGGAAAAGAACTTCAGGAGAAGTTTGATGCGGGTTTTGGAGGTGACGAGGGATTCGAGCACTTAATAATTTAAAATGAATTAATAATGTAAAATTTAAAATGAAAGAATTAGGAATTTAAAATTGATAATGGAGGAATGGAGAATGTAAAATGTAAAATTTAGAATTTAAAATGGGGCGAATTTTATTGGCTTCTGATAATAGATTAGCTATTTAAGGTTTTCGCGGGATTTCTTGATAATAGAATTGAGTAACAGGATTATTTCTTCGATTTCTGATCTCAGATAAGGCATTGAAGCATGCTCTAGCAGCAGCTCTTTTCGGTCTAGAAGACATAGCCAATACCTAGTTTCTCGTGCCTCTTTATTTGAAATTGTGAGTTTTGCGATAAAGTCAAGTTTGGAGTGTGCCGCCTGAGCTTCTTCTACATTTGCTCCAATGGATGTTCCGGATTTTACTAGTTGATCAGCAAGTTTATAGTGCCCTTTCTCTCTTAAATCCAGATAAACAGTGATTATTTCCTGAGCAAATTTGAAAGTTTTGTCAACAATAATATTTGCCATAGTGAAAGAATTTAAAATGAAAAAATGGAAAATTTAAAATTAGTAATTAATCCATTATTCGATTAAAGTTAGAAACAATAGAAGTTACTATTAAGTAATTATTCATTTCAAATTCTTAATAGCGATGCTCGGTCACTCCCACTTTTGGAAACTAGCTGACTGAGTAGTTTTTTTACTCAGTTGAACAAATTTAGATTTATAATAAAGGAATGCAAATATGCTATGGCTTTTTTGCCACACAAAAGCTACTCTATCAGTCATTACAAGTAATAGCCTGTAAGAAAATAGTTATGGATATAGTAAATGCCCGAAGCGACATGAGCTAAAAAAAGAAGCATTAGGAATGAGAGTTTGATTTTTTCATATGAATTCCTAGGACATAAAATTTTGGATTCAATCATAATTTTTAGAACAACCATATAGAGGATGTACAGGGTGAGCGGTACTTGCCAATAAAAATTCATATCTCCATATCTATAACCTGATTCAGCCAGCACAAAAAAAACTGAAAGGCCAACAAATGCTAATATCAATGCGAATCTAAATTCCAGGTGAGCCACCAAATGCTTATAATATCCAAGTATAGCAAAAATCAAAAAGGCAAAGCTCGACAACACATCTAAAAGAGGGTATTCTAAGTAGTGGTTCCAAACTCCAAAAAAATCAATAATCACAGCATTCTTTTCTGCGCCGGAAATGATCACCGTATCCATATTGCCAAAGTCGTAAACCATCAACTTGGCTCCACCCACCAATATAAGGAGGCCTAAAACCAAACCTAAAGCATAGAACAGTTTTTCTTTCTGCACTCGCTGGACTAATAATAAAATAGGTAAGGAAGGTATATAAGCGAATAAAAAACTAGGCTTAGCCAAGAAGATTAGCAGCCCAAGTATCCAAAGGAGTATATAGTGTTGATTGCCCTCACTTTTAATCCAACGTATGGTGAAAAGGAAGAGAAGAATACAAATTGGCCAAACAAAGGTACTGGTGCAATTATGCCAAATACTGGAAGTGAATTTACCCAGGTATTGATATTTCCCTTCGAAATTAAAGAGGTAGATTGGGTAAAATACTAAAAGTCCCAATGGAATGAAATAAGTTAAAGAACTGTAGTTAACCTTTGGGTGAATTAAATACCTATAGGTAAGCAAGTACTTACTAAGAATAGAACAACTCAGAATTAAAATGGTACTGAGAACAAAATCATATTTATACCAAAAGAGTTTGTCAAACAAATCGTAAACCCAATAATATAGAGGAGGATAAATTATCTCATCGTATTGATTAAAAAGAGCATACAACTCTATATGTCCCCAATAATCAGAGAAAACCCACCTTCTTGCCATATAGTAAATTAGACCAATACCTATTGCTAGTACTAAAATGGAAGTAATGATCAACAATATCCACCAAGCCTTTCTCGACTTTGCTACTAATAAATCCTCTTTAGACTTACTCGTCATTTAACTGAGCTGTTTTGCACCATCGTTTGCTTCGTAAATTCAAACAGAACAAAAGATGATGAGTTGGAGAGTTCTTTTTGGTCAAAACGGCCTGCTAATGATTCAATATACTCGGGAAAAACAAGCGGCTCGGGAATCTTTATCCCGATGAAATAATATTTCTCTAGCTGAGAAAGTTTATCAAACCCAAAACGCTGGAAGGCTTTTTCCTGGAAGGGACTTCGGGAGATCCAGCCATACGTCAGCATTGGAATCGGGTTATTCCAATTATAGACTGAGGGGAGATTGTACTCAAAGAACCCTTCTAGGAATAAAGGTACCCCTACCGGTAATAGAGCCTGCATTTCTGCTAACTCCAAATTCATCTTTCTTCTACCTTCTGCTTCCTTCAAAAAATTAGTGGTATGTATAAAGAAAAAAATTAAGATAGAAGCGGTTAGCCCATAGGCTAAGAAATTTTGCTTTTTATAGTGACCGTAGTTAATAACCAATGAAATCAAGACCAAAAAGAACAAGAAAATGACACGACCCAAGATCAAAAAATAAGTATTAAAAAATAAGAAGAATATGCTCCATACCGATGCATATAAGATTAGTTTTACGGCATTTGGTTTACTACAAAACAACAAGAATATGAGCAATAGGATAAGCATACTTTTAAACATTTCTGTTCGCTGAATCAACCATAATCTTTCTACTGAATTTAGAAAATGGTCAATAGACCAATATGATTGGTTCAGTTCACTTGTTTTTTTCTTCAGATCAGAAATTGTGATTCCCTCCTCTTCAAACATCCAGCGGGAAAAGTAAAACCATTCACCCTCTTTCTCAAAACCATTATTTCTTTCCAAATCATAAAAGGCAGGGTGATCAATTACTGCTGATCTAAACTGATTGAAATCCAAGTAATCGGCATATGACGAGTTCTTTTCGTAAATCCCTTTACTAGCTATACAACAGATAAAAATTAACATCACTAGTAAGAATCTAGTCCTGTAGCTGGATATGGTTGCCTTCTGAGAGAATATTAGCTCACCCAAAAAGAACCCCAACCCAACCAGCACAAATGATTCAACTCTTATGACTAGGGAAAGGGTAATAGCCATTATTCCCAAATATAAATTCACATCAAATTTTTTATAAGAGGAATAGAATAGAGTCATTAGACCTGATAAGCCTAGAAACCCTGCCACTAGTGTGAATTGAGGGAAATAAGAGAAGTGTAATGAAATAATCAGAATCAATAAAGAAAAAAAACATTTCCACTGTAGAGAGAATCTGGTGGATAC
This sequence comes from uncultured Algoriphagus sp., assembly GCF_963974365.1. Taxonomy (GTDB): domain Bacteria; phylum Bacteroidota; class Bacteroidia; order Cytophagales; family Cyclobacteriaceae; genus Algoriphagus. The sequence goes on along the minus strand of NZ_CAXBBX010000010.1, from coordinate 177,721 downwards.
AATTCTATTTAGCAATAGTATATAGCTTAAAAAGATGCTTGAAAACCAAGTAGCACCATACCAATTAAATCCTGGGTAAAAAATATAGAGTTTGGAAAAAGCCCAACTCAAAATAGGGTGAATAAACACCGCATAGGGCTCAGGTTCCCCAGTATATGCCCCAGAAACCAGCCACATCATAATCACATCATCATTTACCTGGAATCTCCAAGGGAGAAACCATATGATGATGATAGCTGCTAATCCAAGTAAAGACCAGAATAAAAGGAAAGCATTAGATTTTACCTTTTCCATAAAATCTGAATTTTATTGCCATCAGGGAGCTGGGCATATTTTACAGAAAAATCATCTTTCACTAAGGAAGGTAAGGAATCAAGGGGGTAATATATAAGCAGGTCAGTCTGAAAATCCGAAGGAAAAAAATAGTCTGTTTGGCTTCTATCCCAAAAGCCTGGCGTCTTGGGGGAGGTTTTATTGAATAGGTAAGGGATTCCGGGGATTCTATAAACTGCCAAGAGTTCTTTCCTATTCTGGACAAATGGTTTGAGGGTATTTAATAAATCCAGCTGAGCAGGAGAAAGCAAGAGCTTGTTTCCATTGCCGTAGCTCCACTCTTCCGTTGCATTCCATAAAGATTCCTGCTCGAAAGGATGCACCCAAATTCCATTAAGTACTAAGAGAAAACTGAGCCCCCCTACTGCAAAATGGATTGCATTCCTGAACTTCAACTGAATGGAATCAAAAACAAATAAGATTGCAAATATCCAAAATACCCAAAAGTGAATTCCCAGGCGGAGCCAATAAACATTACTTCCGAAATGGAGTACGAAGGGTAAAATAAATAAGGACAGGAAAAGGAAGCGCTGATTGGGTGAGGTGGTAGTGAACTGAAATTTTGGAATATAATAAGCAACTAGTGCTGCCGTCACTAACAATATGACATGGTTCCACTCCTGCGTGATTGAAGTAAAATAAGCTATGTAGCTCAGGGCGAGTACTCCAGTAAGTAGAATTGCAATTTTCAATTTTGGTGAAGAATGGAAAAGTGATCCAGCTAAAAAAAAAGGAATTGCCGCTAAGAAAATCCAAAACCCTCCTACCAACTCATACTTTGCCAGGAATAAAAGCGAGTACGAGCTGCGGTTGCCCATTAATTCCTTGGCTTCAATCATTCTTGAAAACGCAAAATCACCTAAGCATAAATACATCAGAAGTTCGATCATCATGAAAGGAATGATTAAACCCAGCATGCGATTGAACTTTATCTCTTTATTATTTAGCATCCAAAGCAGGGTTAGTAATCCCAATCCTAGACAAGCCGTGATTTTAACATAAGCAAAGCAGGAAAGTAGGAAGCCCAAAAGGAAATATTGTAGCATATTTTTTTTCTGGGTAGAGATTACTGCTAACCAGAAACAGGCCAGCACCACTGTGAGTGAGTTATAGGAAAGTGTCTGGGGTAAAAATCCATAGCCAGCAAATAGACCTAGGGTGGCGATAAGAAAATGATTGCTAGAAAACTTTTTTGTGCCTGATAGATTTCCCCAAAAGACTGTCAAAGCGGCGCCTGCAAGAAAATAAAGAAACAGGCGGAGTAGTCTCAGCCCAACCAACCCAAACTCTATTCCTGAGATCTTATAAAAAAACTTAAAGAATAAATCATAATTGAATATACCGGCTATATTTTCCTGAGCAGGGACTGCGAGCAAGGCATAAAGCCCTTCGTCAGAGATATCAAACCCACGATTGATTCCCAACAGGATCAATAAAAGGGATAATAAGGTGAATGTTGCTAGGGATTTGCTCAAGACAGATGCAAAATACTTAATATGATTAGCCTTAAGGGTGCGGAGAGTTATAATTTTTGGTTGTTGGTTGTCCCAATAGAAATCAGTGGTCGGAGGATGGGACAGGATGAAGTAGGGTCATTGTACATGTTTTCGGTAGAATCTCTCGGTTTATTGTATGGTTTGAAATTTTATTTGCACGTATTCTTTAATAAGAAAATAAGAATAAGTCAACCATTACTTATAAAAAGTATATTTTGTGGAAAACTTTAGCTAGATAAAACAAAAAAATACCCTGTACAGGGTATTTTTTTACGAGATCGACTATATACCTTTATGTCAGGGTGATTAAGCAACTTTTCAAGCACTACTTTTTCTAAGAAAATATTAAAGGGATTTTTTATATTATTTTTTAATCCCTTTTTTTTATTCCCAATTCCCCAGTTTCCAGGGTTAAAATTCTGGCCTATTGATTCCTAGGATTAAAATCCTTGTTTCCAGGGTTAAAACCCTGGCCTATTGATTCCTAGGGTTAAAATCCTAGTTTCCAGGGTTAAAACCCTGGCCTATTGATGTGGGTTTTGTTGAGGAACAATTCTAATAATATCTAACCTCGCAATCAGGGTTGGAGTCTTTGAAACTATCCACTGATCTACTATTCACCCTTGTATTGAAGCAGGAAAGCTTTTTAAGGTTTGGTAGGCCTTCTATAGGTCTGAGGCTCCTCAAGTTGGTGCTTGCTACATCCAATTCCTGCAGATTGACTAATCCTTCCAGTCCTTTCAGGGATTTCAGGTTTGTGCCTGAGATATTCAATGTTTTCAGATTTATCAACCCAGCAAGTGGATCCAGATCTTCTATTCCAGAGTTGCTGATATCGAGTTCTTTCAGCTTATTGAGACTTCTCAATGGGGAGAAATCTACAACTGGAACCTGGGATATTTTGATTTTCTCCAGAAGTTTGAGTTCTCCTAAAGGCGCTATATTACCTAAGGGAGCATCGAAAATCACTAGGGAACGTAGATTCACAAAAGCAGTGATTGCAGAAATATCACCGATTGAAACTCGCTCGAAGGACAGGGAAGACTTTTCTGTCATGGCATGAAGTTGCTCATTAGAAGGCTCTTCAGGTAAGGAAAACTGCTTTCTGAAAATTTCCTTCCAGGAAACGTCTAGCTCTGACCACCAGGTATTCAGCTCATCTGTTCGGTAGATAATTGTCAAGGTTGGCTTTTGGATAAGTATTTCAGGAACTTCCTCCGGGAAAATCCCCGATGCGTTGACATTCAAGTAGGTCAGATTAGGAAGACTCACAACATCCATAATGCTTGAAACCGGGCTTCCGTCCAGATCAATTCTTACTAATTCCTCATTTGATTTCAGAGGGGAAATATCTTTCACCTGTGTGTTTTTCCCTGTGATTTCTTCCAAAGTTTTCACTTCGCTAAGGGAAATCACATCAGAAATTGGGTTGTCTGAAAAATCCACCTTTGTGAGTTTGACAAATCTTGTGATAGGATTTAAGCTTTCCACTCCTGCCCCGCTCAGATCTAATTCTTCCAAACCAATAGTACTGGTAAGAATTTCCACACTTGGATTATCGGTAGTGATTCTTGGATTGGCTTTTTTCAAACTAGACTTCCATGCATCAGACAATCCTGCCCACCAGCTTTCTAAATCTTTCACATGATGTATCAGGAGGACTTTTGGATTATTTCTGATGAAATTATCCGAGGCCATTACAGACAGCTTGGTCTCATCGGCCAAGACCTTATTCAATTCTGGTTTTCCGTTCAATGCGGTGATATCTGATACTTCTGTACCTGTAATGTCCAACACCTCCAAGTTTTTGAGCTCTGCTAGCGGACTTAGATCCTGAATATTGGTAGCTGATAAGTTCAGTGTCTTGATGGAAGTCAAGTCCGAAAGCTGACTGAAGTTGACCAAATAATTATTGCTTAGATCAAGGTTTTCCAGATTTGACAGGTCTTTGATGTTCTCTGTATTATTAAACCCACTTTTGGAAATATATAGACTTTGAAGGCTATCGAATTCATTCAGAACGGCAAAGCTCATGATTGGAGTTTCTTCCACTCGGAGGGACCTGATTGATTTCAGGTTTACCAGCTCGCTGATATCTCTGATTTGGGTGTTAGAAATATCAAGGTGCTTCAGTCGGTCTGAGTACTTAATAAATTGAATGTCAGAAGTTGGCGTATTGGATACGTCCAAGTATTCCAAAAAGGTCACATTGGAAATAGGGCCTAATTCAGTAATCTGGGTGTTGCTGAGATTCACATATTTGAGACTGCGCATGGCCTCCATAGGGCTGAGATCCAAAAGGGAGTCTGTACCGGAGATATCCAGAGAATCTACTTCAACAAATCTATAAAGCTGATCCAAACTAACAGAATCGTATGCAGTTAAGGCAAATCGATCTCTGAAGTAACTCTGCCAGTGCGGGTCTAGTACGGACCACCATTCTGCAAGTTCCTCATCGCGGCTGACTTTGGTAGTGTAGACGCTGGCGATTTTGAGCTCTTGGGTTTTAGGATCCAAATTCACCTCAACAAAACGGGGTTTGGTATTGGTGATTTTTTCGTTGTTGATGCCTGTGGCAGTGATCGTACGATCTAGGGATGCTGTAAAATAGACGTCTCCATTGTCTTTCTGATGAGGTTTCACCTCTCGTATTTTGAATTTGAAGTTGACATCCTTGTAAAAAAACTCAATGTCTTTCAGATAGGCAGTTACATTTTTGTTTGTCACTACTTTTCTATCAAGCAGGAGATCATCTTCCACCTGCACTTCCCCATCGCGGAAAATCTTCAGGTAGCTTTCACGGATAACCACATCCTTGTCCCTAGGTTGGGTTTCAGCTGAGCCAATGGTGTTAAGCAGGTATTCCAAGAAGCGAACCTGATCTTCTACCTTTGAGGAGTAGTCATCTATTTCAGCATTGGTATAGCCTTTAATCGCCTGAGCAAAACTGGAGAAGCTGAGGCAGAGCAAGAATAGACTTAGGTATATGGTCTTAGTTCTGATCATAAATGTATTTCTGGATAGTTTCCTTGTCACCAGGGTTAAGTTTGACAAGGTTTGAAATCAGCCAACCTGTATTAAAACCAGGGCGGTTGAATTGGTGTACTTCAAAATACCAGCCTTCAATCTGGAAGAAGTGGAATTTCACATCTGTTACCGTATCGTAACGAAGGGTATTTTGCTTCATTTCATACAAAAACAGTGTCAAATAATCTGGTTTGAAACTGCTTTCTGTGAATGCTTCAGGGGAATCAGAGTCTTGGAAGGCTCTTCTTAGATTCATAAAGCCAAGTTCATGGCTAAGTGGGTGAAGAAAATCTTTTCTATCTCCCACTGGTTTGTTAAAGATGTTTTTGAATGGGGGAAATGACACCTCATCTATAACCCATTCATACCCCAATCCTTCGGCCTGGAGTTTCAATATTAGGGTAGCATTTTCTCTTTTTCCTTTGTATATAAAGTCTGCCTGCACCTCAGCGTACCAGCCTTCCCTGTGGAAGTTTATGTACTGAGGGTAACTAGTAGAAAGCACAGCATCTATGAACTGCTTTTTAAGATCTGGGCTGATTGAGGAAGTTTGATTGTCAAAAAGTATTTGTAGAAAACCCTTTCTAAGAGCAACACTGTGATAAGCAGAGTCGCCTGGATAGTAACGCACATTGCCATCAGTAGGTGATTCCTCTGCGTTAAATCTTCTGAAGAATTGGTTTAGTTGTTTGGTAGAGGCAGCAAATCTGCCATCATCTTTAATTGTCCCGGGGCTGCCTATGCCTTGCCCCGAGACAATTGAGATGCTTGCGATTAACATCGCAAAAATAAAGGTTACTATTCTCATGCGGAGGTTTCTGTCACTCTTACGTCACCTAGCATGACGTCCCAGAATTCGATGGTTCTACCAGCGATTTGGGTTTGCTTTTTCTCTACGTAAATAGTGATATCTTTCTTAGTTGTGTCTTTGTAGTTCATTCCTGTTTCAATAGAAGTACCTTCAAAACGTTGGAACACGGTAACAACGCCTACGTATCTTCCATCAGGCTGTCTTTCCAAGTCAGAGATGTACTGGATATCGTACCAGGTGATGTTTACTCTATCGTAATTCAACGCCATCAAACGCTCAAAATAACGTCTCACTTTGTAGTATGCGATTTCGTTAGTGTTGATGCTGGAAACCCCCATCTCAGCTCCTGGAGAGAAAAGTTCTTCTGCACGATCCATCACTCTGTTTGCTTCAGAGAATTGAGTCTCTTTGCTACCGATGATGCTGATATATTTACTTAAATCTTTCACTTTTTCAAGTGCAAGGGAATCAATTGCTTGCTTTCTTGCTGGGCTAATTGTTTCTGACTGAGCTAGAACGCTTACTGAAGTAGCAAGGAATAAGCCCAGGAAAAGGATCATTTTATTTTTCATTTTTAACTTATTTTTTTTCGGTTGGGCAATTATTTTCTTCTAAGCTCCAATTCAGAAACCTTACCATTGGCATCCATACGGATATCGCTGATGTAGTTTAGGTTCTTCTTAGTGTCTTTCAAGTATTCCAAATACTTTTTGATTGTAGTAGGCTCATCGTAATCTTTGATACCATTTTCTTCGTGAATTACGATCAAAACGGGAGTTTCTTGATTTGAGAACATACCAAGAGCTTCTTGGATAGTTTGATTGGCCATAGAAGCATTACCAGCTGCAGCTACGCTATTAAAATAATTTTCAAGTTTTTCGGCAGCTACTTCTTCAGCGGCTCTTTCTGGAGCAGGTGCTGGAGCAACTTCTTGAGGTTGTTCAACAGGTGCTGGAGGAGCTGGCTGTGCAGCTTTCTTTTTACTCTTACAAGCACCCATAGCCAGCATGGCAACCAAGGCGATCATAAGTGAACGGTTAACCGAAATAGAGTACAATTTTTGCTTCATTTTTGGGATTAGATTAAGATGATGAGGTTTTAATTTTTTTTAACAGGGACTATACTTTTTTTTAAAACTAGGGGCTTTCCCTACTTTTTGATTTAGGTGCAAAGTAAATAAATTCATATGATTATTTTTTGATTTTAATAGGTCATATGGAATCTCGCATGTAAATCATTTCTAAGCAGACGTTTTTCGTTGTGCTAGAATTCATACGGTTAACTTACAATTGCCATTCCAAATCAAAAATGCTAGATGTTAATAATTTCAAATGTAATCTGAGCGGTTTATGTGTCGGGGGAGCGGTTGTTCCTCAATTTCAAAGAACGGTCATTTTACTATTTGAATAATATCAATAAGTGATCCAATGATTTGAGCAATTTTCAAAATTTATTGAAAAGCGGGTGTTTTTAGCTAATAATGACCAAAAAATACCCTACATAGGGTATTTTTTTTATACCATATAGGTCTCAACTTTGAAAAAGCGTTAAGTTTTAATTAAGGCAGATGCCAAACAAAAAGACCCGGGGTTTCTCTGGGTCTTTTTATTTGGGGTATGGGCGATGTCCGGTGACCGATGTTGGGTGTCCGGTGTTGGGTGTGGGATGACCGGTGTTTTTAAGACAGAAGACTGAAGACGGGAGACGGGAGAGATGAGTGATGACCGGTGTCGGATGTCGGATGACCGATGTTTTTAAGACAGAAGACAGAAGACCGGAGACAGTAGACAGAAGACGGGAGACCGGAGACGGGAGAGATGAGTGATTATCGTTGACTGATGTCAGATGACAGATGACTATGACGGGTGTCAGATGTCAGATGTAGGGTGTAGGATTAATTCTTAAGTTTAAGGCATACTAGGCTGCTTTTGTATATTTATTAGCAGAAAGGCGATGTTCATACTCTTTAAAATCCCAACATTTAACCCCTTCTTTTTGCTGCATCAATTATGAAGAACTTTTCATGGCTGTCCACATGATGAAAGCCTGTTAATTTGGGCATAAAGGAAGGATAGGCAGACACAATTTTTTCTTCCTTATACTCCTCCAGTGTAAGCTCTAGTATTTGATTAATATTTAGCCCAAATCCATAATTTCCATTGACATTCCTTTGGCTTGGACGGAAATACTTCCCATCTCTTTTATAGATTTTACCTCCATTTCTGGCAATTCTTGAATCTATAATCACCGGGTTCTGAAGATGTGGGTATAAAGTATCCATTTTGAGTGAATCGATCTGGTATATATAGAGATCAGAATTAAGATCAAACCAGAAGCCTTTACTAAAGAAAATCCATGCTTTCCCAAGTTCATCTCTAAAGAAATTAACATCTGCGAGTTCTACACCTTCAAAAGCTGTAGAATAAAGTTCCCATTTGTAAGGGAAGTCCGTAGCTCTATATACCTCTAACCTCTTTTTTGCACAGGTTTCAGGAATCATGTAGATTTCTCCCTGATCTTCAAAAACATTGGGATAGGACATGTGAGTACCATCGTCAATTACATCTTGTACGTCAGTAACCTTACCGTTTTCAAGTTGCCCCACACTGATACAAGCTATTCCTTTGTCGAATTTGTAGCGTTCAAAAAATAAATACTTTTTGCCTTCTTTCTCAAAAAGAAATGGGTCGGCCCAGAATTCCCCTTCAGGAAGAGGGATTTCTTTTACTCTGAATAAAGCCGCATGAAGAAAGTCGCCCTTTCCCAGATAGAGCTTCCATAGATTTTCTCTTTTTGAAGGAGCTAATTTACTAATAACGGTACTTAAGAAGACCTTGTAGAATTTCCCTAAGTAGTTCAAAGTAGCCAGTGCACCAGGTGATCTGTATAATGCATGACTATAGGTGAGAGATTCTTCAATGGAGAATTTCCCATACCTCACTTTTCTAATGTTTTTTAAAACCAGCTGAATGGAAGAGAACTGTATAAATTGACGATTTTTATTGTGCGACCAATTTATATTATAAAAAGCCTTCTCTATGATTCTACCACCATCCAACTCTGGAGTAAGCTGCTGCAGTGTCACTCCTATTGCTTCATGGCCTTCAACGATTTCCCAAAAGCCGGCTGGTCCTCCTCTATTCACAAAATTGTCTCCGTGATGCAGGCTCCATACTCCATACTTGGATGCATTTAGTATAGCCCCTTTTATGATGTTAAACTCATGTCGGAGAATTATATCCAGGTCTAATTGCTTAATCTTTTCAGTATCAGCTTCTTCAAAAAAGTCTACAAAACCTTTTCTTCTAGGAAACATTTCAAGCTTGTCAACACTATCAAACATGTGACGCACTTTCTCTGACTCAACGCTTACCGGTACAAAAAGCTTCTTTTCAATAGATTGCTGCCAGCGCCATAAAAAGTTACCAGGCCAAAGTCTAGATAAAAAACTAGGTTTAGCACTATTAGTATCCTGAGGCCTTCCATCAAAGATCAAAACGGAAATCTCTAAAAAATCTAATTCCAGTAATTGCTCAAATAAAGAAATTTCCCAGGCGTCTAACTCAGTAAAAGGCTTGGTAAGAATCCCAATCTTTACTTTTTTTAAGTAAGTCATGTATTTTTAAAGATCATTCAGAAATAATGCTTACCAATTAATTCATATTAATTGGCATTTTATTTAGGTCCTCAGTTTCCATTTTTGGTTTGATCGGCGTAGGTACAGTAAAGTTGTAAACTTTAGGAACCTTCCTCATGATTTTTATTTTCAAAAATTTCGGAGTGATGGCTTCTAAAGCTAAACCTATACTTAAAACCAACGCACAAACTAATGGTAGTACCACGTTGTCAGAAAAATCTCTCATGATTACTAATGAGAACAGTACGGCTAATTGAACAAGTACTAAAAGGAGAACTACTTTGGGCTGCTTCATACCAAAGCGTACAAGCAAATGGTGCAGGTGATTTTTATCGGCTTTCATTGGATGCTTCCCGCTTGAAAGTCGTTTTGCAAAAACTCTAGCCATATCAAATAATGGTATTAGAACCATAGCGACTGCAAAACTGAAATTCGGTTTGATTTTATAGGCATTATCCAAGGGAAGTTCTGCGTTGACATTCATAAAAGCGACTACCATCACTGCAAGTGCGAAGCCAAGCGGCAAGGAACCTGTATCTCCCATGAAAATTTTTGCTGGGTGCCAGTTGAATGATAAAAAAGCCAAAATCGCCCCTAACAGGCCAAAGCATAAGATTGAATAGCCTACATATCCTACGTAGTCAAACCAAAACCCTAAAATCAACAGAGGGATGCTAGCAATTGTGCCTGCTAGGCCATCAATCCCATCAATTAAATTGTATGCATTAGTAATAGCAAACAAAGTGACGATGGTGAATAGGAAACTAAAAACTTCTGGCAACTCATATATTCCAAGGAATCCGTAAAAATTGGTCACACGAATTTCAGCAAAGAAATAGATCAAGAATAACGCTCCCAATTGCATTAGGATTTTTTGGAATGCGCTTAATGGAGAAAAATCATCACGGATACCTATAAAGAACATGATGAGGATAGATAAGGCAACATATCTCATTGTTCCAGGTGACATGTGCCAACCCCATATTCCAAAGGAAACTAACCCTGCAAAGATAATTGCTATACCACCCATGGAAGGAGTAAACTTACTGTGGATTTTCCTCCCACCTGGTATATCTCCTATGTTTGCCTTATTAAGAATTATAATTAATACGGGTAAGATCAAAACCCCCAGACCGAAGGAAGAGATCAATGATAAAAGTTGATTCATCTAGTAGTAAAGATTTTTTGCAAATACTTGAGTTCTTCCGCGTGAATTGAAAGTGCAAAATAACGGGATTTATTTTAACTAAACAATGACAACTCGTTATTTCAAACAATTAACTAAAAATTAATTTTATGGTTACAAAATAATTTTAGTACCTCAGTTCGAACGGATAATACTTACACTTTCGAATAAATTTTCATGCCATTCCGGCGAATTTGATAATAGAAAATCTATTTCTTTTTTTGATCTAAAAATCTTCAGAACTAGGTCTTGCTTGGGATTCTATCGAAATCTAGTTTTAAAAGACTATATGACACATTATAAATCGAGCCATCTAGAAAAGGAAAGAAAAACAGAAGCATTTTCTGAAAACTAGTAAAGAAAGATTCAAATAAAATCAACGCACTGTGCTTTACTTTTTGAAACCAACCAGTGTTCTATGTGGGTAGAAAAATCCCCTAATTAGGAGTTAACATCCCCAAATAGGCTGTTGATTTATAGAAATTTGTAGATCAATATAAACATGTAAACTTAACGTTGCAATAATTTTATAAAAAATATAATTATCAGCAAGTGTGCCGATTGCCAGTTTTTCTTCTGAAATAAATAGTAGTGCTGAGTGTGAAGAAGGGGAAGAGTATGCTAAGTAAATCAGGAGAAGCTTTAATATCTACTCATCTATTCTACCAGAAAACAGGTCGCAGGGAAGGTGTTACTATCGGTGGCAACAGGTCGATTAATAGGCAGTAGCTGTTTACTGCATGTCAAACCGAGGATGTTAACTCCTGGTATTTTTAGGTTGGATGATAGACGAGAAAATTCTAGCATACTGTGAGACAATTTGGGCAGGGTTAACTTCCGACCAAAGCTTGTTATCTGGTTCTGGAAGTGCATGCTTGGGGAATTCCACTAGAATCTTCTCCAATCCATTTTCTATCTCAGTCTGATTGGTGTTGTCGAAAAGATGAAAGCCTTTTTGATCTGCAAAATAATTGGCTGTAACACCATTTTTAGGAGAGAGTGCAATAATGGGCTTTTTCAAAGAGGCGTAATCAGAAAGTTTACTGAGCATTAGAATTCCTTCAGGGTATTGGGCTTCAAGGATCAATAGGAAATCAAACTGGACCAGCTTCTCAATCATCTCTGAATAACCAAGGGGATTGTGTACGAAAACACAGTTCTCTAACCCCAGCTTTGGAATAGCACTCAACAATTTCTCCTGAACCATTCCAAATACATGCAGTTCAAATTTCAATCCTTTTTTTACTAGGGAATGCAGGGATTCTAACAACAAATCCAGTTGGATATTATCCAGCATATTGCCGGCATGGACAATTCTGGGTATTTCGCCCACCTGATGTGTTAAGGAAAAATCAGGGTAAAAACCTATATGTGGTATAATCTCAGTTGCTGCAGTTAGACCTTTAAGGTTTGTCTTTAAGTAATGCTCTAGTAATTGGCTGGAAGGGAAAGTATTTAATGTAGCTGAACTAAAAGCTCTTCGCGAGATCAATTTAAAAAAGAAGGAGGCTTTTCTTGAAACTTTGTGTCCTAAAGGTCGAATATCATCCGTAGGGTCATTCCAGTTGGAGACAACAGGGATATTCCAGACTTTGCCTAGTCTCAAACCTAATAAATGAGGAAAAAGAGATGGCATTCTGGTCATAATTAGATCAAAGCCTTTCTCTTGGTGGAGTTTGGTGGCAAGTTTCTCAGCTTCCAGTCCCCAGCGAATACCTTCTACCGGTAATTTGTATCTCAGTATTCCCTTGAGTGAGGAGGAAATCTTATTAAGCTTGGATATTTTGCCAGAGCTAGGATAATACACTTGATGTTCAAGTGATTTCCACAATCCAGACCATGCGTCATTATACACTATGGTGGCTGGGCGGGAGATAACATGTACATCATGGCCATTTTCCTTCAAGGCCATTACCAATTTAGCATTAACAAGAGCCTCTGAAAATTCGTAAGGTGGAAAAGCAGTGGTAATAAATAAGATTCTAACTGTTTTCATTTGTATAAGCCTAATCCTCTTAGGATTTTTCTGAATGGCCTTATTAAAATTAAAGGTAGGTTGGTGAATTCTTCTAAAATTTCGATTTCAAGTCTGCCAGACCTTTGCGGGTCTGGAGATTTTAATGCCAGGTCTATTATTTGTTGGTAAGCATGCATCATCACCTTCAAGGAGAAATTCTTCTGAATAGAAGAAACTGCATTTTCGCTAATTTCTTTCACCAATTCTTGATTTGTATAAAGCGCTAAAATATGTGCTGCAAACTCAGAAATATTCCCAGGCTCCGCTAAAAAACCATTTTTTCCGTGCGTCACAATAACGTCCGTCTGACCGGGAAGACGGTATGCAAAAGGTATCAGGCCGTTAAGCATGGCTTCTTTAAGCACTAGGGCTCCACTTTCAAATTTCGAAGGGAAAATCAAGTATTTATAGTGAGATAAGGTATCGTGAACCTTCTCGGGGTCTAGTTCACCTTTCAAGCTTATGTTTCCTTCAAGCCCAAAACTTCGAATCATATTTCTCAGCGCTTCTTCATGCGTACCTGATCCATAAATATCAAGTTGAACCTCCCGGAAATTTTCAGAAACGATCTTCATAATCTCAGGAATATCCATGACACCCTTTTCAAAATCATTTAATCTGCCCAAGTAGACAAACTCCTTCGTTTTGAGCGTAGTTGTATGAGAGATATTCTGCGTATCCAGGCAATTAGGAACGACATGAATCATTTCCTGTGGCACAGCATATTCCTTAGTCAGGCGTTCTGCAAGGATTGGATTGACACAAAGGATATTTTGAATCTGAGAAATATTGAAAGATGCATTGAAAAGCATGGATTCTAAATTCCCATGAACTATCGGGAAGACGCGTGTAGCGGGTGGGAGAAAACCCAAAATACTGTGCGCGTATTGCACATCATTTAAAAAAAGGAGTCTATACTCCTTTAGCTTATTCAGAATTCGAAAAGCATGTTTCTTTTTACTTTCCCATTGACTGGGCAGCACCTGCTCTACTTGCAAGCCCATGGATTGAAACTTTTCGCTCCACTCCCCTTTCTTCATGATTTCTATGATTGTAGGCTGGTACCCATGAGCTAGAAGGCCTTGATACAGATTTAGGATTACCCGCTCAACGCCACCTATATTCAATGCATAGGTTACAATGCCTACTTTCAAATTATCTGGGTTTGGAGTTTTGATTTTCTATAATAGCTACGATAAACCAAAAATAGAATAATTAGATAGAGCACAAAAGCAATCAGTCTGGAGATGACCAATCCCATAGATGAGTACGAGAGAAGTGCGAAAGTAAGTCCTATGAATGTAATACTCCAGGCGGCAAAGACCAGTAGGCTGGTCCACAATCTCCCGCTCGCTACAAGGACATTGTTCAGAACTATACATAGGGATTGCGGGATGAGTGTAAATACCGAGACGAAAATCAGAATCCCTACACCGGTATATTCTACGCCATATATTTTACCTATTGATTCTCCAAAAATCAAAAAGATGATACTGATAGGAATGAAAATAGCCAAAATCGTCGCGGAGGCATTTTTGACAATTCGGTTTACCTTTTGGTATTCTTTTTTCGCCCATAAGTCAGAGAAAATCGGCAAGAAACTGCTGACCAAAATATAGGTGATAAAAATAAGCACATTAAACCATTGGTTGGCCACATTGAAATCTGCTAAATCATCATAGCCCCCCTCCTTATTTGTTGCCAGCAAGGACATGGTATACCAATTCGTCGGAAAAATCAATAGACCGGACAGCAGTGAAGGAAGACTGTAATTGAACAGGATTTTATATTCTTTCAATGCACCAGCAAACATGATTTTCAGCTGGGAGCGTTTAAGTAATTTCCTGATGAGGTAAAATGTAGCCAAGTAGGTGACAAAGGGCTCTATTGTCATCCCTAGTACTGCGCCATAGAATCCAAACCAATAAGTGAGTGCTATTTTCATTATGGTCAGCGTGATACCGAGCAAGATCCCTAAAAAGGAATTTTCCTTGAATGCTTCAAGACCATTGATCACTCCGTATTGTGCGCCATTTAGAGATCCAAACAACATGCCTGTAGCCATGAGACGAAGGCTACCCTCTAAATGCGGGGCATTCAGGGAGTTTGTTGCCAACATACCAGCAGTAAGCTGGACTATGGTGAAAATCAACAAGCCCATGGTGGCAGAAAACAGGAATGACAAGCCAATTATTCTCCCTGCCTTGGGTCTATCTAGGTCTCGAAACTCGGCAATATGCTTAGTAGCAGTCTGAGAAATACTGAAGGTAGTGAACATACCAAACATGGCTATGGTACTATTCAGCATTCCAAATTCCCCATACGCTTCTTTGCCTATGAGCCGAATAATTATGACTGTACCTATAAATGAAACTCCCTTGCTGAAAAAATTAAGTATAGCATTCCAGAAGGAGCCTCTAAGTATCCTTTTAAATAATTCAGAAGAAAATGCCTTCTCAAGAAGGGAATGTACTTTTGGATAAGCGCGAAACTTATCAATCCATGGGTTATTCATCTATAATTCAGGATTGAGCTATTTAAGCATATCCAGGTTTATTTTTTGTGATTTTACGCTTCTTTGTCCGTAGCATTTGTTTAGCCAAATGGCCGCGGCATGCTTCGACAAGCTCAGTAACCGCGCTCGGCCACCGGGTATTGTTTGTGAAATGTTGAGGTATGTGCAAGAAGTCATTTTCCAATAACTGAAAAAAGCTTTCCCTATACTAACTATCCTAGCCAGTTCTATTTGACGACTGTTATGGTCAAGTGTCATTCCGTAACAGGTAATTAGGAGGATGTTGAAAATTTGGAAGAAATAAGATAGAGCAAAAACTTAGGGCTGGAGATAAACGTTCTTCTCCACAATCTTTTTGGTTCGTTGAGCAATCGGGGTAACCATTCCAGTCCCAAGTCTATCCATATTTTACTTGGTCTTTTGACATTACCTGAATAAAAATCGAACACTGCTCCTATGGAACAAATTACTTCTACATCTAAGGAATCTTTATTCTGGTGCACCCACTTCTCTTGCTTCGGAGCAGTCATCCCTACAAACAAAATCTGTGGCTTAACCTTATTGATGATTTGGTGGATATGGGCATTATCCTGATCATCCATCAAAGGCTTAAATGGAGGGCTGTAGCAGTGAAACTCAATATTTGGATAGTCTGATTGCAGTCTAAGCTGAATTTTTTGAAGTGTACTGTCAGTAGATCCAAGGTAAAACACCTTACCGCTCTGCTTATTCAGCAACTCAAGAAAATGCAAATGCAAGTCGTAGCCTGCTACTTTCCGGATTTTGGCGCCATACATGAATCTGCTAGCCCATACTATACCCACACCATCTGGAAGTAGGATATCCGAACTAGTGAGTGCCTGCTTAAACTCGGGATCTTCTTCAGCTATACAATAGGAATGCGGGTTAATAGTATTAATAACAAATTTACTGTCCTCATTCCATGAGGTAGGTAATTGGGTTTGTATTACATAATCTTTAAACCTGATTTCCATATCTTAAACCTACTGTTCTTTTAAAACGATTT
This sequence comes from uncultured Algoriphagus sp., assembly GCF_963974365.1. GTDB lineage: Bacteria > Bacteroidota > Bacteroidia > Cytophagales > Cyclobacteriaceae > Algoriphagus. The sequence goes on along the minus strand of NZ_CAXBBX010000010.1, from coordinate 161,672 downwards.
GCTCAATATTTCTTAGAAAATTTTGCTCAAATTTCTCTAATGTGAATTCTTGACTAAAATCTTTCCGGGCAGCTTTTCCTAACAAAGATCTCATTTCTTTATTATATAGCAATTTTCTGATTACCAAAGACAAGTTTTGGGGATCTTTTGATTTTAAAATCAATCCATTTTCCTCATTTCTAATAATAGAAGGAATTCCTCCTTCAGTGGTGGTGATAATAGGAAGTCCAAAAGCCATCGCTTCCAATAGTACTAAAGGGAAGCATTCTTTACGATAGTAAGTAGGAAATACGAAGATATCTGAAGACTGGATTAGTTGAAGTTTTTCGCTTCCATAGCGTTTCCCCAAAAAATCGATTTGTTCCTTGATATCAAGCAAGGCAATCTCTTCTAGCAATTCCTTTTCAGAAATATCACCATCTCCTCCGACTATAGTGCATTGTACAGGAATGTCATCTTTTTTCAATAATGCAATGGCCTGAAGTAAATCAAAGATTCCTTTCTCCCGAATAAGATTCGAAAGGAAAAGTAACTTCAGTGGTTCGTTACTTTCTTTGGAAACTAATTCTTGGTAAGGATCAGGAATACCGTTGGGGCATATATAAAGTCTTTCTCTTCCCACATATTTGCAAATGTCTGTATATAATTCCTCTGCTAAGAGAATGACATAGGTGTTGTTAAAAAACCTGCGGTATAGCCAGTTATCGACCTTAGAGTCTTGGTAATTACTAGCCCCTTTATTGTGAAAATGAGCGATAAATTTTCCTGAAAACAGCTTGCAAATCATGGCTAATGGCCAATCTTTATAAAACCCCATCCCTCCTGCTGTAGGGGTCATGTAAGTGAAATGGGGCCTTATCAGGATTAACTGAACTAACACTTTGAAAAAAAGTGAAACTATTCTCAGGTACTTGGCAATTCCTTGCCCTCCGATTTCATCTACAGAGGTAGATGTGTTCAGGTTGATATAAGTAATACTGAAAGCTTGGTTGATTACTTTACTATCCTGAATATACTTCCCCATCATTGAAGCTCCATGGACAGGAGGCGGTATTGATAGTAGAAATAGTGCTTTTTGCATTTTTGCTAATTCAAATCGGGGTGCAAAGATAGCACAATATTGTGGCTAGCCCGAATAAGATTTTAAAACTGAATGAGTTTAGAAATCACCTTAAAAAGTATTAGCCCTGTGAAGCTAGGTAAGGTATACATGAACTTCCCCTTACTACAGTAGAAAACTAGTAGTTACTTTGTCGCTTGTACCCTGAATTGAGTATGAAAGCAAGTCGGGCTTTAAACTAAAAACCCCATAAGAAAATGTGACTTCTGTTTTCCACTGCTTCATTTTTCTTCAGAGACTTCAGCCTAACTATGCCTTTCTCCATTTTATATAGATTTTATCTTTGTCACTTTTTGGCGATCAAAAAGTAACCATCCCGTAAGGCTCACCCATCCGGATGATAGTCTCCGGAATCCATTCATAAATAAACCAGGAGTAAACTCCATTAGAATCGTGGTAGTACCACAATTATTCACCTCTTTTCAGAGAAGAGTCAGAAGAAGACTTAGCATTTGAACTAGCATGGAAGTCATCGACTACTTGCTGATAATAGGAAATAAATTGAGGGACAATTTTTTTATCGGAAAAGCTTTCAATCACCTGCTGGACAGCATTGTTTGATATTCTGCTTTTTTCCTGAAGGGGCAAATTCAGTACTTTTTCTATCAGGTGGGATAATGTAACAGCATCTTTTGGTTGGATTAAAAATCCAGTTTCCTGATCATCGATTAATTCACTCATTCCCCCTTCAGCACTGCCAATTACCAATGCGCCGGAGAACATAGCCTCTAAAGTAACCAAGCCTAAGGCTTCCCAGTGGGAAGGAAAAACAGCAATGCTATGTGACTCATAGATGGTGTTTAATTCTTTTTTTGTGATATGACCCAAGAATTCACACCATTTCTCGTCTTTTAATTCCTGCTGGAGATTTTTGCCATAGCCACCCAATTTACCTGCTATGGTCAAAGTGAGATCAATCCCCTTGTTTTTAAGGATCTTGCAGGCTTCAACCAGTTCCCCTACACCTTTTTCATACGAAACAGTCCCAACAAAAAGGATCTTATACGAAGCCAAGGACTCTTCTGTGCGTCTAAATTGCCACTTTTTTAGATTGATAGGATTATAGAGTACGTTGATTTTATCAGCAGGAATATTGAAATATTTGGATGTCCAATCTTTCAGGCTATATGAGCATGAAGTAAGATAATCTGCGCTTGACAATACCCTCTTTTCAAAATAGCCTGTGAAAAAATTAGGTATAAGTTTCGGTCTAAATTTAAAGACACCACCATTATTGCGATCGAGCAAACTAGATGTTTGTAATCTATAAACAACGGGAAAATCAAAGTTTTTGAAAAAGACAGACTCAGCTCCAAATTCAGATACTTCCAGAACATCTACGTTTTTCAACTTAAGGACTTCACGTAAAACTTTTAAACGATAGGAGAAGAAGCGGAAGAAAATCCTGAACTTCTTCATAGTAATCATCCCTGGTTCGACCTGCGGAATGATAAAGTCCCCACCCTCTAAATTTATTTTTGTGAAATTGCCTTCAACCTCAATTGAATTTGTTCTAGTATCATCTGAGGCAGTGATTAAGGTCACTTGATGTCCATGATCCAATATCATAGAGATAAGATCGTGAAGATAAGTAGCAATGCCTCCTCCCCTTTTGGAGTTATGATATTCCCTTGATACAAAAACTATATGCATGATTTATATACGTCGTTCTAAGATATTACTTATGATTAAGAATACCAGATGCTATTCTATTTGCCACTTTTTCGGGTGAGTACTCTGCCTCAATTTCTATAGACGCTTCTCCCATTTTCTGAAGATTTTGAGAATGGAAAAAGTCCAACATTTCGAGAATTGAACTCTCTTTGAGCACATCAAAGACTTTACCATTCACACCGTCTTTGACTAGTTCGGGGTAGCAGCCATTATAAATTGTAGTAGCTACGGGTAGTCCACATGCCATGGCTTCCGGAACAACCAAACTCCAATTATCTTCCAAAGTAGGCATGACAAATACATCAGCAGAGGAATAATACTCATGAATATGGTCATAGTCCACGTGTCCAAGAATCTTAATAGACTCTGTAGATGAGTACAAGTCTTCTATTTGAGTTTTCAATTCTCCATCACCGATAAGTACCAAAGTATCATCCGGGTGGGTGCGAGCGTGGATGAGCCAAGCCTCACAGAGCTCCAGAATTCCTTTTCTATGGATGAATTGACCTACAAATAAATAGTTTAATCCTGATGGCTTCACTTCTGAATTATTTTCTGCAAGATTATCGGTACGTTTTGCAAGGTTGGCGCTATCTGCAGACATACAGCCTTCGATAATAGGTTTAGTACCTGCATTGATATCTGTTTTGAGGTAATCAGTAGTCAAGCTCCCATTTGCTAAATACCCATCAACAAATTTGCTGACCAAGTTTCGGTATTTTTTCCTCCAGTAAGGGCAATTTCGTTCGGTATGGTGAGTTCGTTCATAAGCAATCCATAAAGGGATGTTATTGGTTTTGGCATAAAAAGCCACTAAAGGTGTCCATTGAAAGAACCCTTCAGCTATCACTATATCCGGCTTAATTTCTTTGATTGCTTTCAGCAGACCACGCTGAATAGGGACTTGAACCCCTTGATTTGAGAATTCTCCCAGTTTACCAAAGTTCAGAAAGCGCTCCCCTTCCATACCATGAGAATTTGGTCCCAGGGCTTTTTCGACTTTTCCAATAACCCTCTCCGGAATGCGGTTTTTAGAGTATAGCAGATGAAAATCACCTTTCAAGCGCTTATTCAACTCCTGATAAAGTGGGACTCTGTAATCTAAAAAGGAGGGATTAACCCAAAGTACTCTCATTAACCTGATTGATAAATTTTAGAAATAAGCTTTTTGGAAATAGGAACAGGTAATATAGAAATACCTAGAAGTATGATCAATTTAAAACGTTCACCAGAATAGCTATAGGACTGGAGTAATTTTCTGCGTGCATGGGAGTTTTTTCCAACTTCAAGAAGTAATATACCTTTATTTTTCAACCATCGACCAAGGTAAAGGCTATAGCCTACTTTGCCTGCTTGCAGTGCAAAAGGCAACAGTTCAAGCATCTCCCTGCCTACAGGATCATTATCAGTTTCGCGCAAGGTAGAGGCACCTTCATTTGCGCTATGGAAGATATACTTACCCAACGGGCGGGTGGAATAAGCTAATTGATGACGAAGCATCAATCGGGTCCAGGTAATCAGATCTTCTCCAGACTTTATCCCCACAGGGAATCCACCTACTTTAACCAGAGCTTCCTTATGAATAGCAATGGCCGAGGAATTAATAGGTGGATGAGATGCTGCCGCTACCTGGAAGTAATTTTCTACTACTCCTTGGTCCTCTTTAAATTTGATATGATTGATGGTAGCTGTCTCAGTTTTACCTGAGAGGTAGAAAAAGGTATAGGAAGTAGCAAGAACTTTTTCTTTAGGAAAAAGCCTATTTAAAGATCTGATTTCTTTTAAGAACTCCTCGTCCCATTGATCGTCCGCATCCAAAAAAGTAACCCATTCATAAGATGCCTCTTCTACTCCTCTATTTCTTGCTGCAGAGACTCCCTGATTGGACTGGCAAACCAATCGAATCAAAGGGTTGCTCAGCTGTCTCACCAACTCTCTGGAAGAATCCTGACTTCCATCATCGACCACTATCACTTCATCAGGCTTTTCGATCTGATTGAACACAGATTTAAGTGTCTGCAATATTGTGTCCTCTTTATTGAATAAAGGGATAATCAAGGAGATCTTCATCGTTATAAATAAGCAAGCCCTCTTTTGCTTGCAGAATAGGTAATACCAATCATTGCGAAGAAATAATTGGGAAAGAAAATTGTGTATTTAAGAATATTATCTGAATACATGAAGAATAAGAACCCAACGAAGAGTGTGAGGGTGGAACCGATCAGCACCTTAAAAAGGGGAATAGTATCTTGAAGATAGAACTTCATCAACTGAATAAAGGTGACAGCAAAGCCAGCTAAAAGGCATATTAAGCCAAGCCAACCGTAATTATACCGTACTGATAGGTAATCATTATGTGCTTCCGCTGAATCCTCTCCAGCCAATTCACTCAAAACAGCATTATCAGACCTAGGACCGTTTCCAAAAATGGGATTTTTGGCTAAGCCAGGCTCCAATCCTAACTGCCATGCTGTTCTTCCGTTTGTATTAAGCCCACTACTACTCTCATAATAGTTGATACTCAAGTCAGAAATCTCTCCTTTGCCATCATAAAAGGTTTTCTTTTGAAAGGACTCAGAGCTAAAAACTATGGCAAACATGACCAAACCTAGGAGCGCATATGGGATTTTGGAAGAAATACTTTCATTAGAAAAGTGAATTACAAAAGAGGAGACAAATACCAAAATGGCCATTCGAGTAACAGACAAAAATGGCATCAGGAATAAGAGCAGGAATATGATCAAGTATTTTTTGTCACCAAACACGTAATAAACACCAAGGGAGACGGTGGCCATCACATACAGCAGCATAGGAGTAGAAGCCATGTGAGGAGAATATCCCGTAAGGACTTTATATACCACAAATAACAAAAACACAATAATTATCAGCCTTGCAAACTGCTGAAACATCCAAAACAATTTAGGCCAGGAGTAAGTAAAGGAGGAAGCCACAATTCCTATAATGATAGGAAGAACATATTGAATGGTGAGCTGTAATCCTATAAATGAAAAATCAACAGATAGGGCTACAATCAGGTAAAGTATCCAGAAGATCCAATTTACAAGAGGGAACATTGGCCTATCCTTCAGGGAAAACAATAGATAGATAGAAACCAACAGGCAGATAATCCAGGAAATCCCAGTCCAGTTGAACCCGAAAAATAATCCTGGAAGTATAGGGATTATCGAAGTCAAGTAAGGAAGAAAAGAACAGAAAAACAGTGTGTTAAATAACAGTTTAAAGTTCTTATCCGGGATTTCCGTTCTAATACTGAAAAAGGTTATTAACTGTTCCATTCAGAGGAAAATAATATTGCTGAGTTGTAGTGTTTCAAATGAGGTTTAATAATGCGCAATTTAGAAGGAAATCATGATGAATTAGACATTAAACTGTAAAGCTTCCCAATACTTTTATGGTAATCCTCAAAATCAAAACGGCTTTTAATAGACTCCTTTGCTGCCCGGGCCAATTTCATTCTCAGGTCTGAATCCTGAACAAGGAGCAACATATTTTCCATCAGAAGTTGTGCATTTCCCACAGGGAACAGCAAACCAGTTTCACCATGTGTAATCACTTCAGCCAGCCCAAAAGAATCTGATGCGATGACTGGTTTTCCCACGTACATAGCTTCAGCAGCATATAAGCCAAAGGCTTCAAAGCGAGAGGGCACTACTACAATATCCAGGTTTGAAGTAATGGTTACTACCTCAAGCGGAGGTAATTTCCCCAGGAATTGGACATCTTCGGTCAAGGCTAACTCCTGCACTAGATTCCGTAATCTATTTTCATCCTCTCCTTCCCCGTATATAAGCAGCTCCATGGCTTCGCTAGACTCTTTACGAAGGAGGGAAAAGGCATGTATTAATACATCAACTCCTTTTACATAATTAAGCCTACAGACGGTTCCAATCCTAATTTTCTTGCTTGGGCTTGCTACTTGAAGCTGGGAAAGCTGAAAATCTATCTGTTCCGTATCCAGTGAATTGTAAATAGTGCAGTGTTTAGGAGCTTCAGTATAGGACTTTTTTAGAGAAAAAAGGTGACTATCACCAAACCAAGACTTCTCTGTGCTGAGGGATACAGAAAGAAAGGTAGTACAAGCAAAGGAGGCAACGTTCAATATTAAGCCTGAAAATCTACCGTGCGACGCTGTTTTGGGTTGATGGACAGTGGCTAGCACTTTCTTTATTTTTGCTAATCTGGCTGAGACAATTGGAAGGGCCCCAGGTGCTACGTACTGCACATGAAATAAATCGAAGTTGTATTCCCTTAGTTTGGCTGCAAGCGATCGTATAAAGGAGAATGTTCCTATAGCTCTATCCCATTTCAATAGTGTGACTGTGGCTCCGAGGTTCTCAAATTGTATGACCATCAAAGGATCATACTCAAAGTAACAAATCACATTCACGTGATAATCATCCAGAATCAGGGACCTCACAAGGTTCAAGGTTTGGATCTCTGTGCCTCCTACTAATAAGCAGGGAATCCCTACACCTACATTTACTGCTTTATTGGACAAGGCTTTTCAATAAATCTGATAAAATAATTGTCTGATTTTTTCGGGTAAAGAATTCCGGATTAGAATCAACTTTCGTGGGCCAATTACCTTTTCGAAAATCTTTCACAGCAGCGAGCAGATAAGCTTTCATTGCTTTGACAGAACTAATTGCAACGCCAAAGTGATGAGTCTCTATAAGTTCTTGCAATTCTGCCCCATCCCCTGGAACGCAAACAATTGGTTTTTGCACCCCTGCATATTCGAAAAACTTGGTCGTTAAAACTCCTTCTCTTCCCTGATTAGTAATAAGCAATAATGCTTGGCTACTTTTCATAATTTCCACTACTTGGTCCATAGAAACCCGGGGAAAGAACTGAACAAATGTTTTATTTTCGTCCGTAAGATAGTCTGATAATTTCCTCTGGTCCACGCCGTAAAAATTAATCTTCAGATCATTTGTGCCTAACTCCCCTTCTTCAGATAACTCAGAAAGTGCCTGAAACAAAATAGCTGGGTTGTGATACCAATCATTCAAAATCCTTCCGAGATAAGAGATAGTGAAAGTTGAATCGAGGATATCTGTAGTTTCGAAGCCTGTAGCTTTAAAAATTGCGTCATCGTATCCATTGTAGATGACTTCTGTTCTTTTACTCAACTTATCCTCTAAGATTTTTTTATGGAATTGGGAAACAGTGGTTATTAAATCTGCCTTTCTATTAGTAAAATGCCTTCTCCAAAGCATCCTGATTAGATGGACTTTTTCTTGAAGAGATCGTTTGTCAGATTTTTCCTGTTCATAGATATCCCTAAAGTCAACTACAAATTTGCTTGAGGCTTTTTGGGCAAGCATTTCACCAAGAGTAACTCCCCACTGGTCAGGAACAGAAGCCAGAATTATATCGAAATTTTGAGTTTTAATTAATTCCTCACCAATAGGAATTGCTAGATCTAGGAAGCCAGGAGGTGAGGAATACTCAGGGTAGAAAAAGTCTCGAAACTTTCCTGTCCAATTTCTTTTACCGATATATTCATGCTCTGAGGGATTACTAATTCTAATAATTTTATCCTGAAGTGATGGAGGTAAATCTACCTGCATTCCAGAATCCATCACAGGATCTTCTGTAGGGATCACTCTAGTGATCACCCAAACGTCCCAACCCAAAAGGGTAAGGTATTTTGCAAACATGGTGGTACGCACTCCTCCTACAAATGCCTGAGGAGCGAAAGAGGGACTAATAATTAAAATCTTACCCAAAACCGTGTAAACAATTCTAAATCAAGATGAGTAATGCTTTTACTTCTTCTTGCCAAGAAGGCGGCCAAGTGCCCCTGCTTTATCATCCTGATAATATCCATAGTCCTTTCCATAGCCATAACCATAACCATAGCCATAGCCATAGCCATATCTATGATCCACCTGGAAGTCATTAAGGACAGTATAGATTTTCTTCAACTCTTCCTTCTCTCTAAGGCTTTCTACAACCTTGATGTTTGATTTTTCAGAGTATTTATGTCTGAACACAAAAATATTAATGTCAGAATATTTAAAGAGTTCTTTAGTCTCAGACACTAAACCAACCGGAGGGCAATCCATCACTACTATATCGTAGGTCTCTTTAATTTCCACCATCATTTTGGCAAAAGAATCCTGAAGGATAAGTTCTGCTGGATTTGGAGGAACAGAACCAGAAAGCAGAATGTCCAAATTCTCGAAATTGCTACTTTTAACAGCATCTCTCCAATCCATTTTCTTACTTAGCACAGTACTAATCCCCACTTTGTTCTCCATCCCAAAATCATCGGCAATTTTAGGTTTCCTTAAATCCAATCCCATTAGTAAGACTTTTTTACCAGAAAGGGCATAGACTGAAGCCATATTAATGGCGCAGAAAGTCTTTCCTTCACCTGATATGGAAGAAGTGAAGAGGATTACAATTTTACTCTTGTCAGGAATCAAGTAAGACATATCAGATCTAAGTGATCTGAAGGATTCCGTCACCCCAGATTTAGGGCTTTCCAATACAACTCGGGAATGATCTAGATTTCCTTTACCTATTATGCCGAGAAATGGAATGTCTAAGTGTTTTTCAAGGAAACGAGGATCATCTACCTTATTATTAAAATAAGATTTGATAGTTATAAATAAGAAAGGAATGCCCAAGCCCACAAACAAACCTATGATCAAGTTGATCGATTTTTTAGGGAATACTGGAGCCAAACTGGATCTTGCTGAATTCAGTATCGAATTTTTAGGGAAATTAGATGCTTTGGTGATCTCGGCTTCGTAGAGTTTTTCTTGTAGATAAACGTAGATAGACTCATTTATCTCAAACTGTCGCTGGATACCAACCAACTTTCGTTCTGTGGCTGGAAGCTTATTGATCTCCCCATTTATTCCATTGATACGGGAAGTAAGTTGAGCAATATTGGCTCTAATATTTGAGATTGCAGAATTCACATTCTCTGACAAAACTTTTCTTGTATTCTCGATTTTTAGGTTAGCTTCTACTATCGCGGGATTCTGGTCAGAGAAACTAGCTGTAAGTCTGGTCTTTTCTGATTGAAGTTGAATTAAATTGCCCACCAAAGTAGTAAGCAAGTTATTCTCCATATCAGCAATAGACGGAGCCATTAATGCATCAAAATCTTCTCTATCGAGATACTCTTTCAATTGATTGTAATACCTGAGAGAAATTTCAGCCTTAGCACGTTCATTTTCAAGTTCCAACAAGCTTTCATAGACTCTTGAACCTTCCTCACTTAGGTTGAATATTTTGTTGTCTGTACGGTACTGCTGTAATCTATTTTCAAAAAAGGTAAGGGAATCAGTAATTCCGCTAAGTTGATTTTGAATAAATAAGATGGTGGCATCTGATGCTCTGTTTTTTTCAGCCAATTCTCTATCGAGATAGGCATCCATCAGATTATTCAGGTAGTTTTCTCCCCTCTTTCTAATACCTGAATGAAGCGATAAGGCTAAGATCGAAGACTGCTCGTCTACTAATTGAACAGACAAGTCATTTGCCATACCCAAAGCCAAGGATGGGGTATCAATAATTCTAAAGTAAATTTCTTCACCTGGCAATGCTCCTGCATTCTTAATCGTCATTTTACTGAAGTCATTGACGATTAAGGAATCAAAAGAATACCCACGTTCGAACATTTTCATATTGCTCAAAGTGGTATTATAAAAGGGGTCATTAGGATTGTAAACAGACATTCCATCTTCTGCGACTTCAAGCTGATATTGCTTGTCATCTATCACAGTGAGCTTAAACAATCCGCCTACAATTTGTGGGTGTTTCCAGTCTACTTCCAAAAGTACTGGAGTATTACCATACACCTGGGTTTTCTGGAACATCCCATCTCTATAATACGAGACATTAAAATTAAGGTCCTTCAAAGCTTCTTCAGCCAGGAAGAAAGACTTTAAAATCCATACCTCATTTTGGGTATTCATTTTATTACTTCCAAGCCCCGCAGAGCTAAATAGGTCTGCAGTGATATCAGGCTTTTCTTCGTTGAGAATTATGGTACCTCGAATCTGGTAAACAGGCATCGCGTACTTATTAAAAAGAAACGCAATAGCTACGCAAAGAATGACACTAAACAAAAACCATTTCCAGTATTTTGCATAGTTGATTATAATTGCCCTTAAATCAAACTCTTCATTAGATTTTGAAATTGAAAAAACAGGGTAATTAAACTGATTATTCGACGGAGAGGTAGACATTAAGGATTACTTTGTAAGGTTTAGCACTAAGGCTGCAAAAGTAAATAGTGTGATCAGCAAGGTAAGGGTTTGAGCGGCATTTTCGCCTGCACCTACTTCTCTAACTTTGAGTGGTTCTGCATAGAGCTGATCATTAGGTCGAATGAAATAAAAATCGCTAGTAAGAAGGTCTCGGTCGTTCAGATTGACATCATAGATTTCACTACCATCCGCAAATTGACGAATAAGTTTGATCTGATCTCTATTAGCGAGTATGGTAAGATCTCCAGCATTTGCAATTGCCTCAAAGATTGTCATTCTATCTTGAAGAACCACGTATTTTCCGGGAGCACGAAATTCCCCCAATGCACTATATCTGATACCACCCAATTTCACCTTTACAAAAAAGTCTCCTTTTATATAAGCTTTGAGATCATTTCTGATTTGTTCTTTTGCCTCGTCAATGGTAAGATTACCTACGTTGACATTTCCAAGAAGTGGGATATCAATGAATCCATCTTTATCCACAGTGTATCCAGTCATATAATACACATCTCCTCCACCCTGCCCAGGTTGCATTGCCATAGTTTGGGTGCTTTCAAAACTATTCAGGCTAAATCCTTTTCGTAGGATTTCATCATTCGTCAGCACATGCACATCCACAATGTCATTGTACTGAAGACGATAGTCTATCATATGATGTGGTATTCTTTTTCCTAGTGCCAAACTTTCATCATTCTCTTCATTCTGGAGATAAAGCACCTTTTTGTTGGAAATGCAGGAAGTAATCAATCCGAAAAAGCAAATAATTAAAAGTATCCTATAGGCATAATTTGCTCTAGAGAAATGGTTTGAGTTATTCATATTTATAAATGTGTGACAAATTTGAGTGCAATATTATCTAATTAAAATAAAAACACCAGAAGTTTCTCCTTCAAAACCTCCTCTACTTCTATAATTTCCTTTGTAAACGTAATTCCCATTCATGGCTGGCTTACCACGGAAGGTGCCATCCCAGCCTTTATCTTCCAAAGTATTGGATTCATATATGAGTTCTCCCCATGTAGTGAATACATACACTTTCAATTCTGCAAGACCTCTATGCTTAGGGAAGAAAAAATTATTTTTGCCGTCAGTACGGTCTGGAGTGAATGCATTAGGGAATTTGATATCAAAGCTATCAATAATTTCAAGTTCCATTAGTGCAGAGCTTTCACATCCAAGATCATTCCAAGTTTTGAGTATGACTACAAAAGTACCAATTTCGTTATATGTATGAGACGGCGAAGCTTCAGTGGAAGTATTGCCGTCACCGAAGTCCCACTCCCATCTAACCGGAGTACCTTGGGAAAGATCTTTAAACATTACTTCATCCCCAATACCAACCTCGGCATTAGTGACTGGCTGACCAGGCACTACTTCGATATCATATTCAAAAGAAGCTACAAGTTCTTCTTCAGCAATTCTTACCAAAATTCTCTCTGTTGCAGTATAGCAGTCGGAATTTTTCTCCTTCATTCTAACCTTATATATGCCTGTTTCGGAAACGTTAGAAATCTCATCCACCTTCATTTTATTACCATCATTATCCAGCACCTCATAATCATAGGAATTTGGGTCATATCCATCAATATAAAGTGATAGATCAACTGTTTGAGTTGGGTCGCAAACTAAGGAAGGATTGCTTGTTCTTAAGGTAGGAATTGATTTGACTGTGACTACAGCTTCTGAAAGATCCCTGCTACAAGCAGCATTAAGATCCAATTCAGCAAAGTAACTATACGGTGAATTAGCTAAATTCAATCCTTCAATAGTGAGTACCCCCTTAGCTGTAAGGTTATAGGAGATATTTCCTTCAGTACTATTTCCAAGAGGAATTTCATTCAGTCCATCGCTGTCTTTGAACCATGAGAACGTAAGCCCACTACCCTGACCTCCCTGTACCCGAGGTGTAAGTATTGCGACATCACCTTCACAGATGGTTTGATCATCTGTTACTACTTTAAGCGGCTCATTAGTAATGGAAAGACCATCTTCATTCACTGAGCATTGGTTGGCATCTGTGAGTGTTACATTGTAGGAACCTAGCGGTAGATTATCGATTGTAAAATCATTGCCTGTCCAAACAATAGCTGAGGATGGAATCGGGCCATCAGATCCTACTACAGTTAAGTTGTAAGGGACAGTTCCTCCTGTAGCAGTTCCAAACAACCTACCATTTGGACTTAGGCAAGTAGCTCCAATGGCAGTCAACCCTTCGATTTCCAACGGTGCAGCAGGGCCAAGTATTGTAAAGTCTCCTACCTCCACAATACAGCCACTCGTATTTTGCGCCCGCAATGAATAGGTGCCTGCCGCAAGGCCATCAATTATAGAATTAGGATAGGAAGTAAACGGACCTCCGTTCACGCTGAATTCTAGTGTCTGATTGTTCGGAATATCCAACTCTAAACTTCCTCCATCCCCATAGCATAACTCAGGAATAGGATTCACCTGAACTTTAGGATTACCAAACACTTCTATAGAAACTTCTTTTTCATCGCCTGCGCATATTCCTTCACCTGACACAGTCACCCAAAGTTTGAATGGAGCATTATTGATTGTTACTCCTTCTAGAATCAAATTCCCTTTACTATCCAAGTTGTAAGTTATTCCATTTATTACCTGACCATCTGCGATCTGGTTGGCAGCGCTGACTGAGCTTGTGTACCAATTAAATATTGCGTTCGTATTAGCTGGATTTACCGTAGGAGTAATGGAAATAGGGTTGCCATCACAGCTTGAATAGACAGGGTCTACTATAACCTCGGACGGACCATTGTCCACAGTAACTGGCGAGGACAAGGTATAAAGACAACCTTCTGCATCGGTAATACCAAAGGTATAGGTGCCTTGACCTAATTGATCAAAGGTATAGGTCAGGTCAGATGTAGTTTGTGTAAGTTCGGTACCATCAGTAGAGGTAAGAGAAATTATATAAGGAGCGGTTCCGCCTTCCCATTCAAAGCTCAGGTATCCATCTTTCAATCCACAGGCTGCATTTTTGGAATCCACTAGAGAAGCCTTAATCTCCAAAGCAGGTTCGATGGTAACTGAAAATATCTGAGAACAAACAGCTCCTTGCGCATCGATATCGTAATCTCCAGGAGCAAAAGTGGCCGCAGCTAATTCGGTAGCAGTATAGGATGTGTTTCCAATTTGGAATAACATACCAGGCTCTACATTTCCGGAAACTATGATTTTACCATCTGCAGCTTGAAAACAGCTTTCTTTTTCTCCTGTAAAAGTGAGTTTAGGGAACTCAGATACTTTGAATGTAACAGGTATCTCTACTCCTGTACATTCCACAAATAAATAGTAGGTGTACGTTCCAGCTGGGAGGCCATCAATTTCAAGAGTTGAGTTCACAAAGTTATTTGGATCAACTACAATGGTATAATTGATAGATGGATTAGCCGGGTCTGGACCATCTTTGATTAAACCACTTTGATTTGGATTTTTATACCAAGCAATGGTGGTTCTCGCTGAAGGTGCATTAGGATCCCCTGGCATGTGTACTGCTTCTAGGCTCACTAGCTCTCCAAAGCACACCTGAGCTGGTGGAGTGATGGTATACACTGGATCCGGAGCTATTTTTATTTCAAATTCAAAGATTTCTGAGCAGCCTTCAGCATCAGTTACGGTAAGGAAGTAAGTTCCCGCAGCGAGGTTTTCCACCTTAGAAATAGTACCTGAAACAGCCGCTCCTGTAGGAGTATCTTTGGTCCACTGATGGGTGTAATTGCCCCATCCTCCAGAAATAACAACGTCAAAAATCTCCCCATTATCCTGTCCACAACTGGCCGCAAAGGTATTGTAGTTATCCAATGCAATAGGCCCTTCAGGTGTATCTATAACAAAATCCTCAGTAAACAAGCAACCGTCTGCTTGATTAGAATCACGCATGGTAAGGGTGTAATCACCAGCCGGAAGATTCTCAAACAAAGGCTCTGACTGCCAGTTATTCCCATCTATACTAAACTCAAAAGTTTCGCTTCCCCCGCTATAATTCTCCACTTGAAGAGTACCATTAGCATCTCCAAAACAGATAACAGGAGTTGGGGTCAATGTGGCTGTAAGTGGAGCCAATACCTCCACACTAGCCTCAGAGTCTACGGAACAGATACCCGCCCCACCTACTCTAGCATAATAGGAATAGTTGCCCGTGGTAAGCCCATCTACGGAAAGGCTAAAGTCTGGCAATATTGTAAAGCTTGTAGCTCCATCTTGATCTCCAGTTAGGATTTCTTGGCTGTAATTAGAATCCTTGAACCATCGTAAAGTATATGCGGTACCAGGAGGTGCTATAATGTCGGGAATCAGTACTGCTGATATGCCTGCACAAATCTCTTGTGTAGTGGGAGAAACTTCTATTTCTATTCCATCATTGTTTGTCAATGTGATTAGTGGAAGCTGCTTCTCACATGCATTGCTGTCTACTGCCTTGATATCATATTGCCCAGGCTCCAACTTGGATACGGTTATTACCGTGCCTGCCTCGGTCACATTAAAATCAGTCAGTGGAAGATTGTTAATTGTAATGGCATAGGTAGGAGTACCACCTAGGACCTCAAATGAAATAACACCATTAGCTGCTCCACAGGTAGGGTCTTCCTGAGAAATTAAGGTAATAACTAGCTCGGGGGTAGGTTCAATTGTTTTAGTGATTTGCTGCAGGCATCCTGTAAGCTCATTTTTCACTTCAATGATATAATCTCCGGATGGTAGACCTGTAAAGGAATTTGAGGATGGATCAAATGAGGCGGAATTCCCTTGAATCGAATAAGAGTAATCAGGCGATCCACCAGAAACCAGTGAAAGACTTCCGCTCGCATCTCCAAAGCATAATGGAGAAACAGGTTCAAATTCCGTCTCTGGTATTGGATTAACAGTTAAGGTGACAGGAATAGGATCCAGCTGACAATTGTTAAGGATGTCAGGCTTTAGATAAAACGTGTAGGTATCGGCAGAAGCAATATTACTTACATCAAGTTGCCCATTGCCTGAGTTGACATTAAAGGTAATCCCAAGTGTGGAATCATCACCAGTTATAATTTCATCTGTTGCTGCTGCGTCTTTAAACCAGCGGAAAACCGGAACTGCGTTTGGAGTACCAGGGTTTACTTGAGTTGGAATAATTGAGGTTGATTCATTTATACAGATTTCATCATCTTCCAGTGTGTATTCAGGTAAAATCTGAGCTATTAGTTCAGGACTTTGCTCAACTGGACAGCCATTTTTATCCTGAACTTGTATAGTATAGGTACCTTCCGGAAGATTCTCTACAAGAAATGAATTTGGAGTGGATTCAGTTGGGTTAAATGTACTTAGAGCATTCCCATTGATAGTAATGGTGTAGCCTCCAGCTGCAAGAGGGGTTCCTCCAGTAACTTCAAATGCCAACTGCCCATTGTCAATATCACAGGAAGGATCGACTTCTTGAGTCACATTTAAGATGAGTTGCTCCGGGTCTACCAGTTGTACCTCAATGGTATTTTCGCATTGAGTGGCAGTATTTCTTACTCTGATCGTATAATCTCCCTCAGTAATTCCAGTATTAAATAGAGGACTGGACTGATACCCTGTCAATCCGTCGATCATGTACTCAAAATCTGAAGGGCTTCCGTTGGTTATATTTACTTCTATCAGGCCATCACTACCTCCAAAACAGGAAGCTGACTGAGCTCTGACAATTTCTATAATCGGGAGTGGGTTTACAGTAATTGTGGCTGGCAAAATCGGCAAATCACACACTACTGGGCTTGATACACTTACAGGATCAATTGAAGGTTTGAAATAAACCTCAAATGTTTGCAAGACATCAGAATCCGGGAAATTTGAGGCAGTTAAAGTACCATTTGCAGGGTCAACTGTGAAGGTGATTCCCCAAGGATTAGGATTTGCCCCCCCGATTTCTTGGGTAGCAGCTGGATCTGAATACCATTTGTATTGGGTAGGAAGACTTGGAGTTCCAGCGACAAGAGTATTAACCCCAAGAGAAGCAGTCTGTCCAAGACATACCGTGGCATTGAAAACCTCAAAGACCGGCAAAATTTGAGGAGATATCGTTTGATCAGAACTTATCTCACATCCTTGTGCATCTTTTAGAGTAAGTGTGAGTGTGTATTGAGAAGCCGAAGAAACCAAGTTGGTAACTTCAAAAACATCCTCTCCGACTTTAGTTACTGCTGGTGGAGTAGCTTCAGGATAACCCGTGATAGAAACAAATTCATAGGTCCCATTGCCGCCTTCGACCATCCATGAAATAGATCCATTATCCAGTTCACAACTAGGATCTGAGTAGGCAGTTACATTTAATTCTAACGTATTGTCAGGACCTAGAATTTCAAAATCATAGCTCTGCTCACAATTAGGATTATGTGAGGTACCAACAACAGTGTAGTTACCTTTGGACAAGCCTTCAAAAAGTCCGGTAGACTGAACTGGTCTTATCTCATTTCCACTTTCATCTAAGAGCGTGTATTCATTCAAGACCTCGTTTCCTCTTCTGAAGACGATGTCAATACTTCCCATATTTCCTAAACACCAATCATTCTGCACTATAGGTGGATCATTGGTGACAGCGGGATGCACTGTGACGGTAGCTGCAATTTCCAAATCCCCCAACATGGAGCAAAAATTTTGATTTCCGGAACGGTTCTCCTCCAGCTCTACATAATAAGTATAGGTGAAAGGACTTCCGGCCTGGGAGAGTAAGCCATCAATTATTAAATTTCCAGAGGCATTAATTTCATAAATAAAACCATCTGCAGCAGGTGAACCTGGATTTGAAACTATTGGTTGAGTTTTTCCAGCATCCTTATACCATAAAAATTTCGGGGTGGCTCCGTTAAGGTAAATAGGATCTACTTGAGGGACAATAGTTACAGTTTCCCCTTCGCAGACTACAAAAGTATCCTCATCCACAGTGACTGGGGTACCTAGCTCATCTTCTATTATCGGAACTGCTAACCTGTCCTCGCAATACCCACCAGATCCATCTTCCAGTGGATTTCTGATGACAAGTACATATTGACCTAAGTTAATGCCATCCAGTTCAAAGGTAGCTGCATCCCCGTCACTTACTACATTACCAATAACGACACCCTCTCCTAGGTTAGTCTCAACACCAGCAGTATTGGTGTATAACCAGAAATGCTCAAATCCTGGGACTAAATTCCCTACTTCCGCTGTGATTTTTCCATCATTTTGACCATCACAAGTCGGAAGTTCAATGACAGGTTCTGAAAGGAATTCAGGAATTGGGTTAATGATTACGACTAATTCTTTTGGCTTAGATGTTAAGCCGTAACTATCAGTCACGGTATAATAAATTTTAGATCTACCGGTAGCACCTGCGTTCGGGGTAAAAACTACCTGAACCCTATCTCGCAAATCATCAAAATTGCCGTCGTTTAAGTCTTCAATTGTAGCTTCGAAAGTCCCTAAGCTTGTTGGAATCGGATCCAAATCACTGATACAAGACTCGCAAATCGGGGTTAGACCACATTGGGTATGATCAATGTCTGATGAAAAAGTATTCCAAGGTGCTGATGGGTTATTTAGGTCCAAACCATCCTCGTAGAGCTGAATACATTTAATGTAAGCCTTATCAGAACTTTTAAGATCTACATCTATAAATATTTCAAGCTCTTCATCGACACATGTTCTATAAAACTCATCGGAGGCTACTGGTCTTTGAGCTTCTTCTACTTTAGATACATCGACTGCCAGATTTCGAATTTCATGGAAGTTTTTGTTTTCACCTGTAGCTGCAGAAAAACCTAATTTAATGTTTTCAGGTGCGTCAAAATTATAATGTGTTGGCCCAATAACTCGATATACTGTACCTCCTACCCTGATATCTACTGTCAAATCATAGCCTACATCAGGACGTGGAGAGAGATTGACATATACCTTTCTATATTCAGGGTCTGCGCAGGTAAGTCCAGGAAAAGGTCCTGTATCAATAGGAAATTGGTCAGCAACAGGCCTTGGCGCTATATTAACTTCTTCGTAATCGAAGACCTTATAGTCATCAATCTCCGGACCTCTAATTCCGACAGTATGAGGATATCTCATAAACCCAGGGAGTTTTGGGTTTGGTCCTAATCCATTTGGTTTATTCGGAGGCGTAGATTCCAAGCTGATAAAATTACCCCATTCATCTAATGCAACGCCTATGTAAGCTCCAGATAATCCGGGGTGAGTCACAGCTCCTTCGATTCGTGGAGCATAACCTAATGATCCTCCAAACCCTCCAATGTTAAAAGGTAGCGACGGAGGTAAATCTCCATATGCCCCATCAAACATAAAAAACACAATCCCGTCAGCACCATCACCACCATAACTTAGGTATTCAAAAGAAACCTGAATACCATATTCTGGAGAGAAGGGCAAATCAAGGTATACATAGCCATCCTGATATTGGTTATTTCCAGTAAGTCTAATAGACTGTCCAGTAAGTGCGGTAGCTAAATTACCAGGACCGCTACCATTACCAAAAAGTGTAACATCTGGTCTTTTAATATCATTTATAGTCCCGATAAACGGTTCACAGTAAGGATAACCCTCTCTAGAAATAGATACCTGACCATTTACTGAGCTCGGTAAAATCAGGAAAAGAATACTACTTATCCAGAGGAAGGTGGAAATAACACTGAACGATATATACCTGCTAACTAATTGGTTCATTAATAGCCCATTGTGGTGTCTTGGCTTTCAAATATAAGCATATACAGGATAAGGGGATTGCAAAATTAATTTAACCTATAAAATGGAATTATAGTCGTGCATCTATGAGTTTTTTGTCCAAAATACCTTTTACATCAAAGACCACCTGACTGTCTGATTTCTGAATCTCAAGGCTAGCGAATTCTTTGTGGGCGACAGCCAGAATAATCGCCGAATAATCAGTCAGATTAGGAACGTTTGTACCCGACAGAATATCAATGCCATATTCATGCCTAACTTCAATAGGGTTTGCCCAAGGATCATACACATCGACATTTATGTCGTAAGTTTTGAGTTCTTGGTAAATATCAATCACGCGTGTATTACGCACATCAGGACAGTCTTCTTTAAAGGTAAAACCCAGAATCAAAACATGAGCATCAATCACTTTGAGATCTTTTCGCATCATCAATTTGATCACTTCCGTAGCGACATGCTTTCCCATGCTGTCATTTAGGCGCCGACCAGCCAAGATAATTTCAGGGTGATATCCCATTTCCTGAGCCTTCTGAGCCAAGTAAAATGGATCCACTCCTATACAGTGCCCACCTACCAAGCCTGGTTTAAATTTCAAGAAATTCCATTTAGTACCAGCGGCTTCTAGGACTTCGTTGGTATCTATACCTAATAGATTGAAAATCTTTGAAAGTTCATTTACAAAAGCGATGTTGATATCTCTTTGAGAGTTTTCAATCACTTTCGCCGCTTCTGCTACTTTAATAGAAGAGGCTTTGTAGGTACCGGCAGTTATAACTGTGCGATACAACTGATCTACAAATTCAGCAATTTCGGGGGTAGATCCTGAGGTTACTTTCAGAATCTTTGCAACGGTATGCTCCTTGTCTCCGGGGTTAATTCGCTCAGGAGAATACCCTGCAAAAAAGTCTTCATTGAATTTCAATCCTGATACTTTCTCGAGTAAAGGCACACATTCATCCTCGGTAACTCCCGGGTAAACGGTTGATTCGTAGATCACTACATCGCCTCTTTTTAAGTATTGTGCAATATTCTCCGATGCTTTTAGCATTGGCGTAAGTACAGGTCGATTATGCTTATCAGTTGGAGTAGGTACAGTTACTATATAAACTGTACAATCTGCCAAATCTGCAGATAGAGAGGTTGGAAGCAAGCCCTTCGGGTTTTTCTCAGAAAATTCAGTTACTGTGACAGAGCTCAGTAAATCGTCTTCTACTTCCAGTGTTTTGTCTTTGCCGGCATTGAGCTCTCCCACTCGCTTTGAATCGATATCAAATCCAATTGTAGGATATTTTTTAGCGAACTCTACGGCCAATGGTAACCCCACATATCCTAAACCGATAATTCCAATTTTCACTTCATTCAACTCTTTACTCATAGTTTCTTACTATTCTAAATAACTGAGTTTAAAACTGATTTATCAGTTTTAAACTCAAGATTTGTCATGATCTCTATTCTTGTACGCTCTTCTCAAATGGAATATTTGCTTCTAAAGGATAACTCTGTGCTGCCCTACTGGAAAAACGTTTCAGTAGGATTCCAAAACTGCTTTTTCGAATGTAATGAGTACCAAAGTTACTCACTCCAATTTGACAGCAAAACTAACAGAATTTGATTGATTATAAATTTTGCCTAAGTAATCTACCTGTGTAGCTGATAGATTAGATTTAAAGTGCCTGAAAATGTCCAAAGTTTCTGGCCAGAGGGATAATCTCTAGTTGTATTAGGAGCATCTTGCCATTGGTAATTTAGCCCTTGGTTGACTTGAACCTTGCTGCTTAGAATAAACCTATCCCACTGATGATCTACTAGAACTCCCATACTGAAATCTATCCAGGGAAGCTTACCAGGGTTGTCTGCAAATGCTCTATTGAAAAAATCCTGATGATTCTCAATTCTCTGAAACAAAAGTCCGATTTTATTCAAATTTGAAATCTTTGAAATTTCCAGAATTTGGGCATTTCCTCCGACCCCAATTCCTATCCCCATGGACTGTCCTTCATTTGTAAATCCACGCACTTGATAGTGTGTATTCCAGCTGGTATTAAGGGTATTGAGTTGGGCATATCTTACATACCTGTTGACCGATTCTGCCTGCTGGACTATCTCCCCTCTCACTTGAAAATACTGTCCTTTGGTAGAGGTTTTAAAAAGTTTAGAAAAACCTAAGAGGTAGGCTCTAGCATGCTCAGGGTTTAATATAAATTCTCTCCAATTGTAGCTATGATCCTGCTTACCATACTCAGCATAGGCTTCAAAATTACCTTTGGAATTATAGTACCTCAAAAAGAAGGAGATCTGTTGATCTTGTCCTTTGGAGTCGTAAACTACCGTATTATTATTGCTAAATAGCTTCACTTTTTGAAAGGGTTCCAAAACAGGCATCCTACCTCTAAAGTCATTTGTCACATCTTCATTGTATTGCTGAAAAGTTCTATTAAATCCAGCGAAGAAGTTTGGCAAGAACACGGGTTGGTAAGTAATGGAAACACCACTTACATAACGCCAATCCCCTCGAAAAGGTCTGGCAAACACATCATTGAGACGCTGATTTTGAGATGGCAGTATTCCCGAATCATTTGCCCGTCCCATAATTATTTCAGCCTCCAGTTTGCCTATAAATATATTGGCTGGGCGGCTTGTCCTTAGAAAGAGATGCTCCATCCCTCTCGCATTGTTGCTAAAAATAAGTGCATTAAACTGACCTGGGCCCCACCAAATATTCTCAGTGGAAGCACCTACAGCTATAGGCCCTGCATTTAAACTAACATACGATTGTCCCCACCAGGCAAAGGAGTTATAGTCTTCGGAAAAGCGCTCAGGATGATCTCCGAAATTCCAGTATCTGAACCGTGCAAATAGAATATTATCTGAAAAATTCTCCCCAAATCCTTGATAAGCCTTATTTTGACTAGCGACAAACTCTGGTCTGAATTGAAATTTCAAAAAGAATAATTTCCCATAAATGCCTGGCGAAAGTAGCGTCTGGGCACCAGCACTATTCATCATACTAAAATTCCCCCATCCAAATGGCCTATTGGAATTATACACGGAAGTACTCAGTACAGGTAAGAGTTCCAAATGGACCTTTTTCTCAACAATTGGTACAGAGTCCTGAGTGTAAAAACGATTTTGAGTAAGACTCACAATAGGCCTTAATCCCAAGGAAAAGTCTTTTAACTCTTCTACGCCTAATAATTGCTGCCTTCTCAGACTTTCCTCCAACACTGGAAATCCTGCTGGAATAGTTTGAGAAAAGGAGTTTGTGGAACACAACAGTACCACTAAACCACTTAGAATCCAGAAATAGTATTTCAACATCAAAGTGATTCTAACATGTTGACGTACTTCTTATTTATAGCCTTCCAAGAATAGTTTTTACGGGCTAGTTTGTACATATCCTTGGAAATCAAATCTCTATCAAAAGTATCCAAGCACTTTAACAATTCCAGAAGCTCTTCAGCATCAGCAAAATATATCCCTCTATTAAAAGTAGTTTCTCTATTGTAATTTACACCGAAGGCAATAATAGGCAGGGCTAGATACATGGCTTCCACTAAGGAAGGATTGGTGCCTCCTGCACTATGCCCATGCAAGTAATAGTGGCAATTGGATCTAAGTACATTGAGCTCCGCACTGGTATAGATTGGGTTATATAGAATTACATTTTTCTTTGTCGAATATTCCTCATATAGTCTCATTCCGTACTCACTGGAATTCCAATTACCGACGATTACATAAGGAATGGAAAGATCGTTTTCCGAAAAAACTTTTAGCTGCAGTTCAATATTATTTTCCGGCTCTATTCTGCAGACGGTGAAAATATAGGGTTCATTAATGAATGAATATTTCTTTTGGTACAAGGATGTATCCACGGGTGTCACATGGTTGGCCCCGTAGGCAATTAAATGTGATTCCTTTCCATATTCCTCGAGCACATAATCGTAGATATGTTTGTTGTCAGAAATGATCGCGTCGGAATACCTTACCGCCAATGATTCAGAGAATTTCAAAAACCTTTTGGCAAAAGCTCCCCACTTGTCTCTCTTCCATTCCAGTCCATCTATATGCGTAATTATTTTGGCACTGGTAAAAGGCCTAATAAAAGGAATGGTGATAGCTCCTGAAACACCTAAAACCAGAATGTAATCAAAGCCTTTAATTGATTTCCAAAGGGATATTGAGTCATATATGACACTTTGAACCCCATTGGCCTTTAGGTCAAGGTACTCTAGTTTCGCACCTTTATATGTATCCATTTTCTCCGGATAGCTATTGCTCTGGCAGTAAATGGTAATATCATAGAATCTAGGAAGTAGATCCAGAAGATATTCCACCAAAGTCTCAAATCCGCCGTAGTTAGCCGGGACACCTACAATGCCTACGATGGCTAGCTTTTTCTTAATCATTCAAATAATTCTTCATGGTTTTCACCATATTAATCCTGTCCTTTTCGATGTTCAGTAAAAAGTAACGCGTATGAGAATTCAAGAGTTCTTTAGTTTTAGAGGAATTTGCCATGGCTTCTACTTTCTGAACTTCCTCCAAGGCATCTTTAATAATCAAATATCTCAAAGAAACCTGACCTTCTGGATAGACAAAATGACTATCTCCGGATGGTAAATCTGAAAATATAGCCGACTTCATGATTTGTGGAGACCACAAGTTAAAAGCCCAGCGCAACATGCCATCATATCCTCTAGCTTTTGAAAGCATAATCAGGAAGTAAATATCGGTATAATTAGACGCCATCAGCATATTTGGCTGAACTTCATAGCAAGAAGTGTAATAGGTAGTTTTAAATCCCTTTGATTTCCTTGCCGCCAGCTTCGCAGGTTCAAGGACAATATTGCTAGCAAGTGAATAATCAAAAACTAACTCCGAAAGACCAGGGCTAAATCTACCAGAATATCCAAATTTATATGCGGGATCAATTGCTTTAACGTATTTAACCAAGAGTGCAGTGCTGTTAATGTCTCTTTCATCTACCCAAAAAACGGTCTTATCCATCCAGTTTTTTGATTTAAGGTAGGTTGCAAAATCCACTAAAAATGGATTCCAAAAATTGTTATAAGCGTCAGTTCCCGGTTCGGATTTAAAAGTTTTCACAGCACCTGATTCCTCGTCAAAATAAAAATAGGTAAGATTCCAGGGAAAAAGGTTGTGCACGGCAATCTCCTTAGATATTCCCTTCGAAAATGCCAATTCTACGTATTTCTCAAAGGTGGAGTAATCATAGGTGTAGGTTCCATCTTTCTTTTTTCGGATCTGAATCATCATTTGCTCCAGAGGCTTGATCGAAGTATTGTATAGGTCGTAGAAAACTGAAGTGGTTACGACAATTTGATTAAATCCATGGAGCTGATCAAACATTTCTGTAATCTTATTCCAGTGAGCATCAGAATAAGGATCAAGCTTATAATAAGTAGAAATTGAAAGTGGGAATTGCCAAAAATCCATTTCGTAGTCCAGGGAGGAAAAATCCGATAACTTACGACCAATAACATTTATTAGTGCTTCTATTTTCAGCGTACTCCCATTTTGATCAAATGTAAGTTCCAGTGGATATTTACCTGGTTTTAGATTATCCGGAATTTCTATTTTAACCAGCCCATAAGAAGTAGTGCTATCAGGCACAAAGGAGCTTCCTTTGATGAACTCTGCTCGATCCGGGAATCTTTTTTTTACGAAAGTCCCTTTCTTTTTGGTAGCGCCACAGTTACCTCCAGAGATATCTCCTTCTACTAAATGCAGCTGAACCAGGTCAGACTTGATTTTTTTTGAATCCGTTTTTATCTCAAAATTGAGGACTTTGGTTGAATCTCCATTAATCAAGAAAGGCAAGATAAGGGATTCATTTCTCCATGCCTTTACCTCAGTTTTGTTTGGAAGCATAGTTCCGAATTCCTCGAAAGAGGTGAAATACCCGCTTAGTTGTGCTTGTGCGCAATTTCCAAAAGCCAACAAGGCTACAAAAAATACCAGTATTTTTTTCACGGTCGAAATAGTTTTGAGATTTTTGATTCAAAAATCGTTCTTGAAAATCCTCTCCGTTCGATCGCTGCGCCTTCACTTAACTTCTTCCAATATGTAGGCTCAGCAACCATCTTATTTATTTCCGAAACAATTTCGGACAATTCATTATAATTGATCTGATATCCATTAACGCCATCTTTGACCAATTCTGTAATCCCTCCCACTCTTGGCACTATGGCAGGAAGGTCGTAGTGCATTCCTTCCAGAATAGTCATCCCAAAGGTCTCCACCCATTTATCGGGATGAGCAAGGTTCAAAATTAAAGAAGCATTTGCATAAAAAGAATGTACATCCTTATTTACTGGGAATATTTGAATATTCACAGGTAAGGATTCATTAGCTATAAAACGATCTACTTCGCGTTTGTCATCACTCAGTACCAATTTGAAATTCACAGCAGGCATTTGCTTGGAAAGTGTCACAAACTCAGATATCCCTTTATATGGTCGCAAAGAAGCCAGCATCAATACTTCAAACGCCTTCGGGTTCTTCGTGGTATTTTTGGCTTTAGTTTCAAATTCCTTGGTGACGCAATTGTAAATGACTTGAACCTTTGCCCCTCTCAATTTAGGGTTGGTTTGTAAAAATCTGGAGACTACAATTACTTCAGAGGAAAATGTACGGACCACCCAAAACAAGAAATTGCTTAGAAGTTTGGGGCTAATTTCATATTCATGTACATGGGTAATCACTCTTTTGCCCAACAATCTTCCCATTAGAATAGCTCCAAAAGGCAGGATCGTATTGATGTAATAGATGCCATCAGCTCTCTTATTCTTTACCAAAAGTTTAATGGATAATAAGAATTGGCTGAAAAAGAAGGAGAAAAGCGTCAGGATTCTATGCTCAGATCTACGATAAAAGTTAGTCTCAGTCTCCAAATCAGATAAAAACCCTTCCGTATTACTGGTATACAACTTCACTTCAAATCCATCTTGTTTGGCAGTATTGATCACACTTGACAAGATCTGCGGACTACCTGTGAAATTATTAAGAAGGTGAAAGAATACGATCTTCTGTGGCACTGGTAGATTTTGAATTTAAAATGATAAGGAAGACAGTGATCATCAAATAAAGTGTGGTAGCATAAAATTCATGCGTAAACTGCTGTGCTATGATAAATATGTAGAAAAACATAGCTGCGTAGAATACTTTATTTCTGATGAAGAAGAGAACTGACATAAGTAGCACGGCTGCCAAATATGCCATATACCCAAAGAATCCGTAGGTATAGAGAAGCATAGAAGTTCCATTTTCAATATAACCTGTGCGGTAAACAGTAGTTCTTGCAATGACATCGTCCACCATATTATTACCATGACCGATGAGGTATTCTTTCCAGCTAGAAAAGTCAAAAAAGGAAATTCTGAAAGCTTGAAGCAGGTCTGCTCGTGAATTCAGCGTATTTACGTTAAAGATTAATTTATTGATGAACTCAAAATAATAGATGTAAAATAAGGCAGCGAATACAACAGTCAGAATGAATATTTTCCTGTGCTTGAAAAATAGGATGAGGTAGAAAATCACGAACGTGTTCCTGTTGAACGTGAGCATTAGCCCAAGAATAGCTACCCAAAAGGCTAAAGAATCCAACTTACTGTCTTGCTTATTTTCTTTCTTCCAATAGTATATCAAAAACCAGCTAATCAGCAGTGTTCCATACGATTGTACGGTAGTTGTCAATCCTTTGGCCGCATGGAGAAACGGTAATCCCTTGTCATACATTGGATGTACATGGGAGTTCAAGCCAACCAAATAACTGCTAAATACATACAAAATACCTATGCAGATATGAAGAAATAATGCCCAATACAGGATATCCAAGAAACCTTCCTCTTCAGCAGCCAAGCCAGCAAAGAATAATCCGAGGACCGGAAAGAATATGATTAAGGAAGAATCTGGAAGGTTTAATAAATATGGAAGCAAAAAGTAAGAAGCTAACCCAACGATTGGAATAAGAAGGTTAGTAGAAATTGCCTTTCCCATAAAAATTTGATGGAATACCAGTAAGGCTAACACTCCCAGCATGGCAGCTTTGTCCAAGGGTAAACTGATCAGTTTAGAACAGGAAATCAAGAAAACGAATAGGATTAATCCCGCTTTCCCGATAGTTCGGGTGGATGAAATGGCTAACCCCCGGCTATTCACCTATCACCTCCTTGATTTGTTGTAGCTGATTAAATCTAGAATACTTTTGAATTTTTGACTTTGAGGATTCCTTTAATGCAAGAGCTCTTCCTGATGCATACAATTCCCGAATCAATTCAATTTGCTCCAAGCACTTTTCTGCTGAACTGGCAAAGAAACCTAACTCCACTTCAGCCAGCATTTGCTCCATGATGTCATGATCAGTTGGGCAAAGCAATACTGGTTTCCCTAGGGCCATGTATTCATACAATTTGCTGCTTGGGATACCCTTCATGTTTCCATAGGCCATAGCCAAAAAAGCATGGGATTTCTGCAAAGCAATAATAGCTTCTTCTCTTGGCATTCTTGTAGTGACTTTGACGTAGCGTTTCAATTCCTCCGGTACCAAGCTTTCTATCCGTTTTCGTTCTTTTACATCATAGCCAGCCCCCAGGAAAATAAGCTGAAATGGTCTTCCTGAAGTATGTGCTAACTGCAAAGCAGCGATAATATTCGTTACATCCTGAGATGGATAGACCACCCCACTGTAGGTAAAAGTAAATTCGTTTGCACATGGCTGAAGAGGAAGGCTTAACAATTCATCTTCAAATCCATTCTCAATAGTGAATCCTTTCTTACCGAGGAAATTTGCAATTCTTTCTGTATATAGTTGGCTTACAGAAATAATAGCAGATGCCGTTCCCACCCATTTCTTTTCATAGTTTGCTTCTACATTAGCTATCCATTTCCGCACCCCACCACCTACTTTTTGCATCTGCAATTCATTCGTACTCCAGTCGTCTCGGTAATCTGCATACCAATTGAGACCATAAGCTTTATTAAGTGAGTAACCTATTCTAAACAAGTAAAAAGGCTCACCCGAAATGATAGCAGAATGAAAAGTTTCTTCTTCAAGTCGTTTGCTTAGAAAAGGTAAGAAATTTGAAAAAGAGGTGAATTTCAAGGTGAAACGCGCTAAGAAGACATCTAAGAGTTTTACCAGCAAAAAGAGTGGACGAAATACAGATTCGCCAAAAGCTAAATACGCTTTGTCCAATATACCCGGCCGAAAAGGAAGGTAATAAACCTCATGCGTATCAAATACCTCATGCCTTAGCCTATCTCCAAGTCTAACCTTTGTATCCTGATGTGAACGGGTTTCGGAAGTCCACTCTCTAGTAACGACGGTAGGATAATAGCCAAGCCGATGCATGTTTCGAGCCCAAAAAGTAATACGCTGAGAGGGAGTCAGCGTACAGGGTGAAAAATAATTGGAAATTAGAAGTACCTTCTTCAATCCAGCTTATTTGAAAGGGTGAATGAATTAGATAGTAAATGGTTAACAAGCTGCGTATGATTATGCTGTGCTGAATAATGCTGTACCCAAAATGACCTTATGTTATTTCTAAAGTGTTCATCTCTTGTAATCCCACTGAGTAAAAACTCATCCAGTTTGGCAGCTATTACTTTGGCTGATAATCCATCCTCTATCAATACACCAGTTTCAGGTTGTACTATCTCTGGAATTCCCCCGATTGCATTAGCAAAAACAGGAATTCCAAAGGAAACGGCCTCCATTATAGTGACAGGAATGCCTTCATAGGAGCTTAAGTTAATAAATACATCCACAGAATGTGAAGCATAAAAGTCGTGCAATTCCTCATTTAGTACTTTCCCTTTCCAATTGATTTTAAGGTCATTTCTAAATACTGGGAGTCTATTTTTCAAGTTAGTTATCGCTTCACTAGTTCCTCCAAAATGAGACCAATGAATTGGAAGTTTAGAATGGTTCAGCACCTCAGCGATTAGGTCTACCCTTTTGAGGGGGATTAAACTGGAACAGGTAACCACATGAAAATGGGCAGGAAAATCCACTAAACTAGTATACCCGAAGTTATCCACCCCAAGCTTGAATAGCTTCATTTTGGAAGCATTAATAGGTGAAAGTGCTTTGACATAGTTTAGCCCATGCTCAGAAATAAAAAGCAATGAAAAAGCAGCGTCATACACCGATTTCCTAAAGGCCACTTCCCCAGATTCCTGACGTTCATTGTATAAATCACCGCCATGGCTTTTTACAATTAGCTTTATTTTAGGATTCTCTTTTCTTAATTGAGAAGCTGCAAAGGCATTAGTATCCATCCAATAGGAATAAAGAACAAACTCATCAACCGAATTCAATTCCTTAGAAATAATTGATTTTAGGAGAAGTGAGTAGGGAATATGGTAAGTGAAATACTTTAATAACTTCCAATTCCAATTGGAGTTTTTTAATTCTGATACTAGTAATGGAAGTGTTAAAAAAAGACTCCTGAAAAAAGCAAAAGCAACCTGCTTTATTGACTTAGGGTTTTTTACTATCCTAACAGCAACATTGTCTCCTATAGGTCTGGGCTCTGTAAAATCCCTTACAGAGGTTGGGATAATAATTACTTGATCGAAGGCTTTTTGTAGGTAAGTCAGTTCCGTAGCCAGAAATTCTTCACCGGATTCAAAAGGGAATTTCTGTGTAAGTAAAATCAAGGTTTTTGACTTCAATCCCCTACTGCGTTAAGTATTTCTTTCATTTTTACCGAAAAATCCAAGTTTCGCCAGGCGAACTTTCTGAGTTGATTTGGAGAATATGAAAGGCAGTCTGGATTGAAATTTCTAAAGAAATCCGTTAAATCATTGATGTTTTCACGATTTGGAAGCTGTGTCCGGAAAGGAGTATTGGGAGGAAAATCAGGATCATCTCCTACCCCTATAAAAGGAATCCCTGCCGCACAATATTCTCTTGATTTCAGTTCGGAGGCGGAGTTGAGATTCTTCCTAAACAATGCCAGAGAACCAACCGCTAGATGAGCAGCTTCATATTCCTGGTATAGATGTTCTCCATCTAGAAATCCTAAAAACTGTATATACCTTTGCATGGACGATTCCTCTACCAATTCTTGAAGGCTAGTCAATACGGCTCCATTGCCCACAATTTTTAAATGAATTTTTAGGCGATAATCCTCTGAGTTGAAAATCGCCATGGCTTTTATCAATCGATCTACTCCATGCCAATAATTCAGCGAAGCGACACATACCAAATTCAAGCAGGTTCCGTCGAATAAGGGAGCTTGCTTTCTCTCCTGAATGGCGGCCACATTAATTCCATTCCCTACCAGCAATGTTCTTTTGTGATTCCCTAAAGCAAACCAACTACCTTCTTGGGCATATTGCAGTATTTTGGTTGAAAACCAAAAAGGTACTGGACCTGATAGTGCCAGGTAGCTCACATCTTTAAATTTTCTTAGCCAGCTAGTATTTGCATTGTAAAGTTCCTTAAAGGCAACCACATTTGGAGTTGGAATGTCTAGAATGATTTTTTTGCCACGAGATTTGGCTCTGATCAGTGCTGGAATCAAATAAAAATTATACTGACAAAGCGAGCGAATAATTAATACTTCGCCATCAAAACTGTCTATAGCTTCTACAAATTGGGATAAAAACCCTGGATTTGTATCCTTGATCACCAGTTCAGAGATATACCCAGATTGTTCAACTCCTTGTAAAGTCCCTACTATCTTTTTATAAACACCTGGACTTTTATCCTTGTCTAAGGATACTAGGTAACTAATCTTTTTCTTTTGAACTATCGCTATCATTTGATTGGTATATCCCTAGTCATTATTAGGAATTACTCATTCGCTTGGTTACCAATCCTTTCAAAAACAAAAACTCACGCTTGAAAATCAGAATTGAAACCAGCACGAAAAAACCAAAGGTTCCAAGCTTGATAAGAATAGCATTAATTACGGAAGTATTAGTAGAAAAGTAAAATCCTAGATAAGCTACTAGAAATAAAAGAACCATAAATCCAAAAGCCCTGGTGAAATCATAAGGTATAGGATATGATTTCTGAGAAAAATAAAACACAAAAACAGGTGTCAAAAACTGAGAAATACAAACGGCAAGAGCAGCTCCATAAACTCCATAATTAGGAATCAGGTAAACATTGAGCAAGACTAAAATGACTGAAGAAACTGAATATACAATCCCTAGGGGAGCCGTTTTTTTGCTAATTGCTGAACCCAAATCCGCAATATTAGTAAGGCCTGCAAATAAGCTACTAAACACCAAAATACTGGCGATCGTCGCTGCTCCATAGTAAGCTGGGGTAGCAATAATCATCAGTGCCTCCAGCGAAAACAAGGAAGCCATCAAGGTGATAGACCCTATGAATAGCAAGTAAGCCAGGAGTATTTTCCCATAGGTAGCCTTTGCATTATCCTGGTGAATGATGGAAAATGCAAAAGGAGACCAAGCTTGTTGAAAAGCATTGACAACGATACCACTGAATCCAGCAATAGCGAATGCTATTTGAAAAAGTCCCAAGTCTTCATCAGAAACCTTTCCATTTAGGAAAAAAATTGCTGAAAGATTAATAATCCAAATTGATAAACTCGCCGGAAGAAAAGGCAAGCTATACTTTATCATTTTTCCTAAAAGGCTAAAATCTGAAAGCTTTATTTGCTGTAGCCAACGTTTCAAATAGTATAATGACAAGGGAACCATTAGGAGGAAGGCTACCAGCCGGGCGATGAAAGCTCCTTTCAACCCTTGATTTAGCACTAATACGAAGACCACATTTGCAATAATCAAAAATAAGGCTTGCAAAAAGGTCAATAAAACCGTGCTCTTAGGTTTCTTTTCAAATCTTAATACTTTGGTAGCGACCACAGTGGCCACAGAAACAGGCAATGAAAAAGCTAGGACTTGAATGTATTGTATGGATTCGTCGGAATTGTAAGCAATAAACTGAGACCAAAAAGGAGCCGTAAAAAAGAAAAAAACGGCAAAAACTACTGATATCATCAAGTAAAACCAAAACCAGGTACTAATTATCTTCTTTCTGTAGTCGACCTCCTCAGTATCATAGAACCAACGTGCTGTAGAATTATCTAGGCTTAGGATCAAAACCAAGGCAATCAGAGAGTAAGCATTATTTACCAATCCAAAAACCCCATAATCTTCAGGAGAATACACTCGTGTATAAAGAGGTGTAAGCACTACACCCATTACCCGGGTTGCAATTCCAGCAAGACCATAAATCATGCTGTCTGATGCCAAATTCTTGATGTTTTTGATGACCGTCATCAGGCGATGTAGAGATCACGGTAATAGTCCCGGATCTGCTCTTCCTTGAAAAGTAAGCTGATTGTTGAGCGATTGCTTTCTACATCTTCAGGTGAAAGGGGATTTAGTAAATCATCCCTTGTCATTTGGTTGTAATCAAAAACTTTGATTTTGGAGTTTGTCAACTCTATATAAATAGGGTTTTCAGGGTTGAGGAATACTTTTACACCCATAAAAATGAGTCCTAGAATATTACCAAAAGCCTGTTGTATTTTATGGTTGAAAATAGCTACTGATGCCTCAGCGAGCTTCTGGTAGTATGTCTCACGAGGGATAAAATCCTCAAGAGTTTCGAAATTATCTCCAAAATATTCCCTTCCTAGAGACTTTACAGCCGATATGAAGGTTGGGTTACCATAAGACAAGGGGCTAAAAATGGTTACCTCATTTTCTGGCAAAAGATGGTGGATTTGATGGTACACATCCAAATGATTGTTTTCTGGGGAACCGGAATGGCCAACCATTATTTTTCTTCCTAAAACTGGTCTATTTTTCAAATATTCCTCCGAAAACATTTCCTGCAAGGAAAGAAAGGCGAATTTAATCCATTTCGCTTTTACACCTAAGACTGACTCTGCTTCCTCCACATCTTTTTCAAAAATCGATGCGACGAAATCAAAATTAGAAAATGACTTTTCGAAAGTATACTTATTAGGCTTCCCTATCGCCTGAAGTACTCTATGGTGAAATGATTGCTTCCACGCTTGGACGGTTTTCTCTGGGGGCAAAGCAGCCAGCGTAGTGCTGGTATAAGCTTTAGTGAGAAAGCTGGGATGCTTATACAAATCTCCACTCCAAATAATCCAAATCAATTTAGCCTGACTCAAATCTTGCTTTCGACCCATTAAAAAATGACCGATAAATGGGGTATGGTAATTTACAATGACGCGCTTGAAAGAAGATAAATCCAATAATACCGGAGCTTTTATTAGATTTTTGCTTTCTATTATTGCTATATCAGAATTTGTAAATCTTGTTGGTTTG
Source organism: uncultured Algoriphagus sp. (assembly GCF_963974365.1). Classification (GTDB taxonomy): domain Bacteria; phylum Bacteroidota; class Bacteroidia; order Cytophagales; family Cyclobacteriaceae; genus Algoriphagus. Next base: position 127,610 of record NZ_CAXBBX010000010.1, on the reverse strand, counting down.
GTGATATCATCTACAATTACCAAATATTTATTAAGGCCTGGAAACAGATTTTCCGATCGCTTAATAATCCATTCAGTATATGGAGAATCTGGTAGAAAGACGAGGTTTTCAATGCTCATATTCTGATACTATATCCAATAAAGTTTGGGAAATATGGTCTACCTGCGCTAAGGTCAATTCCATATAAAAAGGTAGACGAATGAGTCTTTGAGAAAATAAATCAGCAAAAGGCAGTTCTCTACCATCATGGCATTCATGGAAAAATTCGCTTTTATGCAAACTTAAGTAATGAAATACAGCCAAAATCTCTGACTCTTTAATCCTCTTTAATATGTAATCACGCTGAACTTCATCTCTAGCAACGAGATAATACATATGCCCATTATTCTCAGCATAGCTAGGAATAGTTGGGGTTTTAATTCCATAAGAATCTAGTTTACCTTTAAAATTTGAATCGTATTGATTCCAAATTTGAACTCGTCTATGCTGAATTTCAGCCACATGCTCTAGTTGTGCCCAAAGGAAAGCAGCTGTAATCTCAGAAGGCAAAAAGGAAGAACCAATATCCACCCATCCATATTTATTGATTTCTCCTCGGAAAAAAGAAGCTCTATTTGTCCCCTTTTCCCAGATAATTTCTGCACGGCTAACAAATTGCTCGTCATTTATAGCAAGCAGTCCACCTTCCCCTGATGAGATGTTTTTTGTTTCATGAAAGGAAAACGTAGCTAAATGGCCTATAGAACCTAAGGGATATCTTTTCCCACTTTTGGAAGTGTAATATGAATCTATGGCTTGAGCTGCATCCTCGATCACAAAGAGATTATGTGCCTCAGCTAGCTCCATGATCATATCCATATCACAGGCCACTCCGGCATAATGAACAGGAACAATAGCTTTAGTTTTGTCTGTGATTAGTGCTTTCAACGTACATTCATCCATTCCTGGATGGTCAGTTCTACTGTCAGCAAATACAATTTTAGCTCCTCTGAGCACAAAGGCGTTTGCTGTAGAGACAAACGTATAACTCGGAATAATCACTTCATCTCCAGGCTCAATTCCAATTAGAATAGCAGCCATCTCCAAAGCATCTGTACAGGAGGTCGTCAGCAGTGTTTTCTTAATTTGGTATTTTTCTTCAAAAAAACTTTGGGCTAAACGAGTGTATTTCCCATTGCCAGAAAGTTTGCCTGACGCTACCGCATCTTCAATATAGGCCAGTTCTTGCCCTGTTATATACGGTTTGTTGAAAGGAATCATATTCAATTCGGAGTGAATTTAGCCTTCTCAGGAAGTAATAATTTCATAAAAGTAATTCCCAGTTTGGAATATCTAGTGAAGTTTTGGTTTGCCAGATTGGCCGAACCACTTGCTCCACTAATTATACCATTAGAGTCAGAGACTGTAGTTAATCCCAGGTTTGACTTTATGCTTACGCTCTGATTCATTTTGACGAAAAAGGATGCTTGGTCAATTCACTCGCTGCCAAAGGATGATAATCTCCTTTCAGCCCTATTGGATCCATGTGTCTAATGTCATGAACGATTTCAATACTTGGTCTTGCTTCTTCCAAACCAAATCCATTTCCATCTAAAATATGCTGGTAGCTATGGGTATGCAGTTCTGTAAATCCATCTGAAAATTCAATTTCATTACCTTCCATAGTCAAGGAGCGATAAGTTCTACCACCTCTTGCCTTCACAGCTTCTGGTAAAGTGTCTGCATTAATACTTAGGAACCAACGCACGCGAGCTTTTTCCAGCTCAAAATACCCTGAGGCACGATCATGGGTATGGATATGTACTACATTTTTTTTCACTTTCCCAAAAACCCAGGTGAGCATATCGTAAAAATGAACGCCAATATTAGTAGCTATGCCTCCGGATTTACTTATGTCACCCTTCCAAGAAGTATAATACCAATGTCCTCTGGAAGTAATGTACGCAAGATCAATATCATAAATCTTATCCTTTGGCCCCTCTTCTACTTTTTTCTTTAACGCGATTATCGAAGGGTGTAATCTTAGTTGAAGGATATTGTAGACTTTAGTACCATGCTCCTCTTCTACCCTGGACAGTGCTTCTATATTCCAAGGGTTAAGAACTAATGGCTTTTCGCAAATAACATTTGCTCCCACTCGCAATCCAAAACGAATATGAGAATCGTGAAGGTAATTTGGCGAGCAAATACTCACAAAATCTATATTCTTTTCTGTTCGCTTTAATTTTTCAACATGACGGTCAAACCTCTCAAATTCTGTGAAAAAATCTGCGTCTGGAAAATGGCTGTCCATTACTCCTACGCTGTCAAACTTGTCATACGCAGCCAAAAGTACGTTTCCTGTATCTTTTATGGCTTTCATATGCCGTGGAGCTATGTATCCTGCTGCTCCTATCAATGCAAAATTATTCATAGTTACTGTTTTGTTACTTTGTTATTTTGAAGCAAATAGCGATCTCCTGTCTCTTTACATACAGCTTCACCTTGTGCATTAAATAGTAATTTGGACCCAAATTCACTCATCCAACCTATTTGTTTTGCTGGATTACCTACCACTAAAGCAAAATCAGGCACATTCTTGGTGATCACTGAACCTGCTCCTATAAAGGCAAAAGACCCAATATTATGTCCGCAGACGATAGTAGCATTCGCTCCTATACTTGCGCCTTTCCCCACATGGGTTTTTGCGTATTCAGACTTTCTATTCACTGCACTTCTCGGATTGATCACATTGGTAAAAACCATTGAAGGACCTAGAAATACATCGTCGTCACAGGTGACACCTGTATAAACAGACACATTGTTTTGGATCTTCACGTTATTTCCCAAAACTACCCCTGGCGATACCACTACATTCTGACCAATGTTGCATCGTTCGCCTATTTTACAATTTGGCATCACATGAGAAAAATGCCAAATTTTCGTACCAGCTCCGATTTCGCATCCTTCATCTATGTAGGCACTTTCATGTGCGAAGTAATCTTTCATTTAATACTTATTTTATGGGTAAGAGAACTATCAGAGAAATCGATCAAGGAATATCTACTGATTCGATTAAAGGCGTCTTCATTGCTATTTAAAAAAGGAATTTATGGATTCTATAATATACTCCTGATCTTCAACCTTCATCTCTGTATGGATGGGCAGGGAAAGTACCTTTTCGCATAGCGCTTCTGCTACGGGAAAATCTCCTTTTTCATATCCCAAATTCAAGTAGGCTTCCTGCTGGTGCAAGGGCAGCGGATAATAAACCATGGAAGGGACTCCCTTTTCGGCTAAATAGCTTTTCAATTCATCTCTGCTCACTCCTTCTACTTGTATGGTATACTGATGGAAAGCATGCGTGGAATTCACTACTCTTTTAGGAATCCTTATATGAGGATGGTCTGTAAATGCACTGTCATATCGAGCTGCAACTTCATTTCTGGAGGCAGAATATCGATCCAAGTGTTGCAGTTTTACATTTAAAATAGCCGCCTGCAGGGTATCCAATCTAGAATTTACGCCTACTATGTGATGGTGGTACTTTTTCTGCTGCCCATGATTAGCGATCATTCTCAGCTTCTCAGCCAATTTCCCGTCATTGGTAAACATTGCTCCGCCGTCTCCATAGCATCCCAAGTTTTTAGATGGAAAAAATGAAGTCGTGCCTACATCTCCCATCGTACCAGCCTGTTTTACTGTTCCATCTGAGAAGCTGTAGTTGGCTCCGATGGCCTGAGCAGTATCTTCAATGACTTTGATATTATGCTTTTTGGCTACAGACAAAATAGCTTCCATGTTGGAGCATTGACCATATAAGTGAACTGGGACTATCCCGGCAGTTTTCGAAGTTATTTTTGATTCCAGCTGAGTAATATCAAGTTCAAAAGTGGAACCAATCACATCAATGAATACAGGTACTAAACCTAGTAAAGCAATCACTTCCGCCGTTGCTACGTAAGTAAACGCCGGAACTATTACCTCCTGCCCAGGCTGGAAATCAAGACCCATCATTGCTATTTGCAAGGCATCTGTACCATTGCCACAAGTGACTACATACTTAGCACCGGTATAACTGGCTAAGGCATCTGAAAACTCTTTTACCTTTGGGCCATTTATAAAGGAGGTAGTATCAATTACACCTTGAATAGCCTGATCCACTTCAATCTTGATTGCCTCGTATTGAGACTTCAAGTCTACCATTTGAATAGAACGCATACTTATTTACTGACTAATTTGGGGAAGAAGGACTCGATATATGGCATATAAAACACCCACCAAAAACCCAAGGAACATACTAAATACAATTATCAAGGGCTTATTTGGTTTACTAGGTCCTAAAGGGACGCTTGCCTTTTCCATTATTGTAAAGACTGGAGTTTCTCTTTTGAGTTGTATGGTCGATTGCTCAAGCTCTTGCTTCAGCGTGTTGTAAATATTAAAAGTAAGGTTGAACTCCAGCTGCAATTGCTCTTCTTTTGTCATTGCTCGCCTAGAAATCATTCCTTGATTTGAGTCTCTATAGGATGCTAGTTTTAATTGTGCCTCTTGGAATTTAACCTGTGCTTCATCTACTCTATCCTCAACGAATTCTAAGTTTATTTTTTGCTTTACCGTTTTATAATTGGTCACATACTCAATAAGCCGCTCCAGCACCAGTGCGTTTACCTCTGCTGAAATTAGAGGCTCAGGCATTGATACATCTAACTGGATCAGTTTAATCTCATTTTCTATAGTAATTCTTTCTTTCAACTGCTTCAAAACATAATTTTCCTGTGATGTCACAGAAACATAGCCTAGTTCCACAGCTTCAGAATCAGTAGAAATTGGGTTAGTTCGGCTGATTTCATTAGATGAAAAAAGACCAATTATTCTTGCTGGAATGCTGAATACAAAATCAATAGTTTTTTTAACAATATTTCCTGGCCTTTCTTCAGCATAATATTCCTCCAATGTCATTTCCTTGCCTTTAGTTTGAAAGAAAAATTTCTCCTTCATGATACTCAGCAGAAAATCCCTACTATGGATTACATCAGGGAATAATTCGGAACTCAACATGGTTTGGTCTCCTTGCATTTGAGGAAGTGAAATTCCTGCAAGACCTGCCAGAGCTCCCATTTGCCCAAATTGTCCCGAATTTTCATTTTCCTCAAGAATCACGAGGGATGAGGAGGTGAATTCTTTTGGACTAGTCGTAGCTATGAGCAAACCTAAGATTAGTCCTGCCAAGGTGAATACCAGTAATCTCTTTTTGAAAGAGAGTATTTTTTGGATTAACTCTATATAATTCAGTTCCACTTTTGACTGCTCATTTGTAGGCATTAGAAACTTCTATTGGTAAAAATTAAATTTAAATTTACTAAAATCATGATGATAATGGTTGTGCAGGAATCCCAACAAGCACAGAGGACTTCAAAAGTGTTTTGGTGACAACAGCTCCAGCCCCTACTATCATTTCATCACCTAGCTCAACTCCTGGAAGTATTACGGCTCCGGCACCTATTCTACACCTTTTGCCAATTTTGGATGCACCCAAAAGCATAGCAGCCGGTCCTATTTCGCTAAAATCCCCCACAGAACATTGATGATGTACATTCGCTCGGGTATTAATCAAAACGCCCTTTCCAATGGTAGTCTCAGGACCGATAAAACTAAATGGCATAGCATCAAAACTTGTGGAATCTCCAGATTCATTAGTAACTACGTTTTGGATTCCCAAAGCGCTACCACCTAGTGAAGTTAATAGTAGAAATAATTTTTCTCTATGAACTGGATTTCCGACTCCCAGCACAAATCTAGGATCTTCACTTAAGCTTTGTTCTAATTCAACCAGATTAAAAATCCCCTGACTTGGTAGTTCGCTATTTTCAAACTTGCTGGCGTCTTGATCAAAAAACATGATCTCAGCAGCAGACATGCCACTATTAATCAGCACATGATGTATTTCCAAACCATGTCCACCTGCTCCAGCAATTATCATTTTCTACTATTCCTTAAAACATAGCAATGCCCTTGAGTATAAACCCAAGGGCAAACAGTACTACTTAGAACCAATCCCGTAAGTATCAAAACCAAGGGTTCCCAAGTATTTCTTATCGTAAATATTTCTGCCGTCGAAGATCACCTTGTTCTTCAATAGTCTGCCGACTACATCCCAACTAGGAATACGGAATTCCGACCATTCTGTAACTAAAAGCAAGGCGTCTGCATCTACCAAGGCTTCATAAGCGTCTTTACAATAGGTCACCTTATCGAAGATGTAATGTTCCCTAGCTTCCTCCATCGCGATAGGATCGTAAGCTTTTACTGTAGCTCCAGCAGCTCTCAACTCATCGATGATCACTCCAGCAGGTGCTTCACGCATATCGTCTGTATTTGGCTTGAAGCTTAGTCCCCACATCGCAAAGGTCATTCCTGTCAGATCTTCTCCGAAGTGAGCTTTTACTTTCTTGGAAAGCACATATTTCTGATCGTCGTTTACATCCTCCACAGCCTGGAGAACTCTCAGGTCATAGCCATATTGTTTGGCAGTTTTGATGATAGCTTTCACATCTTTCGGAAAGCAAGACCCACCGTATCCCACGCCTGGGTAGATGAACTTATTCCCGATTCTAGGGTCAGATCCAATTCCCTTTCTTACCATGTTGGCATCCGCTCCAACCAATTCACATAGGTTGGCTACATCATTCATAAAGGAAATTTTGGTAGCCAGCATAGCGTTGGCGGCATACTTGGTCATTTCAGCAGAAGGAATATCCATGTAGATAATTCGCTCTCCACTGAGTTGGAATGGCTTGTATAGACGCTTCATAATCTCTTCTGCTCTTTCGTCATCCACTCCAATTACAATTCTATCCGGCTTAAGAAAGTCTTCCACTGCAGCTCCTTCTTTCAGGAATTCAGGATTGGAAGCTACTGCAAAGGGAAGATCAGAAGATCTCTTATCTAGCGCTGCTTTAATCGCTGCACGAACTTTCTCACCGGTAGTTACCGGAACAGTGCTTTTGGTAGCCACTACAATGTAATCACTCATTTTAGTACCAATCTCATCAGCCACAGCCAGTACGTATTTCAAATCCGCAGATCCATCCTCGCCAGGAGGTGTCCCAACAGCAATGAAAGCTACTGATGCACCTTGGATTGCCTCACCCAAATCTGTGCTAAATTTAAGCCTGCCACTCTTATAATTACGGACTACTACCTCCTCGAGACCGGGCTCATAAATCGGCATAATGCCGTTTTTGAGGTTGTCTATTTTCTTCTGATCGATATCGACACAAGTGACTTCAATCCCTACATCAGCAAAACATGCTCCTGAAACCAAGCCTACATACCCGGTTCCTACTACTGCAATTTTCATATATGTAAATGAGTTTTAACTAACTACTATTTGTTGTTATTGACTATTGTTTGAACTAAAATTGCCACTGTAGCTAGACTTGATGCTAAGCCAATCCATGTTGCCGGCCCCATCCTGGTTCGGATTGGTTTTTTGGGCACTACTATTTCTGCTCCAGGCTCTAGTTCAGGATAAAATTTAAGACCTAAAAAGTTGTTGGTTTTTTTGGCGTCGCCATTTGCATAGACTACATAAGTCTTACCACGTCTAGCATCTTCAGTAAAACCGCCCGCTTTAGAAATGTATTTTTTCAACTTACTATTCTTCATAAACCTGGTAGTAGTAGGCAATAAAACTTCCCCTACCATACGGACGGTTTGCAATTCCTTTGGAATTTGAATTATATCACCTTCGAGCAGGATCAAATCCTCTTCTGACCCAGGGTTATTCAAAATAAACTCCAGATCAATTCCCACAAAGTCCTGCTCCTTCAATCTCATAGAAGTGATAGTGGAGTCTTGTCTTAGGGTATCAAAAGCGGGAGTAATTTCAAAAAGCCTTCTTTTCTGCTCAGCTTGCTCCCTTTCAAACTTCTCCAATTCATTCTGAGCGAGTTTTGTATCTATCCTCTCAAACAAAAGTTCTTCGGCTTCATTTGTATTTCTATTTGTTTCAGGATCTAAATTCGATCGTATTTCCTTCAGCGCCTTATTTCTTAACTCTTCCTCTGTAGGACCTTTGAAATATACTGTACGGCGGATTAGACTAGCTCCTTTAGGATAGGCATATTGGGTTACTCCACCGGCACGTTTGATTACGTCCGAGATTCTCTCATTCGCAGCTGATATCGCGAAATCTCCAGGATATATAACTTCTCCTTGAATTGTGATCAATTGCTCTCTTTCAAACCCCGGACTTCTTCTAATAAAGACATGATCAAAGGGTTGAAGTGGCTGGTTTCGCTCTTCTTCTGTCAACTCCAAATTTGGGTCTATCGACATAGTCTCAATCTCAGCTAATTTGCCAGATGCTGCATCTCTTACTCTTCTAGCAATCTCAATGGACGAGTTTGTAGCTGACTCCAACAAGCCTCCTGATCTAATGATAAGATCTCCGACTGTCATATCTGTGGCATAGGGATAAGTACCTGGATAGTTAATTTCCCCGGATATTTTCACATAATATTCCTCCTGCACATCGTATCTGCTCGGCACGAATAAAAGATCTTCATTTTTCAAAGCGATATCCTCAGCCGTTCCGTTTAATATGCCTTTCAGGTCAAGTGGCTCAGCAGCGAGTGTCAAATCTGCACTTGTACGGTATAGGGTAGCTCTTGTAGCGAAAGCCTCTGGTTTTAACCCTTGGGCTTTTTCTACAAGTTGTTTGACTGTTAAGCCATTTTCCTCAAGTGAATACTCTCCTGGGCGAGTCACCGAACCCGTCACTTGAACCCGATTTGAGAATCTTTCTAATGCTTCTCCGATTAAAATTTCATCGCCATCCTTCAAGGAAAATGATCCAAATTCGCTGGAGGGCACATCAACTACCTTACGTTGATTATTTTCAATACGTCTAACAGTTACTCTATCCTGATAAGCCAAACTGGTAAAACCACCTGTATAGATATACAGATCTTCCAGAGATTCACTTGGTTTCACTTCAAAAAGACCTTCTCTACGAACTGGACCAACGATTTCTATCCTTGTTCCTACAGGTGGAACGATCACGACGTCATTATCCTGAAGTGTAATATTTGAACTTTGGACGCCTTTCGAAAGGAATTCATAAATATCTACTGTGGCGACAAGTCTGCTATCCCTGTACACCTGCACATTTCGAAAAGCCCCATTTTCATTAGGTCCACCAGCTGCATACAAGCCATTAAAAACTGTAGCAAATGAAGGAAGGGTATAAGTACCTGGCTTGGTCAACTCTCCTACCATTGAAACCTTAATGGATCTGATATTTCCTAACCTCAATTGAATGAATGTATTGGGGTTAGTACCATTCAGACCCGAGTATATTCGACCCAGTGCAGTTTTGATTCTTCCTATTGCTGCTTCGATAGTTGATCCACCCACCTGAATTGGTCCCACATTTGGCACAAATACCCTTCCTTCTGGATTGACGTTCAAATCATAAGACTGTTGGGAGGCACCATATACATCAAGTAACAACTGATCCCCTGAGCCTATCACATAAGATTGTGGGGTAGGAATATTTAAACTTGGGTTGAAATTCAAATCTCGGTTGTGAAACAATTTGTAGCCGAAAATCTTCTTTTGCTTCACAGTCAGATCATAGTAGGGATCGGATCTACGAATAGAATCAAACATATCAAGTTCCGAATATCCATTGACAATTCTACCGGAAGTAGCATCCTGCCCTACTCCATCAGACATAACTGACATTTGAAGTTCAGAGATACGCTTACTTAGTTTCGCAGCCTCCAAAGCAGGCATACCTCTTTCTCGAGCTAAGGCTGTTAACTGATTTGTGGTAAGCCCATTTGCTTCAGATCTTTTAATGATTTGCTCGATCTGAGCATCAGACAAGTCATCCACTTTTAGATTTTGAATATCAGAGAGACTTTGACTTTGTGCTACAAAAGCCATCATCAAAAAGGCCAACATCAGTAGGCAATTCTTACAATTTTTCAACGTAGTGTATTTTTTCAATTGTATAATTTTCGCGTCCAAATTCAATTTAAACCAAGTAATCCAAACCCTAATTTCTGATTTTTAATCAATTAACAAGCAATTTCGCACAGCTTCGCCCTTTCAGTCACAAAAGCGCTTACCATATAACAGAGAAGAAGTAAACTTTTTAAACCTCCTCTTCTCTATCGAATAGTACCAAACCAGTAGAAAACATTCTCTCCGCTTGCAAGGTCAATACCACTTTTTTATCAATCATCTCCTCTATCCTATTGGAAAGATTCAATATGTAGTCTTCATTCAAATTATCCCCGGTCACCAATACGTCAATTTTCCCGGAATCGATACCCTTAGAGAGGTCACCAATCAGAATTACTTGACTCACCTCTCCCATTCGCTCAAGGATCTGCTCCAACAGCTTATCTAGTCCTAAATATTTCCGAATGATGTCCTGGATGTTTGAAAAAAATGGGTGCTTAACATTTGCTTTGTAGGCAATTTTATTTTTATCCGTCTCTTTCAGCAAAAAACCTGCCTTAGTAAGGTTGTTTAACTCTTTGCGAATTGCATTGGTAGATTCACCAAATTCATCAGCCAATCCTCGCAAATGGCTCTGCGTTTTAGAGTTAACGAAAAACTTAACAAGTAACCTCAATCGTGTCTTTGAGGTAATTAAAGATTCAAGCATAAAAATTCACCCCCATAGTGAGTAACAAAGGTACTCATTGTGATGAATAGGAAAAACAATACTGCTGTTTTTGATTAAGTTTCACGGATATAAACTACTTTCTTTTTACACCTTTATCTCCCGTAGATATTATCGGGCTTCCTTTTAAAGAATCTCCTAAATAAACTTCCTGAAAGTGCACTAAACGCCCCAAGCAAAAACCCTAATACAGCAGTTATAACAAAAAGAGCCAAATCGGAGCCAAGTCCCATTAATCCGGCCATTTTTTCAGGTAAAGGGCTTCCCGAAATGGCGCTGATATAAATGCTCTGCCCGAGCCAGGCCAGTCCCATCCCTAGTCCGCCGGCAAAAAATGCTCCTGCTCCTTTGTTGCCAATAATTGCTGCCATCAAAGCGATTATGATCATGACTGCCCAATAAGGAAGAAATGGGTTGAAAACGATAACAAGTAATGCAGTGAGAAAAGTGAATAATATAAACTTCATAGTTTTAGTATAAAATAGTTTGGAATAATACACCTTCTGATTGATCCAGCGTTCTCAAGTCATATTTGAGGTATTCCCCAACTGCCCATTTTTGGATGAAATTGCTATAAAACTTACTGCCTGGATTTCCTGATTGCCCACCTGGATAAATCCCAAAAGCTTTCACTTCATCCCCTAACTCTACTACCATTCTCCAGCTTGCTCCTGCTCTTGAACTGGTAGCATTCAGCATTCCAGAACCTCCACCTGTGTACACATTCTCCACAGAAAAAGATTTAAACTGGGGAACTAGGTGCTGGATAGAAGTCTTTTTGTAATTGGCCCAAGAAAAATCTCCTTCTTCTGCTTCCCACTTTTTCATGTCAAGTAGCATATCTTTAAACCCTTGCTTTACATGCGAGTCAGCAGTTTCCACTTCAGCTGTACTTTTCATATCAAATAGTTCGCCTTCAGATTCATTTTTCATGAAAAGCACCGTTTGATAGTAGCTAGGCAGCACAATTGGAGCTTTATTCTCAGACAATTCTTTCCAGATCTGGCTGTAGGTTTTCTTCCACCAGAGATAAAAAATGGTAGGTGCTTTTTGATTAGGATCTGCATAGAAATCCCATTCCTTCAGAAGAGCAATATACTTCTTGGCTTCTTGGTCATTTTCAAAAGCGCTTCCCAGAAATCCAATCATCGTCGGCAATGCTTCGGCAGCGTGCAGATAGTAATCATCAATCTGCAAAGCCTGCATATCTTCGATAGTAATGTTACTCATTTCACTCAGCTTAGCATTCAGGCGACGATTTCTATAAAACTCAAAGCTATTATCAAAAACATAATAAGGATAAGTGGAGTCAGTAGGGTGTTGGTTGGCAGAGCTCACAAAACCTCGAGCAGGATTTAGGGTACTAGCATTATGCTCATTCGGAATATATCCTTGCCACTCCATTCTAGGATCCGCCCCGTCCATAAAAAACTTACCTTGCCCTTTCCATTTCAAGGGGAATTTCCCCTGAATTCTCATCGCTATATCTCCCTCTTTGGAAGCAAAGACAAAGTTTTGCGCAGGAGCGGTGTAGTTGTCCAAGGCAGCATTGTAGTCATCGTGATTTTTAGCTGTATTCAGCATTAGGAAAGTTTTCTGCTCGTTTGATCCTTCGTGCACATTCCATTTCAATGCAAAATTGACATCCTGTCTATTGAAGTTGAATGTTCTATCATATACCACAGGTCCATAGTGTGTATAAACCACTGTGTCCAGAAAATCCGGCTCCCCTTTTACTTTAATTTCTTCGATCCGAAAGGTGGTCTGCTCCCACTTTTCTCCATAGCGAAATGCTTTTCTTGTTTGGTCTTGAAATGTGATTTTATACCAATCCCGTGTATCCCTTGTCGCATTGGTCACACCCCAAGCAATGTTGTGATTAAATCCAGAAATCACCCCCAATGCTCCAGGAAGTGTAGCGCCTTTTGCTGAGTGATCTGGTGTGGTTAATTGCATGGAATACCAAAGCGAAGGAAGATTAAGACTCAAATGGGGGTCATTAGCCAATATTGGTTTACCGCTTTTAGTCTTCGAGCCGGATACAGCCCAGTTATTTGAACCTGTGCCATCCTCAGGCTGAGGAAGAGGATTAATCACTAATTGGTCATCTGGATAGGCAACACTATCTGGTCGGGTCACTGGCAATGGATTAAAACTCCACTTATGCCCCTTCTCAATAATAGGATCAACTCCGACTGGATATTCTGGATATAGTTTATCCAACATTACCTCGCCTAGAATCTTTCGCAAATTTGAATACTCTAAATCCCGATCACCTACCAGCATGTCTGTCATGTACTTCAACAGTAGAATTGACTTAAAAGCTGACCAGTGTTCGGGTCTATAATTCAGTATCTTATATTCTACCGGCAACCGTGCACCTGAAAGTTGATCAATGTATTGATTTACTCCATCAGCGTAAGCTTGTAAAAGAAGATAGGAATCAGGATCATTTTCTTGGATGAATTTCATCCCTTCTTCAGCGCCGAAGGACAAACCTTTTCTTCTAGTCATTCTATCCAAATCAATAGCCAAAGGACCAACTATTTCGGAAATCCTACCTGCTGCGGCCATTGTCTGAAATTCCATTTGCCAAAGCCGATGCTTCGCAGTGATATACCCTTGCGCTCGGTATAGGTCTGCCTGATTATCGGCGAAAATATGCGGGATCAGGTTTTCATCATAAACAACCTTTACCTCCGCACTCAAACCTGTTAATTCAAGCGTCTCATCAGCCAGTCTATCTTCCGAAAAAGAGTTCTGCCAAAATCCATGATAGGGATCAAGCAATGGAGCCATGGGCGGGATTGCACCAAAAGGTTTGGAAACCGCAACTGCCAGTGCAACAGTCAAAGCTAGAACAACTAGAAAACCTATGTACTTCATTTGAAAGGATTTTAGGTGAGGTGACGAATTTAACTTAATCTGATTATTATTAGGCAACTCGAGCAATCCTTTTGATAGCACTCAAAAAAAAATGCCCTCAAAATATAATTCTGAGGGCATTTTCGACTCTTGATCTTATTAATTTATAGTAATAGGAAGTTTAAGTTTTTCCCAGCGTATCACCAGACCAGGGTTTTCAATTTCCATAGATAGTGACTCAGTAGTACGCTCTTCCCATATTGGATTAACCTCCACTCTCAGTACGTCATTTTTTTCGTCGTATTGAAAATGGCCATGTTCCAAATCCCATTCTGAATTGAAAATCACAGTCCAAGGACCTGTTTCTTTGGGGATTGTAAACAAGGAATATTTACCTGCGGCTAGTGTTTTGCCTTCTACGGTCATAGCTTCAGCCAAATCCACATAAGATGCTTCATTGGCTCCTGTTCTCCAAACTACATTGTATGGAACTAAATCACCCCATAATTCGCGATCTTTCACAGCAGGCGAGCCATACTGTACTTTAATTGCTTTTCCAGCTACTTGGCCTTCCTTTACCATCAAGGGACTAGGTCTGGCTTCGGTTGTCTCAGCAGCCTCTTTGGTCTCAGCAGCCACTTCAGACTCCGTGTTTTCAGAAGTCTTTGACTCGCTGCACGAGGCAAAAACCAGGGCAATCATTGTTGCGGATAAAATAGTTTGGTACGTTTTCATGTGTTTATAATTGAATTTTTATGGTCACATGGAATCTCGCGTGACTTATAATCATCCCAATGTTTGACTTTGAAGTAATGCTCGATTTCATATCGGGTAATTTTCTATCGAAATAACTAATAATTCGTAAATGAGCAAAATTCAAGCCTCTCTTTCACCATTTGTACAGGATTCATTTGCTTCGCTGCCAAAAATTTTACCTTTAATTAAATTAGATAATTGAATTATTGGCTTCGTGGATCAGTTGGATCGAAGATTGCTTTGAAGATTATACGCTCAATTCCCTTTTTAGGGTCAGAATTTATAGTTATTGAATGATATATTTCCGGATTAATCTTAATTCATGAAAATTATTACCTGGCTTATTTTTGCCATTACGCTATTATTGTTTGCGAGCGTTTACGTCTCACCGGAATATTTTGAATATGTGGGGTTATTACCCTTTTTCATTCCTGTAATTTTATTATTGAATCTCCTACTCTTGCTGATATTATTACTATCGTGGAGAAGACTTTTCTTTCTACCGTTGATAGCACTACTTATAGGTTACAGATTTTTTCTGGTCACATTCCAAGTTCACCCAAAAAACGAAGAAGCTGAGGGATTAAAAGTGCTCACTTATAATGCCCACATGTTCTACTACAAGCCTAAGAGTGAAACAAAGCCGGGCTCAAATGTACTCTCCTGGTTACAAGAACAACCGGCTGATGTGAAGGTATTTCAAGAGTTTTATCAAGATAATACGACCCCCTCTCGGGATGCTATAAAGATTCTCGGAAAGGATGCTAATTATAAAGTTTCGTATCACATCATTGATGGCACAACCAAAAAGAGGTCAAATGGGCTGGCTATCTTCTCCAAATATCCAATAATCAATGACGGAAAAGTATTTGATGCTCAGGGTACTAACGGAGCTATTTTCGCTGATATTCTCGTCAAAAATGATACTATCCGAATATATAATGCGCATTTGGAATCCATGAGAATTGACTCTGACGGACTGGAAGATTTAGAAGGAGTAAAGGAGAATTACAGACAAACCTTAGGAAAACTTCAACGTGGAAGTCTGGCTCGAAGCAAGCAACTCAAAGTATTGCTGGACCACATGAATAATAGCCCCCATCCATTGATTTTAATGGGTGATTTGAATGAAATACCTTATTCATACGTCTATTTCAAACTGAGCGAAAATTATACTAGTGCTTTTGAAAGTGCCGGCAGAGGGTTTGGTTTTACCTATAATCGTATTCTTTTCTTTTTGAGAATCGATCATATCTTTTCCAGTGAAAAGCTAAAAGCTGTGCAATACAAAACGCATAGAGAAGTAGATTATTCCGACCATTATCCTGTTTCATCGACCTTCTCATGGGATAGTTTCGGAAAATAGGAATTTGATAGTTAGCTCCTGAATTTTTTCTCCCACATCTTTTTCAAGGGTAAAAGTAGCAGCGGAAGCAACATCAGATCTGCTAGCAAAGCAAAAATCATGGATGCAGAAATTAATAGACCTGTGAAATGAGTAACCCCAAACTGGCTAAAAATCAATAAGGCAAACCCTGCTGTCAGGACAATTGTCGTGAGTACAATTGCTTTTCCGGTCTCCAAAAAGGTACGCTTCAAGGCATAAATAAGATTTTTACCAAGTAATAGTTCTTGTTTGAGTCTACTCATAAAATGAATACTATCGTCAACAGCAATCCCGAAAGCGACCGTGAAAAGTATTGCGGTAGTGAGCTTGAATTCGATTCCCAAAACGTACATCAACCCAAGCATCCAAACAAGTGGGATGAAATTTGGAATTAAAAGTAAGAAGGAAATCCTCCAAGATCTGAACAGGAAACCAACGATAACTCCAACCAAAAGAAACGCAACTCCTAAGCCTTTTGCCATTTGGAGAGTCACTGATTTATGTCCTTTGTCTATCAAAAAAGCGGTGCCAGTCCATCGCACCTGAAGCAATTCCGGATTTATTTGCTCCTTGACAAACTGATCTAATACCTGCCTTAGCTCGGTCATCTTTAAAGAACCTAAGTCAGGAGCTCTAGCGCTCAATCGGCCTGATTTCCTATCAGAACTCAAAAACTTATCACCATTGACATCTACTGCTTTATCCAGCCAACGGTTCATGCGCTGACGTTGCCCTCGTGAAGGAAGTACAAAAGCCTTTGAATTTCCTTGATTCTGAGCTTGATTTAATGATTTCACTAAAGTCAATGGAGAAACGGATTGTCCTTGCCCAAAGAGTTCATGGAGCTTGGTTTCTACTTTATTGATCTCGACCAATACATCAAAATCCAGCAAGGAGTTAGCTTTTTCCCCTGTTGATAGATAAATCTCCATTGGATTTGATCCACCAAATTGCTCATTGAAGTACTCAAAATCCTGCTGAATAGGATGATCAATTGGCAGATTATCCAGCAGGTATCCGTTTATCTTCAAATTTGCTCCCAAGAGAATACACAGCAGCGTAATACCTAGAAACGAAATTCTAACTGCCTTTCTATGTTTCAATTGCCATGAAAAAATCTTGAGTAAAACATTCGGTCTTGGAGACTTTTGAAGGGAAGCGGGTATTGCTATAGGTAAAAGATGGAGTAAGCCTGGGGCTATAAAAACCACCGCGCAAAACATCACTAAAACACCAAGCCCTGTCGTCCAACCAAAAGCTTGCAATGCCGGAATACTAGTAAAGTAGAGGGATATAAACCCCAAAGCAGTAGTCAAAATGGTAAGCCAAACGGGCACTACCAATTCCTTGAACACACGATGAATAGCATCAGACTTTTGATATCCCGCTTGCATTTTCTTAATTAATTGCGTGAAAAAATGAATCAATGCACTTAGCCCAACAATCATAAAAATAGTGGGTTGCATTACAGACATTACATCAAGAGGTTTTCCCAAGTAAATCAAGAGTCCAAAAGACCAAAGCACCCCACTGAGCAAAACTAGAAGTGGTATAAGCACTCCCCACCAGGAACGGAAAATAAGCACTAACAACAACATCATCAGCAAGATGGAGCATCCGAAGAATAGCCCGAATTCATTTTGCATCAATTTCACAAAATCACCTTGAGTCTGTATTTTTCCGGCTACCGCACGCGGTTTGATTTCAAAATGGCTAAATATTTCCTTGATCGAGGTATACAAAATATCACCATCGGACTTGGAAATATTTTGCTCGTTTTTTATCAAAAGCAGTAATGCATTTTCATCTTTTGAGATCAAACTAGAGTGATAATGTGTAATATTGGCCGCTCCGTTCTTAAGAGATTTCTCGGAAGACCAGTCTAGAACCTTTGTGCTAGTCAAGCCAAAAACCCCGATTATAGGCTGCTCCAAATTCAAAAAAGAAACAACCGTATCAACTTTATCCAACTGAAGGATTTTGGTCTGTATGGCATAAGATTGCTCTAAAAAATCTGGATCCAATAATTCCCCATAAGGATTCTCTAGCGCAACGAGTAAGTAGTCGTTATCATTTTCAAATTGACTTTTGAAATTTTGGTAAAAATCCAGATCCTCGTCATTCTGCGGGAAAAATGTCTCAAAATCATAATTAAATTGTGGAACCGGACGGAAAATTACAAGTAAGACACAGAGAAAAGCTGCGAAGAAAAGGAATAAATAGGCTGTAGATTTTCGAAACATTTACTAGATCAGGAATACTAAATTTGCTTTAAATCGTCCAAGTATAACAAGTTTGACGCTGCTTTGTGTTAATTCAATTCCATTTATTCTCTGAACTGATTAACTTGCCGAAACTTGAAAATCAAACATAAAAGATGAAGCAATACCACGATTTGATGCGCAAAATCCTTGATGAAGGAGCTGTAAAGGGAGATAGAACGGGAACAGGAACACGGAGCATTTTCGGTCATCAAATGCGTTTTGATTTATCAAAAGGTTTTCCAGTTGTCACTACCAAAAAGCTCCACCTTCGCTCTATCATCATCGAGTTGCTTTGGTTTCTGAAAGGCGACTCAAATATCAAATACCTCAACGACAACAAAGTTTCCATTTGGAACGAATGGGCTGACGAGAATGGTGATTTGGGCCCAGTTTATGGCTACCAATGGAGACACTGGCCTGATGGAAAAGGTGGCGAAATCGATCAAATCAAAAATCTCATAAATCAAATCAAAACCAAGCCTGACAGCCGTCGACACATCGTAAGTGCCTGGAACGTGGCTGATGTAGATAATATGGCATTGCCTCCATGTCACACTATTTTTCAGTTCTATGTAGCTGATGGTAAACTGAGTTGCCAGCTGTATCAGAGAAGTGCAGACGTTTTTTTGGGAGTACCTTTTAACATAGCATCCTATGCTTTATTTACCATGATGGTGGCGCAAGTTTGCGGGTTGGAAGCGGGTGATTTCATTCACACCTTTGGAGATGCACATTTGTATTCCAACCATCTGGAGCAGGCAGAATTACAATTAAGTCGGGAGGTCCGGGATTTACCTACGATGAAAATCAATCCTGAAATCACTGATATTTTTGAATTCAAATACGAAGATTTTGAATTGATTAATTACGACCCACACCCACATATTAAAGCTGCAGTAGCGGTATAATCGCTCCGAATTAAGTTTGAAGAAATAGTTGGACTGATGGTTAGAATTACCAGAAATAGTTAGATTTAGGTTAACTATTCTTACCAGTCACGCTTACATCATATGAAACTAAACCACTTAAGTGTTTTGCTAATTCTATTAGCATGTTGTGGATGCTCTTCTGAAGAAGAGTACCCGGTAATTGAGGCCAATTTTGAAGTAAAATCCGACAAAACTTTAGCCTTTGTCCCAGTGCAATTTGAATCAGTTGTAGATGGTGCTTATGCTTATTTCTGGGATTTCGGTAATGGCACCACCTCAAATGAGAAAACGGTATCTCCTATTTACGAAGAGCCTGGGACCTACACAGTAAGCTTAACTACCACCTCACTCAATAAAGTGAAAAATACGGTTAGAAAAGAGGTGAAAATCGGCGCCTATTTCATCAATAAAATAACCGCAATCCCAAGAAATGGGTATTCGAATGGGGATTTATATTTTGGAATCCAGCAAGATAAACCATCCGGCTGGATTGCGGTAGATCAGAATAAAATCCCTTTTGAGCTTAGTTCCTCAGGAGAGCCATTTCAGATCTCCACTCCAAAAATTGCATTTGGAGGTAATAGCTTTGATTATGGACTTCCCATTATCATCCTAGTTGATATCACTACTAATACAGAACCTGCCAACTCATATTTACAAAGTGGTTCAGCAAAGATGGAGTTGAATGAAGAGGGAACTGCAGGAAAGATATTTCTTAATTTAAGAGCTGTGGCTAAATATGATTTTGAATTAGAGTTTAGCTATGAATATGTAGATTAAGTTTCTAGTATTTACCTAAAAAAGCCCTGAACCGTGAGATTCAGGGCTTTTTTGCGTTTAGGGTGCTATCCGGTTTAAACACCTGTTTACTGCTTCTTGATCGTTCCAAATAAATATTTGTGAATGTCCGAAAACATCAAGAATCATGGAATTATGATTATTTGAAATAAAATAGCGATTACTATCCTCTTTAGATTTTCTGATTCCCATACTAGAAATTAAATTAGTTTCAATTTCATTAAAATAAATACCATGATCATATAGTCTTGAAAAGAAGGCAAATGTTTTATCATTTTCACTATATGAATAAATACTCAAAGGCGTCTTGCCTTCCTTCGAAACGTACCTAGATATTTTATACGTACTACCATCAATTTGAAATTTGGCGGAACAAGAAGGCAATCCATGTTCAACCTTCTCCAATTTTGTTTCCCAATACGCATTAAAGTCAAAAGCATCAACATTTACACATGTAGTATTAGAGATTTTCTCCTTTAATTCTTTCAATAAAGCTAATGGACTAGTAGTGGGGAATCTACCTACGTAAGTAATTCTAATATCGATACCATCTACAAATATATTTTTTACTTTATACCCTGTGAAAGCTCGAAGAATTTTATTAAACATTGAATGGATTTAAAAAGATTTAAAGGAATGTGCGAAGTTACATAAATAGTGCTACCAAATACATAAAACAAGTTATAAAAACAGTGAATTAGTTAAAATTTAGCCTAAAAAAATGGCCTCCATTTTTATTGAAGGCCATTTTAGTAAAAATCAATTATTGATTGAGCTCATATTTTAATGTCTTTCCTTTCTGGACAGCAGGCAAGCCTTCTGTCATCCAAAGTGGTGCTGGAGCTCCCTTCAGGTAATGATCAAAGAACTGACTTAATCGAATTGAAAGGTCCTTTCTGTTTTTCCGCTGAACCAGATTATGGTCCTCACCATTGTACTGAAGAAGCCATGCTGGTTGATGCAATCGCTTTAATGCCATAAACATTTCGATTCCCTGATACCAAGGCACAGATCCATCTTCGTCATTATGCATGATAAGAACCGGCGTTTTTACCCTATCCATAAAGAACAAAGGAGAATTCTCTATATAGTAAACTGGCTTTTCCCAAAGAGTCCCTCCTATTCTAGATTGAGTTTGCTCGTATTGGAACATGCGACTCATGCCAGTTCCCCATCTGATTCCGCCATAAGCTGAAGTCATATTCACTACCGGTGCACCAGCTCCTGCAGCTTTAAACATGTCGGTTTGAGTGATTAGATAAGCTACTTGATAACCTCCCCAGCTCTGTCCCTGAATCGCAATATTATCAGCATCTACGAAGCCTTTGGCCACAATTGACTGAACCCCTGGGATAATACAGCTATAGGCACTTGGCCCCGGGAGTCCCAATTCATATTTGATATCCGGTACAAAAACCAAGTAGTCGTTACTGACAAAATATGGGATATTAATCGTTGAAGCGCTAGGTGCGGGAGCTCTGTAATTATGCAATCCATCACTATTTCTCTCATAGAAATAAACCATCATTGGATATTTCTTTGATGCATCAAAATTCTCAGGTTTGAACAATAGCCCTTGCAAAGGATCACCTTCATTGCTCACATAATCCACCAACTCCACTGACCCCCAATTAACACTGGCCTGCTGAGGATTGAGGTTAGATACCTTTTTAAGATTCTTAAAACTTAAGTCACTTAGATAAAGGTCTGGGTTCTCTTGGTAGGTAGATTTGTTAAAAATTACCTCTGAGCTTTCCTTCGCTTTTGTCAGTCCATAGTACCTGTTAGCGGACATTATCAACTTTTTTGGAGCTGATTTTCCATCAAAAGAACCGGTGAAATAACCAGCATCCTTTGTCTTTTCATTGAAAGCAGTTAGTAGTAATTGTCCTTTAGGATCGATACTCCGCTCTTCTCGATCAAGATCCTGTCTTCTAAAAATTATGGAAGACTTTCTTCCTTCTCCCTGAGTCAAGTTAATCGCAGAGGAAGGATTTTCAGGATCTATTTTCCAAATATCAAATCTATCGTACACCAGAAATGCTTCATCACCAGCTAGCCAACCCGCATTTCCATAGCTTCCAGGAAGAGATGGCGAGTCATGCAACTCTTCGTAGAATACTTCTGAAAGTCCTTTGGTGAGATTAATTTTCGATTTCTTCGCTACATCGTAAGCTACCCAGCTACTATCACGTCCATCATACCAGTAAACGTATTTGCCTGCTGGTGAAATCGAAGGAAATCCTGAAGCGTCCTTCTCAATCAAGGTCTTTGAACCATCGGTGAAATCAATCAAGTACAAATCTCTACCAATCTGAATATCCCAGCTGTAATTGATCCGATAAGGGGCATCTGAATAGGCCAGCCCAAAATCACGCTCTACTTTTGGTTCCAAACTCACATTTTTCACTTCTAAATCAGCAAGTTGAGTGATTTTATCAGTGGTAAGATCTATAGCAGCTAGGTAAGAGAAACGTTCTTCCCTTCCCTTATTCTTGAGCTGCATGGGCTGAATCTCCGAATCCTGCCATCCCCAAATATCCAAGCTAACTCTTTGATCGTCTAATATTGTGGTATCACTTTCATAGCTATACTCTACGTAATCTGGAGCTACGCCAAAAAACAGACGTTCTTCATTTTCTGCGAATTTAAGATTGCTATTCTCGCTGATTCTCCCATTACTCAAAATGCCCTCAGAATCTTTTGTTGCAATTTCCTTTGTCTCACCATCCTTAGTTTCAACTAGAAAAAGTGAATGATATGGTTTTTTGGCTTTTGCAGAATCATCAGTGGCTAGGTATGCGAGGTACTTCGCCTCAGGAGAAAATGTAACTTCAGAATAGGAAGTCTTGCCTTCGGAGATCAGTTTGCTTTCACCGTTTCCAAGATTAAGTAGGTAAATAGCAGCATTGTCCAAGGTATCTTCCTCAGCCAAGACATAGTGAAGGAATTCACCATTTTTAGAGAAGCTATATGATTTTACCCGATCAAAATCGTAACTCATCGTTCCGTCCAACTTCCTTACTTTAAGTAAGGTGCCCTCAGTCTTTTTCGGTTTTTCCGCTTTGGCAGTAGAGTCAGCTTCAGCATCTTTATCTTCTTTAGCTTTCTCTTTTTTCTCCTTTTCAAAATGAATGGCTATCCAGCTTCCTGCTTTTTCAGGTAATGCAAATGACTTGACACGAGGAAGTTTCTCAAGCTTTCTGTCAGCCAAATTATAAATGAAAAGACTATCAGATGGCATGTCATCCTTCTTGGTCTTTTTCAGTTTCAGCAGATAAACAGAGTCTTTCTCAGGGACGATTTTACCTACAGCAAAAGCATCATCTGCTGAAAAGTCAAAGGAAGTTCCTCTTGGAATTAATTGGCGCTTTGAGGGATCCTTGAAAGAAAATATCTCCAATCTATCATCTCCGTCTTGAGGGCTGACCTGAAAACCAACCCATTGGCCATTTTTGGTTATTTTTTCTGAAGCTAACCTCTCCCAACCATCATAATCCGCATGAGTTAGTGGTCTTTTCTGTTGAGCAAATAGAGTTTGCGAAACAAGGAGTATCAATATCAAGGCTAACCAGAGTCCTTTAATTTTCATATCAAAGCATATTAGAAGTGAACTCCTATCCAAACATCCCTAAAAAAAACTTTCGGATGAAATAGTATAGAAATCAGTTATAAAATAGGCCTCAATAATAAAAACAACTATTGACCAATGCCCAACCGCTTAAAAAAAAAGCCAGATAAACTGGCTTACTATTTCTTGATTATTAACTCAAAAGTTTCAAGTCCATACCTATCATATCCAGGCACAGGTTTACAATCTGGCAGTTTTCTAAGTACAAAATCTAATCGTTCCTGTAAACCTTTGTCAACCTTACCTAGAAATTCCACATCACTTAATCGTCCCATTGCATTGACTTGAAGGAGAACTTTAACCTCTTCTGTCTTTGCTGATTTTTTTGTTCTGAAAATAAATGCTGAATAACTGTCTATAATTTCAAGTGTACTCTCCGACCAAGCCCAATGAGAATTAAGTTCTTTAGCCAAATTATCTTCTCCGGAAGTGAGTGGCAAAAAAACTAAATCTGAAGGATTTGAAGCTTTTGTAGAAGCAGACATATTTTCTACTGTCCTTAATTTCAAATTATTGTACTCCACAAAACTCTCATCGGTCAAAGAATTCACATTTGAAACCTGTGCCACAACATTTTCACCCACAAGTGGAGTAAGGAGAAGTAAGGCAACTATAAAATAATTTAAAACGCGTGGTGAAAACATCTGTGGATTAATCGAAGGCTATAAACACAAAAATACATTATTAAAAATTTCAAATACAATTTTATGCATTATAAATTTTGAAAAGAAAACAAAAAAGTCTCGCCAGAAGCAAGACCCTTTTCAGAATATAAACCCAAATATAACTTTAGAGATTAAAAGTTTCAGTTGAATATGAACTAAAATTTGGAGATACAAATGATCTCAAATTTTAATTCGACTTTTTACTCCATGAACAAAATATTCGATTGAACATTTATATCGAGCCCAAAGTAAGTTGATTTTGGTTTTAATTACAAATTGAAAAAAAAATTTTGCTATATTTTGAACAATCTCTAATTTACAGGCTGATTCATTAACAATCATCCAAAATCACTCGATAAAAATGGACAAAATTTTAGATATCGATAACATAGACTTGAAGATCATTTCGCTTCTCAACGAAGACGCAAAGACTCCATATACTGAAATCGCCAAAAAAGTCTTCGTATCCTCTGGAACAGTACACGTTCGTATGAAAAAGCTAGAGGATATGGGAATTGTCAAAAGTGCTACTTTGAATATTGATTTTTCAAAATTAGGCTATGACATCTCTGCATTCTTGGGGATATACTTAGAAAAAAGTTCTTTATATGACACAGTTATCGAAAAACTCAAAACAATTTCAGAAGTAGTAAGTGCTTATTATACCACGGGAAATTATTCGATTTTTGCAAAGATCATTTGTAGAGACACCAATCACCTGAGATTTGTCCTTGATAATATTCAAAAAGTAGAAGGCATCGATCGTACCGAGACTTTAATAGTCTTGGAAGAATCTATCAACAGACCGATCCAGTTTTTTGACAAAGAAAAATAAGGCAATTAAGATCAAATCTAAATAAATAAATTTGATCCAGTTGTTAAAACTGAAAAGTATTGAACCTTCAATACTTTTTTTTTGTAAATACCCTGTAGAACAAACAGAAAAGCGGTTTTCTATTGATCGCTTATATGTGAGATAGAATTATCCAATGGTTTCAAACATGTTAATTTCATTATATGTTGTACCTTTGCAGTTAAAATGAAATTAGTCTAAATAACTCAGCAACAATGAGCAAAGACAATCAGATTTTAGAAGAACTAACGTCAAAAGAATACGAGCACGGATGGTCAGTGAACTATGAAGCCGATGAGGCTCCTGTAGGGCTAACTGAAGAGACTATCCGATGGATATCTGCCAAGAAAGAAGAGCCTCAGTGGCTGTTGGATTGGCGATTGAAAGCATTCAAAACTTGGGAGGCTATGTCTGAGCCTAAATGGGCCAATGTGCACTACCCAAAAATAGATTTACAGTCTCTAAAATATTACTCTGCACCTAAGCAAGCTAGTAAGCCAAAGAATCTGGATGAAGTAGATCCTGAATTGCTGGATATCTATAAGAGATTAGGAATTAATTTGAATGAGCAGAAGAGACTTCAGGGAATTGCAGTAGATGCAGTGCTCGACTCAGTTTCTGTAGCTACCACTTTCAAAGGAACTCTTTCTAAACTTGGAATCGTATTCTGCTCTTTCAGCGAAGCTGTAAAAGAACATCCTGAATTGGTTAAGAAATATCTGGGTTCGGTCGTACCAATGACTGACAACTATTATGCAGCACTTAACTCTGCAGTATTCTCTGACGGTTCCTTCTGTTTTATTCCAAAAGGCGTTCGTTGCCCAATGGAGCTTTCTACCTATTTCAGAATCAATGCTGCAAATACCGGTCAGTTTGAAAGGACACTGATTGTGGCTGAAGACGAATCTTATGTTTCCTATTTGGAAGGTTGTACAGCACCGCAGCGTGATGAGAATCAATTACACGCGGCAGTAGTAGAAATCTACGCTGGAGCTCATGCTGAAGTGAAATATTCAACAGTACAGAACTGGTTTCCAGGCGATAAAGAAGGAAAAGGCGGTATTTATAACTTCGTAACCAAACGAGGTATTTGTGCCGGAGACTTCTCTAAAATCTCTTGGACTCAAGTAGAGACTGGTTCGGCAGTGACTTGGAAATATCCTTCTTGTATCCTTAAAGGAGATAATTCGATCGGTGAATTTTATTCTGTAGCCGTTACTAATAATTATCAGCAGGCAGATACAGGTACGAAAATGATTCATATTGGCAAAAACACTAAGTCAAGGATCGTTTCCAAAGGTATTTCCGCAGGTAAATCCCAGAACTCATACAGAGGTCAAGTTCAGGTGATGAAGCGAGCTACAAACGCACGTAATTTTTCACAATGTGATTCCCTACTAATGGGTGATCGCTGTGGAGCACATACATTCCCTTACATAGACATCAATAACCCGACTGCCAAAGTAGAGCATGAAGCTACTACTTCGAAAATCGGAGAAGATCAGCTTTTCTATTGTAACCAACGAGGTATTGCTACTGAAGATGCAGTTGCTTTGATTGTCAACGGTTATGCAAAAGAGGTATTGAATCAATTGCCAATGGAATTCGCTGTGGAAGCTCAGAAGTTGTTGGCATTGACGCTAGAAGGATCTGTTGGGTAATGGAATTTGAGATTTGAAATTTCTGATTTGAAATTATGGCAACCATCACTCGCTTTGAAGATCTAGACATCTAGAAAAAGGCGAGAGAATACTGCAAGATTATCTTTGCCTTTACTCAACAAGAGGGTTTTAGAAATGATTTCAGTCTGAAAAATCAAATTAATTCATCTTCAGGTCTATTATGGACAATATAGCTGAAGGTTTTGAGCGAGAAGGAAATAGAGAATTTATCCAATTCTTAAGCATTGCCAAAGCATCAGCAGGAGAGTCAAGGTCTCAACTTTACAGAGCTTTTGACAGAAAATATATCACAAAAGAAACACTTAATGTAACTAGTGAAAAAAGTCTCGAAATCAGCAAGTCTATTTCTGGCTTTTTAAAATATTTAAAGGACAGTGAGATAAGGGGCAACAAGTTTAAAAGCTAAAAGTAAGGTTGCCTCAATTTCAAATATCAAATGTCAAATTTAAAATTATGTTAACAATAAAGAATTTGCACGCCTCTATCGAAGGGACTCCAATCCTAAGAGGTATCAACCTAGAAGTGAAAGCAGGAGAAGTTCATGCGATTATGGGACCCAATGGTTCTGGTAAATCTACTCTTGCCTCAGTTTTGGCAGGTAGAGAAGAATATGAAGTGACTGAAGGAGAAGTTTCTTTCAAAGGAAAAGATTTGCTTGACCTTTCTCCAGAAGATAGAGCAAGAGAAGGTGTATTTCTTGCATTCCAATACCCTGTAGAGATACCAGGAGTTAGCTCTACTAATTTCCTGAGAACTGCAGTTAATCAAGTTAGAGAATACCGCGGTGAAGATCCCCTTGACGCTGTTAAATTCCTGACTTTGATGAAGGAGAAAATGAAGCTGGTGGAAATGGATCAGAAACTTTTGAGCAGAGCTTTAAATGAAGGATTCTCCGGTGGGGAAAAGAAGAGAAATGAAATCTTCCAAATGGCTATGCTTGCCCCTACTCTTTCTATTTTGGATGAAACTGATTCAGGACTTGACATCGATGCGCTTCGTATCGTTTCAAACGGAGTGAATCAATTGAAGTCAAAAGACAACGCAACTATAGTGGTAACTCATTACCAGCGTTTGTTGGATTACATCGTTCCTGATTTTGTTCACGTTTTATATAAAGGACAAATTGTAAAATCAGGTACTAAAGAGCTTGCACTAGAGCTAGAAGAAAAAGGATACGACTGGATCAAAGACGAAGTAGATTCCAAGGCGACCGTTTGATTTTCATCCTAACACATCACTCATGAGTACGCTTATTAAGCAAGATATACTTGTGGAATTATTGGCAAATGCAGGAACTGGCTTTGAGCAAGTTCGTGTAGCAGGAAAGGAAGCTTTCCAAGCCCAAGGATTCCCTACCAATAAATCAGAAGAGTACAAATTCACCGCGATCACTAAAAAGATAGAGCAGAGAATTCAAAACTTTCAGTTAGCAGGAGCTTTTGAAGTAATTGCTGAGCAAGTGAAATCAAATGTATTTGAAGGTTTCGAAGGAGATGTTTTGGTATTTACCAATGGGCATTTCCAGCAAGCACTTTCTTCTACTGTAGAGGGTGTGGAAATCTCACCTCTTTCAGAAAAAGCTAGTACAGCCCTTGGAAGTATTGCTAAGCCAGAGAAAGATCCGTTTTGTGCTTTGAACCAAAGTTCTTTTGACGGAGGGGTTTTCATTTCCGTTCCAAAAAAAGCTCAGATCCAGAAGCCTATCCTATTCTTGAATTTCTTTAAAGCTAACGCTGGTCAAGTGATTCAACCTAGAACTTGGATTGAAGCTGGGGATTTCGCAGAAGTAACTTTCATCAATCACAGTGTGAACCTTAGTGACACATCCTACTTTGTAAATAAAGTTGTGGAAGTGAAAGGCGGAGTAAACACTCAGATACGTTACTACAAATTGCAGAATGAAGGTGAAAATGCGATCGAGGTAAGCAATATAGAGACAGACATTCAGAAAGACGGAAGATTCACTTCAGTGAACATTTCACTCTCTGGAGAAATGGTGAGAAACAACCTCAGCATCAATATCCTTGGAAGCAATTCTGAAGGTAATATGTACGGGCTTTATCTGCTTGACGGCAAATCTCACGTGGATAACCATACCAACGTAGACCATACTGTTCCTCATTGCGAATCCAATGAGCTATATAAAGGTATTCTGGCTGGCAGTTCACGAGGAGTTTTCAACGGGAAAATCTTTGTAAGACAAGATGCTCAGAAGACCAATGCTTTTCAGCAGAACAACAATATCCTCTTATCAGAAGATGCTGTGGTGAATACTAAACCGCAACTTGAAATCTGGGCTGACGATGTAAAATGTTCTCACGGCTGTACAACCGGTCAGTTGGATGAAGAAGCATTATTTTACCTACAAGCAAGAGGAATTGGCAAAGAGCAGGCAAGAGGTCTATTGCTTTATGCAGTAGCTGGAGAAGTAATCGAACATATCACAGATGAGAGTTTCCGTGACTATTGCATAGCGCAAGTTCAGGAACGCTTAGGAAGTAACTTCTAAGAAATGGGATTAGACATAGAAAAAATCAGAGGTTTGTTTCCTGTGCTTCATCAAGAAGTGCATGGCAAACCTTTGGTCTATTTTGATAATGCCGCTACAACCCAAAAGCCTCAAGCTGTACTTGATGCACTGACGAATTATTATCAACATGATAATTCAAACATTCACCGCGGAGCTCATGCGCTGGCGGATCGGGCTACTCGTTATTTCGAAGAAACCCGAGAAGCTATTCAGCATTTTATAAATGCCCGTGAAGCCGCAGAGGTCATTTTCACTAAGGGAACTACAGAAGGCATCAACTTGGTAGCTTCTACTTTTGGGAGAAAATTCGTGGAAAAAGGTGACGAGATCATCATTTCTACGTTGGAACATCATTCCAACATAGTGCCTTGGCAAATGCTTTGCGAGGAAAAAGGAGCTGTTTTAAAAGTAATTCCTATCAACGAGGCTGGGGAAATTCTTTTCAAAGAATTCGAAAAACTACTTTCTCCTAAGACCAAATTGGTGAGTATCGTTCATGCGTCCAATGCACTAGGGACCATCAATCCTGTCAAGCAGATAATTGATGCAGCACATGCTGTTGGAGCAAAAGTCTTGTTGGACGGAGCGCAAAGTTCCAGTCACTTACGGATCGATGTACAGGCATTGAATTGTGATTTCTTCGCTTTCTCAGCACATAAGCTTTATGGGCCTACAGGACTAGGCTGTCTATATGGAAAAAGAGAAGTGTTTGAAAGTATGCCTCCTTATCAAGGTGGTGGAGAGATGGTCAAAGAAGTGACGTTTGAAAAGACCACTTACAATGAAATCCCTTTCAAATTCGAAGCTGGAACTCCAAATATTGGCGATGTCATCGCTTTTAAAGCAGCTATTGACTTTATCAACGAACTAGGTAAAGATGCTATTAGAGCTCATGAAGACGAGCTACTTAGCTATGCTAACGAACAACTATCCCAAATCAAGGGCTTTGTCCCAGTAGGAACAGCTAAGGAAAAAGTCAGTGTACTCTCATTCAATATCAATGCAATGCATCCTTATGATGTAGGAATGATGCTCGATGCTAATGGAATAGCGGTAAGAACTGGTCATCACTGTACCCAGCCATTGATGAAAAGATTGGGACTGGAAGGAACTGTAAGGGCTTCTTTCTCGGTTTACAATTCGAAATCAGAAATAGATAAACTGGCAGAAGGCGTGAGCCGAATTGCCCGAATAAAAAATAAATGAGCAGTATTCAGGAAGTTCAAGATGAGATAGTTTCGGAATTTGAAATCCTTGGGGATGACAAAGAATCCACGATTTATTACATCATGGAGTTGGGTGGAAGCCTGGAAGATTTTCCTGATAATGAGAGAATCGAGGAAAATACCATCAAAGGTTGCCAATCCAAAGTATGGTTGATTGCGGATGAGAAGGATGAAAAAGTACATTTCCAAGCTGATTCCAACACAGATATTACCAAAGGATTGATCTCACTTTTATTGAGAGTATTGAACTATCGTAGCCCAGAAGAGATTATCAAGGCGGAACTAAATTTCGTAGAGAGAATCGGAATGGGCTCTATCATCGGAAGTCAGCGTTCAAATGGATTTGCTTCGATGATCAAGCAAATAAAACTATACGCTTTGGCTATTCAAACCAAGCAAAATGCCTGATAGTATGTCAACAGAAAGTAAAACGGAAACATCAGTAGGACAAGTAGAAAACCTGAAGGAAAAGGTCATTCAAGCCATTAAGTTGGTTTATGATCCAGAGATTCCTGTGGACGTGTACGACTTAGGATTGATCTATGAGATCACAGTTTACCCTGTAAATAATGTATATGTGTTGATGACATTAACATCGCCTAATTGTCCTTCTGCGGAATTTATCCCTTCAGAGATCAAGGATAAAATCCAGCAGATTCAGGGAATCAATAATGTGGAGATAGAGTTGACCTTTGACCCACCTTATTCTCAGGATATGATGTCTGAAGCAGCCAAACTTGAATTGGGCTTTCTTTAATTAAGAACTATATAAACTAGTAATATTATGTATCCAGAAGAATTGATCGCTCCAATGAGAGCGGAACTTTCCAGCGTAGGATTTGAAGAGTTCAGAACAGCTGAGCAAGTTGCAACGCATCTTGGTCCAGACCATAAAGGTACTACCCTTGTTGTAGTGAATTCAGTTTGCGGTTGCGCGGCAGGAGCTGCAAGACCAGGAGTAACTTATGCGGTAGAGAATTCACCCGTAAAACCAACTACACTTGCTACCGTTTTTGCAGGAAACGATAGAGATGCAGTGGAAAAACTAAGAGAGCTTTGTCTTCCTTACCCTCCATCTTCTCCAGCGATGGCACTGTTCAAAGACGGGGAATTGGTTCATTTCATCGAGCGTCACCATATTGAAGGTAGAAACGCAAAAATGATCGGTGACCACTTGGTTGAAGTATTCGAGCATTTCTGCGCATAACATAAAAATAGCCCTTCGGGGCTTTTTTTATTCCTGAATTTCAATAATCAAGTACAAACGCTAGAAACAAACTAGAGTTATTGGAGGTTTAATAGCAAATCGATAGAATTTCTTAAAATTTCTTTCACTTTCACAGGAATATTATTCCACCAAGCTATTTTCACCGCCAAAAAACTACCTGATTTTATTATCTTACGACCCTAATTCGAGGTTTTTTAAAATACGCAATCCAAACAATAATTATATGTCTGAATCAGCTAAGCTTTCTTTCAAAGGACAAGACTATGAATTCCCGGTAATCACCGGAACAGAAAATGAATCAGCGATTGATATCGCAAAACTTAGAGCATCCTCAGGTCTTATCACCCTAGACCCAGGATACAAAAACACAGGAGCTACAAAAAGCGCCATTACTTTTTTGGATGGTGAAGAAGGAATTCTTCGCTACAGAGGTTACAGAATTGAGGATCTGGCGGAGAAATCCACCTTCCTTGAGGTTTCTTATTTATTGATTTATGGAGAACTCCCTACTCAAGCTCAGTATGAAAGTTTCTCAAAAGAAATCACACATCACACACTAGTACACGAGGACATCAAAAAGATTCTTGAAGGATTCCCGTCCAATGCTCACCCCATGGGCGTGCTTTCTTCCATGATTTGTGCACTTACGGCATTCTATCCTGATTCGTTGAATCCTAATAGAACCGAAGAGGAAGTTAACTTGAGCATTATTCGTTTGATCGCGAAGATGCCAACTTTTGCGGCATGGGCATACAAAAACGAAATGGGTCATCCGGTAAACTATCCAGACAATGCGTTGGACTATTGTTCAAACTTCCTGAAAATGATGTTTGCGCTTCCTGCTGAAAAGTATGACGTAGATCCAGTAGTAGCCTCAGCATTAGACAAACTATTGATTCTTCACGCAGATCACGAGCAGAATTGCTCCACTTCTACCGTTAGAATTGTTGGTTCTTCTCAGGCTAGTATCTACGCTTCTATTTCTGCAGGTATCAATGCGCTATGGGGCCCACTTCACGGTGGAGCTAACCAATCTGTAATCGAAATGCTGGAAGCAATCAAAGCTGATGGTGGAGATGCAAAGAAGTATCTTGACAAAGCTAAAGACAAAAATGATCCATTCAGATTGATGGGCTTTGGTCACAGAGTTTATAAGAACTTCGATCCAAGAGCAAAAATCATCAAGAAAGCAGCTGATGATGTATTGGAGAAATTAGGTGTTAATGATCCAGTTTTGGATATCGCCAAAGAGCTGGAGCAAGCAGCATTGAATGACCAATATTTCATCGATCGTCAGTTGTATCCAAACGTTGATTTCTACTCAGGAATTATCTACAGAGCGCTTGGTATCCCAACAGACATGTTCACAGTGATGTTTGCTCTCGGAAGACTCCCAGGCTGGATCGCCCAGTGGAAAGAAATGCGTGAAAATGGCGAACCAATCGGTCGTCCAAGACAGGTATATACTGGAGAAAATGAGCGTGACTACGTATCAATGAATAAGCGGTAATCGTAGAATACATTCCCCAACTTGAATAAATAGCCAGCTGAAATCAGCTGGCTATTTATTTATATGCAAGTATGGCGGTGAATTAGCAACTGGTATTAAATTTGGGCTTTCACCCCTAACCAAACACTAAAGAAATGTCTAGCAATACCTTTGAAGAAGCCGTAGCAGCAACAAAAAAATTCACTTCCAAACCAAGTAACGAGGAGCTATTAAAGCTTTATGGCCTATACAAGCAGGCTACTGAAGGAGACAATGAAACAGAACGTCCAGGCGGATTTGACTTCAAAGCCGCAGCAAAGTACAATGCTTGGATGAATATGAAAGGTAAGTCCAAGGAAGAAGCTGCTGATCAATACGTACAACTAGTTGATCAACTCTCAAAAACACATGCATAACAATAAAAGCCCAAAATTGGGCTTTTATTGTTAGTAGACTGATGCAGCTTTTTAAAGCGTGGTATCTTTTCTCGAAAATCTGGATGCGATAATGCTACCTGCAATTAATTGCTGAATGTGATACAACATGAGTGGAAGCAAGACCAAACCCAATGTAGCAGGATCTGGGAAAATCACTTTCCCAATAACTACGCCTTGAACAAGTGACTTTTTTGAGCAACAAAATAATGCAGTCACCCGGTCTTCCCAGCTAAAGCCCAGCATTCTCGTCATTACCTCAATCACGACCCAAACCAAGAAGAATAATCCAAGCATGGTCGCTCCCACCTCCAGCAAAACGCTGGATTTGTATGGCGAAAAGACATCCTGAGAAAATGACTGCGCAAAAGAGGTAAATACGATGATCATGATGACCGACTGATCCACGTATTTCAATGCTGAGAGATGCTTCTCTATTTTTGGGAAGAGCCATCTATGCGCTAAAACCCCTACGATAACCGGCAATAAGACTTTCACAGAAAGTTCACCCAGTGTTGGCAAGAAATCCATTTCAATATCTGAGGAATCTTCCAGAATCCCCATCCAGGCTGGAGTAATTACCACTCCAAGCAGGCTGGAAATACTGGCATTGAAAATAGCCCCCGGAATATTACCATGTGAAATAGAAACCATCACTACCGAGGCACTGACTGTGGATGGAAGTACGGAGAGGTAAGTAATTCCTAATTGAAAATCCTTGTCTATCCAGCTCATAAAAGGCACGAGAGCCAGCACTAGCAATGGGAAAATCACAAAGGTGGTGAGCTGAATGAGTACATGTAGCTTCCAGTTTTTTAAGCCGGTAGCCAACTGGACTGGATCAAGCTTCACTCCGTAGAAAAAGAAAACCAAGCCTATTCCAACATTGATGATAGGTTTCCAAGGCACTGGAGATTGATTAGAACCTGCAAAGGGGAATAACCAAGCCAAGAAAATAGCGGCAAATAAGCCCAGTAAAAACCCATTAATTCCGACCTTATTGAGGGTATTAGCTAACTTATTAATCATCTGACTTGTAATCGTTTGAAATTATCGCAAAGTATGGCGGTGGCGATAGCTACATTCAATGACTCAGCTTCACCGAATCCCGGAATCGTCACCTTATCTGTCACTACAGCTTCAAGTTCTGTAGAAATTCCGTTTGATTCATTTCCCATCAAAATCACTCCCTCCTGGATTTGATTCATTTGGTGAACATTTTTTCCGTTCAAAAATGCTCCATACACAGGAACATTCCATTGCTTAAAAACAGCTTTTAAATCCGCATAGAAAAAGTTGACTCGGGTAAAAGAGCCCATACTTGATTGGATTACTTTCGGATTGTAAAAATCAGCCGTCTGGTCAGAAAAAACCAGATTTTTAATGCCATACCAATCTGCTATTCTAATGATAGTTCCGAGATTTCCTGGATCTCTCACATCGTCGAGGCCAATGACAAAATTACCTTTTGGGAAATCAAAAGCACTGTTTATCTTCATGTGAACTACGGCCAGCGCACTGTCATTGCTTTGGTATTGACCTAGGGCTTCAAGTTGATTCTGAGTAGCCAAAATCACCTGAGCGACAGACTTGCTGATAAGACTTTTATACTTTTCAAAGAATGAATCTGTAGCGACAAGTAAGTCCAGCCTGAAATCTGAGTTCAATACTTCTACAACACTCTTTTCACCTTCCACAAAGAACTTTTGTTCCTGATTTCGGAATTTCTTTTGATGTAAGGATTTAATAAACTTAACTGTATTTTTGCTAAGCATTCGGATCGACTCTGCCATTTTGAAATTCACCAAATATATACTTTTTATCTGTGTCCTCTGGGCCATGTATGCGTGCTCACTGAGCAAAAATTTGCCTGAGGGCAAGTATGTCCTTGAGAACAACAAGGTTGAAGGAATAGAAAAAGCGAACAAGTTGGATATTGAAGGATTATTTATCCAAGAACCAAACACAAAAATCCCTTTAACCAACTCCTCATTGGGTGTCTCAATTTACAGATTTGGTAAGGCATTCTATGATAGTGCAAAAGTAAGCCGCAAACTGGACGCTAAGAGTGCAGAACTTCTTGAAGTCAAAGCAGATCTAAATGAAAATCCTGATAATCGAAAGCTTATCAAGAAACGAGACAAGCTCCAATCGAGAATAGAGGATTTGGAAAAAATGCTGGAATATGGGAATTTCCTCATGAGGACGGGAAATCCTGTGACTATTCTGGATAGCACAAAAACTGAGAAAACAGTCACAGAAATTGATAACTACCTGTATAATAAGGGATTTTTGGATGCAGAAGTAGATTTTAAAGTAGAAACAAAAAAGAAGAAAGCAGAAGTAATCTACCTGATCCAAGAAAAGGAACAATACGTGCTTGATTCTATTTATACCAGGTCAGTGAATCAGGGAATATTAGTCTTAGTGAACACTACCAAAGAAGAATCACTCATCAAAAAAGGAGACAATTACGACCAGAACAATTTCACACGGGAAAGAAATCGGCTAGAAGAGCTATTCAAAAACAATGGCTATTACATGTTTACGAAGAGTTTTATCGATTACAACCTGTATTACGACACTACGTCCAAGAAAATCAATGTAGAGCAACGAATACTTAAACCCTCATTTGCAGAGAAGCATGAAGTCTACTCGATAGATTCCATCACGTTCAAAATCTCGCCACCAAGTGATGAATTTATAGATGAAAAAGCTCAAAGAAACTACCGGAATATAGACTTCACATTTTATAAGGATAGGTTCTCATCCAAATTATTGAGTTCGAGGATATTATTTGAAGAGGGCCAGATATATAGAAGAATAGACGTAGTAGAAACTCAAAAACAGCTCAGTAACCTCGACCTGTTTAGATATATTAATATTTCATTTGATACTGTGGGAACTAGCTTAACCGCCAAGATCCTTGCCCAACCAAATCAGAAGTACCAGCTCACCAATCAGCTCGGATTAAGTATTACAGAGCAATTACCTGGTCCATTCTTTAGTACCGTCCTTAGAAATAGGAATTTTTTCAGAGCAGGAGAAATTCTAGAATTCAATGCACGAATTGGCTACGAAGGTGTAGCCTCTGCTACTGATCAGGGTGTATATCAAAGCAAAGAATTTGGCACCTCTGCCTCTGTTATTTTCCCTAGATTCCTGATTCCTTTTTATGGGAGTGGCTTAAAGAAATTTGGCCGATACAATCCCAACACGAGAACCCAACTTGGATATAATTATACAAACCGGCCTGAATATACCAGATCAGGACTAAATGCACTTCTATCTTATACTTGGGTGACCCGCGGCAACAGGCAGCAGTTCAGGATAAACGCCGCGGATATTAATTACATCAGAACTCCAAAAATATCTGATGAATTTGCTCAAGTCCTACTCGATTTAGAAAACCAAGGGAATAATTTGATATGGTCTTTCCTTCCTTCTTTGATAAGTAGCTTTTCAGCCCAAACCATAATTAATTTCAATAATTACGGCAATTACACATCCACCACTAAGGCGTCATTGCTCAAGTTATTTGTAGAAAGCGGTGGCACCACCTTGAATTTTGTAAATTCAACCAGCAATAATGAAACTACTGATTTCGCCAGATTTCAATGGCTAAAATTTCAAGCTGACTACAGAAGATACCATCCGCTCAATCAAAAATCAACACTCGCCTACAGAGCAAATTTCGGTATAGCTAATCCTTACGGTGTGAGTAGTGGCATTCTTCCCTATGAAAAGTACTTTTTCGCAGGCGGTGGTACGAGTATCAGAGCATGGCAGGCAAGACGTCTAGGACCTGGAAGCTACACTCCAGAAACAGGTGATGGTGGTCGATACGACTATCCATTTGAGCAACCCGCTGAGATGATCATGGAAACTATGCTGGAATATAGAAGAAACCTTGCCGGATATTTCGATATGGCTGTTTTCGTAGATGCAGGAAACGCTTGGGTAATTGGAGTAGACAATTCTCGGCCTGGCGCTGATTTTAGATTTGATCGCTTCTACAAGGAGATTGCCGTCGGCACAGGAGTAGGCTTGCGGATGGATTTCAATTTCCTGGTAGTTCGACTTGATTTGGCTACCAAAGCCGTAGATCCATCTATGCCTGAGGGCGAAAGATGGGTACTTGACAATTTATCATTCAGAAACATTTTTGGCCTAAAAGGTCAAACTGTTCTTAACTTTGGGATAGGATATCCTTTCTAAAGCCAACTATAAGAAAAATGTCACGAAAGAGTAAAGAAGAAATAGCTGAGATCTATAAGCACATGCAAGACTATATCTGCAAGGAGCTAGAGCTGGCAGATGGTACTGGATTATTTATAGAGGACAAATGGGAAAGAGTAGCCGGAGGTGGCGGAAGAACCCGGATTTTTAAAAATGGAGAAATTATTGAAAAAGGCGGTGTTGCATTCTCAGCAGTACATGGACCTACTCCCGATAAAATCCTAAAGAAGCTTAACCTGGATAAGGCAGAGTTTTTTGCTACAGGAGTTTCCATTGTTTTGCATCCTAAGAGCCCAATGGTTCCGATCATTCACATGAACATCCGGTACTTCGAAATGGACAATGGTGTGCATTGGTTTGGCGGAGGGATAGATTTGACTCCACATTACATTGATGTAGCTGATGCCAAATACTTTCATCAGGAAGTGAAAAAGGTGTGTGATCAATATGACGCTGGTTATTATCCTAAATTCAAAGACTGGGCAGATGACTACTTCTACCTTAAACACAGAAATGAGACGCGAGGAATTGGTGGCATTTTCTATGATAGAATGCAGGGCAAAGATGATAGTGAGTTTGAGAGTTTACTTCAGTTCAGTTTATCCTTAGGAAGATTATTTCCTGAAGTTTACGGACATTTCATGAAGAAGAATTCCCAAATTCCATTTGGGGAAAATGAAAAATCCTGGCAAAGCCTGAGACGTGGAAGGTATGTAGAATTCAACTTAGTATGGGATGCAGGTACTAAATTCGGATTGGATACTAACGGGCGCACGGAAAGCATCCTGATGAGCATGCCACCAATGGCTGAATGGGAATACATGCATGAACCTAAGCTAGGTTCTAAGGAAGAATTCACTCAGAACCATCTTAAAAAAGGAATCGACTGGTTATCTTTTGAAAAATGATCGAAAAAATCAAAACGTGGGATGAGCATTTGTTCCTTTGGTTAAACTCCTTTCATGTTGACTGGTTGGATGTGGTCATGTTCCAGCTCTCACAAACATTGATTTGGGTGCCTTTCTATGCGATTTTAGTTTATTTCATTTACAGATCAGACCCTAAAAATAGTTGGTGGGTTTTTGGTGGAATTGCATTGACCATTCTGATTTCGGATCAGGTGACGTCCGGTCTGATGAAGCCCTATTTCGAAAGATTACGCCCCTGCCATGACGAACGCTGGTCAGATATCATCTATAACTATAGAAGGTGTGGCGGCCTTTTTGGATTTGCCTCCTCGCATGCAGCCAATACTTTTGGTTTGGCAGTTTTCTTAAATCTAAAAATGAAAGGAAATCTTCGTTTTCTCCCTTGGCTATTTTTGTGGGCAGCGGTGATTTCTTATACACGAATATACCTAGGAGTTCATTACCCTATGGATATCATTGTTGGAGCTTTAGTAGGTTCAGCTGCGGGAGGGATAAGCTGGTTTATTATTGTGTATATAAAAAGGGAAATACTAAAACTAATCCTGAAGGACTAAATCATTAAAATGCTCTAAGTTTTATTAAAATCTTAATATCTTTTGAACAAATTGCAGTATTAAACAATTTATTCCTCAGAGTTTTTAAATTTATTATCGGATTTATAAAGTAAGTTATCCGAATCTTTTCATCTCGCATCTACAAAAAATGGATTCTTTAGTGCTTTGGAGAAAATACTTTCTGCTTTTTTTATCATTTAGTATTGGGCTATCGATACATGCCCAAGATACACACCATTGGGGAAATCAATTTGGAACTAGGGCAGCTTTATTGGGTGGAGCAGTACTCACCGACACTATAGATAACGCAGGCGTATTCTACAATCCAGGCAATCTTGGGTACATGGATACTACTTCTCTATCTATCAATGCTAATTTATATGGCTTAGAGAACGTAAATATCGAAAACGCACTTGGCCAGCGAGCAGATTTCAAAGGAATTCAATTCAATACTGTTCCACTTTTGATCAGTGGGTCTATTCAGACAAAATCAGACTGGAATGTAAGTTATGGGCTTCTTACTCCGGTTAGTTTTAATTTCAATGGAGTAGCCAGAATCGAAGGTGAATATAATTTAGCACCGGAAGATATTAGCCCGGGAAAAGAGGATCTCGTATCCGAATCAGGCATTAGTACCAAACTTCAAGAGACTACTGTGGCTCTGGGGATTGGCAAAAAACTAAATCCAAATCTTGGTTTTGGAATCAGTCTATTAAATACCCTTCGTACGGTGAATTACTCCTACCGATTTTCTGCTAAAGCATTAACGAATAGTGAGGATTATTTTTTGATATCAAGAACTCAAAATGAGTTTATAAACTATTTCGCACTTCGAACCGCTTTGAAACTGGGCTTGAACTACCAGAAATCTACCTATGGTTTTGGTGCAACTGTAACTACGCCGGGGTTGGATTGGCTAGGAAATGGCACGGTGGCAGAAGACCTTACTTTATCTAACTTGATAGTACCAGGTTTGGATAAGCCACTAACTGCATTTGCCTCCGATAGGCAGGAGAAATTAAAAACCACCTATAAATCTCCTTTTGAAATTGCTTTTGGGGCTCATAAAGCATTCAACAGGTCTGTCATTAGTCTTAATGTCACTCATTTCGGAGGTTTCGACAGGTATAGAATTATTCAGGCTGAGTCTGGGACATTAGTCCGACCAGATAATATTGAAAATGCAATTGACAGTGAGGATTTTCTGAATGTGGAGACTTCTATGAAACCTGTCACTAATTTTTCTATAGGCTATGAAAACCAGCTGAAGGAAAGTATCACCCTACTCAGTAGTTTTCGCACTGATTTCTCGTATTTTGATAAAGAGTCATTAAAAAGCAGACAATTGGCAACAGAAATTACCCAATGGGATATTTTCCATGTGTCTTTGGGAGCCGAGGTAAAAAAATCCAGAAGCAGCTTAACACTTGGTTTGATATATAGTTTTGGCTCTACGCAGGATTATTTGCAGCGAGGAAGTTTCAATAATGTAGAAGCAGACCAGTTGCTTGAAGGAGCCCTAGTGGTCACTAAGGCTGGCTATTCTAATTTGGGATTATTAGTAGGTTACGCATTCAATTTTAAGAAATTTAACTAATCGGGTATGAAAAAATCTTTACTCATTTTCTTTGTCCTTGGGTTGTGTTCATTAGGGCTTCAGGCTCAGGTGACTACTGTAAACCTGGACTTGATTACTGGCAAAATAAACGGTGGTAAGCCTCTTCCTGCAGAGGAAGAATTCTATATCCATGGATCGATTCCAGAGAAGATCGAAATGGTCAAACTTCTGATATATCCTTCTAAGAAGGAAGCGAAATCAGGATACACGTATTTCTGGAGAGCACCATTTGGGTACAAGGATCTCTCCTACCAAGTTTTGATGGCTGATCCATTACGATCCAATACAGACTATAGAATGGAGTTTGGATATTATCAAAAAGCCGGTGCTGAACAGGTAAAAGAAGTAAGGGATTTGATCCATCAAAATATCAAAACCTACTTGAGCACAGTCACTACCATCAAAAAAGGAGGTGTTAACTTCTCTGAATCTGATGAGGTATTGCTGAACAATTTCTCAAGAATAGTAGATCAGGGAGCATATTACTTTGAACTACCAAACGGAGAAGAATTCCCCGGTTTTAGCGACATCACCCGAGCAAAACTAGAACAACGAGGAAAACTCAAAATGGGTAAAGCAAAATATAATGTCAGCGGACTCACCGAAGCAGATAATGCCCGTGCTGTTTTTGCCAGTGATTACATCCAGGATTTGGAAAACATACTTTTCTCTGAGATAGATCAATATCTAAGTCCAAACATGCTTGTGCGTGTGGATGAAACAATTTTTGAAAATTATTCCACAGAGAAAACTGCAAACTCACTCCCTATCAACGTAGGATATGGAGCTATTTCATTGAGTAAGGGACTACCTGATCAAGAGTTTGTAATGAGTCCGTATGCTGGGTTTTCTTTCCCACTTGGCAACCGAACCTTTGCCAAATTCATGAATAACATGTCTATATCTACAGGATTCTTCCTCTCTGGAGACATCAAAAATCAACTTGGCGAGAAAATTTCCGGACCTGTACTTGACCGACCTATTTACGTGGGACTTGGGTACAATTTCTTCCGATTTATCCGACTAAATGCTGGAGGCACCTTTATTACTACTGAGCAACTTGGTGGGCAAAATGCAAAAAGCTTCCAACCGTTTGTGGGAGTAAGTGCAGAATTCAATCTATGGTTAGGGATAGGCAGCAAAAAAAGATAAGGATATGAAAAAGCTAAGTTTATTATTTCTCGCTTTAGCCTTTGCCTTTTCTGCACAGGCCCAATTGCACGGCTACAAATGGAAATTTGGTGCCAGTGCTGGAGTTACCAATTACCTCGGAGATATACGTCCCCTGAAAGTGGACAATTTTCAGAATTTCACAAAGTATTACAAACGATATGAAACCTATTCGGAGCAGTTATCTTATCAGGTTTCGATTGAGTATGCGTTAGGAAACTCGGTAGGCTTGATGCTTACTGGAGGTAGTTACCAATTTGGATCTGGTGATCGATTTGTTAAAAATGACGGCACCCTCTTCACTGAAAGTCCAACTTTTGATCGTGCACTGAACTTCCAGACAGATGTCTATGATGCAGGATTATCCTTTGTAATCAAGCCGGACAATAATTGGCTGCTATCAGGAAAGTCATTCTTTGCACCATATTTCACACTGGGAGTGGGAGCATTAAGCTATAAGGTGCATGGAGATCTATTGGATGCCAATGGAAATCAATACAATTATGCTAATACTAGTGTGATTCCCGATGGAAATTTCGAAACGGACCTGACCACCTTAGGAACAGAGCGTGAAGACAACTATAAAACCACCGCTTTTTATGCAAATTTTGGTTTGGGCGTTCGTTTTCGTATCACCAAAAGCATAGAGATTTTTGCGCAGTCTGATTTCAAAAGAACCAATACAGATTATTTGGATGATGTCTCTGGAGTATACCGGGATTCATATGACAATGCCTTCCAAGAATACGCTGCAAAACCAGGGACAAATGTCGTCAGTTCAGACAATCCTTATCGAGGAATGGAGAATGGAAGACCAGATTGGTACATCTATCATGGAATGGGAGTGAAATTCAGCTTGGGAGCCAATAAAAAATCCTTTAATCCACCCGTGATTACCCAACGCTATACCTACGTACCTACGGAGCTTTCTACTGCTCAAATGGCAAAATCAGATTCCTCATATTCGGCTACACTCTCAAATGTGCCAATTACAAATAATTATTTTACTGTAATTCAACTTCCTGGAAATGGACAAAGTAGCATAAATGGAAACCAAACTGTAGCTGACTCAGCTTCTTTGGTACAAATAAATACCATGCGAGATTCTCTACAGAACTCTAGAGCTCAATTGAATGAAGAAATGGCCCTAACTGAGCGTGAAATAGCAGGTATAGATGAGACGATGGCTCTTGCCCAACAAGATACAAGTGTATCCGAGTCGGTGACTCAGGTTCGCGTTCAAAACTTAGAGGGAGAAAAATCCATGGCACAAGGAAAAATAACCAGTTTAAACACACTTGCCTTAGAAAACCAGTATAAACTGGATTCACTTAATGCCATATCTAATAGTTCCACACCTACTAATTCGATTGATTCCGCTTCAATGATGAAGGAATTGGTCATCTATCCAGGCCAAGTGAGTAGAATACTTTATTCTTCCAATCCTTCGGTTCTTTCTCTTGATTCCGCTACTCAGGCTCAATATGCCGCAACAAAATCAGGGACCAATCCTGAAACAATGACCCGAGAAGAATTTGATGAGGAAATGGAAAAATTCAGAGAAGACATGCTTTCTGCTCAAGCTACTAGAGATTCGGCGATGATGATGGCCTTTGCTACTAGGACTACTGCCTATGAACCTCAAGAAGCTGAGGCGGCTGAGCCTCAGGAGTTGACTATTAACACCGAAGCTATGGATGAAAAAACAGCTAAAAAGCTTGAGAAAAACCGCAAAAAGCAAGAAAAGCTTGACGAGAAGAATAATGAAATTTTAAAGGATGCATTACTCGTCGGTGGTACAGCTGCTACTACTGCAGCCATCTCAAACAGTGGAGATAAAAAGAAGGCTGCTGCAGCGGCCGCAAACGACTCTACGCTTCGAGCACGCATAGCGATGGACTCGGTGCTTATAGACAGCCTAAGTAATTTACCTGTCAGAATAGACACAGTGGTACAAACACAGCAAGTTCAGGTACAATCCTTCCTCAATGAAAGTAAAGTGGAAGTGTACTTCGACGTGAACGAAGCCACAGTCACTGAAGAGCAACGTGACAAGCTATTACCAGTCTCAGAATACCTGGCCAAGAATCCGGATGTGAAGGTGGAATTGATAGGCTTTGCTGACAACACGGGATCAGTTGCCTATAACCTCAAACTCACCGAAAAACGTGTAGAGGCTGTGTCCAAAACCCTGACAGATTTCTATAAAATAGAACCTGATCGAATATCAATTAGCAATGGAGGCCTTATTATCAGAGGAAATTCCAAAGGCTCTGTAGAATCAGATCGGAAAGTTGAAATTCGTGTCTTGAAAAAATAGTTAATTTAAAAACCTATAAAAAACTAAACCCTCAAAATGATGAAAAAGGTATTAACAACCCTCTTTTTGCTGACTGCAATTGCAGCAGGATCTTATGCACAGGAACTCAGAATAAACACCTATGCTGGGTATGTCTTTAAGGATAAAGTAGACTCATATTACTCAAAAGTTCCTATTTCAACAGTCAGGTTCAGGATGGCCTTCGTTGGGGGGCTGGTATAGAATATCATATCCCAAATAGAGGAGCAATTGAAATACAGTATCTGCGCCAAGACACCAATGCGCCAACATATTATTTAGATAATGGACTT
This sequence comes from uncultured Algoriphagus sp., assembly GCF_963974365.1. Taxonomy (GTDB): domain Bacteria; phylum Bacteroidota; class Bacteroidia; order Cytophagales; family Cyclobacteriaceae; genus Algoriphagus. The sequence goes on along the minus strand of NZ_CAXBBX010000010.1, from coordinate 83,048 downwards.
TTTGGCCCAACAGAGCGATTCACCGATTTTGACATGGCTATCAACTGGCTGATGCTGAATGGCACCCGATACTTTCCAGTAAATGAAATTGTAGAACCATTTGCCGGAGCTGGATTTGGCATGGGCATATTCAGTGTTCAAAACCCAGACAACGGAAATGAAAATTCAGCGACCAAGTTTGCCTGGAATATCCGAGGCGGCTCTAACTTCTGGGTAGCTGACAATATTGCTATTCGAGTTCAGGCTTCACTATTCTCTGCCACTCAGGCAGTGGGCGGCGGGCTTTACTTTGGTACTGGTGGTGTTGGAGGAGGACTTTCTAGCTATTCTAGTCTCTATCAATTTGGACTAGAGGGAGGGTTAGTATTCAGAATTCCACAGCCAGCCAAATAGTTTCAAAATTCCGCATCAATTGAAAACCATCGAGAAATCCTAATTATTCTCGATGGTTTTTGCGTTATTTGCCGTTCAAAATTTCAGTTACCTTAAAACCTCTGCTACAGGTGCGTTACAGAATTCCCTTAAAATTAGTATTGCTTTTTTGTATCTTATTTATCGGAGTCAAATCTTCTTTTGCCCAAGAGTCTGACAGCACCCAAGTCAAAGCTGAAAAGAAAGAAACTTTTCTAAACCATACCTCAAAAGGGTTTATTCTAAAGACTGAGGACGGGAAATATGAAATGCAGATAGCGGCAAGATTACAGTTGCGATTTGCAGTTCCGGATGATCAAGACCCGATTACATTTGCTGATTTTCGAAATCAAGATCAACGGATTTTTAAAATTAATAGAGCAAGACTAAAAATAGGTGGTCATGCTTATCAACCTTGGTTGAAATACTATTTTGAGTATGAGCTTTCCAGAAGTTTATTGCTGGATTATCGAGTTATGATTGAAAAATGGCCCTGGTTGAATTTCAAAGCAGGTCAGTGGAAAGTAGAGTTTACCCGAGAGCGATTCATCAGTAGTGGAGATCAACAGATGGTAGATAGATCGCTTTTGAATAGAAAGTTCACCGTGGACAGGCAGCAAGGCGTAGAAGTATATGGCAACTTAGACGGAGGTGGCATCGCAAATTTCAACTATTGGGCGGCAGTGTTGACTGGAATGGGAAGAGGAGCTACGCAAAATGATGACAATAAAATGATGTATTTTGGTAGATTTCAGTGGAATTTTCTAGGACGAGAAGTGCCTTTTTCTGGTGGAGACTTGAAAATATCCCAAAAGCCAGCTGGAATAATAGCTATAGCTGCTGTCACTAACACAAGTCCATATACACGTTTTTCGACTTCCGGAGGTGGCAACTTGGCAGGATATGAAGGCACAAATGATGGACAGTATACCGTGAAGCAATATCAGATTGAAACTGCATTTATCTACAAAGGATTCTCCTGGTCTACCGAATTCCATCGCAAAAACATCTATGACAACTTTGATGAAATTGAAACGAACCTAGGCGGATATTATGTGACAGCTGGTTACCTTGCTCATCAAGCATTAGAATTTTGGCCAGAACCTCTGGAAATAGCCATGCGATATGCCGTAGTTAATCCAGATCTTGATATTTTGAGTAATAAACAACGGGAATTAGCACTAGCATTTAACTGGTTCTTTTCAGGACATAAAAATAAATTGACAACAGAACTTACTCGATTTACTTTTCAAGATAAGGAACTTCCTCAAGACGATGAATTACGTTTCAGGCTCCAACTTGACATTTCATTCTAATGAAAAAACTCCAGCTTATTTTTTTGTTTTGCATAGCAGGTCTTAGTGTGAATGCGCAGGAAATTGACACGGTTACTTATATTCCAAATCGTATTAACAATTTCAGTATTTTACCATTGCCCGCCATTGCATACAATCCTGCCAATGGCTGGATGTTCGGGGTGGCAGCTTCCACTTCCTGGTTTATGGGTGACCCCATATCTACCCACCAGTCAAATTTGGTTTTTAACTTTCTATATACCACTAAAAAACAGTGGATTATCAGCTCAAAGAGTAATGTATTTCTAGCAGACGATCAGTGGAATTTGATTGGTGATTGGCGCTATTTCATCACATCACAGCCTACTTATGGCTTAGGCAGCTCCACTCCGAATGACTTTGGTGTTGAACAAATCGGCCAAGAGTCAGTGATAGTTGGAGAGCAGCAGATGGATTTTACTTTGATCCGCTTTCATGAGACTATTTTACGGAGAGTAGGATTTAGCAAATTCTACCTTGGTGTTGGGTATCATTTGGATATCCATCAAAAAATAGAAAGTTATTTAATAGACGATGACTTGATAGACTACAATGCGGAATTCAGTCATGATTACTACAATAAATCTATAGGAGTTCCAGTAGATCAGTACACCTTATCGGGAATTTCCATAAATGGAATCATGGAGAATCGTGATGTAGCTGTCTCCCCATATGAGCATAATTATGCTATGATTTCCTACAAAATCAACCCGGAGTTTCTTGGGTCTGACAAATCCTCTTCTACACTCCTACTGGACTATAGACATTATTTCAACCTAAGTGAAAATCGAAAACGACATATTATAGCGGCATGGGCAATGGGTAACTTTCTCGTATCAGGAGATCTGCCATATATGAATCTACCGAGTATTGGCTGGGATATGTTTGGACGAAGTGGCAGAGGTTATTCCCAAGGAAGATTCAGGGGCGAAAATATGCTTTATTCAGAAGTAGAATACCGCTTTCCTCTCTTGCCAAACAAAGATCTTTTCGGAGGTACTATATTCGTGAATGCGGCCTCATTCAGCAGTAAAATGACAGGAGAGAAACTCATGAATACCATCAATCCGGGATACGGGGTGGGGCTTCGAGTGATGATCAATAAAGAAAAGCGTACCACTATTACGGCTGATTATGGTTTTGGACAGAAAGGAAATTCAGGATTTTACCTCAATATTAACGAGTCATTTTAGGTCCTTTGTATCATAATCATCAAAAACAAATCTTAAGTAGGATTATTCACACATATTCTTTCACTCCAATCCTAAATTAAGTTTAACTTTGTATTTAAGTAATTTTCAACTATAAAACTCAGCTCTTATGAAAAACACACTTATTTTTACCGCTTTCCTGCTGTTGTTTTCTGTTCAGATATCATATGCTCAGGAAACAGTTGATGATGAGATCACACTTATCCAGGCATCATTTGGGATGGACAAAAAACAAATCATAAAAGGATATATGGATTTGCCTGAGTCAGTTGCCCCAGCTTTCTGGACTATCTATTCATCCTATGAAGAAAATAGAAAAGCGTTGGCTAGAGAGCGTTTAAATATCATAAATGATTTTCTAACTGACTTTGATAACATTCAGGATGAAGAAGCTGATGATTTGGCTAAAAGAACACTGGAAAACGACCTTGCGCTGTCTAAACTTCACTCCAGCTATTATAAAAAGTTCAAGAAAGCCACATCAGCTGTTGATGCAGCTAAATTTCTTCAATTGGATATTTACATCCACAATACAATCAGGAATTCCATACAACAGGAATTGCCATTTATAAATGAAAACTAAACCAAATTTATATATGAATTCAAAATTACGTTTTATGATCCTAGCTTTACTAGGTTCATTAGCAATGTTTTCATGTACTCCAGATGGCGCGGAGTACATAGACGAACTCGATGTGGTGTACACAAATTAGGATGTTAATTACGATTTTGCTTCCCAAAATACTTTTGCAGTACCTGATAAAATCGTCAAGATATCAAATGAAACGGTAAATGGAAGTAATAGTGATTTTGAACCAGATTACGTGTCTCCGGCATATAAAACTGCAATTCTTGCTTCCATTCGTGACAACATGCGAAATGCTGGTTATACTGAAGTAGATAAAAGTGCAAATCCAGATTTAATCATTTTGCCTACGGTATTCCAAACTGACCAAATATATTTTTACTATGATTGGTGGTACTGGAACTGGTTTTATCCGGGATGGGGTCCAGGGTGGGGCTGGTATTATCCTGGATACTATCCACCGCAGGTATCCAGAATCCGTACGGGTACTGTCATGATGCAAATGACTGACCCAAAAAATGTGTCTGAAACAAATCAAATTCCAGTTTCATGGACAGGCGTTTTAAATGGCTTATTAGAGGGAGATGTAAGCTCGATCAATAATCGGATCAATACCAATATTGACCAAGCATTTGAACAATCACCATATATCGCCAAATAATCATGAAAAAGTCAATCATATTAGTAGCACTTCTGGTAATGGTTTTTGCCAGTGCTACCCAAGCACAGACCTCTTTTTTCTCCATAAATTACTCAGTAAGTATTCCTACAGGTAATACTGCAGATTACATTGATCAAGTTTCTGGAAGAGGAATCAATCTCGAATATCAGAGATTTATTAAACCAAGTTTTGCTATAGGTGGAGAAATAGGAAGTTATACGCTATACAAAAGAGAATCAAGCAAGGTATATACCGAGGGTTCAGCGTCACTTTCTGGAGTTCAGTATCGCTACCAGAACAATTATCCAATTTTGATCACTGGTACTTACTATGCAAACAGAACAGGTGAATTTAGACCATATGCTGGTTTGGGATTAGGAACAATAGCACATGACAGAAGAATTGACATGGGGGTTTTCTCTTCTGAGGAAACACATTGGCAATTTGCATTAAGACCTGAAGTAGGGATATTATATCGTCCCGCACAGTACGTGGGTTTCAGGCTAGGTGCCAAATACTACCAGTCTTTTAGCAGCAGCAATCTAGATGGACAATCTACTGTTGGTTTAAATTTTGGAATTGTATTCATTCGTTAAGCTGAATAATTGCTAATTAAAAATCATCCGACAAGTACAACAAGTTGTTATGCTTGTCGGTTTTTTTGTTTCACAATTTTCTATCAAGCAAATCAATAGTACTGAATTTTTAGCTATAAAAATCTATTTGGTTTAAGCCAAATGACCTGCTCAAATAGAGTTTGCTTTAGTTACAAACAAACTCCTATCAGGATTTAAACGTATTTGTTTAGTAAATTTGATTTATATAAACCTATCAATCTTATGAAAAAGTCAACATACTTTATTCTAGCCCTGCTGATGTGTCTCATGGCTTGCACTGCATCAAATGTCACTGTTGAACCGGGACTTTACGACGAGTTCAATCTAGCGAAGTACAAAACCTATTCATTTTTAGAAGTAGATCAGGATGGCTCGGAAGTTCCAGCCTTTTCCCAATCAGTGGTTTATCTGAAAGAAGAAATAGCTAAGCAGATGTCTACCCGTGGTTTATCAGAAGATAATTCAAACCCAGATTTGAAAATCAACTTAGGTATAGTGATCGAGAACAAAGAACAAACGCGGGAAACAAGCTTGGCGACGGATCCATTTATGTATACAGGCCAAAGAAACTACACTTGGCAAAGCCAAGAAATAGTAGTGGGAAAATATAAAGAAGGTACACTTACTATGCACTTGATAGACGCTCCTACTAATAAGGCAGAATGGGTTGGAGTAGTGTCTAAAGTAATCCCTAGCAAACAAGAAAAAAAGCAAGCAGCAATAGAAGAGGCTGTTTCTGAGATTTTTGAATCCATTGACAACAAATAACAAATCAACATAACAATCAACAAATGAGAAAATTAAATGCAATTGTAGCTTTTGTGCTATTAGCGGCAGTAGCTGCGTGCTCACCTAGTACAAAAATCACCGGTTCTTGGAAAGCTCCTTCTGCCAAAGCAGGTGGATATAGTAATATTTTTGTCACAGCTTTAACAGACAAGCTAGTAGCAAGACAAACGATAGAAAACGATATCGATACTATTCTAAAGGAAGATGGGATCACTGCAAACAGCAGTTTTGATATCATCCCTCCTGGGTTCAAAGCTACTCCGGAAAACAAGGATAAAACAGTACAAGCTATTCAGGCTGCAGGTCACGATGCGATTTTAACGATTGCACTACTAGACCAAACTTCTGAAACTAGATACGTCCCAGGGACCACGATGTATTCTCCAATGGGATATGGAGGATATTATGGTAGATTTTATGGATACTACTCTTATTACAATCCAGTGATGTATGATCCAGGTTATTATGCCACAGATAAAAATTACTATCTAGAGATGAATCTTTATGATGCTCAAACGGAAGAATTGGTTTGGTCAGCTCAATCAGAGACCACTAATCCTTCTTCTATTGAGACATTCTCCAAAGCATTTGCTCAGTCCGTAGAATACCAGTTAATCAAGGACGGTATAATCACCAAGCAATAGATTCAAAAAGCACACGAAAAAGCCCCGATAGAAAATTCTATCGGGGCTTTTATCATTAATGACTAAAGTAAATTATTTAGCCTCGTTTTTCTTTGCTGTAACTTCAGCTCTGATTTCTTGCGCAAGATTTTTAATAGCCTGCATTCCTGTTCTTACTCTAGTGCCAGCTGCTTTGTTACCATTTTCGTAGAATTTTGCAAAGTCTGCTTCTAAAGAATCTACCAAATCTTTAACTTCTTGGTGTCTGCTCATAATCGTTTTATTGGTTGGTTATAAATTATAATTGAACACAATAAACATCATTTATAGTGCCATTAGAAGTCTTTTGGAGTTTATTTTTAATTTTTAGTGCAGAAAAATGATGTTTTCATTAAAACACTCGTTTTTTTCAATTTTCGGCAATATTTCAGGCTAAAAATTGAGTTTAATATTCTCGCAAAAACGCTTCTATTCTACCCATATTGGCTTATTCATTGCCCAATAAGGTTTTTTTACCCCTTTAAATCATTACTTTTTTACCGGTTTCACCAGACTTAAGTATTGCTTGAACAATGCGGATGTCCCGAAGCCCTTCTTCTCCAGGCACAGATTGAGGTTTGCCATCCATGATTGTCTGGGCATCATCATCCATTTGATAAACTTGTTCCATTGGCTGCTGAAACGGGAAGTTAATTTCTCCAAGTGGACTCTTACCTTTATTTCCAGCATAAGCAGAAAAAGGCTCCATTTCTATCATCCCCTTCTCACACTTGATATTTAGGAAATTCATATTGCCTCCAAATGATGTTTTAATCGTTCCGATTACTCCTCCTGGAAACTCCAATTCTGCCTCAACTATTTCTCCTAAGCCATCTTTATATATCTCTGGTCGTTCGGTCCATATTTTAGCAGAATTGACCGCTATTGGTTCCATCCCAGACCCTAGTCTCGCCCCCTGAATAGCATAAACACCCATGTCGTAGATTACTCCTCCACCCATTTCACGCTTTTGCTTCCAATGATCCGTGCGATTCTCTCTGTATCCTGCAGCACAGTCTAGTCCTACTACATTCCCTAGGCTTTTCTCCTGTACAATTTTCTGAAATGCCTGTGTGTTTGGCTCATGCTGACACCTATAACCAATTGAAAGTGAGACTCCCGCGTTCTTGCATGCGTCTATCATGGTCTGGCATTCCTCTACGGTCATAGCCATTGGCTTTTCGCACCAGACATGCTTCCCAGCCTTAGCTGCCCTTACCACGTATTCCATGTGCATAGAAGGAGGCAAAACAATATAAATCACATCTATATCCGGATTGTCAGCGATAGCATCAAATGTGTCATAGTTGTATATGTTCTTTTCAGGAATCTTGTACTTGGTCTTCCACACGGCAGCTTTGGATGGTGTTCCTGTCACTATTCCAGCCAAATAGCACTTCTCCGTCTTTTCTAGAGCTGGTGCCAAAAGATCTGTACTGTAATAGCCAAGTCCAACAAGGGCAACTCCGAGTTTGTCTTTACGAACCTTGGGAGATGACAAAACACTAAAAGGTGAAACTAAACTTACTCCTGCTCCTAGAGCGAGAGATTTCAATGTGGTTCTTCTTGAGATAAAATTCATAGGTTATAGGTTAAGGGTTTGAAAACTAATATTCTTATCAAGATAATGCTTTCATTCATACCTCCAAAAAAGTTACTAAATTCAACGAGTATTCATTTTCCATCAAACCCTTAGACAACTATGAAAAAATTACTCTTGCTTATTCTTATAGGGATGCCTTTTCTGATCCAAGCACAAAACACAATGCAACCCTATCTCACACTTGCAGACGCTACAAAGATATCTGATGCTGCCGAAGCCAAATCAAAAGCTGAGGGGTGGAATATGGTGATCGTAGTACTCGATGCTGGTGGACATATGATCTCGCTTCGCAAAATGGATGGAGTCCAACTTGGTAGTATCGATGTGGCACTGGGAAAAGCAAAAACAGCTGTTTATTTCAAACGGCCGACAAAAGCATTCGAAGATATGATGAAAGTTGAAGGCGGAGTCAGAATCGCAACCTTGCCAAATGCAGTCGCAATTGAAGGGGGCCTTCCTATAGTTAAAGATGGCGTACTTGTGGGTGCAATCGGGATTTCTGGAGCAAGTTCGGCTCAGGATGGTATTGTAGCTGAGGCAGGTATTGCAGTATACAAATAGGCTACTACTCCGTCTAGCACCCCAACTCTAATAAAGTAAAATAGCTACCTGCACAGGTAGCTATTTTTATTCTAAACGAGTTCAATCTAAATTTGAAATCGCAGAGTAGCCCATTGATTTGCAGCAATTATCACATAAACTAACTTCGTTTTTGATAGTAAGCGCTTTTCTCATGGCTTCATTACCGGAATTAAAAGGACCTAAATAATCACGATCATACGAATCCGGAATTTGTTCACATTCACGATCATGAACTTCATGAAGACCATTATCATTCGGAACAGTAGATAGGTAAAAGAATTTCATAGGCTTGTTGATGAGTTTTATAATACTCAAAATTACCTATCAATTCTAAATGAAAACATACCCTGTATAGGGTATTTATTGGCATCAAACTTAGATTTTTGGATCATTAACTCCAGTTAATCACCTATTTCTGTCTGTCTCATTGGCATTTGATCGATCAGTCTGAAAATCTTAACCAAGGAAAAGTCCTTCTGCGCACCAGAAGCTTTCACACCACCATCAAGTCCGATCAAAATCCAATCTGATGTAGGTTTGGTATTGGCTAATACTTCTAAAAAGGCCTCAAATTCTATTTTATCATCTCCTGAGCTTTTGATGAATTTGCTCTTCTCAAACTCCACAAAAAGCATTTTTCTTTCTTCAATTTGTGTTTCCGAACTGGCCAATAATGAATCAATTGAAAGATCGGTGAAATTCGAAATAACTATCCGCTTTTTCCAACGAAAATCTTCAAGGGTCTTGCTTGTATCAGGGATCATAAAAAGGAGTACAGCTAGTAGCATAAATGACTTCATATTCATACAACTGCCACTGTTCCATTTGGTTATATTTTTTCAGCTCTATTTCAAAAAGCGACTGAGCAGGTCCGCCCATTCTTCATCTAGCGTGAGATTAGGCTTACTTTCTCCAGCTCTTCTGTACCAGTAATCAGCATTCCATTGATCGCCTTCCTTTCTGTGCAAATAAGCATGGATTCTCGCGGCATCTTGTCCACCCAGACTATCTACCTCATCGTGAGCTTTCTCCCAGTTCCCATTTCCATCATACCAAAGTGACTTCAGGATAGGATCATACTCGTTTATCTTATCATTTGATTCTAAAAAATCGGAAATCTGTTTATCGTCAAGTTTCATAGTTAGGCTGTTTTTCTCTCCAAAGAAAAGAACCTTAGGTATAAATTGTTTACTCTTCCGTGACTTTTTTGTGATATCCTGAGAGCAATTTTGAATAAATCAAAACCTCATAATCATGAAAAAAGTATTTATCCTATTTTATGTAGCCTTTTTAGGCTTAGTCTCATGTGCAGACGACACGGATCCAGTCACTATAGACCCAACCACACCAACAGGCACTCTGAATGTAACTCGAAGCGGCACATTCATAGATCAAAACGGAGCTGGATCAATGGGAACTGCCGGGTTAGGGCTGGACACAGAGGGCAAGGAGTTTTTACAGTTTGGCTCTAACTTCAATACTGCACTAGCCACTGGTACGGTGACTGTTTACTTGTCCACTTCTGCGACTTTTATGGCAGACCCAGGCAACGGAAATCCTGACTTATTGGTAGTTGGTCCAGTAAGAATGGCTGGGGAAAATTTCTTCGCTATTCCATCTGGAGTAAACACCGCCAAATACACCCACGTTTTATTGTGGTGTGGATCGGTAGGGATTCCTTTCGGAAATGCTCCACTTCAATAACAAAACATGGAATTCCAACGCTCACTTACATCTAAACTCAAGGCAGTTGTCCTTGGGTTTATGTGTTTAATTTCTTTGGATATAGCTGCGCAAAGTGGTTGGACCAAAGAAAAAACAGAAGGATTTTACCAACTCAGTTTTCAATCGCTGAAATCAAAAGATTACTATTCTCTTGAAGGAGATCTGCTGAAAACAAATCAATTTTCACAGCAATCCTTGATTTTCTATGGCGAGTACGGAGTCACTGACAAATTCACCATTATAGCCAATTGGCCTTTACAAACCTGGAATGGTTTTGAAACTACTGAAACGGTAAGCGGCATCGGTGACTTACGGTTGGAGTTCAAGCACGCGCTTCTCAAAAAGTATTTCCCCTTGAGTATCTCCATGGCCCCTGAACTTCCTATAGGGAGGGCAAATCATTTTGCCAAAAGTAAGGTCAGTGACTTTGAACAAATCAATCTCCCATCTGGAGATGGAGAATTCAATGTTTGGACAACATTGGCCACTTCTTTTGCACTTCCATCCATTCCTTTCTATGGGAATCTCTTCACCTCCTATAATTTCCGAACTCAGTACGAAGGCGTTTCCTTTTCTGACCAATTTGCCATTGGTGCGGAGATAGGCTATCACATTGCGGACATTGTTTGGGTAAATGCCCGATTAAATGCACTCAGTTCTGTGGACGAAGTGGATGTAGCAACGGACTTTGTCCGAGGTGACGGCACCGAATATACTGGCTACAGCTTTGGGGCAAGTATGCCCGTTTACAAAAACATTCACCTGAGTTTGAACTATAGAAACTACAACGATTGGATTTTCGAGCGAAAAAACATCTACTCCTCAGGAGTTTTCGGCTTGGGAGTCTATTACGAACATAAACCACAGAAAAAATGAATCCTAGTCTAATACAACCCTCGAGAGAGTCAATCCAGATTACTTTCCCTGTTTTCAAAAGTTACTCCAAAGGACAAAGCATCTATAAGCAAGATCAGCACTCAGAAGGTTTTTATCTTATAAAAAAAGGAATCGTTAAGCTGCAAAAAACGCTTCCAAATGGCCTTCAAACCATATTGAAAATAGTAGGAGAAGGCGAAATTATCGGTGAAGGCGAAGTTGACTCAACCTTTCCTAGACAAAATTTGAGCTATGCGATAGCAATCCAAGATGGCACCCTAATCCAAAAAGTGGGCAGCTTTGCTAATTTATCCTTCCAGGAACAAAAAAGTTTAAACCAAAAACTAATTGATAGAGCTTTAGAATCAGCTCAAAGACACGAACGCCTTATTTCGTGTGATGCTGAGCAGCGAATCAGAGCTGTACTAAAAGAACTTGCGGTGAAATTAGGAAAGAAATATGGGGACGAAACCCTTCTGAAAATCAACTTAACCCATGAGGATTTTGCCTTACTTTCTGACTCCAGTAGGCAAACTGTAACCAAAACCTTGTCTAATCTGAAGCAAAAGGGGATTATCAACTACAGCAGAAATAGAATTCTCTTCCGTGACTTAGCCAACTTTAAACTCTCGTAATCATGAAACTATCTATCACTTACTCACTTGTATTCTCAATACTTCTTTTTTCCAGTGCATGTAATAACTCAAAAGACTCTGATCCCATCATCCCTGATGACACTAGCGGTATTCCCGGATCAGTGAAAGTAACAGGAGAAGTAGAAATCCTTAAAACAGGAACATTCACCTCTCAAAGTGGCTCCAACACCAAGGGAATGATAGATTTGGTCACCGACGAAAGCGGTTCATACTTTATCAAACTTGGCAGTGACTTTACTTCAAGTTTTCATACCGGAACTGTCAACGTCTATCTTTCTTCATCAAAAGACTTAACACTTTCAGAAAAGGAAAGCTTCCAATTAGTAGCTGTCGTGAATGAACCTGGAGAACACTATTTCAAACTAGCCAACTTTCCAGATTCAAAGTTTTCACACGGAATCCTATGGTGTGGTGCAGCGGCTATTCCATTTGGCTTTGCTGAGCTTAAGTAGGCAAACTTCTACCGTAAAAAGTTACAGCCCAACTAAATAATCTCCTTTTGAAATGCATTGTTAAAGTTTGTCATATAGAACATCATAGCAAAAATCAGCGGGGCAACCCTGATAGACAGACAATACCTGGTTATTTTCCAATAATTTGTAAGACATCTTTCGGGACATTGGAGTACCATAGCGTACAAGTTCTTCTTTGGGAATGTATTCGAGATTCCCTGATTCGGATTCGCTTCTGAAGGTAGTGTAATCGGAAAACTCTATAAATCCATCTTTGGTGGCATACTCACTGGTTGCTAAAAACAAATATCCTTCTTCACCACTTTGTAGATTTCTTTTTAGATATCCTTCTTCTAAAGTAGCGTCGCTTTTCATCACATAGTATAAAACTAGAACGCTGGTGCTGTCATCAGGGTCAGGAAAGCTATTTTCCCATCTCCCTGTCAGTTCATCTGTTTCCTTCTCAAGATCTTCAACACATCCATTCATCAAAAGGAAAACACCAAAAAGACAGAAAATACAGATACTTTTCATCACAGCAGAATTTTAACAGTTTGGTATTCAGAAAATTGAAACTTTTATTCCTGAATACCAACTCAATTACCAAAAAAACTAAGTTGGAAGTTCAAATATAAATTCTGTATACGTATTGGAATCTGATTGGATGTAAATATCTGATCCATGAACTTCCAGGATTCTCTTTACTATGGCCAAGCCAAGTCCTGAGCCTTCTACTCCTTCCCGCTCCTTGTCAATCATATAATAGCGATCAAAAATCGCTTCCAAATCTGCCTGAGGAATTCCTCCACCTGAGTTTTTGATTTTCACCTGTACTGCTCCAGCTACAGAATTTGCTTCAATACTGATCTCTCCATCATTGGGAGTGTATTTTACTGCATTATCAAGCAGATTTTGGATCACACGATCAAGTAAGTAAAGATCCGCTTTCACCATGGGCAACGAAGAGGAAATGCTTGTGTCGATTGAAATGTTTTTTGACTTAGCCAAAAGCTCATACTTCAAACTACTGTCCTGAAGCAACTCCTGAATATTCAGGTTCTCTTTCTTCACCTGCATTTGTCCCGATTCCAACTTGGACAAATCAAAAAGATCTGCAACCAATTTGGTGAGCTTATCCGTACTGTTTCCGATGATTTTCAGATAGCTCTCCCTTTCTTCCTGGGAAAGGGACTCTCCTTTCATCTGCAAGGTTTCTATATAGCCATTTATAATCGCGAGAGGATTGCGGAGGTCATGAGACACATTGGCAATCAACTCCCTACGTAAAGAATCTACATTTTTGAGTTCCTCTATATTATGGAGAATCCGATCAGCCATGTGATTAAAAGTCTCACCCAACACAGAAAATTCTGAGTTAGTCTTATAATCTGGCACTCTTGCGTTCAAATCTCCATCCTTAAATCGCTCCACAGTTTTAACTATTGTGCGCAAATGCCTAGTTAGCCATGCGATCAGGACTAAGCCAATCAGCAATGCCACCACTAAAGTGATCAGAATAGAATTGAAGGTCAGCTGCATCCAATAGCTCCCTAATACGCCAGAAGAGATGGTTTCATATTTTTCACTAGCCAAAATAATGTACACGTAGCCGAGTAACTTCTCATCATCATACACAGCAGTGGCCGAAAAGACCGATTGCTCACCTGGGTTTCTTGGGTCATCCCCCATCACAAAATCATCACCTTTGGCGGCGATAAATTCTTTAACTGGAGCTAAATCGACTCGTTTTAACTTGACTAGCTGATCCAAAACAACGTAGGAAATAATTTCTCCAGTTGGGTCCAGCAGATATACTTCAATCCCCGGGTTGACAGCCATCATGGAATGCATAATTGTACCTAGGGCGGCTTCATTTACTTCTCCATCTACAAAAGGATTAACCTCCTCAATCATGTATTCCGCGACTGTGGCATTAAGACGCTGGGTAGTTTCCTGAAAATAGCGCTGAGCGGTCGTTGCCGTGATAAAAACATATGAACAACCCACAATCAGTAATACCAGAATGAAGATGAGAGAAATTCTGAGAAATAGACTTTTCATAGCTGTAGCTTAAAATTCATCATTGAATCTATATCCCACTCCCCAGGTAGTTAAAATATAAACCGGATTATTAGGATCTGCCTCGATCTTTGCTCGAAGCCTATTAATATGCGCATTTACAGTATGTTCATAGCCAGAGAAATCATATCCCCAGATCAATTCCAGCAATTCCGCCCTGGAATAACTTCTCCCCGGATTCTTTGCCATGAGCACTAATAAATCAAACTCTTTTGGAGTCAAATCCACGCGTTTTTGAAGGAGCAAGACCTTTCGTTTTTTCTCATCTATTTCCAGAGACTCGAATTTGATCAGTTTGACCTCATTAGCTGAAAGTATTGCGAACTGATCCTGACGGCGCATGATAGCTTTGACTCTTGCGATGAATTCCCGGATCTTAAATGGCTTGGTGATGTAATCATCAGCACCGGATTCCAAACCGATCACCTTATCTATTTCCTCCGATTTGGCCGTGATCATAAGAATTGGAGTGAAATTATCCAATGCTCTCAGTCGTTGGCAAATAGCTATACCACCCATTTCGGGAAGCATGATGTCAAGAATAAGCAAATCGTAAGAATTGGAATTTGCTTCTTCAAACCCTTCCCTCCCATTATTCCTGACTTTTATTTCATAATCCAGATCCTTAAGGTGAATCTGAATCAGTTGGCTGATATTGGGATCGTCTTCTACTATAAGTACTTTTTTCATCTGAAAAATAATATGAATGCGGAAGTTATATTCTAATCATCACGAAACTATCACAATGTGCTTTCGAACAGTCATTCTACTCCAAAAAGCATAAGAAATCAACTTGAGCGCAGTAAATCCTTGGTTGGATTATCTAAAAAATGTATATCAGCTTTTCTACCAGTAAGGTAGCAAAAGCAATGTAAGATCTGTTAAACTTAAGAATTGAGGCCACTTCAGCCTGTCCCGCCATTGCGGGAGTCTTCGGTCATCGGTCTTCCGACCAGATAAGCTAAGAATATAAGGTAACTGGCATCATTGCGAATAATCATAATCTAAAATTCACCATATTTATTTTCCAAACTCCTAATTCTATGACTTTAAAAAGCGCATTGGTTCTATCCATTTTTATTTTGGCTTTTACAACTAAACTTCAGGCGCAGACTACATTAGACCAGGAACTGACTTCATCGATTAAAGAAATTTCAGAGACTTTTCATGGTGATATTGGCATTTATATCCAACATCTAAAAACTGGAGCTACAGTGGAAATCAGTTCCGATTCCCTATTCCCTACGGCTAGTATTGTGAAGATCCCAATACTTCTAGGCGTTTTTGATAAGATAGAAAAAGGTGAATTGCACTACCGAGAGCCTTTAATCTACAGGGACTCGATTAAATATGGAGGGTCAGGAATTATGCAGTTTTTCAAGGATTCCACCCAAACAGACCTCAGCACTTTGCTTGCATTGATGCTGAGCTATTCTGACAACACCACTTCACTTTGGAATCAAGCATTGGCAGGAGGAGGTATGCAGATAAATACCGTCATGGATAAACTGGGCTACGAACATACACGCGTTAATAGTCGAACTCCTGGACGGGAAAGTAACTGGGAGAAATACGGCTGGGGACAGACCACTCCTAAGGAAATGGCTAAAATCCTTGTTCAATTAAATAATCGGGAAATTATCAGCCCGGCAGCATCCGAATTGATGTATCGATTGTTATCTAACACATTTTATACAGACTATGCTGTTTCAGGGATTCCAGCTGGCGTAAATGTGGCCAGCAAGCAAGGAATGGTCAACTCCTCACGTTCAGAAGTCTTTTTGGTCAATGCTCCAGAAGGAGATTATGTCTGCGCAATTTTCACAAACAACAACGAGGATAAAAGTTGGAATTATGATAATGAAGCTTGGGTGATCACTAGGGAAATCTCAAATTTTATCTGGAATTATTTCAATCCCAGCCAGCCCTATTCTCAGCCAGAAGGCACTAATAAGTACTTGGAAGGATTAGCCTATTAGGTGGGTTAAATCTCCGCTTTAGCCAATTCTTCTATTTTAGTCTGCAGAAATCTTAAATTTTCCTCTTTTCCTTGTTGAAAAAATTTAGCTGCATATTCCGTGTGATAATGGTGATTTACCATAAATTTTTCACTGTTTTTGAGCCAATCCAGCAGCTCAATAGGATTTCCACTTAACTGTTCAGTTTCCTTTTTTAGCAGTAAAGTTTGAGCATAACACTGATCAGAACTCAAATGATATAAATCAGCGTCGCAAATGATAGACTCCATGAGATTATGAGGTTGCTGAGGGACTTTGGTGGCTAGGATAGCTCCACAAATACGCTCAATACCCTCCTCACTGACATCATACTGCTTCAAAAATTCCCTGGCAAATGCGGCTCCTCTCAATTCATGATCTATAGCAACCCCGTTCCAATAGCCTACATCATGTAACCAGCCGGCTATAAACAACTCGTCTAACTGCTCCTGTTCTAAATTATAGTATAGCCCAATTTCCTTCACCTTAGCTACAATTGATAAGGTGTGGTCTATATTATGGTAGCAAACGTCTGGATTTAATCGCTCGGCAAACAATTTTCTAATCGCCAGTTCAAAAGTATCGAGAAGTATATCCACAGGCTTTACAGTGATTTTTATAGATAAAAGAAAACTAATTTACTATTTATATTGAAATTCGAACATTTAAATAATTGAATTTTAGCAATTTAAAACTGACACTACTACAAACTGGAGGATTTTGTCTACTTACCTTCTATAATAGTACCTTTTAGGTTCTTGAAAATATTCTTAAAAATTTCCTTCGATTAAGTTTTTCAAATGTTTCACTAATTCACGAATTGTCAACGGATTAGCAAAATCTACAATGAAATTGAAACCGACTGCTACTTTCATTGAATAATCACTAATAAATTTCTCAAAAACAGCATATTATACGCTAATCTTCTGCGATTGGTCGGTAAGTGAGAAGTTATATATTTGCTCAATTAACAAATTCAAAATTAACAGTAAGATATACCCTATGGAACAAGCTTTAATTTATGGAGTCCCTGCGCTGGGACTGGTGGGCCTGATTGTGATGGCCATTAAATCCGCTTGGGTTACTAAGCAGGAAACAGGTGATAAAAACATGGTGGAACTCGCTGGATACATAGCTGACGGGGCCATGGCATTTTTGAAAGCAGAATGGAAAGTACTTTCCTACTTTGCGGTCATCGCAGTGATTCTTTTGGCCTGGTCGGGAATGTCTGTAGAGACTTCCAGTCCCGTGATCGCGATTTCCTTCCTGATTGGAGCGGTGTTCTCAGCTTTCGCAGGTTACATAGGAATGAATATAGCTACTAAGGCGAACGTGAGAACCACCCAAGCGGCCAGGACAAGTTTGAAACACGCCCTGAAAGTATCATTTACCGGAGGTTCTGTCATGGGACTTGGTGTGGCAGGTTTGGCCGTATTGGGATTAGGTTCACTATTTATCTTATTCTATAACATGTATGTACAAAGTGTAGGTGCTGGCGTAAATGGGGTAGAAATGGAAAAAGCGCTTGAAGTACTGGCAGGCTTTTCTCTAGGAGCAGAATCAATTGCCCTTTTTGCAAGAGTTGGCGGTGGTATTTATACCAAAGCGGCCGATGTAGGGGCGGATTTAGTAGGTAAAGTTGAAGCTGGAATTCCTGAAGATGATGTCAGAAATCCCGCAACCATTGCTGATAACGTAGGTGATAATGTAGGAGATGTGGCCGGAATGGGAGCCGATTTGTTTGGATCATATGTAGCCACTATCCTAGCGACTATGGTGCTGGGACGAGAGATAGTTTCATTAGATAATTTTGGAGGAATTGCTCCTATACTACTTCCAATGGTTTTGGCAGGATTGGGAATCGTATTCTCTATCATGGGAATGTTCTTTGTGACCATCAAAAATGACAAAGGTGATGTGCAACATGCCTTGAATATGGGAAACTGGTCATCTATAGTATTTACGGGTATTGCCTCTTTTTTTGTAGTGAAATACATGCTTCCAGAGAACTTATCTATAAGAGGATATGACTTCACTAACATGGACGTGTTTTATGCTATTATCCTAGGTCTTGTGGTCGGAACTTTGATGAGCATCATCACAGAATACTATACTGCCATGGGCAAACGTCCAGTCAAGTCCATTATTAATCAGTCTGCAACCGGTCATGCGACAAACATCATCGCAGGTCTTGCTGTCGGCATGGAATCGACAGTTCTTCCGATTTTAGTTTTGGCAGGCGGAATCATGGGATCCTATGCTTTTGCTGGTCTTTACGGGGTTGCGATTGCGGCAGCAGGAATGATGGCTACCACTGCTATGCAACTTGCTATTGATGCATTTGGCCCGATTGCAGATAACGCTGGTGGTATAGCTGAGATGAGCCAACTCCCAGAGGAAGTGCGGGAACGTACAGATATCCTGGATGCAGTGGGTAATACTACTGCAGCTTCGGGTAAAGGATTTGCAATTGCTTCGGCAGCATTGACATCCCTCGCACTTTTCGCTGCATTTGTGGGTGTAGCTGGTATTGATGCCATTGATATATTCAAAGCCCCAGTGTTGGCTGCGTTATTTGTAGGCGGGATGATTCCATATATTTTCTCCTCCCTTGCTATAGCAGCAGTAGGTAGAGCTGCGATGGATATGGTAAATGAAGTAAGGCGCCAGTTTAGAGAAATTCCAGGCATTATGGAATATAAGGCTAAGCCTGAATATGATAAATGTGTAGAGATTTCTACTAAAGCCTCTCTTCGAGAGATGCTACTTCCAGGCGCTATCGCATTGATCACTCCTATTTTGGTAGGATTTGGCTTCCAAGGTGTATTTGAGCAAGTTTCCTCTGCAGAAATGCTTGGTGGCTTATTGGCTGGGGTGACAGTTTCAGGAGTTTTGATGGGGATGTTCCAGTCAAATGCCGGTGGTGCTTGGGATAATGCAAAGAAATCTTTTGAAAAAGGCGTGGAGATCGACGGTGAGATGTATTACAAAAAGTCTGAACCGCACAAAGCGTCTGTGACCGGTGATACAGTAGGCGATCCTTTTAAGGACACTTCGGGACCATCAATGAATATTCTGATCAAACTGATGTCCATCGTAGCGCTGATTATTGCGCCTCATATCAGCCAAACTCCTCACTCTGACTCAATCTCAGGGAAGGTTGAAATTAAAAAAGAAATCAAATATGAGGAAGGTAAAAAAGTAGTGACCGAAACTATCACTGAAATAAAGAAAGTGGATTAAGAACACCTCCTTTTAAGCTCCCAAAGGACTGCCTAATACAAGGCAGTCCTTTTTTTTTGACCTCAGTTCTAACCACTTAGCTCATTCTTGCATGTATTCGGAATATAATACGGCAGAAAGACGCAACGGCAAATTTTATTTGAGCTAAAATAAATTATTATCATTTCGTTAAAAATCAGTCTCAAAAAATTGAAATAACCAATGCATTATTCTTAATTTATGAAATAATGAT
Organism: uncultured Algoriphagus sp.; assembly: GCF_963974365.1. Taxonomy (GTDB): domain Bacteria; phylum Bacteroidota; class Bacteroidia; order Cytophagales; family Cyclobacteriaceae; genus Algoriphagus. The sequence continues at coordinate 63,332 of NZ_CAXBBX010000010.1, read as the reverse complement.
TGCTAAAATGACCTAAATACTGTAGAAATCTTGTCAATAACAGCAAATCAGGTCTAGTAATAGGTGAAAATGTGAAGTTTTAGAAGCTCAAAACTGCATGTGGGCTTATTCTGATTAATAGTATACTAGCCACTTGATTGTGTGCTACATACATTACCCAACCCAGTAAAAACCTTGCAGTAATTTGCCAGTTAACAGATTAAAACAGCAAACCAATTTATACACAACTAATAAACACAAAACACATGAAGAAAAACTACGCAATGACATTGCTTTTTCTTTTGAGTTTTCTGGCTAGCATACCACTCTATGCCCAGCAAACTGTCAAAGGAAAAGTAACCTCTCAGGCAGATGGCATGCCACTTCCTGGGGTGAGTATAGTTATTCAAGGTTCCTCCACTGGAACTGTGACTGACTTGGATGGAAACTATTCCACCTCCGTACCTGGGTCTGAATCAGTTCTGGTTTACTCCTTTATAGGATATACAACCCAACGAAAAATTGTAGGTAACGCTACTGAAATCAATATTGCTTTAGCTGAAGACGTATCTCAACTGGGTGAAGTAGTAGTGACTGCTCTTGGTATCACTAGAGATGAGCGATCCATAGGATATGCTACTCAAGAAGTGAAAGGCGAGAACTTAACTTACACTAAAGAGCAAAACGTACTTGGCTCACTTTCTGGAAAAGTAGCAGGTGTACAGGTGACTGGCTCGTCTGGAGCAAGTATGGGTGGTACTCAAAAAATCAAAATCAGAGGAGTAAACTCTATTTCCGGTGGTGGAGAGCCTTTAATGGTAGTGGATGGCACACCAATTTCCAATTCCAACTTCTCCGGAGCTTCAGGTCAAGATTACGGTAACCTAGGTCAGGATATCAACCCAGAAGACATTGAGACGATTAACGTATTGAAAGGTCCAACTGCATCTGCACTTTACGGAATCAGAGGCCAGTATGGCGTAATTATGATCACTACCAAAAAAGGTAAGAAGGGTTCGGACGTAAAGGTAGAATTGAGTTCTGCTGTATTCGTAGATAAGGTAGCCAACCTGATGCCATACCAAGATATTTATGGTGGTGGTTCAAGCCAGACCTGGAGAACACTTCCGAATGGAGACAAGTACGTGGATATGTCTGTGGATGAAAGCTGGGGTCCTAAAATGGATGGTACTTTAGTAAGAGAAGTAATGAGTTTTTATCCTCAGGACCCAACTTATGGTCAGCTGACTCCATTCGTAGCTCATCCAGATAATATCAAAGATTACTACGAAACTGGCACCAATGTAAACAATGGTGTAACAATTACTGGTGGTGGAGCCAACTCAAACTTCCGAGTTAGCTTAAATGACACACGAATTCAAGGTGTAGAACCTAATACTTCTTTAAAGAGAAACAATGTAGGTCTAGGACTTGGTGTTGACCTTACTAAGAAATTGAGAGTAACCACAAATATTAACTATGCGGCTAACAAGGGTCGTCGTCCAGGACAAGGATCTGAAGATGGTTCTAGGTATTTGGGACAGTGGTTCCAACGATCATTGGATATGAATAGATTAAAGGACTACAAATATGATGATGGCACTTTCCTACACTGGAACCTAAGAAGACCGAGTTCTTCAACTGGAGAAGTCACAAATTTCAATCCGCTTTATTGGGCAAACCCATATTTCCTAGCTAATGAAAACTTCAGTGATGACAGCAGAGATAGATTCTTCGGTGATGTAGGACTGTCTTACCAAATTACGCCAGAGTTAAAAGTTAGTGGCTTTGTCAGATCTGACATGTATACTCAAAATATTAATTCTAGAGCATCTTTTGGTGGAACTGGTGTGCCAGGATATTCTGTAGGAAAATATCAAAACACAGAGATGAATTACGAAGTTTTGGCGCAGTACAACAAAACATGGAACAAACTGTCTTTAGATGCTAACGTCGGTGGAAACATCTACGATCGCGACTATAGCTACTTATACATGGCTACTGTCGGTGGGTTATCTTCTCCAGGCTTCTACAATATTGACGCTTCCATAGACAGGCCTGCTACTACATCTTACCAATTGAGAAAGACGATCAGAAGTGCTTATGCTATGGTTTCATTAGGGTACAACAATACCTATTTCGTGGATGCCTCTATCAGAAATGATAATTCCAGCACTTTGCCTGTAGATGACAATTCCTATGTCTACCCTTCAATTTCCACCTCTGTAGTATTCAGTGAGTGGATCAAGTCTGATGTAATGACGCTAGGTAAACTAAGATTAAGTTATGCTCAAGCTGGGTCAGATTTGAGTCCTTACAGCACTACATCTTTCTTTAATGTAGGAAGTGTCTATTCTGGATCTTCAACTGTTAATACCTTATCTGTTCCTGATAATTTGAACAATCCAAATATCAAACCTTCATTTGCCCACTCCTACGAAGCAGGTGTGGATTTCAAATTTTATGAAGGAAGAGTCGGCCTGTCTTTCACTTACTACAATCAGCGAAATGAGAATCAAATCCTAAATCTAGATGTGTCCGGAACAAGCGGATATGGCTCAGCCACCATCAATGCAGGTGAAATTGTAAATAAAGGTCTTGAACTAGCAATTACTGCTACCCCATTCCGATCTGATGATTTCAATTGGGATATGTCCTTCAACCTAAGTAGAAATAGAAATGAAGTTGTTGAGCTTTATCCAGGCATTGATGTGTATCAGTATGGAAGCACTACCTACTCTTCCACTTCTAGCTATTTGAATTCCTATGTAGGCAAGCCATTCGGTAGCTTGGTAGGACAAGCTTACCAAAGAGATGAAGCTACTGGAAAAATACTTCTAGGAAGTAACAATATGCCTCTTTACACAGATGCAACCCACGATTTTGGAACTGTATTACCTGACTTCAATGGTGGTTTTCAAAACGTGTTGAACTACAAAAATTTCCAATTGGCTGCGATGATTGACTTCCAGGCTGGAGGTCAGTTCTTCTCAAGATCTAAAATGCTAGCAGTAAGAACGGGATTGGATCCACTTTCTGCTGCTACCAATGACAATGGAATGAATGTAAGAGATCCATTGGCCGATGGCGGTGGAGTGAAAGTAGAAGGTATTTCTGCTGAAACAGGTGAAGAAGTGACTGCTTATGTAGACGCAAAAGCATATTACGGTGTAGTGGCTAGAAGAATCTACGAAGATTGGTTATATGATGCTTCATTTATCAGATTGAGAGAAGTTAGCTTAAGTTATAATTTCAACAAAGCTCAATTCGCTAAACTTCCGGTAGAAAATGTAAGGCTAGCCCTAGTGGGTAGAAACTTGGCGATGCTATTCCAAAATGCTCCAAAAGGAATCAACCCAGCTGAGCTTTCCACTGGATCTCAAGCAATCGGATGGTACGAATCAGGTCAATTGCCAAGTGTACGTTCGTTTGGTTTCAATCTTAACGTTACATTCTAATTCCAGAAATCATGCAAAAACTTAATATAATTATCGTAACAGCACTTCTTTTGGTAGGCTGCAACAATTTCGATGACGACATCAACATAAATCCAAATAAACCAAGCGTAGCATCAGGTACTCAATTGATTGCAAATGCAATGCTTTCCTTATCTGGACTTAGTTCTTCACCTCAAGGGGAGTTTATGTCACAGTATTTGAGCGAAACTCAGTATGTAAACGCATCACTTTATCCGCAATCTTCTACCAGCTTCTATGGCTGGTATCAAGGACCGTTAATGAACTTGGAAACTGTCCTTAATGCTGATGATCTAAGCGGTGTAGAAGGTCCAGTTGCCAATCAACTTGCAGTAGCAAAAATCCTTAAGTCCTATTACATGTGGCAACTGACGGATAGATGGGGAGATATTCCTTACACGCAAGCTTTGATGGGTGCGGATAACTTCACTCCAGCATATGACACTCAGGAATCTATTTACATGGATATTTTCTCCGTTTTGGATGAAGCTACAAGCCAGATTGTTTCCGGATCTATCACTAATGACATCATCTATAACGGTGATATGACTAAGTGGAAGGACTTCGCAAACACACTTAAAATGCTAATGGCACTTCGCCTTTCTGAGGTGAATCCTACGCTAGGTCAAGAAAAATTTGCAGCAGCTATGCAAGCAGGTGTATTGACGTCAAATGCTGGTAGTTTTATTTTCAAACACCTCGAAGACGCCAACAACCAAAACTACTGGTACAGTCAGATAAATCTTTCTGGTAGAGAGTGGTGGGCAATTAGTGCTACATTGATGGACAAAATGAAACCTGTAGGCGATCCACGTCTGATGGTTTATGCTAACCCTAACAGAACTGATGGTGATTACACTGGACTAGTTTTCGGTGAAACTGTAGATATCGATACAGAGAAATATGCTCTACTTGGAGATGCTATACACATGCAAGCTGCACCGATTTACTTGGTAACTTATGCACAGGTTCTTTTTGCGCAAGCAGAAGCTGCAAAGCTAGGATGGATTGCGGGTGGTGATGCCACTGCGGAAGAAAAATACAACCTAGCAATAGAAGCATCTATGGATCAATGGGGAGCTGACACTAGCATGCTGGAAGATTTCATGATGCAACCGGAAATCGCCTATTCAGCTGACATGGCTATGGAGCAGATCGCTACTCAGCGATGGGTTCACCTATTCATGCATGGCTATGAAAGTTGGGCTGAATACCGTAGAACTGGCTATCCAAATAACATGGTGGCACCGGGCGGAGCTGAAGTTCCAAACAGACAGATCTACATCGAAACAGAGCAATTCAACAACACAGACAACTACAATGAAGCTGTCCAGAGACAATTCGGAGGATCTGAAAGTCTTTATGGAAAAGTGTGGTGGGATGTGAATTAACTAGAATTTGATTTTAATTAAATCTCCTGGGCTACTCAGGAGATTTTTTTTGCTTAATTATAAATACCATGAGAAACAAACTACTCTTTATACTCCTGATATGCTCCTCCTGCACAGTTCAGCATATCAATAAATCAATCACTAACTCTGATGTTTTCAACCAAGGACATCTGGGCTTTATGGTGGTAGATCCTATTAAGGATAAAGTTTTGGTAGACATCAATTCAGACAAGTATTTCATCCCAGCTTCCAACACGAAGCTATTTACCTTTTACACCTCCTATACTGTTTTGGGTGATAGTTTGGTGAATGGCTTAAACTACCTGGAAAAAGGGGATTCTTTGATCTTCTGGGGCACTGGCGACCCGAGTCTTTTGCACCCTGATCTGAAGAATACAGTTGCTTTAGAATTCTTGAAAGGTCAGGATAAGAAACTGTACTTATTGGATAATTTTGATCAAGTAGATGCTTTTGGGTCAGGCTGGTCTTGGGATTGGTATAATGCCTATTATGCTGCTGAGCGATCTGCTTTACCAGTGTATGGAAACATAGTTCGCTTCGCAAAAAGCGAAGGTGATTCAGCATTTGCTATATACCCACCTCGCTTCGAATCCGCTATGGAACTAACAAAACCACGAGGAAATTCAAGCTCAAGCTTTCGAAGAGACCATCTCCAAAACAAGTTCAAGTATTTCGTTACTTCAGAGGCTACAGACAAAAGATTTGAGACAGACATTCCATTTATTACCTCAGCAGATTTTGCTGCTCAGCTACTTTCAGAGGAGCTTAACAGAGAAGTTACAGTCATCAAAAATCCTCAATACCAAAACGAGGAACCTAAAAAGTTACAAACTGCTGCAGCGGATAGTATCTATGCTCAGATGATGAAGATCTCTGATAATTTCCTTGCTGAGCAACTTTTGCTATTAGTCTCTGACCAGCTGGACAACAAACTCAGCACATCTGACGCCATTGCTTACGCAAAAGAGAACTTGTTGACAGACTTACCTGATGAGCCTATTTGGGTGGATGGCTCTGGACTATCTTCGAAAAACATGTTTACTCCTAGAAGTATCATCGCTTTGCTAGCCAAGATCAGAACAGAAGTTCCTATGGAAAAAATAATGGCCTATTTCCCGGCAGGTGGAGAGTCAGGGACGATCCGAAACTACTACCATTCAGATGAAGGCCAGCCTCCCTACATCTACGCCAAAACCGGCACACTATCGATGAGCAATGCCCTTAGCGGGTATCTACTGACGAAAAGTGGCAAGGCACTTCACTTCTCATGCCTGATGAATAACTATGCGATTTCTGGAAACGAGCTAAAAAATGAGTTAACCAAAGTGCTTTATTACATGCATGACAAGTATTGAGTTACACCAAATCAACAAAACTTCTTATTCCTTTGCACATATCTTAAAAAAAATGCTTCAACTGAAAGAAATCCACCATATTGCAATTATCTGTTCTGATTTCCAGCGCTCAAAAAAATTCTATACGGAGATTTTAGGTCTAGAAATAATTCGAGAGGTATATCGTAAGGAAAGAGACTCATACAAACTTGACCTCAGCCTAAATGGTCACTATGTTATAGAGTTGTTTTCCTTTCCTTCGCCACCAAATCGGATTTCACGACCTGAAGCTGCAGGCTTAAGGCACCTCGCTTTTGCTGTAGCGGATCTGGAAAAATGCATTATTGATCTTGAAAAAAATCACGTAATCGCGGAACCTATCCGAATGGATGAATTCACTGGAAAGCGATTCACATTTATCTCCGATCCAGATGATTCACCGATTGAGTTTTACGAAGTTTAAGGGTTAAAAAATTTGGCAAAAAGAAAGCCCGAGGAAAAATATCCTCGGGCTTGCTCAATTTATCTAAATTCTTATGAAGGATTTTGTACCATCAAATCATTGGTATTCAATTCGTCAATTGGAATTTGCCATTGCCAAGCGTTAGTACCTGCAGGTTCCGTGAATTTTCCGTTGATTACTGACTCTACAAAGTTAGCTCCAGTTCTATCCAAAGGAAGATTCAGTCTTTTCAGATCATAGAATCTGAATCCTTCACCCCAAAGCTCAATTCTTCTCTGAACCATGATTTCTTCGATTAGCGCATCACCTGTATTAGATGACATAGTGTATTCAGGATCTCTCTCCGAAACAAAATCATACAAAACCTGAGCTGCCTGAGCATCATTTCCAGATCTAGCCAAAGCCTCTGCTTCGTTCAGATACATTTCAGCTGCTCTCATGTAAGGCACATCACCTACAGAAGAAGCGTTACCTTGCGCAAGAAACTTACGGTTCATGTAGTCTTTTTTCGTGAAACTAGACAGCGTAACTTCATCTATGAAAGGATCTCTCATATCCGAATCAGAAGCATTTGGGTCCCAAAGCCCTTTTCTGTAATCTGAATCAGGAATCATATCATAAAGTGAAGAATTGATCGCTTTTGGATTTGATCTAATGTTAGTAGAAGAGAAGTTCAGAGACATGTAAGCAAAGAATGAAGCAAAGAAAGTCTGCTGATCATCTTGCTGAAAACTTCCCCAAATCCACTCTGAATTATCAACATTGTTGAATCCTTCATAAAGTGCAGATTCAGACATTAGTTCAAAGCCTTCACGAGCTTCGCTAGCCAACTGAGCTGCAGTAGTGTAATCCTCTTTGATCATTGCTACACGAGCTTGGATACCTTTCACTACATTAATATTCAGGTGAGACTTAGCATTTCTAGACCCACCAAGTGGTGCCAATAAGCTTTCCGCTGCAGCTAAATCCGCAGTAACCTGTGCGTAAACTTCTTCGACGGTATTTCTAGCACCACCTTCAGTGATCGGCTCTAATACGATAGGTACACCCAATTGAGAGTTTGCACCGGCAGCATCATAGCGCTCTGCAAATAATTGCACCAGATTCAAATGAGCCCAAGCTCTGTAGGCCAAAGCCTGACCTTTGATCTCATCTCTTTCCTCTTGTGGACCTTCGGCATCATCTATATTAGCAATGATCATGTTCGCGTTACCTATTACTTTGTAGTAATATCTCCAAACAAACCGTACATCACCGGCATTTTCATTTGAGTGAGTCAACCATCTACCCATTGACACAAACCAGCCATTACCAGTAGTAGTAAATACCACATCATCAGACATCACGTCACGCATGATCATCACGCCGCTTTCTGCAGGCTGGCCTTGGCTATCAAAACGTAACAAGAGCATTCTATGAATACCATTCAAGGCGGTCATCGCATTCTTAGTAGTCGTAAAGACCAATTCCTCCGGCACAGCATCAGTAGGAAGCGTATCCAGATAATCCTCAGCACAGCTAGTGGTTACTAAAAGTGCTGCTGCTATAAATAGTTTATTTATATGTTTTTTCATCGTCATTCTAAATTACAGGTTCAAATTAAGTCCCAAAGTGAATGATCTTGCTGGGGTGTAGGTGTTAGAAGTAGTACCATTGAAAGTACCCGACACATACATACCTTTTCTAGAAGACACCCAACCTAGATTTTCACCAGCTAGATAAATCGTTGCGTGCTTCACCTTAATTCTGTTCAAAAATGCTTTAGGAACAGTGTAAGAAAGGTTTACAGAACGGAAGTTCAAATAAGAAGCAGAAGTCAACCATCTGTCAGAAGCTACATTCGTATTGGCAGCTCCAGTTACATCCATTTTAGGCACATCAGTGATGTCACCTGGCTTCTGCCATCTGTCAAGGATATCTGTATGCAATGCGCCACCTTCAGTAGCTGCATCCATCAATCCACCATAGATACCATCATAAATATCTCCACCTACAGAGAAGCTCATCAATACACTTAGAGAGAATCCTTTGTAAGTGAATGTATTGGTCAAACCACCAAAGAAATCAGGAATAGCAGATCCTGCATAATGGAATCTTGCATTTGCTTGATTTACTGTCAACGTATCTGAACCTACTATACGGATGTCCTCATCATCTTCAGCATATTCCTCGGCAAAGAAAAGGCCGTCACCAGTTTCAGAATCCACACCATACCAGTCTCTCAACCAGAAGTCATAGATAGAACTACCAACCTCATACTTTTTGGTACCATTGATTTGCTCTTCGAAAGGAAGCTTCTTGAATTCATTGTCAAACGTAGACACATTCAAACCTACATTCCATTTGAAGTCACCGGATCTAACTACATCACCAGCAATACTGAATTCTATACCTTGGTTACTCATCGTTCCGATGTTCTGGAACCTACTTTCTAGACCAGTAGTCAATGATAATGGAACCTCAAAAAGAAGGTTTTCAGAAACTCTGTTGAAATATTCAATAGTACCTTGGAATCTATTGCCGAAAGCAAAATCAACTCCTATATCGAAGGTGTTGTTTGATTCCCAAAGTAGTTCTCTCGCTGCTAAAGAAGATTGCAAGATTCCTGGCTCAGGCCCATTGTTGTTGCCCAAGTCATAAAGTGCTTGCCATGGGTAATAACCATCTACATTATTATTACCTACTTGACCATAAGACGCTCTTAATTTTAACAATTGGATAAAGCTAGAATTGAAGAAATCTTCCTGATCAATAGTCCAAGCACCACCTACAGAGAAGAAATTGCCCCATCTCACATCTTTGTAAAACCTGGAAGAACCATCTCTTCTGAAGGATGCAGATAAAGAGTACTTATCATCATAAACATAGTTCACTCTACTGAAGTAGGACTCAATTCTATCTATGTCAGTTCTACCAGTAGCAGAGTTAATCGTCACGAAATTGTCCGGCTCAATATTACCGTCCAAAATCTGATCTTGCTTAGATAGATACTGTCTTTCTTGCTGGTAGTTATAATTCTCATGACCTACCAAAGCTTCTACGAAATGTTTCTCTTGGAATACTTTGGAGTAAGACAAGATCTGGTTGAATGTAAGAGAGTTTGTTCTATAGTTACCTCTATTAGTTCTACCAGCTGGAGCTCCATCACCTACTATTTGGTTATCATAACCCACTTCCAGTAAAGAAGTCATATCCGTAGAAATATTAGTTCTGATCGTGAAATCCTGAAGGAACCTTGCTTCTACATAAGCTCTACCTGAAATCACATCTCTGTCAAAAGAGTCTACGTTAAGCAAAGTCTCCTGCACAGCGTGACGACCAGCAGATGCATCTGCACCTCTACTAGGAAGTCCTAGTTCAGAAAGGTTACCTGTATCGTAGATTTTATTTCCATTCTCATCAAGAATGTACCCACCAGTCTGCATGTTCTGAGCATACACTGGATAGATTGGACCTATGTTTCTAGCGAAGAAGAATGGGTTTACATAACTAGAGCTACCAGTAGATCTAGAGTTATTCCCCTCACTCATCGTAGCAGAAAGGTTCAAACCAGTCTTCAACCACTTGGTAGCTTGTGTGTTTACATTCACACGACCAGTGAATCTTTCGATATCAGACTGAATCACGAATCCTTTTTCATTCAAGTAGTTGAAAGAAGTATAGAAATCTGTTTTCTCTGATCCTCCGGAGTAAGTCAAGTTGTATTCTTTTCTATCTCCTCTTCTCTGCAACTCATCGAACCAATCAAGTCCTTCAAAGTTATTTACTGCATTAGGATTCAAAGTTCCATCTAGCCCGACTACTTGATCGTTTGGCACATCGTAAATATTGTAATTAAGTACGTTGTCAATCAAGTTTGTAGAGGCATACTGAGCTGCATCAGCGTCAGACTGACCAGCACCAAGTCTACTGTTTTTCAGGGATTCCCAAACCAATGGGTAATACTCACCTGGATTTACACGATCATATTCTGGAAGAGCTCTGCCAGAAAAACCTTGCTGAATTTTCAAATTAAACGTAGGCTCATTCTTCTTACCAGTTTTGGTAGTAATCATGATCACTCCGTTTGCTGCGCGAGCACCATACAATGCAGCAGAAGATGCATCCTTCAGGATAGTCATATCTGCTATATCTGATGGGTTAAGATTTGAAAGGTCTCCATCATAAGGCACTCCATCTACTACATATAGAGGAGAAGATGAGGAGTTAACAGAACCCACACCACGAATCCTAACTAATGGAGTAGCACCTGGCTGTCCTGATGCAGAAGTAGTGATCACACCTGGAGCTTGACCTTCTATTGCATTCACCACGTTGTTGATGGGTCTGTCGGCAATTTTATCACCTTTCAAGGACACCGCAGAACCGGTAAAGTTGCCTTTATCAATCGTACCACCGTAAGCTGTGATTACAACTTCATCCAAGTTTTGAGAATCAGGAGTCAAACTTACATTAATTTCGGACCTGTTACCTATAGCTTCTTCTTTGCTCAAATAGCCTATATAGCTAAAGACCAAAGTAGCCGCACCGTCTGGAACCTGCACGTTGTAATAACCATCCAAATCAGTCACTACACCCGTAAGTGTTCCTTTTACCAAAATGTTGACTCCAATGAGTCCGTCGGGCTCTTCATCGGAGATTACCCTACCAGAGATGGTACGCTGCTGCGCAAACATCGTACTGGTAATCAGTAATCCAAAGAGCATACTTAGTAACGCTTTTTTCATAAAGTTTAATTAATTGTTTCCACTGACAGCCTCACCTTGAAGCTGCTTATTTAATTTAATCGAGAGTTTTATGTGGTTTTTTTTAAAGCCGAATCTGAGAAGTCACAATTTTCCGAAAGCTAAAAATCAAGTATTTACTGCCGAAACTCTTTCTCATAATCTTAAATTTTGGAGCATCAAATCTTAAATGGTAAAAAATAGAAAAAACCATATTTTCAAAATCGGACACTTTTTTTACTATATATCTGGGTTCTACTAAGGCAAATTTAACCTCATTTATGTTTTTACGTGCATCTTTTATCAAAAAAACATCCATTTTTTAAAAAAATACAAATCTTACCAATCAAGAAAGTGATTTTTCCCACATCTATAATTTTAGGATACAAGTAAAAAAACCTCACCTATCCCCTCAGTATGATGAGAATAGGTAAGGTTTTTTAAAGCTTTTTGAAACGGCTTTTAATTTGTTGTTTCAATCTGGTTTCTATTCTTCACGTATTTCTCTAGCCAGTTATCCATTTCCCAAAGCATGTGATTAATTGACTCTTTGGCTGCGTACCCATGGCTTTCATTTGGTAAAAACACCAGTCTTGCAGTGGCACCATGACCTTTCAGTGCATTATAGTATCGCTCAGATTGGATAGGGAAAGTACCTGAATTATTGTCAGCTTGCCCATGAAGAAGCAGAATGGGAGTTTCTACTTTATGTGCAAAGGAGAAAGGAGACATATTGAAATACACCTCTGGGGCTTCCCAATACGTTCTTTGCTCATACTGAAACCCAAATGGCGTCAATGTCCTGTTGTATGCGCCACTTCTAGCAATTCCCGCCGCAAATAAATTGGTATGTGAAAGCAAATTTGCAGTCATAAATGCCCCATAAGAGTGGCCACCCACTGCAATTCTATCTCTGTCACCGATCCCCAAGTCCACGATTTCATCTATGGCCGCTTCCGCATTAGCAACAAGCTGATCAATAAAATAATCGTTAGGCTCTTTATCCCCTTCACCTACGATTGGCATTTCGGTTCTGTCCATGATCGCATAGCCTCGAGTCACCCAGAAAAGAGGTGATCCAGAACTTACCCTCGTAAAGGAATATTGCGAGCCTCTTACTTGAGCTGCTACTTCTTTGGATTTGTATTCTCTTGGATAAGCCCACATTAATACTGGCAAGGGAGCATCTTTCCCTGGCTCAAAACCCTCAGGGGTATAAATCACAGCCGAAAGATTCAACCCATCATTTCTTTTATAAGTGACCAGCTGTTTTTGTATTCCCTTGATTGATTCATAAGGATTGTCAAAGTTGGTCAGTTGACGCGGAGCTATTCGCTTTTTGGTATTGACTAACCAATAATTTGGTTGAATATCAGTGCTCTCCTTAATAGTAATAAATTCTGTAGCATCATCATTTAACACCTTGGCGACTCTTTCATAAAATGGAGCCTGTGATCTCCAAAGGATCTTCTCCTCTTTTGTTTTGGTATTGAAAGTTGATAAATAAGGCATATCTCCTTCTGGCGATCCTCCTGGGCTTGTCATATAAACTAAGTCACCTTTGCGAAGCATTACATTTTCCCCAAATTCATTTTCCACCATTACTGGATCACCCGGATCATTGTATAAATCATCCGATGATCGCTCTATGATCACCTGCTTTGGCTGGGAAGGATCTGAAGGATTAATGATTGATCGCTTGTCCATTCTAGTTCTTGACCAGCGCTCACCCATAATAGCAAAAGAATCATTGGACCAAATTATACCTCCGAATCTATAAGGGGTAGTTGCCAGTTTTTGTTTTGCACCAGCAAATGGTGCAGCCAACGTGTAAATAATCTCACGCACTTCTACCTCTACCCGTGCATCCCCACCGTCCTGGGCTTCCACCCAATACAGCATGGCAGGCTTATCCGCTCTCCAATTGATATTTCTTGGACCTGTAACTGTAGCATCAAAACCAGTCGGTCTATTTTCATCCAAAGGAATCTGTGCCAAAGCTTTCACTTTCTTACCATCTATAGACCAAATTTCCACATCATATGGAAATCTACTCGCTGGCACCAAATATGAAAATGGCTTCTTAATCAAATCAACCATAATATAGTTTCCATCTGGAGAAAGATCCATTGATTTGATCATTCCAGACGGACCAATAGGTGTTTTATTCCCTTCCAAGTCAATCTTCATCAACTGAGAATCCATGAAATAGGCAAAAAGCGCTTCATCATAAGAATTCTCCAACAAATCCTGATAAGTTCTGCTCGGAGCTGCATCTCCGGTAGTTTCCTGAATGATAGGACCTGCTGGGGCTGCAGGTCTTTTTGGAATCTCTCCTCGTGTTGGATTTACTGCTTTTACTAGCAATTTATTATCTGGAGTCCAAGCAACTGGATTTCCATAGACATCATTTATTATTTTATCTGTAAGCTTTTTTGCAGAAAAGGTAGTCAAGTCGACAAGCCATAAACTAATCCCATCAGCATCAGTCTGAATGAAGCTCATGTACTTTTCGTCATGAGAAAAGCTCATTCCGCCCATATTTGGCAAGGAAGGCAATCCTGTAATCTGAATCTCCTCTCCTGATTGAGTTTTCTTAATTTTGATATTCTCTACACCTATTTGGCGGCTTGGGCCAGATGTAGCAGGATTAATTCTCATTCCAGCTATTTTTAATTCTGGTTGAGAAAGCGTTTCTATACTTGGATTATCTGAACGCTCCATGAGCAGCATCCATTCCCCATTTTTGCTCCATCTTACTGAAGGCGTACTTGGCGCATTGACCAAGTCAGCTATTGCTTTGGGAGGAGTTTGATATGTGCTCTGCCCAAACAGTTCTACCCCTTGGAATCCGAGGAAAATAACTAAAGCAAAGATTTTAGTAGCTCTTATTTTCATATTGTTATATTTTGGTTAGTGAAAAGTACCATAAACAAACCAAAGCCATAACAGGATTACGATAAGAGGCTAAAAAACAGTTTAAATCACATTTTTATTGAAAAAACTGGAAAACAACACCTTATATCTAGAAATTCAACTGCCAAAAAAGCTATTATCATAAATTCTCTACCCAACAAAAAAGAAATACACTTTTATCAAGTATGTCAGAACTAAAAACCCAACCCACAAATGCTTCGGTGGAAGACTTTCTCAACGCCATAGAACATCCTACCCGAAAAGACGATGGATTTAAACTACTTCAAATCTTCAAAGAGGAAACCGGTAAAGATGCCGTCATGTGGGGACCAAGTATTGTAGGTTTTGGCAGCTATAGTTACCAGTATTCTTCTGGTAAAGTAATGGACTGGTTTCCAGTAGGCTATTCACCAAGAAAACAGTCAATTGCCATTTACATCATGCTTGAATGGACAATTTTGGAACCTTTTCTTTCAAAACTAGGTAAACATAAAAAATCAAAAGGATGTCTTTATATCAACAAAATGTCTGACGTTGATGAAAAAATTTTTCGGGAAATGATCCGTACTTCCATAAATTTAGTCTATCACAATAACCAAAAATAAAATCATGCTACACGTTTTAAATGGTGACGCCTTAGCTGAAGTTTTTCCGGCAAGTATCCCTGGTAAAATCGCAGTTGCCAGGGAAGCTCTCATAGATGGCCCTGTAAAAGCAAATTCAATAGAAGGGCTCTGGCTGATTCGAGAGAAATTTCTAAAATCGAATTATACAGGGGCTTCCGAAGAGGATTATTTTACAAAAGTGGTTCCTGAGTTTGAAAAAATCATGACTGCTACTGCAGATACCAAGGTGTATCTCTGGTTTGAAAATGATCTTTTTTGTCAGGTCAACTTGTGGTTTTCCATGTTTTTACTGAAAAATCACACAGGCGACATTTACCTGGTGTCGCCAACTACCGACCTCATTGAGGGTTTTGGAGGCATGAATCAACTGCAATTGGAACAAGCCTACCGAAATGCCAAATTGCTCACCAAAAACGAAAGACATATCCTGCGTGATATGTGGGATCTTTACCAAAGACCGGACGTTTCTGAAGCTCTTACCCTTTCCAAACAAGTGAGCCCAGAGCTACCATTTCTGTATCCCGCAGTACTAGCTTGGAAAGAATCCCTGCCGC
Source organism: uncultured Algoriphagus sp. (assembly GCF_963974365.1). Classification (GTDB taxonomy): domain Bacteria; phylum Bacteroidota; class Bacteroidia; order Cytophagales; family Cyclobacteriaceae; genus Algoriphagus. Next base: position 47,848 of record NZ_CAXBBX010000010.1, on the reverse strand, counting down.
ATGGAGAATATGTGGGCAAGCCAAAAGAGGCTCTAAAAGAAATCTCAGCACAACTGGAAACAGATGATTTCGGTAAAATCTTTCGCGCCTTCCACATCAAATATCCTATTTATGGATACGGCGATTTGCAAGTGAAACGACTTTGGGAAGAACTGAAAAAAGAAGAAAAACAAGTGAAATAATTACTAAAAAGGAGCTGATCAACACAGCTCCTTTTGTTTTTAATCAATCGATGTCACGAAGCATTTTTTCAGAAGCTGAAATTGTCTCTTTATACTTTTTATAAACGAAGCGTGTGAATAATAACATAAATATTAAACCTCCTGGAACATATAATCCCCAAAACCATGGTTTCTGAATTATCTCATCAGCCCCATTCAACTCCACAAGTGGCGGCAATATGGCAATCATTAAGATGACACCAAAAATCATCCCATAGCGCTGAACCTTCCAAAACCTAACCTTGCTTTTGACAAACTTGTCCATTATCCCAGCCGGAGTTTCAGTATCAATTTTCAAATCCCTCATTCCTTTTATTGCTGTCAAACTAGCTGTTGGTAGTGCGATCATAAGAAAGATACAGACGAGTGCAAATATTTGATTGTACCACAATTCAAACTCTCCAAATCGAGAAAGAAAGTACATCGCATAGCCCACACAGACCAAAGAACCTATTATTTCGGGGATTCTGACACTGTTAAGCTTACTTCTGAATTTTTGCTTGGTGATTTCCATAAGAAGTTCTTTTTGGATTTTATCTTGTTTTTCCACCTGCAGGCTGAGGTCAGCCCAAAGTGACTTCATTTCATCGAGTTCCATCGGTAGTAGATTTAGGATTCATTTCTGATTTTAGTTTTTGCCTGATTCTAGACATTCTTGTACCTACGTTGCTCACTGAGATTCCGGAGATCTCAGCGATTTCCTCGTAGGTTTTTTCTTCCAAAAAGAGAAAAATGATTCCCCTATCCAGCAGATTCAATTTTCTGATCTGGGTATAAAGTAGCTGGATTTTCTCTTCTCGCTCAGAATCATTTGACTCAGAAAATTGAATGGTTACCTGGTCAAAAGGCAGGGTATTCAACTGTTTTTTGGACTTATTCAAATGAGTAATAGCCGTGTTCATGCCCACTCTGTACAACCAAGTACTAGGCTTCGAAGCTTTTTTGAAATGGTCAAAAGACTTCCACGTCTGGTAAACAATCTCTTGATACAAATCATCCTGTTCGGCTTTTTCCTTCGCATAGATCGTGGCGATCTTATAGATCAGTCCTTGATTTTCATGGATAAGATTGACGAACTCTTCCTCTTTACTCATTTGATTTCATTTACTCCATTAGTCTTGGTTCTTAGATAAAAATCACAGAATTGCTGAAAAATTTTTAGAAAGTATCCAAAATTAATTGGAAACGCATATTTCTTTCAGTTAGGGAATCGAGTCACAATGCTTAATTTCGGGTATGCAATGGTCCACCGAATTCACTATTCCTGAATCACAATTTCCTATTTCCCATCAGAGCAAAATCCTAAGTATGGGTTCCTGCTTTGCGCAGACGATTGGGCAGAAGATGATTGATGCTAAAATGGATAGTCTGATCAATCCTTTCGGGACGATCTTCCACCCGATGATTCTGGGTGATCTGCTGGATCATGCCATGTTTCAGGATAAAATGGAAGAAAATGGAGTGATCGAACGTGATGGGGTATTTTTCTATTTTGGTGCACACTCAGATCTCCATGGTTTTTCTAAGGAAGATTTGGAGCAAAAATATACCCTAAAACTAGCGCAAGTGAAAGAGTATCTGGAAACAGGAACTCATCTAATCCTGACTTTTGGTACATCTTGGATTTACGAGACAGAAGAATTCGGAAGAGTAGCCAACTGTCACAAAATTCCGCAGAAGCATTTTAGAAAGAAACTCGTGTCTTTGAATGAGATGAGTTCACATTTCGATCACATTTTTGGAAACATTTCCAGAGCATATCCGAACCTTAAAATCATCTTAACTGTCAGTCCAGTCCGACACATCAAAGACGGAATTCCAGAAAATCAGCTCAGCAAAAGCCTGCTTCGTGTCCTTTGTTCGCAGTTGGAAAACAAATTTTCCTTTGTCTCCTATTTCTCAGCTTATGAGATAATGATGGATGAACTGCGTGATTATCGTTTTTATAAAAAAGATCTGATCCACCCATCTGAAGAAGCCGAAGATTACATCTGGGAAAAGTGGAGTAAATCATACTTCAGTGAAGAAACGCGAGCAAAAGCGCTTGAACTCCACAAAATCAAGCTAGAACTTGCCCATCGACCACTCAACCCAAAAAGCGAAGCACATCAGAAATTTCTAAACAATCTTCTCGAAAAGCTGGAACGATTGAATAGGGAATTTGATTTTTCAAAGGAGATTAATTCTCTGAACCCACCAAGGATTTGAATCCCAAACCCTTCGAGGGTTTTGAACCCTCGAAGGGTTACTTTTCCAAAATTTTCCAATCTTAAAATTTTCCAATTTCAAATGTCCAACCTTCTAATCCATTCCCAATCCCCCTACCTTCTCCAACACGCGCACAATCCTGTTGACTGGATGCCTTGGGGCCCGAAAGCTTTGGAAAAAGCGAAAAGCGAAAACAAACCTATCTTGGTTTCAATTGGCTATTCTGCCTGTCATTGGTGTCACGTAATGGAGCGTGAAAGTTTCGAAGATGAAGCTACTGCTGAGATTATGAATGCGCATTTCGTCTGCATCAAAATCGACCGGGAAGAGCGACCTGATATCGATAATATTTACATGGATGCAGTTCAGGCAATGGGATTGCAAGGCGGTTGGCCTCTGAATGTCTTTCTGATGCCCAATCAAAAGCCGTTTTACGGTGGGACTTATTTCCCAAATCAGCAATGGAAGGGGTTGCTATCAAACATCGCCAATGCCTTTGAAAAGCATGAAGATCAACTGGCTGAAAGTGCAGAAGGATTTGGCAACAGTCTTAATAGAAAAGAAACTGAAAAATACGGGATATCTGCCGGAAATCAGGAGTTGGATCCCGATGAACTCGCAGAGATAGCAACCAAGATAATTGCTCAATTTGATTCAGAATGGGGAGGAATGAATCGCGTTCCTAAATTCCCAATGCCGGCAATTTGGCACTTTATCCTAGATTATGCTGTACTCAGCAGGAATGATAAAATGCTGGAAAAGGTCTTTTTCACCTTGAAAAAGATTGGAATGGGCGGGATTTATGACCAACTGAGAGGTGGATTTGCCCGCTATTCTGTAGATGGGGAATGGTTTGCTCCCCATTTCGAAAAGATGCTTTATGATAATGGACAACTTCTGGAATTGTATGCAAAAGCATATCAAATAAGCAAAGATGAGTTCTTCAAAGAAAAAGTCACTGAAACCGTTGCTTGGCTAGAAGCTGAAATGCTAAATGGAGAAGGTGGATTTCATGCTGCTCAAGATGCAGATTCAGAAGGTGTGGAAGGCAAATTCTATGTTTGGACTTATCAGGAACTCCAACAGATCATTCCCGAGGAATTACCATGGTTTAGCAAACTCTATAACCTCAAACCAGGAGGAAACTGGGAAGAAGGCGTGAATATTCTCTTTCAAACAGAAGAAGAAGCTGCGCTAGCAAAAGAGTTTGGAATGAGTGCATCTGATTTCAAATCCAAGCTCAAGCAAATAAAATCCCATCTTCTAGAAGTACGAAACCGACGGATTTTCCCAGGAAAAGACGATAAAATCCTAAGCGGATGGAATGGTCTGATGAGCGCAGGATTAATTCAATCCTATTATGCAACTGGAGAAAAAAGTATGCTAGATTTGGCTATCCGCAACTTGGAATTTCTTCAGGAAAAACTACTGATTGATGGAGTTTTACACCGAGCTTACAAAAATGGCAAGGCTTACACTCCTGGATTTTTGGAAGATTATGCAGCAGTGATCAGAGCATCTATGATGGCATTTGAAGCAAATGGAGATGCTAGATGGCTGGATTTGGCAAGATCTCTCTCAGATTTTTGCATGGCAGAGTTTTACGATGAAAGCGATGGTTTTTTCTTCTTCAACAACCCCAAAGCAGAGAAACTGATCGCTAATAAAAAAGAGCTTTTCGATAATGTCATTCCTGCTTCCAACTCCATCATGGCGAGGAATTTTCATCGACTTTCTCTTTTTACCTACGAAGAGAAATACTCTGAAATCGCTTCAAAAATGCTCGGTGGCATGAAAGAACTTATTCTGAAAGAACCTGGATTTCTCTGTAATTGGGCAAGTCTATTTTTGGAAAAGCTTGTCCCAACTGCCGAAATCGCTATTATCGGAAAGGGAGCATCCGAGAAGGCTAAGGAATTTCAGCAAAACTATTCGACTAATATGATTTTAGCTTTTTCAGATAGTTTGACACAAAATGCCGCTATTCTTGCTGACAAAACTCCTGATTCGTCGGGAAATGCCTTAATTTATGTGTGCTTTGATCATACCTGCCGCAAACCAGTGAGCACGTATGAGGAAGCGATTTCACAACTCCCCTATTTAGCTTAATCCTTGGAAAGCCTTTTTTCAGATCAAGATTTATATCCATCAGGAAGCGGAAATAATTTCGCAGACATCATCCTGCCCGTTCCGATACCGAGGATGTTTACTTACAGCATTCCGCATTCCCTGCAGCCAGAGATCAATCTAGGGGCTCGCGTCATTGTACAGTTTGGAAAGAAAAAAGTCCTCACGGGAATCATTGGAAAAGTCCACAATAAGCCCCCACAAGCTTATCAGGCCAAACCAATTCTAGAAGTTCTGGACGATACGCCTAGCGTAAATCCGCTTCAAATCCGGTTTTGGGTATGGATGGCAGAATATTACTTCTGTCATATTGGGGAAGTGATGCATGCCGCATTGCCTTCAGGATTAAGATTGAGTAGCGAAAGTAAGGTACAGCTCAACCCTAACTACGATCGGGAAACGAGCAAATACCCGCTTGATGATCGGGAAATTATGATCCTGGACGCTTTAGACTCCAAACCTGAGCTTTCTTATGATGACTGCGAAAAGGTGCTTTCCATCAAAAGTATCCACCCTATTCTGAAGAGCCTTGTCAAGAAAGAAGCCATTCTGATTTTTGAGAAAGTGCAGGAGAAATATACTCCAAAGGTGGAGACGAGGATTCGATTGATGCCGGAATTATTAGCTAGCAAAAACGCGTTACAGGAAGTTTTTGAAGCCTTAGCTGGCAAGGCAAAACAGGAATCAATCCTTTTGAAATACCTACGAGATGTCCCCGTCCTTCAAAGACCAAAAGCAAATTCAACAGGGCTTGATAAAGCTACCTTATTAGAGGAAGGTGATTCTGAGAGTTCGCTGAAAACACTGATTAAAAACGGAATATTCGAGTCCTTCAAAGTCGTAGTAAACAGACTTGCCGAAGAAGAACCTGAATCTGAACCAGCCGTCCTTTCCTCCAGTCAGCAAGCCGCCTTCGAAGAGATCAAGCATCAGTTTGAAAGCAAGCAATCTGTCTTGCTACATGGGGTGACGGGCAGTGGCAAAACTGAAATTTACATTCAGATGATCCGGGAGGTACTGGATTCTGGCTCTCAGGTTTTACTGCTTTTGCCAGAAATCGCACTAACCACCCAGATTGTAACTCGGCTTAAAAAAGTATTTGGAAGCCAAATGGGTGTCTACCACTCCAAGTATTCTGACAATGAGCGGGTGGAAGTTTGGAATGGCGTATTAAGCGGAAGGTTCTCTTTCGTGGTTGGTGTGAGATCTTCTATTTTCTTGCCATTTGATAGCTTAGGACTAATCATCGTCGATGAAGAGCATGAGTCAAGCTATAAGCAATTTGATCCTGCGCCACGCTTTCAGGCAAGGGATTCTGCAATTATGCTTGCCTATTTCCATCAGGCAAGAACGCTGTTGGGATCGGCTACTCCTTCTTTTGAATCTTATTTTAATGCAAGCCAAGGTAAATTCGGTTACGTGGAATTGACTCATCGTTTTGGAGATGCCAGCATGCCTCAATTCCATTTGGCAGATATGGCAGCTGATAAAAGAAAAAACCTCCTCAAACTGGATACGACTCGCATTTTGCGTGAGCGAATTCAAGATGCTCTGGCAAAACAAGAGCAAGTCTTAATCTTCCAAAATCGTAGAGGCTATTCACCCTATGTTCAATGCGAGGATTGCGGCTGGACTGGACAATGCGTACAGTGCGATGTCAGTCTCACATATCATCAGTTCTCGGAAGAACTCCGCTGTCATTACTGTGGATACAAAGAAAAAACGCCTAGCTCCTGCCCTGCCTGCGGAAGTACGCAACTCACCACGATGGGCATGGGAACGGAGCGAATAGAAGAATCTTTGGGTTTACTTTTTCCTGAAGCTAGAATTGGCAGAATGGATCTGGACACAACCAGAAATAAGCATGGATACCAGCGCTTATTGGATGAATTTGGATCTGGAAATTTGGATATACTTGTAGGAACTCAAATGATTACCAAAGGATTGGACTTCGGCAGAGTGACAGTTGTTGGGATTTGGGATGGCGATCGGATTTTAAACTTCCCTGATTTCCGCGCTGGAGAAAGAGCCTATCAGCAAATCACACAAGTGGCAGGTAGAGCAGGGCGAAGAGAAGCTCAAGGCCAAGTAATCGTTCAAACAAGAGATCCTGGAACACAGATTTATGCTCAGGTGATTAAAGGTGACTATTTTGAGTTTTTCAATCAGGAAATTCACGATCGCAAGAAATTCTATTACCCGCCATTTGTAAAACTGGTGAAAATCACGACTCGTCACACAGATTACAAAGTGGCGGAAAAAGCCGCACTGAATCTTCATCACGGCATGGCTGAAATTCCTATTAAGAAAATCGTTCTGGGTCCCGAGAAAGGCATCATCGCCAGAATAAAGAATCAATATCAGTTTGAAAGTTTGATCAAATTGGATCGAAGCAGCAATACAGGTGTGATCTTCAAAGAAAATCTGTGGAAAATCACCGAAGAGCTCAAATCAAGACCTGAGTTTCGCTCAGTGAGATTCGTGGTGGATGTGGATCCTTCATAGATTAATTAATTGGAAGAACTTGTCCGTCGTGGCGGATTGGAAGATTGAAAAATTGGAAGATTGGAAGATTTCGAGAGAATATTACACACTCTTTATCAACAAGTTAAAAACGTTTTTAAATGTTCATGCGTATATTCATAGGATCATGCGCATAAATTATGAAATTGCGCATAACAAAATCGTCATACGGATACATGATTATCTAGTATGCGAGATTCCATGTGACCTTTAAAATATTTCTGCCCACATGAAGAAGAGACTTAACATCACTATAGAAGAAAACCTGCTGGATAAGATCAAGGCTTACGCGGATCAAAATGAGACGAGTATTTCAAGTCTTGTGGAAGAGCATTTCGAAGCGCTAATCAAACCAAAGCCAAAATTGAAAAACGGAATGAGCTTGGTGGAATACATGAAATCTTTACCAAAATTTGATATTCCAGACGATTACGATTACAAAGAAGAATATTACAAAGCCAAAGCAAAAAAAATGGGCTATGAAGATCTTTTTTGATGTAAATGTACTCCTCGATATCAGTATTAAAAGAACATCCGACCCTGAAAAATTTTCAGTAATATTAAATCACTTGTCAACTGGAAAGATTCAAGGATTCATTACTACTGGAGTGATTCAAACCTGTGCTTACATTTTGCTGAAGCTTTTAGATTATGAAAAAACTGCTGAAATATTAACTAACCTGATTCCTAATTTTGACTTTTTAGAGGGTAAAAAAAGCCATGTTCAAAATGCTTTGGAAATGAAGTTTGCTGATATTGAAGATGCTATTTTATATCAAATTGCACTTGATCACCACATGGACGCTATTGTCACTTCTGACAAAGATTTCCTCAAACTCTCGAAGCCTTACCTCCCTGTAATCACTCCCGAGGAATTGATTGATGGTTTGGCGAGGTAAGAATTCAAAAATCAATATTCCTCAATAAATCCCAACACATCCTTATAAACCCTTCCTCCAGTCCATAGAAATTGTGTGATCATTGGAATATGCTTTTTCTTAGGATAGATTTTTACAGTCACATTTTCAATTCCCTTTTCCTCAATCCGCTTCATAAAGCGCTCCCTGCCAGCTCGAATGCTAGGATAAGTCCTTTCTCCTTCCAAAATCAACATAGGCGCTAAATCTTCCTTCAAAAAGTACATCGAAGAATATTCTTTCCAAACCGCAGGATCATCTGTAAATGCATTCAGATACTTCTTACCTTCTCCTTCACTCGTTTCTTCTAAATACCCATACATATCCAATCCCGCTGCATCGATCAAAATAGAACCCGCCAACTCCTTTCCATTCTCTGAAGGATTCAATTCATCTTCTTTCACTGCAATCAAGGATGCCAGATGCCCTCCTGCAGAGTGGCCAGAAACGAAAATCCGGTCTGAATCTCCTCCAAAGCTTTCAATATTATCTTTCGTCCAATTTACAGCTGACAAAGCCGATGCTTGCATAGCTGGAATCTGATAATCAGGGGACAAAGGATAATCAGCAATCACTACGATCACATCCCTCCTAGCTAGCCTATTTCCAAGAAAGTGATACATCTCCTTCTTCCCAGACTTCCAACTTCCACCGTAAAAAAACACCAATACTGGTAAGTTCTCAGCCTTTTTTGGCACATAAATATCCAAACTCTTGTTTGGTAAATCCTCTTGGGTATTGGCTGAAATGTAGTTGATATCTTTAGTTCTTTTTAAAGTTTTAAAAGCACAGGAGCTTATCAAAAAAGTAAAAATAAATAAGGGAAAAAGTCTAAGCATATTTAGTGGTTTTCTTTAGAAACGTAGCAAATCATGAATTCAGATTGCTCCAAAGCGAACGTCATTGCGAGGAAAAACGACGAAGCAATCTCATAATTATATGGATTGCCGCGCTCCTACGTCGCTCGCAATGACGGTAATATCACCAAAGATTTTAAAAGGAGATTGCTTCGATCCTCGTAAGGTCACTATACCGACGGTTCCTGCTGACTCAAGCAATGAAAACTGCCCAGTCCCCAAATAATATCCGTGCTATCAATCCCAACTACATTTCGTTCTGGAAAGCAACCTGAAATGATATCCAGCGCCTGCTGATCTTTCTTGTCTCTGAAAGTCGGCACAATCACGGATTCATTTGCTATGTAGAAATTGGCGTAAGAGGCAGGCAATCGCTGATCATCATAAATCACCGCACTTGGCATAGGCAGCTCAACGATGTTTAATTGCTTTCCATCTTCCAATCGCATTTTTTTCAAGCGATCAAGATTTTCCTGAAGCAAGTGGTGGTTTTCATCGGCTTTATTCTCCTCCACCGCAGTCACCACGGTATCCTTATTGACAAATCGGGTAATGTCATCAATATGCCCATCGGTATCATCTCCGACGATTCCATCTCCTACCCAAAGGATGTGATTCACACCATAAAAGTCACAAAGGTATTTTTCAATTTGCTCTCGATTCAGATGAGGGTTTCGGTTTACATTCAGGAGACAAGCTTCCGAAGTCAAAAGCGTTCCTTGACCATTAAATTCAACTGAACCACCTTCCATGACCATTCCTGGTTTGAAGCATGGTATCCCCAATTCCTCGGCAATCTTAATCGGAATCTGATTATCCAGATCATGCGGTGGATACTTTTCACCCCAGGCATTGTAGTTCCATTTCACCAAAACCTTCTTTTGCTCGGCTTTAGGATTGATTAGGAACGCAGGTCCATGATCTCTGCACCAAGCATCATTTGTAGGGAAAAAGTGAAATTTGATTTTCTCCAAATTCACTCCAGCCTTTTCCAAATGTGACAATGCAAAAGTTTTCATCGCCTCATCCGCTACGTTGATATTTACCTTTTGACCCTTTGAAACTTCCTTGATAAAAAGGGAGTATGGGGCATAAATCGTATCAATTTTGCCCGGCCAAGAACCTTCCTTATGTGGCCAACTAAGCCACATGGATTCTTGAGGAGCAAATTCAGCTGGGAAATAATACCCTAATTCAGCCGGAGTCGCTGCACCAGTCTTGGCGAGTTCAAAAATATCTTGCATGGATTATTCTTCGTCGAGGTAGCGCTGAGTGATAGGTTGGTACGAGTCAATTCTTCTGTCGCGAAGAAATGGCCAGTGCGTCCTGTAACGATCAGAACCAGTCAAATCAAGGGTTTCTACATGTACTTCTTCTTCCAAATGCGAGGCTTTATAGGTGACCCGACCAAAAGCATTGGCAACAAAACTCCCACCCCAAAACTGCATAGGTCCTTCCACTCCTGTTCTATTCACCGAAACCACTGGAATACCATTGGCTACTGCATGAGATCGCTGGATTGTTTGCCAAGCACCATATTGCTCGTCGTTGGTAGCTTCGTCCTGAGTACCTGCCCAACCTATAGCCGTAGGATAAACTAAGAAATCAGCTCCTTTCAGTGCTGTGATTCTAGCTGCTTCTGGATACCACTGATCCCAACAAATAAGGACGCCAATATTTCCGAATTTGGTCGGAAACACCTTGTATCCCAAATCTCCGGGAGTGAAATAAAATTTTTCGTAATATCCCGGATCATCCGGAATATGCATTTTTCTGTATTTACCTAGGTAAGTACCATCCGCGTCCAAAACTGCAGTGGTATTATGATAAAGGCCTTCCGCTCTTTTCTCAAAAAGAGAAGCGACTATGACAACACCAAGTTCTTTTGCCAAAGCTCCAAAAGTGTCTGTAGATGGACCAGGAATAGCCTCAGCCAACTTAAAGTTCTCGTAATCTTCTACATCACAAAAATAAAGGGAACGGAATAGCTCCTGAAGTACAACTACCTGAGCGCCTTGGGCAGCAACCTCTCGCACTCCTGCGATAGTTTTCTCAAGATTTTCCTCCACATTAGATGAGCAGGCCAACTGGACCAAGCCCACTTTTACAGTTTTATTTGCCAAAATAGATCGGTTTAAATGAATTGCTAACAAAGATACTTTTGCCGGTCGCCATTGCCAAATATGAAAGTTCAATTTCACATTGGGGTAATTTGAAAGGCAAGGATCAGGATAACGGAAGAAGGATGAAAAAGATTCAGAGAGTTCACGCTGCTTAGAAAATAGGATGATATTTATTTAGGTAATGGAAATAGTCTATACTAAAATTTACAAGTAGTAAAGTTGACTGCCAGATTCTTTGATAAATAAAATAGCTCAGGATTTAAAATTTTTTGGCAATATAGATGTAGTCTTAGATCGCTGAAATAGGAAGCACTTTAGTTAGGTTCAGTAAATGGAGAAATCAAAAAAAGAGAAAATTAAAAGGCTGAAGCAATTTGGCTACTACAGCAAAGGTCTGGTGTATGGGCTAATTGGGGTTTTAGCAGCATTGGTTGCGGTTGGATTAGGCGGAGACATAAAAGGAAAATCTGGCATTGCCCAATTTCTTCATGATTTGCCAGGAGGTATCTTCCTCACAGCGATTGTAGCATTGGGCTTATTTGCTCATGGCTTATGGCGCTTTTATGAAGCAGTAGTTGATCCCCATGGAGAAAAAGGAAAAACTCGAATTGGCCCACGCATCCAATTTGCATACTCAGGAATATTCTATGCAGTCATAGCCTATTCATTTTCTAAACCACTTTTTAGCAATGCAGACTCCTCTGAAGGTGAATCCCAAAAAGCAGCACTGGGCATGTTGCTGGAAAAGGATTGGGGAATTTGGGCTGTTTGGGCAATTGCTATAGGAATGGCCTTGAATGCGATATGGCAGTTCTATCTAGGAATTAGCGAAAAATTCATGAAACAGATTGATGACAACCCAGATAGTAAAAATGAGTACAGCGTAGTTAAGCGAAGTGGAAGATATGGCTACATTGCAAGAGGAGTGGTTTTTGGAGTTATTTCCTTTTTTTTAGTACAAGTTTGCCTTGCTCAAAATGCTAATGAACTTAAAGGAACAGAGGGGGCTTTCCATTATTTATTAAGCCTACCCTATGGTAGTTTTCTTATGGGGACAGTAGCATTGGGTATGTTGGGTTTTGGTGTCTTTTGTCTGATGGTTGCTAGGCATTCTGATATTAGCAAGCTAGAATAGCTCAAACCTAAGAATAGGTATTATAGAGATTTGTTCTAGTACATCAGAGGCTAAGAAGTTGGTGATCAAGCGCTACAGAGAAAATTTATTCTACCCATTACAAATCAAGAATTATCCCCGAATTATAACGACCCCGGACTTCCAATCGGTTGGATCTTTGTTTCATATTCTGCCCCCAATAGCGCCATTCATTTATACTTTCTCCCCGCAAAGCAATATTCCTTTTTTGCCTTACTCCCACAACTACTGATCAGCCTTCATCCTTGGTAGTTTTCACTAAGCCGATGCCAGCTATAAAAAATAATAGACCCAATGAACCAAAGACAATCATCTGTTTTGTACTTGCTGATCCATTTGCAAAGGTGACAGCGGAATAAATAAGTCCTGCAATACCCAAAATAGTAAGTAAGGCTCCGAAAATTCTTTTCAAATTCATAAGATTGATAGTTTAAAGTTCCATGATTTCCACAATCATGCCAGTGAGGATAAGCTGAACAGCCTATATTGATCCAAGGTGGTAAGCAAGCATATCTAAAATGATATTGTATACTTCCGTCTACAAGTAGTTTATTGGTAGACTAGGCGTTATTTGGGTAGCTTTCACCCTTTCCTTTCCCATAAAATCCCTTTTAAAAGCATTTCCTAAGGTCAAATCAGCACGACTATCCTATCGAATTTGAACTTCCCCCGAAATCTCAGAATCAATAAATACATAGGTTGTTCCCGAACCGAGATTTTTTTGACACAAGACGGGGAAAGGGGAAGTTGAATTCGCAAGATTCAAGACAGCACAGGACAATTCCTTCAGGTGATATTCCTAAATACAATTATCCAATAATTTCCTCATGGCAAAAGCAACAGGTTTTTTACTCCTCTTAACTATCGTTTTTTTATTTGATGTAGAACCACTTTTTGCACAAGGGGAAAGTAAGGCAGTCGATCCGGACAGCCCTGTTGTGAGCTTTGGCCCCACTCCCAGGGAGGCATTACTCGTAGGTGAGAAGGATGCGGGCCGCTTGGTGATCATCGATCCCGAAACACTTGAAATAGTGGCACGTATTCCGGCAGGAGGAAACCTTCATGAACTGGCTACCGACGGGCGATATGTGTACATCGGTTCGAATCTTCCCGGAATCACCGTTGTGGATGTGATCGAGCAACAGCGGGTGGAGCCCATTGACATCAGCGCATTTGGAAACCCTCATGCCATAACTTTTGCAGGAACCCATCTATATATCGGTCATGAGATCCAGCGCCTGATCACCCGCTATGATCCAGAAACGAAGAAGTTTGACGAGGTGATCGGCTTGCCGGGTGGTTCGCACATGCTCCTTATCACTCCTGACGAGCAGCGAATTTTCACAGCTAGCAGCAATGGTAGCCTGATTGCCATTATCGATCGGGTAAGCAATGAAAGAGGTCAGAAAAAACTTCTATTCACTACTTTTCCCGGAGATACCCGCATGGAAGGTATGGCTCTTTCGCCTGATGGAAAGGAGTTTTGGACTCTTAATATGAATGCAAAGCAACTATCTATCATCAATATGCCTGAGAAAAAACTGGTGTGTACAATTTCGTTTGAAGGTGGATTGAACAACCGTATCAAGTTTACCAAGGACGGAAAGTATGTATTGATGAATGAGCTTCAGGGTAATGAGCTACGAGTTTGGGATGTTGCTACCCGAAAGGAGTTTAAACGAATTGACGTGGGTGCTGGTGGTGAAGGCATCTTCATCGATCCCGTACGTCCAATAGCATATTATGCGGTAAGCGCTGGAAACAAGCTTGTGGTAATTGACACCAATACGATGACCATAATCAAAGAAATACACGACCTTCAGAACCCTGACGGTATGGATTGGTTTCGTGCGAAATAAATTACAATAACCTGATAATTAACCGATTTCGAAAAATATTCTAACATAGAGAATCGCTTAGCTCCATTTTTTGACCGCTTCAACACTTTATATTTCTTGCATATCCGCCTTTGTGCCAGTATGGAGTAAAAAAGGATATGTTAAACTTAAGCATTGAGGCCGCTTCTGCCTGTCCCGCCAGTGCGGGAGTCATCGGTCTTCCGACCAGATAAGCAAGGAATCTAAGGTGACTGGCATCATTGCGGATAATTTTATTTTAACCTTTTTCTAAGAAGTTAAAAAAACCATATAGCATAAGAAATTTAATTCTGATCTTAGATTATACACAGTACTTCTCCCCCCACATAATCCTATGAAAAAGATAGTATTCAGCCTTTTGCTATTCAGCACTTCTTTCGCAGGTATTGCTCAGGGAAAATTAGAAAGGCGGGAGTTTTTGGCGGCCTCGCTACAAAAAAACCGTGCAGGAGAAGATCCTTTGCGCCAATTATCAATCTACTTGCCTCAAGATTATGAAAACGAAAATCAGCGGTATCCGGTAATTTATGTATTGCATGGTTATGGAGGAACTGACCAAGAGATGATGAAAGTTTGGATTGATTTTAAGCTTTTGCTCGATGAAGCTATCAAGTCTGGTAAGATGCGCCCTATGATAGTGGTGGCTCCAAACAGTACCACTCGGATGCAGGGCAGTTTTTATACCAACTCAGCAGAATCAGGAAATTGGGCAGATTATATTGGTAAAGATGTAGTCCAATACATGGATGAGAATTTCAGAACTATTCCTAATCGTGGCAGCAGAGGATTGTGTGGTCATTCGATGGGAGGAAATGGGGCGCTTAAAGTAGGGATGCTTTATGCGGATACATTTAGTGCAGTTTATGCGCTGAGCCCAGCAGTTCTTAATTGGCATGGGGATTTTATGCTATCCAACCCTGGGTTCAAGCGAATCAGCCAACTGAATAATGAAGAAGCACTATTGAAAGGATTGGAAGAGTCAGGTCAAACAGGTGAATTCAATGGTTTTTTTGCTGCTGTTTTTACTGCGATGGCACGGGTCTATTCACCGAATATTACAAATACGGATCTTGGAGCAGATTTTCCAGTATCATACCAGGGTGACAGTGCGGTTTACAATTCGGAAGTAATCAGCAAATGGGAAGCAGAATTCCCCTATTACATGATTGATGACTATCTCCCCCAGTTGAGAAGCCTTACAGCTTTGAAAATAGATTGGGGTAGGAATGAGGATTTTTCTCATATCCCCTACACCAGTTTGGAGTTCAGCAAGAAATTGGAATCCTACAGCATCAAACATTTTGCTGAGGAATACATAGGAGATCATGGCAATATGCTGGATGGTTTCGAAGGAAGGATTTTCAACGAATTGCTACCATTTTTCAATACGTATCTTACTGATTAAATTCCTTAAAATTGAAATGATTACTTATAATCATTCGGATATTGTTGAATAGCGTTAACTCTACCAATTCAGAAACACAACAAACTATGAGGATCTAATTGCTTTGTGGTTAAATCAATTTTCCTGAACCTCCCCTCAATAAAAAGTCGTAGCGTACTTACTGAACCATGTTTGGCAAATCATAAAAGAGAAAATACCCTTCTATTTCCTCTCCACAAAATACATATCAACCTCGCCTTTATTCTTGGCTTGAACTTTTCCTCTATACCTGCAGGCAAAATGAGCATTGACTAGTTCATAGGTCGACCCCGAAATATTGATCTTCCCAGGTTCTCCACTGCTTTCCATTCTGGAAGCTAGATTTACAGTATCACCCCAGATATCGTAGGCGAATTTATTCAGGCCAACGATTCCAGCGACGACATTTCCCGTATGAATTCCAATCCTCAACTCGAAAACTGGCTTGTTCTCCTGAATACTTTTCTCTTTATGTGTTTCGATAAAATCCCGAATATCAAAAGCAGCATTGATTACGTCGATCGGATGGGTGCTATTTTCTACGGGAATTCCGCCAGCAGCCATGTAAGAATCACCTATGGTTTTTATTTTTTCTATTCCATGTTTTTTTATGATTCTGTCAAATTCCTTGAAGCAATAATCGATTTCGGAAACCAAGTCTACGGCTGACATTTTCTCGGCTATAAGTGAGAATCCCTTGAAATCTGTAAATAAGACTGTAGCACTTTCATATTTCTTGGACTCAGCGGATCCCTTTTCCTTCAATTCTCTCGCAATATCAAAAGGTAAAATGTTCAGCAATAACTCGTCAGACTTTTCCTTTTCTATCTGAAGGTCCAGAGTTCTCTCTTTCACTTTCGATTCAAGATTTGCACTGTACTCCTCCAGTCTTTTCTCGTTCAGTCTAAGATTTTCTTCCACCTCTTTCCTCACTTCCACTTCTTTGATCAATTGCTCGTTCAGCTGATTGGTACTGTCCAAAAGCATTGCATTTTGAAGGGAAATTGCAGTTTGCGTAGCCATTACCTGAAGGATTTCTATTCTTTCTTTTGTAAAGGCACCTGATAGTAGGCTGTTTTCTAGATACAATAAAGAGAAGCCTACTCCGGAATGCCTTTGAGGAATACACAGAATAGACTTGATTTTATTGTCACTGATATATTCTTCGTCAGAGTAAGGCAAAGTCTTGGATGCATCCTCCAAAACCAATGTTTCACCAGTT
The DNA here is from genome assembly GCF_963974365.1 of uncultured Algoriphagus sp. Classification (GTDB taxonomy): domain Bacteria; phylum Bacteroidota; class Bacteroidia; order Cytophagales; family Cyclobacteriaceae; genus Algoriphagus. The sequence continues at coordinate 31,197 of NZ_CAXBBX010000010.1, read as the reverse complement.
CTCAACACATAATTTATCACCGAGTGGCTAATATCGTCGAACTGCTCGTAAGGGATATTTTGTAACACCTGAATTTCATTGGTTGAATTGTCAATGGAGGCTTTGATCAGCTTACTTTCCTTTTCTATGGTAATTAGAAATGCCCGATCTGCTCCTGCATTTTCACATACCAATTGCATCAACCCGGTGAGAATATTCTCCAGTTTCATTTCCCCTGAAATCAGATTTATAGTTTTCAGAATGGTATCCAGATCTAGATTATTGGCATTCAGTCCAATATCTTCAGAAGAAATCATCCCAGCATAATGTTCTTTCATCTGATCCAATTTGGCATCTGCACCCCATTTCTGATAGGACTTATAAGCATTCGTCAAGTAAAATTGCGCTGCCTCAGGTTGCTCCTTAGAAGCAAAATAAGCCCCAGCCCTTTCCCACATCAGTGCTTCATCCTGAATGTATTTGTGAATTCTTGCATATCTGATCGCATAAGTAAATGATTTGATGGCCTTGTCAAAATTACCTTTTAGGGCTTCATACTCTGCTTTCATAAACTCATGGCGGTGTTGGAAATTGACTTCGGAATGCTTAACCAATCCACCTATCAACTTGATGTTTTTACCACAGATTTTCAATAGTTTCTTTTGCTCATCAGCTGACCTGGAAGCAAAAATTGGTGTGATACTAAGGTTTTCATAGTAATAAAACAGCATCTCAGTAATGGATCCTTTGACAGGAATGAGGTGTAATTTTTCCAAGCAACAATATTTCCAAGCTGTTTCATTTTGATTGAAAATTAGGCTCAAAAACTTCTTTTGAGAATACAGGTTATGGAAATAAAGACTGAAAGCGGGCTCGTCTGCGAAATCAATTTTTTGTTCGTTAAAAATCTCTCCTTTCAATATGTCAAAGTCTTCAACACCTTCCAGCAAACCAAGTGCAGACTGTCGAAACAAGTCTATTCTCTTGATTTGCATGATTTGATTTAATGGAGCGATTTGCTTGCTGAGCAATTCTCCCCGCTGCAAAATCTTAGGGATGGGTTCGCCTCCATAGAAATTCCAGTAAATAATCAACTGGCCTATAATGGAAGTGAATTCAAAATCCCCAGTTTCAAGTCCCTTCTTTAAAGCTTCTTCCAATTCAGGAATACTGTCTGCCAGATGCTTCAACCAATGCGAAATAAACATCACATAGACCTGCTTAAAAGAGACGAATTCGTTTTCCTTCTGCAGAATTTCAAAAACGCTATTCCCCAATTGCCCCATTCTGAGCCCTTTCGACATATTACCCATGAAGGCAATGTTGATGTAACCAAAGACAACAAAGGCTACAGGAGTCTTGGGACCCAATCCGGATTTCAGCGTCAATCTAATCAGCTCAAACATGATTAGAGGAAGCATGTTAGGCTCTGTCAGGTAAGCTGCTAGAGACATGTGATGCATGATAGACATGGCTATCACTAGCTTCTCATCTTTGATTTCAGGGAGCTGAAGGATCTTTTCTTCGGAATTAGTGGCCAATCTAAAATTGGTTCTCAAAAACCCAAAAAGCACATTCAGCTGGCTGGGATAACGCTTCAAGTCAATATGAACCAACTTAAGGATCGCTAATCCAATCTCAATTACTTGCTTTTGATCATTCTCAACATTCGCATTCTGAATCTTGAGATCAGCCAATTTTAGTTTTTCTAAAACTGTAGATGCATTTGTGTCAAGCAGCTTAGTGAACTTACCAAACAACTCTTGATTATTGCACTGGTAAGCTGCTACAGCAGATTTTAAGTATAAATCGTAAGCGAATTCTCGGTCAGTTTGCCATGCGTCAGGAGCGAGTAAATTGAGCGCATTCTCGAAATATTGCTGTGCTAGCACATAGGCCGTAGAGTTTTGCGCCCGCTGACCTGCAATACTATTCAGTTGACAGAGTTTCTTGATCTCAGCTGCATCAGAGATCAAGTCCTTCCCGAAATTATATTGATTTACAATATCAAAAATCGCATCTCTGAGGTCTTTTTCTTCGGTAGTTTTAAGCAGAATTCGAGCGATTTCTAAGTGATTTTCCTTTTTACCCTGTTCCTCTATCAAGGAATAAATCGCTTGCTGCACTCGATCATGTACAAAATAAAAGCTACCATCTAAGCTTTCAATTACTAAATCAAGATCTAAAGCCAGATTAAAATCCTTAACCGCTTTTCCCTTTTCCTGCGCTGAGATTTTTACCAGAGAGTCCAACCAGAATTTATTCCCAATGCAAGAAGCAAGCTTTAAAATGGCAATGGTGTCTGCCTGAAGGTCGTTGATAGTTTCGAGAAAGAGATTTAAAATATTCCCCTCTACATTGTAACTGATCAATTTATCTATTTTCCAGTTCCATGAGCCTTCTTCGTTGTCAAAAAACAACATCTCATTTTTGTAGATCGCCTTTAAAAATTGATTCGCAAAAAGAGCATTTCCAGCTGACTTCTTGTAGACGATGCTGGCTAGTTCATCTAAAGGTCGATTGGACTTTCCAAGAACATTAGAAACCAATAAATTAATATCCTCCTCTTTCAAGTTATCCAGAAGAATTTCTTTTGGGTGAATCCCTTGCTCCTCCAGTTCCATTTTAAACTGGAGAAATAAATGCCCTGGAGTGATTTCGTTGTCTCGAAAGGCTCCTACTATTAAAATATTATTTAGCTCAGAATTGAGTAAGATGGTCTTCATCAAATCCAAAGAAGACACATCTGACCACTGTAGATCGTCTATGAAAATAAAAACTGGTCTTCCCAATTCAGAAAAGACCTTAAAGAAATTAGTCAGTGCATAATTGAATCTCAGCTGGGCTTCCGTGCCCGTCAACACCGGGATTTCAGGTTCCTGACCAAGCAACTTCTCCAACCCTGGAATTACTTCAAAAAGAACCCGTGCGATTGGCTGCAATAAATGATGAAGCTTTGATTTCCATTTATTCAATTCCGTCTCATTCAGTAGCAGAACCTGATTCATCAACTTCCCCAAAGCCTGCGAAAAGGCAGAATATGGCACATCCGCTCGGAGCTGGTCAAACTTCCCTGAAAGAAAAAACCCTCCTGATTGCACCACAGGACGATACATTCGTTCTACGAGCGCAGATTTCCCTACTCCAGAATTTCCCAATACATAGATTAAATTCTTCTCATTTTCAACTGTTTTTGAGAAGGCATCTTTGAGCTGCTTAATCTGAGAATCTCTTGCATAGAGTTGATCGGAAAACATGAGTACCCCAGAAGAATCCTGAGTTCCAAGCAAAAATCCCTCAATATCCAGCTCCTTTTGCAGCGCATAAAGAATCATTTCCAGATCATACAAAACTCCCTTGGCAGAATGATATCTGTATTGAACGTCTTTTTCGATCATTTTCATAATCAAATCAGAAAGAACTCTGGGGATTTTAAAAAGTTCAGATGGCTTCTTAGGAGTCAGTGCGATATGTGCATGAATCTTTGCCGCTCCCTGCTTGGATTCAAAAGGCAGTTGCTTTGCAAAAATCCAATAAAAAACGATTCCTAAGGCGTAGATATCAGTGTAGAACCCAATGTCTGTGCTGATTCGGCCAGTCTGCTCTGGAGCTATAAAATCATAATCAGCTTCAAAAAAAACTAATCGCTTCTCAATTCCTATTTTCCTTTTGATTCGGGTAGCTAAACCAAGACTAATGAAATAGACCTCATTATTGTCCTCCTCCAGTACTATATGATCGGGATTGATGTTGAGGTGGACAAATTCCTTGCTATGGACTTCTGCCAGCTTTTTTGTGACTTCCAGGCAAATTTTAACTTTCTCGGTAATACTTAATTGCTCGGTAAGAATTTCCCTAAGTGTTCGCCCTTTGATGAACTCACATTTGATATTGAGATCAATGCCATTATTCTCAGTTGCTATAACTTTTCGAAACCCAGAAACTTTGATTCCTGAAAAGGAAGCTTCATTGCCTGCTTTTAATGTTTCTATCTGAGAAAGTGTAGAGAGTGTTATTTTTTTGGTGACAAAACCACCACTCAATCTTGAGTCAGGATTCTTGATGTTGGAATCACTGGTACTATCTGAGTACAAAATTTGCCATTTCATCAAAAACGAGTGCTTTAACTAATGATCACCTAATGAATCCTTAGAAAATGGATTTTCATAAGAACCTTTACTCTAAATTTAATACAAATTTCATAATAAAAAATACAAAATACTATATCTGAAAAATTAATAGATACCAAATTTTTAACTACATTCAGATCTATTTTTAGGTTTTTTTTGAACTCATTTTATATAAAAAGATGTCAACTCCAAACGGAATTTCAAAAAAGCTGGGACATGAATATGTGACCGATGATGAAGACCAAATCACTTATAAATTAATTCAGGAATTTCAAGCTCAAGTCACCAGAATGTACAAGGACAAAAAAATGCTCCGACAGGTACATACTAAAATGCATGGCTGCGTAAAAGCCACTTTTGCTATTGAGAAAAATTTACCTAAAGAATTGAAAGTTGGAGTATTTGCAGTCGAAAAGGACTACCATGCCTGGGTCCGTTTCTCCAATGGAAATACAGCTCCTCAAAAAGACAAGAAAAAAGATATCCGAGGAGTTGCGATTAAGTTGCTGGGCGTCCCCGGTGAGAAACTATTAGAAGACGAATTGCATGAGGAGACTCAGGATTTTTTGCTGATGAGCACGGAGACTTTTTTCTCCAAATCCGTAAAGGAATTGAGCAGATTACTGGGTTCCATGACCTCTACTAATTTTCTTAAAAGTAAGCTTTTCATCCTCAATCCTACACTTTGGCCAATAATTGGAAGAGCGGTAAAAAGTAAGGTGAAATGCAAGAATCCATTGAGTATTCCCTACTGGAGCACCCAGCCTTACCAGTTTGGCTCACCCGATAAAGCAGTAAAATACCACCTTCGCCCAAGTCCCAGTAATATAACTGTGGTGGAAAACACGACTGATTATAATTATTTGAGATATAATCTAGCTCAAACGCTTCACGATAATGTAGCTAAGTTTGACTTTTTCGTACAATTTCAGACCGATGCGGATGCAATGCCAATAGAAGATCCTACGGTCGCTTGGACTTCACAAAACATCAAAGTGGCGACTTTGACTATCTATCCGCAGGTTTTCGATTCGAATGATCGGATTGAATTTGGAGACAATTTATCATTCAATCCGTGGCATTCTCTTCCAGAGCATAGACCACTAGGCTCATTCAATAGAGTAAGAAGAAGAGTGTATGAAGTGATGTCGAAGTTTAGGCATGATAAAAACAAATTGCCAAATGCAGAACCAAAAGATTCGCCAGATTTCCTGAATGACATACTTCCAGTAAACAGCAAAGTCACGCTTGACCAGCAAGTCCCTTCCAAGCACATTATTTTCACTACTGCTGAAGTCATCGTGAATTGCGACAAAAAAACAGCTTATGAATTCGTCTCGAGTGTAGAAAAACTGTCTAGCTGGTTATTAAAGACTGGTCCGATATATGGAATTATCAAAGTGACGAGACTCCATGGAAATTGGGCAGAAGTGGGAGATAATAGACTGGTGGAAAGAGGAGATTCTGCGACCTTGGTGGAAGAACTGATCTCTGTGCATCGCTATTCAAATTATGCCTATCAAACCACCAAATTCTCTGATGTATTCAAGCACTTTACGAATAAGACCTACGGACACATGTGGTTTGATACGGTAGATGATCAGACCAGACTTCGCTGGGTATATACGTTTACCTACAAGAATATTTTGGCAAGAATCTTCCTGTCGATTTTCGCTCCCCTTTTCCTCAAAAAATACCTTCAAAATGGCCTGAATAATGCTAAAGCACTTTTAGAGGATTAATCAATATTCGTCGATTCATACTTTCTGACTATTAAATAGTAGAAAGATATCGCAATACATTGATGGAAGGAAAGAAGAAATAAGCCCCACCTTTTACTGTGATTACCTGAGGTAGGTTTTTGATAGTTCTATTTACAGGCAGATCTTGAATGGTGAAATTCTGCTCTTCACCTTGCTCTGCATTTGCCCTAACACCAATAATTGGGTCTGGATCATTGTATAATTCTTTGTTTTTAGGAAGATTTGACCAAGTATATTGAAGAAATTCAAACTGGCGGCTGATGTCAGCATTGAAGCAAATAAATATTAGTCCCACCTCTCCAGTTGGAGTTAGGTTAGTTGGTGAGCCTTCATAGATCTCACCATAAAGCCTTGCTCGTCTGATTATTCTGTGTTGCTTACTTAATTTCAGGGATTCCTTTTTCCCGTGATCATCTACATTATCTCTTGGGTTTGTCCTTCTCAAATGGGATCCAAAAGGACATTTTAGGCCATCCTTATCAAATTTTGAATATCCAAAATCATTTACGTCACTTGTAGTCCCTGGGTCAGCATCTGGAAAAAGTGTAATGGGAGCACCATTTTGCCATCTTCCAACAAATCTGGCTCCCAATTTTAGGCTTTCGGCGACATTGATTGACCCATCTGGATTTTTGGAGCTTTCATTCAGAAAACTCCAAAATTTAGTGACATCCTGCTTCAATTGCCTCATCACCACAAAAGTCCCATCCTTCCCAATATCCTTCTGCCCACTACCCCCTGCATCCGGAGATAAAAGGTTCAAATTCCCTTGTTCTTTCACGATCAATGGAGTGTCAGGATATACACCAAATTCATTCTTGTACCCAAACAGAAACTCACCAGCTTTCACTACATCATCCTTATCCCCTACTCTGCCCGAACCTTCTATTATCGGCTGTGAAATCCCATCTCTGAACCCAAAGTGCTCTTTGTTATCTGGCTGAGTTTGTCCATCGATATAGAATATTGGCTCTATGCCATTTTGCTTGAACTCTGACTCTAACTGCCTATAATAATCCAGACATACTATTTTATCCTTTTCCAGGTCGTCTCTTCCAGATTTATCATTCCCAAAAACCATCAAGCAGAGGTGGATTTTTTCATTGTGATTTGCTCCCCAGTTCCAATTCTCAGGATTACTTTCATCCGAATCACCTAAAAGTCTACTCCGATGTGGTGATACCATTCCTTGACGAAATTCTCTAGAAAAAGCATCAAGATTCTCCTTATGTAAACCCAATTTTGCCAATCCATCATGGGTGAATGCTATATTCAAATGCGTAGGCGAAATCTTCGATTTGTCATGAATATGTCGTGCAGAGGTCATGTCCTGCCAAGACTTTGAAAGCCATTTTTTGAAAGCTTCCGCATCCGAGATTTGCATGTAAACGAACCTCGAATACAACATATGAGCGTATCCACGGATCAAATAACCCTGGATATTTTCTAATTCTAGCATTGTAGTATGCATAGTCTAAATAAGTTTAAGAAATTTGGCAGCTTTGCGCTCTGAAAGTTGCTTCATCACATGCACGCGGATTCGGGAATTGTTATTGACGTTTTTAATGGAAAGATCTGGATAAGCTGAATACCAAAAATTGGTCACCAACTCTGAATTACGACTCCATGCCAGAAAATATTCTTCCTTGTAAGCTCCTCCAGTTATTAAAAAATTTGTTTTTGGAAACACCTTCGTATTTGAGAAGATACCAGTAAGTCCCCAGCCACTATTATCTATAAAATCGCCTAAATACTGCTGCCAGCTTCCATCAAAATTTGAGAAAAAGAGTACTCTGGAATTCTTTTCAAACATCACCCATTTTGCAAAGTGAATGGTGGGAATCCCCATTAATTTACCCTGATTAAACACAAACTTGATCAAGAAATTAGAAAGTAAAAACATGGCTTTGATGGATATCAAGCGGACTTTCCCTACTTTCATATCTACCAATTGAGTAAACTGATTTTGATCTAGCCAGTCTTCGTATTGCTCTAGGTCATCTAGAAATTTATTATCGAGTTGACTCCTGTTTTTGGTGAAATTCACATCCTTCTTCTCATAGAAAAAATGAAGGATCAAAAGCCAAATGACCAAAAATGGAAGTATGATAGGCAATAAACACAGAACTACCAGGCCTGTCAAAATCAGCACCGGATAATTGATTCTTGGCATAACCTTCCCTTCTTCCAAAAAATCAAAGCCGTCACTTGATTCTAAATACCTCTGGATAGCTTCATGAACTGTTTGTGCAGGAACACCTTGCCAAGATCTGGAATCCAAAAAATCCCGAATTGAATTTCTCAGCTTTTTCTCATTTTGAATCTGCACCACTGATCTTCCAGGTGCACCAATGTACACCGCAGTATCCTTGATAATATGCTGTTTCAAATAAGCTACTCTGCTAGCGGTGGTCACTTGATTTAGGGATGGATAATCTTCGCAAAAAACATAAATCAGGTCAAGAATAGTACTTGAATTTTCACATACTTTTTCGAGCATGATATTTTTATCCCCATCGAAATCCACTACAAAAAGTAATTTGGGATCCCGCTTTTTTACATCGTTTATCCAGGATTTACCGTGATCAATCACCACCCAACGGGCAAAATGAATTATGGAAAGTGAATCCAATTCTTTGGAGATTCCATCTTTGGATTTCCTTTTAACTATTGCCAATTCGTCTATGAGCTCCTGAACTTTATCAGGGATGACAGGAACAATGATAGTAATTGAGTTTTGCTTCATATAGATTATTTTAACCTATAATTTATTTCTAATTAAAAATCACTTAAAAAAACACGTTGCAATAGCGGAACATTCACAGGATGACTAATTGCTCAGACTGTTCAGGCGACTCAAAGATTATCCCCCAGGTCAAACAGTTACTTCTTTCACGAAAAGATTTTTGACCTTTTTTAATGCGGAAAAAATCCTTGAATAAAAACAATAACAAAGCCTCATTCAATATAAAATTAAATATCCATTATCGCAATCCTATTCAAATACAGCGTCAACTAAGAATATTCATATATCCCAGCGTGAAGATTTCAGCGTTTACAATGTCTCTCAAAAAGACATCAAGGTATAAAATGATAGCTGTTAGAACTTTTCTTTAGTTCATCTAAACGAAAACAAATTTCTTATATTAAAGCCTTAATTCTTGCAACTAAACTACATTATGAAGTTCATCTATCTCTTCCTTACATTTTTCCTGTTCACTTTTCTATCAGCGAATGCTCAACAAAGCTGCATGACTGAAGCAAATATCAAGGCGCTTGACGCAAACTGGGAAGATGCAAATCTTCACCCTAATCCAGAGTTTATGGAGACTACACTCGCCCCTGAATTTGTATGGGTTCACAATCATGCATCCATGATTGATACAAAAGAAAGCACTGTCAAGCGTGCTGTCAACCAAAAAGCAAACGGGACTAGCAATACTAAATCAAGAACTCAGAGTGAGGTAAAGGTTGCTATCTCTGGAAACACAGCAATTGTAACTGGTTTTACTTTTGTAGACAGAGGCCCTTCTCCTACCAATTATCACTTTATGCGGACCTATGTTGAAAAAGACGGGAAATGCTATTTAGTAGGAAATCACACCATGGCAGTTCCTATAGAGGAATAAGGCCTGATTGAATAAAATATATGTATACTCGCAATGATGCCAGTCACTTGAGATTCTTTGCTTATCAGGCTGGAAGACCGATGACTCCCGCACTGGCGGGACAGGCAGAAGTGGCCTCAACTCTTATGTTTAACATATCTTACATTGCTTTTGCCACCTTACTGGTAGAAAAGCGGATAATCATATAAAATAAAAAGTGATGAATAAAATGAGAGTATTTTTTACTGGAGGTTCTGGAAAAGCAGGAAAGTACGCTGTAGAATACCTGCTGAATCAAGGACATCAAGTGATGAATGTGGATTTGAAACCATTAGATCTTCCAGGAGTGGATAATCTGATTGCTGATATTACTGATTCGGGACAAATGTTTAATGCCATGAGTTCCTATGCCAATTTAGATGAATTGGAGCCTGGAAATGGAGTCCCGAAGTTTGATGCCGTTGTACATTTTGCCGCAGTACCCAGAATCCTGATTAATCCAGACAATGAAACTTTCCGGGTCAATACCATTGGAACCTATAACGTAATCGAAGCTGCCGTGAAGCTGGGAATCAAAAAAGTGATTATAGCTTCTTCTGAGACTACGTATGGTATTTGCTTCTCAGATGGAAAAACCGACCCACATTCTCTGCCTTTGGAGGAAGATTATGATGTTGACCCTATGGATAGCTACGGTTTATCCAAAGTAGTAAATGAGAAAACTGCCAGAAGTTTTCAACGAAGATCGGGCATTGATATCTATGCCTTGCGCATCGGAAATGTGATTGAACCTCATGAATACGCAGAACTTTTCCCTCATTATTTTGAACATCCAGAAGTCCGCAGAAGGAATGCATTTTGCTATATCGATGCCCGTGATCTGGGCCAAATTGTAGACTTATGCTTGCAAAAAGATGGCTTGGGCTATCAGGTCTTCAATGCTGGAAACGATCACAATGGAGCTATTATTCCAAGCAAAGAATTAGCTGAGCGTTTTTTCCCTGGCGTGCCGATTACTCGTGAATTGGAAGAACATGAAGCTTTGTTTTCAAATCGTAAAATCCGGGAAGTTCTGGGATTTAAAGAACAGCATAACTGGAGAAATTACCTGAAATGGGAGTAATTCTGGCTGTTTTCACAAATTCGAAAGCCTTTTTGAGATCATTAGTGGCTTCCTTATAATCCGCCATGGAATCGTACCTATTGTCACTCTTAGGAAAATATTTGAAGCCTACCTCAAAGAATAGCTGTGCTTTTTCCTATTGCCCCATATCCATTTTCATATATACAGACATGCAGCTAGTCAATTCATCCGTTTTCATCGCTCCTTCAATGGGAATATCGCATCTATTACTTCCTATACCTATAAATTTCTGGAAATTGACGGAAAGGCATTGACAATTAGCAGATCCTATAAAGAGGAAGATTTGAAAAGGACTCCAGAAATTCGAATAAAGAGTTTTTACTAAAAAATCTCAACTATTTTTTAGTAAAAAGATGAAATGATAATTTTTTTAAATTTACTTTGTGTCTCAAAGTACTTTTAAATATGAGACAACCAGAACAAGAATTAGCCGAAATCAAGTCTATGATGGAGAGAAGCACACGCTTCTTAACCCTGAGTGGCCTTTCTGGGATATTGGCAGGAACCTATGCTTTGATCGCTGCCGGGATTGCCTATACATGGATTTATTATCCAGAAGTACCTTATGGAAGTAACATCGACAAGATCAGTGATGAAGGGATCGTTGGCAAGTTGCTAATCACTGCATTGATCGTGTTGTTACTATCTATAGGAACTGCTTGGGTGATGAGTCAAAATAACAGCAAGAAAAAGGCTACCAAATTCTGGACTCCAGCAAGCAAACGTTTCATCCAAGCGCTATTTATACCGATAGCAATTGGCGGAGTTTTCTGCTTGGCTTTGATTTCGAGAGGACATCTCGCTGTAGTTGCGCCAGCTACCTTGATCTTTTATGGATTGGGTTTACTCAACGCCTCCCACTTCACTCATAACGACATCAAATACCTTGGCTATTGTCAGCTTGTGCTTGGAGTTATTTCGGCATTTCTCCCAGGTTTTGGCCTGCTCACCTGGTCATTAGGTTTTGGAGTACTGCATATCATCTATGGAGCGATGATGTATTACAAATACGACAGATAAGGTGAAGGGGAATTACGATAAGGCATTTGAAAATGTGGTCCGATTGCGGGTCATGTCCATCTTGATGGTCAATGATGAATTTGATTTTAATTCATTCAAAGAGCTGCTAGATGTGACGGATGGCAACCTGGCTTCGCACCTGAAAAACCTAGAGAAGCAAGAATATATCTCTGTAGCTAAATCATTTCTGGGCAGAAAACCATTAACCAATTATTCTGCAACGGCCCAAGGTAAAGCAGCATTCCAAGACCATCTTGAATTCCTCGAAAATTTGATCAAAGAAAACAAAACCTAAAAAAATTTAAATACTCACTTTGAAATACAAAGTACTTTTAAAACACAAAATAATGAAGACAAGCATAGAGTTTCTGAAAGGCATTCAAGCCAAATCCGCTGCAGTAGCCGCACTCATTGGAGCCGGCATCCCATTTTCCTGGCTCCTATTTCTCATACTGGTCAAGAGTGAGGACTTCGAATCCTGGATGTCTATCCCCCTCACCCTTATCCCATTAGGGGGATTTATTGGAGGATTATTCTTCTATCTGATGGGATTTGTCTGGTTTCCTTCTGGAGGAAGAAAACTGGCGGCTATCATTTTCAGCACTCTACTCTACTTCGTAGGAATATGGCTCAGTGCAGTTTTCGCATTCAGCCTAGTTGGGCTTTGGGATTAATATCTACCTCTACACTTACCTAAAATTTACCACATACTTTAACTCACTAAATCATGGAAAAAGAATCAAACCTTTCTATCCTCGAAAAATTTCAGGATTGGATTTCCCGCTCTACCAGCTTAAAACTTCTAGTAATTGGCTTCATTGCCTTATTGCTGTTGATCCCACAAGCGTTGATTACTGACTTGATAGACGAAAGGCAAACCCGCCTTCAAGAAACGGAGAATGAGGTGACAGACAAATGGTCTCGGTCCCAAACTGTAATTGGGCCATATCTGGCTCTACCTTATCATACGTACCGAGAGGTGCAGAGCAATGGTGAAACCAAGGTAATTAAGGAACTACAAACTGCTTATTTCCTGCCGGATCTTTTAGACGTCACTGGGGACCTTCAGGCCGAATCTCTTCATCGAGGCATTTTTGATGTGGTCGTTTATCGAGGGGATTTGGATGTAAAAGCTGACTTCAACTCCATTGCACTTGGAAAACTTGACATAACTTTCGAACAAGTACTTTGGGATCAAGCCACCTTTCTAATTTCCGTGAGTGATCTAAGAGGAATTGGCGAGAATCCTGACCTAAAACTTGACAGCCTATCGCTAATTTCAGAACCATTTACTGACACTCAAACTAACTTGAAGGGTCTTCAATTCCCTGCTTACCTAGATTCTGCATCAAATGATTTTACATTCTCTGGAAAAATAAAGCTCAAAGGAAGCAAGGAGTTTCATATCGTTCCTTTAGGCAAAACCACCACATTGAAACTCAGTGGAAACTGGCCTAACCCGAGTTTCCAAGGAGACTTTTTACCCGAAGATAGAGTATTGACCAAGGAAGGTTTTGAAAGCACATGGAAAGTTCTTCATTTCAACAGACCTTTTGGCCAGGAATTTATCAACAGGCTACCAAATTTCCTGGAAAGTTCCTTTGGCTTAAGCCTCAAAATGCCCGTAGATCAATACCAGCAGAGCATACGAACTTCGAAATATGCAATCCTAATCATTATCTTGAGCTTTCTGGCCTTGTTCCTCATGGAGACCTTTACTAAAAGAAGAATTCACCCGCTTCAATATACTTTGGTTGGTTTTGCGCTTGTTCTCTATTACACCCTGTTGATAGCACTTTCAGAGCAATTTGGCTTCACATCAGCCTACCTTATTTCGAGCTTAGCTACCGTAGGACTCCTAGCATTTTATTCCAAAAGCCTCTTTTCCCAACTCAAAACCACAGGGATTTTTACAGGAATTCTTTCTGCTTTTTACATTTTCATTTTTGTGATAATTAAGCAGCAGGACTATGCCTTGTTGATCGGAAGTATTGGGCTTTTTATAGCACTTGCAGTGACCATGGTTATATCTAGAAAAATCGATTGGTATAAAAAATAAAGCAATCAAATTCTATTTGAAAGCTATAAATCCCCAAATCAAATGACATTTACAAGTCTATCTGAAAGATTAGAAAACTACTATTTCAGCATAAAGAGAAATAGATGGCACTGGTTATTTCAACTCGGTTGCAGAATCCTGCTAGCCTATGCATTTATAGTTGCGGGCATGGTGAAAATCCTAGGCGAAAGATTTGCAAGTGGATTGTCAGTGATACATCCCATGGGTTCCTATCTGGAGGCTCTGCATCACACTGGGTATTACTACACGTTCATAGGTGTGGCCCAGGTGCTAGCTGCCATCTTACTTCTATTTCCCCGCACAGTCTTAATGGGAGCACTAGTCTACCTGCCCATTATTGTAAATATTTGGGTGCTTTCATATGCAGTTCGATTTGTGGGGTCTTACGTCACTTCACCCTTGATGGTGTTGGCCAATCTTTACATTCTGGCTTGGCATTATGATAAACTGAAATACATCTTGCCTTTTAATCGATATTCGAAGGAAGTAAGCTTGCCAAAGCTCGAGAAATACGATAAAAAGTTACCATTTCTATTCTTTTTAGGAGTGGTTGGAATGATGGTTTTCACCGTATTGTTTTCACGCTTTGGCCATGAGGTAATGCCTCAGAATTCTTTGAAATCATGCAATGCTCAATTTGAAAATACCGCGAACCAAACAGCAGGATATGAATTTTGTGAATGCGTCCATACCTCAGGAAATCCGTTGGACGTATGTATAGAAACCTTTGAAAATTCTAAAATAAAGCATTAGTCTCCACTAAGAATTAATCAATCCTAAATAAAATTTTGTATCAAACAACTTAACCCTTCCCTATAATGCGTACTGAAATCTTAACTCACATCGATGATCCAGCTTATTTGGAAAAGCTGTATAGAATCAACAAGTCTTCTTTCAAAGAATCATTTACGCTTCTCTATCCAGAGATTGAAGATAAACCTCAAAGTAAATTCTGGCTTGAGCGGCTGAACTACGAATCCAACTCAATTTCTTGGGGCTCAAAAAACGAATTGCTCTTTGTTTTCATCGGATGCTTTATAGCAGGAATAATTGCAAAATTCCCTGTTCTGTTTTCTATTCCTGAGGACTTTTTCTACCCTAGAAATATTGGCTTTATCCTATTCCCCATTCTAGTAGCTTATTTTTCTTGGAGAAATAAACTATCCAGAAATTTCAACAGTTTGCTTTTCGGAATCATCGGTATAGGATTGGTTTACATCAATGCTTTACCAGATTCCCAAGAAAGTGACTCCATTATTTTAGCCTGTATTCATTTGCCTTTACTTCTGTGGGTAATCGTAGGATCAGCTTATTCTGGCAAGGATAAATTCAAAATCGCTATATCACTTGACTTTCTTCGATTCAATGGAGATGCTTTGGTAATGATAGCAGTGTTGGGAATTGCAGGCGGTATTCTCACTGGAGTCACTTTCGGTTTGTTTTCATTGATAGGTGTTCCTATCGAAATATTCTTCCAAAACTATATCTTGGTTTTTGGGCTTCCAGCCATTCCGATTTTAGCAACTTTTCTGACTCAAAACAATTCTCAGTTGGTAAACAAAGTGTCTCCAGTCATTGCAAAACTTTTCAGCCCTGCGGTTTTGGTCATGCTTTTCGTGTACATCATGGCTATAATTTATACAGGCAAAGATCCATATAACGACCGCGAATTCTTGTTGATTTTTAATCTTCTATTAGTGGGAGTTATGGCATTGATATTCTTCTCTGTCGCTGAGAAAAAGAATGCAGAGAAAATAACATTTGACATTTGGATCCTCTTCTTTCTTTCGATTTTGACAATCATCGTAAATGGAATTGCGCTTTCGGCAATCACGTTTAGAATCTCAGAATGGGGTTTGACACCGAATAGAATGGCAGTTTTAGGAGCCAATATTTTGATTCTGATTAATTTACTACTTGTGACTTTCAACCTTTTCAAATCCCTAAAAAGTAAAGTTGAACTTCCAAAAGTCGGGAAAGCTATCGTTTCTTACATCCCAGTTTATTTTGTATGGGCATTGATTGTGGTCTTCTTTTTCCCTTTAATTTTCAACTTCCAATAATTAGGATTTGATCATTTCGGGGTCACAACCCCCATAAAGGTCTGAAGGATAATTTTCCCATCATGAACGATAAATGAATCTGAGCAATTCTTAAAATCAAAGTTCGGAGCATCTGCCTCCCAAATGATATAACCCACCTCTTTAACAGCCATGTTTTTTATCACAGATACTGTTGTGGAATCTTTGGGCAATGCCGCATATGCGTTCACGAAATTTTCACGAATTTCTGCCAGTCCACTGTAAGTTCGGTCGGGTGTGATCAAAACTGATTCTTCTGTATAATCGGCCATCACTTCTTCGAGATCATTTCCAATAAATGCCTCTAAGTGATGGTCGACCACCTGCTGGGTGGTTTGCTCATCGTAATTTAAACTAGGACTAGATATATTGGAGGTGTCATTATTCTCTATTTCTTTACTTTTTGGACTGCAAGAGTATAACATACAAAAAACTAAGACTAATAAAATATTGATTTTCATAGCTACAGGAAATTTCTTTTCTTCCAATTTAGTGATTTATGGGATTTTCAACTAGGTTTTCTGAAATCCAGAATTGGTCATTCGATGAAATGATTGTACTTTAAAAAACAACTTATTTCCACATCTCTAATGGATATTTTTAGCATCATTACCATTCTAATTGTCCTTTCGGCAATTTTTGCCTTTATCAATACCAAGTTTCTTAAGCTGCCTTTTACAATTGGCTTGATGATCATTGCAATCGCATTTACAGTGGGAATCACACTTTTAGGAAAAATCAACCACTTCTTCATTGATGAAGCCGAGCTACTGATTGGTTCAATTGACTTTGAAACAGCACTTCTAGATGTGATGTTGAGTTTCCTTCTTTTTGCCGGAGCTCTACATACCAAATTGGATTCTTTAAAAGCCTTGAAAGCTCCTATAGCAGTCTTCGCAACCATTGGCGTGATACTTTCAACCTTTTTCGTAGGGACGATGATGTATTATGTTTTTTTACTTTTTGGGCATGAGATCAAGTACATCTATTGTCTGCTATTCGGCGCATTGATCTCTCCCACTGACCCGATTGCAGTTTTGGGAATCCTGAAAGAAGCCAATGCACCAAAGAAATTGGAAGTCAAAATAGTCGGAGAATCACTTTTCAATGACGGCGTCGGAGTGGTAGTTTTCTTGGTGATTTTCAAAATAGCCCAGCAAGGAATCGGCGCAGTGGACGCAGGAGAAGTAGGATTGTTATTTCTCGAAGAAGTAGTGGGCGGTATCGGCCTAGGCTTGATCACAGGCTGGTTGACGTTTAGAATAATGAAAGTGATAGATCACTACGAAACTGAAGTAATCATCACATTAGCTTTGGTAATGGGACTTTCGGGATTAGCACATTACCTACACGTCTCAGGACCCTTGGCAGTCGTAGTTGCCGGAATATTTATAGGAAACAAATCTCCAAAAATCGCCTGGTCAGAGACTACACATAATTACGTGGATAAATTTTGGGAACTGATTGATGTACTCCTAAACGCTGTTTTATTTGTGCTAATCGGGCTGGAATTGTTAATTATCACTGCCTCCGAAGAGTACATAACTCTAGGCTTGGTTGCTATACCTGTTTGTCTGATCGCTCGCTATTTATCACTCGCAGGTCCCGTAGCTATATTTGATAAGCGATTAGATTTTATCCCAAAAACAGGTCTAATGATGACTTGGGGAGGGATTCGAGGCGGAATCTCTATTGCATTGGCGCTTTCTCTAGAACCTCAAATGGAGCGCGAACTCTTCCTTACCGTCACTTATGTGATTGTTGTGTTTTCCATTATAGGTCAAGGACTAACAATTGGACCTTTAGTGAAAAAGGTACTTGGCGCCCAATAGTTAGTATGATTTACTTAACTTTGATTCAATAAAAACCAAACCTAAAATGAAAAAACACATCACCTTAAGTATGAGCTTTCTTCTGGCTCTAACCCTTGGCTTCACGGCCTGTAGTAGTAAAACTAGTACTGAAGAGACTATAGAAGAAGTAGAGGTAGCAGAACCTTCCAGCTTCGGAGGCTTAGCTCTTTACACCGTACGTGATTCTATGGCTAGCAATCCAAAAGCAACACTACAAGCTGTAGCCGATGCTGGTTATGCCTATGTAGAGGCTGCCAACTATGAAGACGGAAAATTCTATGGAATGACTCCTACAGAATTCAGCTCATATCTTGAGTCTTTAGGTCTATCTGCAAAAAGTGCTCACATGGGCATGGTCAATATGGAAAATGCTGACCAATTGATCGCTGATGTAAAAGCTGCTGGGATCGAGTATTTCGTGATACCTGTTCCTCCAATGGGTATGTTTACTTTTGGACCTGACGGAATGGGCATGAAAGGCACGCCTGATGAACTCGTAACAATTATGAATACTTTGGGAGAAAAATGTTCATCTGCAGGTATCAAATTACTTTACCATAACCATGATTTTGAATTCAAAACGATGGAAGATGGTACTGTGATTGAAGATCTTCTTTTGGAGAAATGTGATCCTGCATTTGTAAACTTCCAAATGGACCTTTTCTGGGTGACTAAAGCAGAAGTTGATCCACTTACTTACTTCGAAAAATACCCAGGCCGCTTCATCGCTTGGCATGTCAAAGACATGAATACTGAAGGAAACTTCGCTCCAGTTGGTACTGGTACTATCGATTTCAAAAGAATCTTGGCAGAAAAAGCTAAATCTGGAATGGAATTTTACCTAGTTGAGCAGGACCAGACTTTTGGTTTAGATCCAATGGAAGCGATCAAAATCAGCCACGACGGCTTGAAAGAGATAGGTTTCAAATAAGAATTGAAAAAATACTATTAGCTAAGCTTGCAGCATCAAATCGAGAAAGCCATCCAGAAACCATCTGGATGGCTTTTTAAGTTAAAATCATTAGCTTAAACTTCTGATGAGCAACACATTTATCTTTATCGTAGCCGGAATAGTAATCCTACACTTCATAGTTGGGATAGGATATTTGATTTTTAAAATCTCTGGCAAAAACCCTCCAAAGAGAAAAGATAAATAGCCAATTCATCTTCTATCGAAGGTAGAAAACACAAATAAGCATACCCTGAGAAAGCTCTGTGAACATTTCCTTTCACCAAAAAAACCACTCCTTACTAGAAGTGGTTTTCGACGTTAGACCATTTATTCTTTACCCTAAAAGTAGCGTGAGGTTTCGATGGGTACTATTATGCCCTACCCAGGAATAGCCATTTGTAGTTCTAGCAGATACAGTCAAAACAAAACTGTAAGCACATGATTGAGGCGGTCTCCAATTTCCGGAGGCAGTTATTAGTTTATTCGTGAAACCTTCCCAGTTCCCATTCTCTGGAGTATATCCTTCTGAAAAGATTCCAGTGGACAACCCTTCCCCATAGGTAGCATAGAAAGTAACACCTCTCAAATTACCCTCTGGGTCATTTGCTGTGATGCGGAAATTCAAACCGTCAGGTGCTGCGCCTATAGTTTCAATCGCACAGGCGGACACCTCACTTCTTCCATGTTTCACACTTTCAATAATTGCAGTGGGCACATGATTGTCGATATACATTCGCACCACCTGAGAATCCAACTCAGTATTGCTTGTACCTAAGTAAAAAGTGACTTTTACACTATATAAACCGGGCAAAAGGCCTGAGGTAGGAAACTGTATCAGCAGATCATCAATAGAGTAATCTGTAGCTGGATTGGCTAATTGATAGTACCCATAGGAATTTGGGGCAAATGATTCCAAAGCGTAAGTACTGCCATTCCATCGGTAATTGGACCAATTACTGATCAATTTAGTAAAGGAACCTCCACCAGGTCCTGCTATTTCTACTTTGTATTTCCGATTTCCAGCACTCCAAAGTTGCTGAAGCTTCGTGCGGTTCCCTATTAGGTTTAAGGTTCCACCAAATGCTGCGTTCTCCACAAAGAGATAATATCCAGCATCCGTCGTTGCACGTCCAGAAGTAAATGAGATTTTGGTCGTTGGTATTAAACCTACACTTCCTACTAAAGGTCCCAAATCCTTAGCGGGAATGCTTGGCTTCCTGCTCAAAATCAATTGGCGAAGCTTCGTGAAATCCTTATAAAAATCCCCTGGAAAGTCTGTCGTAAAGCCAGGATTACTTGATTTCACCCTAAAACCAAAATAAGTGTAAGGAGTACTTAGCGGCCAGGAAAGAGAAACATTAATCTCGCTTAATTCAATTCTAAACTTCCATATTCTGTGGGGCACATCTGAATTAGGACTCTTCCCGAACTCCTGAACTACACCTGAATGGGAAGGATCCGCTAATAAGCCTGTCCAACTGCCAGGACCTAGATATTTCTGTAGTCCTAGTTTATTTGGCTGGCCTGGGTATAGGCCATAGTTTACATCCACATTAGCAGTTATAGCTCTATCTCTGGTATTGTCAAAAGTCAACCAAAAATAATCGTTGGTACCTGGATCATTTCCAGTATCAGACACTACATCGAGTGTGAGGTAAAGAAAATTCGCATCATTTTTGGCCAATACGTAGCCTCTGGTGAATTTTAGACTACCGGCTCCATCCCAGTCGCCATCCATGATAGTTTTATTGATGTCGATCGGGTTGATCGCCCACTCGCTTCGCAGCGGTATCGCAAAAAGAATTGGTGTTGTAATAGATAAATTTCTAAGCTTAGCCATTATTTTATAATTAAGAATATGTGAAAAAGAGATACTGTCTCTCAAAAAATGAGACAGACTTAAATACTAAAATCCCGATACCTCACCCAAAATGACTTGGAACCATCAGGAACCAACTTGCAACTTTCAATCGAAATAAATAATAACAATCTGAATTTCAACTGATTACCAAATTTAAGTATTAGAATAAAATTGCGGTAGGAATAGGGCACAAAAAAACCCTGACTTGTACTAAGTCAGGGTTTTATATTAGTATTTTTTGCAAATCACTTTGCTGGAAGAACCTTCGCTTTTACTTCTCCAAAGCCAACTCGTACCCCGTCTTTCTCCGCAAATCCTTTCATAATTACTGTATCGCCATCTTCGATGAACTTTCGCTCAGTACCGGATTCAAGCTTAACTGCATTTTTACCATTCCAAGAAAGCTCTAACATAGAACCAAAAGAATCCGGCTCCTGACCTGAGATCGTTCCCGAAGCCATCATGTCACCGACATTGATATTGCAGCCATTTACGGTATGATGAGCCAATTGCTGGGCAACATTCCAGTACATGTTTTTGAAATTGGAAGTACAGACCTTGCTGCTCTTCTCGTCTTCCGGCTGGATATAAGCCTCTAGATGTATATCGAAACTATGGGATTGTTCGCATTTCAAATAATCCAAAACATCAGGTTCCTGCACAGGACTTTCAACTTTGAATTGCTCCAGAGCTTCCAAAGTCACCACCCAAGGAGATATGGAAGAAGCAAAGCTTTTACCCAAAAATGGACCTAAAGGAACATATTCCCAAGCCTGAATATCCCGAGCTGACCAATCGTTAAACAAAA
The DNA here is from genome assembly GCF_963974365.1 of uncultured Algoriphagus sp. Taxonomy (GTDB): domain Bacteria; phylum Bacteroidota; class Bacteroidia; order Cytophagales; family Cyclobacteriaceae; genus Algoriphagus. Next base: position 9,918 of record NZ_CAXBBX010000010.1, on the reverse strand, counting down.
CAAAACCGAAAATATAATCCTCCGCATCTGCTGTAGATACCGAGTCACCGAGCTTGGTGGATTTGCCTGTAATGAATGCCAACTCTAGTTCGAAGTCTAACTTTTTGCTAGGCCCAAAAACTGGTGAACCTGATTCAGGATCTTTAGTTTGTCCTTTTGGTCGGATCACCGGCACTCCTGAAGGTATGATGGAAGAGGCACGACCATGGTAGCCAACGGGAAGATGCTTCCAGTTTGGCAATAATGCATTCTCTGGATCACGAAACATTTTACCCACATTAGTGGCATGTTCCATGCTGCTATAAAAGTCTGTGTAATCACCGATTTTCACCGGCATCAGCATGGTTGCTTCCTTCCGATTCAGCATTACTTTTCCTCTGGCAGAATGATCTCTCAGTTTTTCATTATCTGCCGCAAGCAGATCCTGAACGCGTTCTCTGATTTTTTTGGTAGTTACTTTTCCGAGTTCGATCAGATCATTAAGAGATTCACTTAAGAAAATCCCCTCAGGCAAAAACATATCTGAAAAGAATCCTTCTTGATCAAGGATACTTAGGTCTACAATCTTATCTCCAATTGCTATTCCGATACGCGGACTAAGTTTTTTGTTCTTAAAAACTCCAAAAGGAAGATTGTAAATCGTGAAATCTGAATTTTTTGCTACTTCCACCCAGGTAGTCAGGGCGTTGGTTGGGCTGTCGCTCATTGGTAAAAATCGTTAGGAGTGCAAATTTAGCCTTTCTATATGAAATGAAAAGTGTAAAAGCTGAAGTAGCTAGATTTCATTTTGAAAGGAGAGCTATAAGTCTTTGGCTACTTGACCGTTGACGCGAAAGAGCTAAATTTCAATTAATTCCAATCCACAAAATCAACCAGTCATCATTTTCTATATCGCGAAAGTGATTGCTTTATTAACTTTGAATAAATTCGAATCTCTATTTCATGAAAAAACCAAATCACATATTCCTGACACTTTTATTAGTCTTTGTCACCTCATTGGCTTTTTCTCAGGAAAAAAGCATCATCGATCAGCTTGAGGAAGTCGCTATAGTAGACCAAAAAGTCATGATGCCTATGCGTGATGGCGTCCGACTTGCTACGGACATTTATCGGCCAAAAGGTGAAGGAAAATATCCCATAGTTTTTTCCAGAACTCCCTACAACTTCAACACTTGGGGAAATGGCGAACTAAATACGCGCACCATGCAGACTGCCCTTTCGTGGGTCGAAAAAGGCTATGCCTACGTCGTACAAAATGAACGAGGAAGATACTTTTCCGAGGGAGATTGGGATATCCTGGGCGTGCCGCTGACCGATGGTTATGATGCATTTGAATGGATGTCCAAGCAAAATTGGAGTAATGGTAAAATAGGAACGCTGGGTTGCTCCTCCACTGCTGAGTGGCAAATGGCTGTGGCTTCTTTAGATCACCCAGCTTTAGCAGCACTTGTACCACAGGGATATGGAGCTGGAGTAGGTCGCGTAGGAGAATTCAACGAGCAAGGCAACTGGTATAGAGGCGGTGCTGGGCAGATGCTGTTCACGAACTGGCTATATGGCGTACAACAAGATCCGATGGCACCTCGATTGCCAAAAGGAATAGAGCAAAAAGACTTGTTAAGATTACAGCGTTTTTATGACATGTCTCCTGAGTATCCTAGAATTGATTCCAAAGAAGCTTTAGCACACCTCCCTATTCAGGATATCATCAGAAATCAGAATGGGCCTATGGGGATCTATGAAGAGATGATCACCCGCAAGCCAAACGATGCAAAGTGGTTTGAAGGAGGATTGTATCACGACGATATGCCATTTGACAAGCCAAGTTTCTGGTTTGTATCTTGGTTTGATGTGTCAGCTGGTCCAAACATCGCGCTTTTCAATCATGCCAGAGAGAATGCTGTATCGCAGATGGCGAGAGATAATCAGTACCTCGTGATCGCCCCTGTGCTTCACTGTTCCTATACCAGAGCCTCTGAAAACACCATGGTAGGGGATCTGAATGTGGGTGATGCCCGATTGAATTACGATGAGATCATCACGGCTTGGTTTGATGTATGGCTAAAAGGAGAGAAATCTGAGGTGATGGAGGAAATGCCAAGAGTGCAGTATTACACGATGGGAGCAAATAAATGGCAAACTTCAGACGTATGGCCTCCTGCAGATGCTGTGATGACGACGATGTATTTGGACTCAGAAGGAAAGGCAAATACGCTCAACGGAAATGGGAAACTAACTTCCAAAAAGCCTAAGAAGGATCAGCCAGATACATTCAAATATGACCCAATGAATCCTGTGACTTCTTTTGGCGGAAATGTCTGCTGTACTGGGAATGCAATTGACGGAAATGGGGGCTCAAAGGATCAATCTGAGATGGAAAAACGGGAGGATATCTTGGTTTATACTTCTGATGTTTTGGAAGAAGGAATCGAGGTCTCAGGCTTTATTGAATCCTATTTGTACCTATCTTCTGATGCTAAAGACACTGATGTCACAATCAAATTGATCGACGTCTATCCTGACGGAAAAGCATATAATCTAGATGAAACAATTCAGCGTGTTCGCTACAGAGAAGGCTACGACAAAGAAGTCTGGATGGAAGATGGGGAAGTGTACGAAGTAAAAATGACCCCTATGAGTACTTCAAACTACTTTGACAAAGGTCATAGAATCCGCATCGAAGTCAGCAGTTCCAACTTCCCACGATTTGACCGAAATATGAATACTGGTGGAAATACGTACGACGAAACCGAAGGAATCGTCGCCACCAACTCAATTCATCATGGAGCGAAGAATCTGAGTAGAATTGTGCTGCCGATCGTAAAGAAATAAATTAAAGATCTTGATAGAATAAAAGGAAGTAGAAATGCTTCCTTTTATTGTTTGCTCTGGTTTGAACAAAACCAATTTCTAATCAGCCAGTACAACACCAAACCGCGTATCACAAATAATTGTCCAGGATCTTTGTGGCAAAAAAATTCACTATTTTCACTCCCACAATGACAGCCCTAGAACAAAATATAACAAACTACTTTGGTGCGATGAGTCAGGGTAGTTTGCAGGTAATTACTTCTCGATTTCATCTAGAAACGATGAAAAAAGATGACTACTTTTTGAAGGCTGGCAAACCTTGCAACAAACTAAGTTTTATTAAATCGGGGTTTTTGAGAGTTTATAAGCAAACGGAAGACAAAGAGGTCACCCAATGGATTTCTACACCAGGCTATTTTTTGACAGATCTTTCCAGTTTACTTTTTGAAAGCCCAGCTCGGTGGAACATCGAAGCACTAACAGATGCTGAGCTTTTCACAATCAGTGGAGCCGATTACAAGTCCATCGGAACTATTGTTCCGAATTGGCATGAACTGGAAAAACTGTTTATTGCCAAATGCTTTACCTTTTTGGAAGACCGGGTTTTCACCCATCTTTCGATGACTGCTGAAGAACGCTATTTGCATTTCTTTGAGTACAATAAGGAACTTTTCAATCAAGTTCCGCTTCAATACATCGCATCCATGCTCGGGATGACACCAGAAACATTCAGCAGAATCAGAAATAAACATCTCAGCTCAACTTCTTGATATTTATCAAGAGCGCTCTCCCAGCTACTTACCAATTTTGCCTCAACACTAAATCACTTAGAAATGAGAAACTTATTAAAATTGGAAGAAGCAGCAATATTCCTTCTCAGCATTTATTTATTCAGCACTTTAGATTTTGCTTGGTGGTGGTTTCCAGCACTCTTGTTGGTTCCTGATATAGGAATGATTGGCTATTTATTCAACCCGAAAATTGGAGCTTTCATTTATAATGTATTGCACCACCGATTAATCGCGGCTGCTGTTGCATTTTATGGTCTAGCATTTGGAAATGAGTATTGGATACTTTCCGGGATCATACTATTTGCACACATTTCCTTTGATAGATTCATGGGGTATGGCTTGAAATTCAACGATAGTTTTAATCATACGCATTTGGGGAGAATTGGGAATATCAAGAATAGTTAAGTCTTTACATCTCAATTAATTCTCATGAAACTTAAAAACATTTCTATTCCTTATGTAGGATAGACTATAACAATCAACCCATGAGTAGAGGATTTGTAAAAGAAGATGATCAGGAAGAAACACCACTTGTGCCGCCAAGAGCAGATTTACCTGAAGGTGTTACCAATTTCATGACTGAAAATGGAATGGCAGAACTACTTGCAGAAAAGCAAGCACTGATCGAAGAGAAGTCGGCTATCGAAGCCTCCACAGAGCAGGAAAAACGTATTGCTTCAAATTTCATCAATGCAAAAATACGTTTGCTTGATGAGCGAATAGCAGTAGCTAAAGTCGTGAATTTGAGCGAGCAGCCTCAAGATGAAATTCGCTTTGGCGCAACCGTAACTCTTAAAATCGGTACCATATCAAAGCATCAGACTTACCAGCTTGTTGGTGTGGATGAAGCAGATATTTCAAAGAATAAAATCTCATTTATCTCTCCTATTGCAAAGGTTTTGATGGGTAAAAATGTCGGAGAAAAAGCCATTTTAAAGTTGGCCAAAGAGGATAGGATTTTTGAGATCATGGAGATTTGCTATTGAACAGTCGAAAGCAGAATATGACTCATAATCTAAGTAGATCAAACTTCTTAATTGGGAGGTAATCAAATCCCCCCTTAAAAACCAAATACATAACCTTCTCTTTTTCAAGAAATTATTTCACATAAATTCATTTTTGTGTATTTTTGGAATCAAATTCCTAATTTGTACAAAATGGACTATTTTGACAGAAATATTAAATCTAAAGCTCTAACTCTTCTGAGCAAATTCCCTTTGCTAGCTATTACAGGCCCGCGTCAATCGGGCAAAACCACCTTTGCCAGAAAATTAAAACCTGATTTTACGTACGTTAACTTAGAGTTACCTGAAGCACGAAATTTCGCAAAAACCGATCCTTTGGCATTTCTCCGATCTTATCAAAACGGTGTGATTCTGGATGAGGTGCAATGGGTTCCAGAACTCTTCTCCTACTTGCAAGTACTGACAGACGAACGAAATATAGCAGGTGAGTACATTTTGACAGGTTCTCAAAACTTTCTTTTATCTAACCAAATTACTCAATCCTTAGCCGGCCGGGTGGCTATTCTTAATTTGCTGCCATTTTCTAAGCAAGAATTAGCCAATCACATCACTATTCCCTGTTGGGAAGATCTAGTTGTAAATGGGGGATACCCAAGAAAATATCAGTTTGATATCGCTCCAAACGACTATTACCCTAATTACATCCAAACTTACATAGAACGTGATGTGCGACAGATTTTGAATGTGATGGATTTAGGCAATTTTCAAAAATTCCTTCAGCTATTAGCTGGCCGGACTGGTCAGATTTTTAATCAAAGCAACTTTTCCAATGAATTGGGAATCGATCAGAAAACCGTTAATTCCTGGCTTTCAGTACTAGAAACATCCTTTATTGCTTTCAGACTTCCTTCCTATTACCGTAATTTTAATAAAAGGATTTTGAAATCTCCGAAAGTATATTTCTACGACACAGGGGTTTTATGTAGTCTGTTAGGGATTAAGCAAGCAGAAGATTTGAATGTCCACTTCGCTAGAGGTCCTTTATTCGAAAACCTAGTGATTTTAGAATTGATGAAAAAAGAATTGAATTCGGGTGAGATCCCAGCTCTTTACTATTGGCGAGACAATCACCAAAATGAAGTAGATCTTTTGCAGGAAAAAGATGGGAAATTGACTGCAATTGAAATTAAATCTTCGGAAACCTACCATCCTGATTTCCTTAAAGGATTGAAATACTTTCAAAAAATTGCTCCTGAAAGCCATGCCAAGCTTATCTATGCTGGAAATATAAGCCAAGAACGAGATGGTATTCAAATTAGTAATTTTGGGGAGTTGTGAAAAAAACAATTATCCATTCCGCCCTAGCTGTCAGATGATCTGAGAAACAAAACTGATTCAATTGGTGCTATTGAGAAAACTAACTATCAAAGTCAAAACAAATTCTGCCCTACTCATATAAATAAACCCCTTTTCTGGAGAAGCAAGACCAGTAATCCCCGTGCCTCTTTGCGTTAACTTCGTGCACTTTGTGGTTTAATAATCCTATTCTAAACAATTGATACCCCAATCATGCCTCCAAAATTGGCTTTTTCCCTATTTTTGCCCCTCTAAATAATCATCCGAATATGTCTATTGCCAGCAAATACGATCCAGCAGCTACTGAAGCCAAGTGGTATGCCTACTGGATGGAGCACAAGCTTTTTTCATCAAAAGTAGATCCTAACAAGGAACCTTATGTGATTACCATGCCTCCACCAAACGTCACGGGCGTCTTGCACATGGGACATATGCTAAACAATACCATACAGGATGTATTGATCCGTCGGGCTAGAATGCAAGGCAAAAATGCGCTTTGGGTTCCGGGTACTGATCATGCTTCGATCGCCACGGAGACCAAAGTGGTAAACTTGCTCAAAGAGCAAGGAATAGATAAAAAATCCCTCACACGAGAGAAATTCCTAGAGCATGCTTGGGAATGGAAGGAAAAATACGGTGGAATTATCCTGGATCAACTGAAAAAGCTTGGTGCTTCCTGTGACTGGGATCGTACGGCTTTTACCATGGATGCAGGTCTGAGCGATGCCGTGATTTCTGTTTTTGTGGATTTGCATAAAAAAGGAAAAATATATCGAGGTATCCGCATGGTGAACTGGGATCCAAAAGGAAAAACAGCCTTGTCTGATGATGAGGTAATCACCAAGGAAATTGCTTCCAAACTTTATTATATCAAGTATAAGATCGAAGGAACAGAAAATGAATTTCTGACCATCGCTACTACACGTCCTGAGACTATCATGGCAGATGTGGCTATCTGCGTCAATCCAAATGATCCCAGATTCACCCATCTCAAAGGCAAAAAAGCAATCGTTCCTCTGATCAACAAAGCCATCCCAATCATCGAGGATGATTACGTGGACATGGAGTTTGGTACAGGTTGCTTGAAGGTAACTCCGGCTCATGATATCAATGATTACGAACTTGGCCTGAAGCACAAACTAGAAGTGATCGACATCTTAAATGATGACGGAACACTAAATGAAAAAGCTCAGATTTTGGTTGGTGAAGATCGTTTTGTCGCTAGAAAAATGATCGGCAAAAAGCTGAAGGAAGTCGATCAGCTGGAGAAAATAGAAGATTACAAATCCAATGTAGGTCACTCCGAAAGAACAGATGCGGTCATCGAGCCAAAGCTTTCTTTACAGTGGTTCCTAAAAATGGATGAGATTACCAAACCAGCTCTTAGCTCGGTAATGGACGATGTGATCCAATTGTATCCCCCGAAATTCAAGAACATGTACCGTGCTTGGATGGATAATGTACGGGATTGGTGTATCTCCCGCCAACTTTGGTGGGGACATAGAATTCCAGCTTTTCACCTTCCAAACGGGGAGTTCGTGGTAGCCAAAACCGCGGAAGAAGCTCTGCAACTTGCCAATGAGCAATTTGAAGGTACGTTTACGCTAGCTGATTTGAAGCAGGACGAAGATGTGTTGGATACTTGGTTTAGCTCTTGGTTATGGCCGATTTCGGTTTTTGATCCGGAGGTTTTCACTACTGGCAAGCCGAATGAGGAATTGAAATACTACTATCCTACTAATGACTTGGTGACTGCTCCGGAGATCCTATTCTTCTGGGTGGCGCGAATGATCATTGCTGGCTACGAATACATGGGCGAGAAGCCTTTCAAAAATGTGTACCTGACTGGTATCGTCCGTGATAAATTGGGTAGAAAAATGTCTAAATCCCTGGGCAACTCACCTGATCCTTTGGACTTGATCGCCCAAAATGGAGCTGACGGAGTCAGAACAGGAATGCTCTTCTCCTCTCCTGCCGGAAATGATTTGCCATACGACGATAAGTTAGTGGAGCAAGGGAGAAACTTCGCCAATAAAATCTGGAATGCTTTCCGTCTGGTAAAAGGCTGGGAAATCGATCCGAATTTGGACGGTTCCGGAAACACATCAAGCATTGAATGGTTTGAAAATAGATTTAACCAAGCCCTGCTAGAAATCAATGAGCACTATGAGAAATTCAGGATTTCTGATGCCTTGATGACTACCTACAAGTTGGTTTGGGGAGATTTCTGCTCTTGGTATCTGGAGATGATCAAGCCGGAATATCAGCATCCAATAGATCAGCAGACTTATGATAAAACGATTGCGCTTTTCGAAGATATCCTGAAGATCTTGCATCCATTTATGCCATTTATCTCTGAAGACCTTTGGCACCAGATCAAAGACAGGTCTGTGGAAGAGTCCTTGATTTTGGCTTCTTGGCCAACGGAAAAAGGATTTGACAGCAAGATCATCGAAGAAGCCAATCAGGTATTTGAGGTAGTTTCTCAAGTAAGAAATCTACGGGCTTCAAAAGGAATGTCACCAAAAGAAACATTGGATCTAACTATCAATGCTAAAGATGAAGGATTGTATGGAAGATTCTCAGCAGTATTGAATAAGCTGGCAAATTTGTCATCGCTAAACTTTGGTACAAAAGTAGAAAACGCACTCAGCTTCGTAGTGAAGTCAGACGAATGCTTTGTACCGATGGGTGACTCGATTAATGTGGAAGAGGAAAAGGAAAATATCCAGAAAGAAATCGACTACACAAAAGGCTTCTTGAACTCTGTAATGAAGAAGCTAAGCAACGAGCGATTTGTCGCTGGGGCACCTGCACAGGTAATAGAAATGGAGCGCAAAAAACAAGCAGATGCTGAAGCCAAGATTAAAGCTTTGGAAGAGAGTTTAGCGAAGCTGGGGTAAGGTGATAATATTCCCCCCTAAGGCGCTACGGCGCAGAGGACTTCCTGAATATTTAGAAAGTAATCACAAAACCGGAGACAGATAAAGTCTTCGGTTTTTTTAATGTCCTTTTGGTGAAAGGAAACTTTTTGGTTTAAATTGACGAAATGGAACAAGGCACGCGATGGCATCAGCGACTGGAAAATTATTCGAAAGCTCTTGGTCAACTAGAGAAGGCTGTAACTCTATCAAAAGAAAGAGAGTTAAGCGATCTTGAAGAACAGGGACTTATCCAAGCATTTGAATTTACGCATGAACTGTCTTGGAATTTGCTAAAAGACTATTTGATTTTTCAAGGAAATTCTTCCATAACGGGCTATCGAGATGCGACAAGAGAAGCATTTAGACTGGGGCTGATTTCTGACGGAGAGAATTGGATGGAGATGATCAAAAGCCGAAACCAGTCATCCCACACCTACAATGAGGGAATAGCTGAAGAAATTTCAACGAAAATCACAGAAAATTACTACCAACTATTCAAGGAACTGCAAGATAAAATGTATGAGTTCAAAGCTAAAGACGAGTAAAGATTTCGGACTTTCGGGAGAGACTATCGAAAAAATAAACAACGTATTACGAAATCACCCTGCAATTCAAAAAGCTATGCTTTATGGATCAAGAGCTTTAGGAACATATCGTCCTAATTCTGATATTGATCTTACGTTAGTTGGAGAGAATTTATCCTTAACAGATCTTTTAACCGTTGAAAATGAGCTAGATGATCTGCTTTTACCCTTCCAAATTGACCTATCACTTTTTCATCGTATTGATCATAAAGGTCTGATTGATCATATTGAGAGAGTAGGAAAAGGATTTTACGAAAAATAGTTAAGCCAGCTAGTGTCTGTGATATTGGGATTTTGGAGTGCATTATAAAATTTACACCTCTTATTAAGTCCTGCTTCTGGAGAATCAAGCCAACGAAGAACCATAAAACAAAGGACAGGAATATAACCCGCGCACTCTGAGTAAACCTCTGTGAACTCTGTGGTTTAACCAAAAGAGGCTGTCTCAAAAATAGATAGTTTAAAAGGCTAGTCGATTACTCGGCTA